>NZ_JBWSOR010000001.1:0-608305 GCF_056629435.1 Nocardia sp. TBRC8007 | reverse complement strand
TGCGCTGGTCATGCCTCTGCCCGCAATACCCCGGCGAGGTTCTTCTTGCCACGGCGCAGCACAAGCCAACGTCCATGCAGGTAATCGGTGTCCGCGGGAGTCCATTCGGTGTCGGAGATCTTGGCGTTGTTCACCGAGGCTCCGCCTTCGTTCACGGCGCGCCGAGCGGCGCCACGGCTCTCGCACAGGCCGGTCGCGACAAGCAGATCCACGATCGTGTTCGGCTCGCCGGTCTTGGTCTGCGCAACCCCGCCGCCGGTCGTAGTCTCGCGCAGTGCGGCGCCGAGCGTGGCCTCGTCCAAGTCGCGCAGTTCACCGCGACCGAACAGCGCATGGCTGGCCAACTGGACCGCGCGGGTGTTGTCCGCACCGTGTACCAGGGTCGTCATCTCGGCAGCCAACTTGCGCTGCGCTTCTCTCATGTGCGGTCGCTCGGCGGTCGCCTGTTCCAGCTCGTCGAGTTCTTCGCGGGACAGGAAGGTGAACCAACGCAGGTAGCGCACCACATCGGCGTCCGCTGTGTTCACGAAGTACTGATACCAAGCGTAGGGGCTGGTCATCTCCGGATCGAGCCATAGGCTGCCGCCGCCGGTGGACTTGCCGAACTTCTTCCCGTCGGTCGAGGTCACCAGTGGCACAGTCAGCGCATGCACAGATACACCGTCGACACGGCGGTTGAGCTCCACGCCAGCGATGATGTTACCCCACTGGTCGGAGCCTCCGACTTGCAATGTGCAGCTGTAGTTACGGCGTAGCTGCAGGTAATCGTTGGCCTGTAAGAGCATGTAGCTGAACTCGGTGTAGGAAATGCCTTCGCCGTCGAGGCGTCGCTTGATGGTGTCCCTGGCCAACATGACATTCACTGAGAAATGCTTGCCGATATCGCGCAAGAAATCGACAGCGGTCAGTGACCCTGTCCAATCCATGTTGTCGACGATGACAGCTCCGGTCGGAGAATCGTTCAGATCCACGAAACGCTCCAACTGGGCGCGGATCCGATCGGCCCAGCTCGCCACAGTGTCAGTCGAGTTCATGGTGCGCTCACCGACGTCACGTGGGTCGCCGATCAACCCGGTGGCGCCGCCTGCCAGCACGATCGGACGGTGGCCAGCACGCTGGAAACGTTTCAGCGCGAGCAACGGCACCAGGTGGCCTGCGTGCAGGCTGGCGGCGGTGGGGTCGAAGCCGGCATAAAGCGTCAGCGGTCCAGCGGCCACCGCCACGCGCAGGGCATCCAAGTCGGTGGACTGCGCGATCAGTCCGCGCCAGGTCAGTTCATCGATGATATCGCCGCTCACAGTGCCCTATCTTTCCGTACGCGGTCCACAGCTCCAGATGCGACTCGGCGTCGTCGAACGGCCGCAGCGGCTCATAGTTCTGACGCGCCGCGCTCCGGAGCGGACGGATATCACCGCGGCAAGCATCGTCGGGGCGAGCGACATACGCGACGCACTGGTCCGAGGCATACCGGTCACGCCTGCTTCATCGTGGACAGGGGAGCACGTGGGCTGCGCCGGTAGACCGACACCGCCCGCGAATCAGAGAGCCAGAATCGCCACGGCACATCCGCTGCGCTGCTGACGCCCACCCTCGGGCCGCTGGCGACCGCAGTAGCCTCGACCGAATCGCTCAGCTCCAGCCGAATCGGGGAGAACGGATCGAACAGCGCGGTACCGTAGTCGCTCAGTGTGACACCCAGTACACTGCCGAGATTGCCTGGGCCGCGAGCCAAGTCCAGATCGGAACGGGCGGCCGGACGCCGACCTCGCGCCGCCGTCAGCCCTTCGATCACCTCACCGGATCGGATCAGAACGGCGCTGGCGGTGCCGTCCGGACCGCTCGTGACATTCACACAGGTGTGTATCCCATAGCTGAGGTACACATACAACACTCCCGCTGGTCCGAACATCACGGCGTTGCGCTCGGTCCGTCCGCGCCCCGAATGCGAAGCCTGGTCCGGCCACGGCCCTGTCGGATCTCCCCCATAAGCCTCGACTTCCACGATCCGCACCCCGACCGGCCCTGACCGCAATGTCGCGCCGAGTAGGCGCCGAGCAGCCGCAGACGGTTCGACAGCGAGTTCCTCGGTGGTCACATGAGCATTGTCCTGGACTGCTCTGGCAAGGTGGCGACTGCCCACCCGACGGGGAGCTCCGCACACGGAGTGGCGCAGCAGCAGGAACCTTTCAGCGATCCGCAAGCTGCTTCAGTGGGCAATGGTGACGGTGACATTGCCGACTTTGTGCCCCAGCCCGACATATCGATGGGCGTCGACGATTCGATCCATCGAATAGTTGCGGTCGATGACGATACGAAGGTGGTCGGACTCGATGAGAACCTTCAGAAAAAGCAGTGCCTCTCTCTTGTCCACGGACATTCCTGTCCTGACCGTCCTTCCCCTACGCAACGCGGTCACCGCGGTGAGCAACCAGTTCGTGAGACCGGTCGTCGGGAGGTAGCGGCCGTGGGCTGTCAGCGCTCGTCGGCATCGAGTGAA
This sequence comes from Nocardia sp. TBRC8007, assembly GCF_056629435.1. Classification (NCBI taxonomy): domain Bacteria; kingdom Bacillati; phylum Actinomycetota; class Actinomycetes; order Mycobacteriales; family Nocardiaceae; genus Nocardia; species Nocardia sp. TBRC8007. Next base: position 605,808 of record NZ_JBWSOR010000001.1, on the reverse strand, counting down.
CGAGTATGCGGTAACAGTGTCGAAGATGACGTCATAGGTATTGTGGTGATCGGTGAAGTCTTCTTTTTCATAGTCGATTATTCGGTCGGCGCCGAGTTCGCTCACCAAATCGACGTTGCGAGCGCTACACACTGCGGTCACCTCGGCACCGAAATGTTTGGCCAACTGCACCGCGTAGGTTCCGATACTGCCGGATGCGCCGTTGACCAGAACATGCTGCCCACTGCGCACCTGCGCCAGATCGCGCAGGAAATAGAGCGCGGTAGAGGCGCCATCGACGGCGGCGGCCGCTTGTTCGAAATCGATACCGGTGGGCATGTGCTCGAGGGACGCGGTTTCCGGCAGGCAGATGTACTGGGCACAGGCCCCGACACCGAATCCGGTGAACCCGAATACTTCGTCACCAGGCGCGAATCGACGCACATTCGCGCCGACCGCTGCTACAGTTCCGGCCAGCTCTAGCCCGAGCCGCTGCCAGTTCCCACGCGGCCGAATGAGACCGATTATCAACCGTCCCCACATCGGCCGCCCCTGTCGCATAAGCGTTTCCGCCGAAGTCACCGTGGACGCACGCACTTCGACAAGAACTTCATCGGCTCGGGGAACAGGTCGATCGACCTCGTGGATGCCCAATACCTCCGGCGGGCCGTATCTGGTGTATCGGACTGCTTTCACTGCTGACACTCCTACCATTCGGCCGAATGTCTATGCTAGAAACTCCTGCTCGTGTGCGCAGTCGAATCGGCTCGGCAACTGTACCCTCGTCGATTTCGCGGTCACTCATCGCACTGACTGGCCCCACCGAACATCACAGTGCGGCCTGACCATGCGGTTCAATGGTCCGGCCTCGATCTACCTTTGCCTGAACATGTATCACTACCACCTGCTGTGGCGTGCGGACTCGGGCACGGTGGGCCAGTTCGTGGGCGTGAACCCGAACGAGACAGCAGGGGCGCTGCCACCACACTACGGCTACTGATCCGGACCGCACTCTTGTCTGAGCGTCGCGGGCCTACTAAATTCATCACTTAGTGAATTCAACACTAGATGAATTGAGGCTACTATGCCGCAATACTCTCCATCCCCCGCCATCGAAGTCCGAAACCTGCGGGTCCGCCGTGGCGGCCGTGAAGTGCTCCACGACGTCTCGCTGACCATCCCGCACGGGTCGATCACCGGGTTGCTCGGCCCCTCTGGTTGCGGCAAGACCACGCTGATGCGCAGTATCGTCGGCACCCAGATCATCGAGTCGGGAGAGGTCTACGCGCTCGACCTCCCGGCAGGCTCGGCGGCACTACGGCATCGGATCGGTTATGTCACCCAGGCGCCGAGCGTCTACTCCGATATCAGCGTCCGCGAAAACGTCGCGTACTTCGCCGCGCTCTATGGCCGTACTCGCGGTGATATCGATGACGCAATCACAGCCGTCGGCTTGCAAGCGCAGGCTCGCCAACGTGGCGACGAACTCTCCGGCGGACAACAGACCCGCGCATCACTCGCATGCGCCCTGGTCGCCCAGCCCGAAGTACTGGTAATGGACGAACCAACAGTCGGCCTGGACCCGGTGTTGCGGGTCGAGCTCTGGAAACAGTTCCATGAACTGGCCGCGAAGGGGACGACGCTACTGGTGTCCAGTCATGTCATGGACGAGGCCGAGCACTGCGACCGGCTGCTGCTGATTCGAGAAGGCCACCTACTCGCCCAACTCAGCCCAGACGAGCTGCGCGCGCAGACCGGCGAACAAAACCTAGAGACTGCCTTCCTCACCCTGATCACGATGGGATCGAACGCATGACCGCCACCCTGGAGTCCATACCACGACAGGCGCCGACTCTGCGGCCCTATATCGCGACCACCGGCCGCATCCTGCGCCAGCTGGGCAACGACCACCGCACCGTCGCCATGATTCTGGTGGTGCCTGCCCTACTGATGGCGCTGTTGTACTTTATCTACGCGGACACTCCGACCGACCCGACGAAACCATTCTCACTGTTCGACCGAGTCGGCATCAGCATGCTCGGCATCCTGCCGTTCATCGTGATGTTCCTGATCACCGCGATCGCCATGCAGCGAGAACGTACGTCGGGCACATTGGAGCGATTGTTGTCGACACCGTTGTCGAAGCTCGATCTGCTGGCCGGATACGGCACCGCCTTCTCCCTGGCGGCAGGCGCCCAAGCAACAGTCGCCTGCCTGGTCTCTTTCGGCCTGCTCGGGCTCGACGCAGCGGGCAACCCCGGCTGGGTCATACTGATCGCGGTGGTTGTCGCGATATGTGGGGTGGCATTGGGTCTACTGGCAAGCGCATTCGCGCGTACCGAATTCCAAGCCGTACAGTTCATGCCGGTCGTGGTCGCGCCGCAGATCTTCCTGTGCGGTTTACTTGTTCCCCGCGGCCAGCTGCCCGGTTGGCTGGAGGTGATCAGCAACGTGATGCCGTTGAGCTACGCGGTCGATGCACTGCAACAGGTTTCGACGAGCCCTGATGCCACCGGCGAGCTGTGGCGTGACCTGAGCATCATTGCCGGATTCTCGATCGTCGCCTTGTGCCTCGGTACGGCGACACTACGTCGGCGGACCACATGACGACAGGAAACAGTTCCCATAGCACTACGAGTTCCACCCGCACCGGCCGCCGACCGGGGCAGTCGGGCGCCCGCGAGGCCATCCTCGCGGCCGCCCGCGCACGTTTCGCCGACGTCGGCTTCGACAAGACCTCAGTACGCGCGATCGCCGCCGATGCCGGTGTCGATCCAGCCCTGGTGCACCACTATTTCGGCACCAAGCAACAACTGTTCGCCGCGGTGGTGGATCTTCCGGTGGATCCGGAGTCGATATTGCGGATCATCGATTCGGCGCCATTGGACCAATTGGGCGAGAACATCATTCGCGCGGTGGTCACAATGTGGGATTCCCCTGCGGGCCCCGGTATCGTCGCGGTGGTGCGCAGCATCCTGGCCGGCGGCGACGCCCCAGCTTTGGCCAGGAAATTCCTGCTGGAAGTGGTGCTGGAACGCGTCCGCAAACGCATCGCCACCCCAGACGACGACGGCCGTGGCCGGGTCGCGCTGGTTGCCTCACAGATGATCGGTGTCCTGGTGGGTCGCAAGATCATCGGTGTCGAACCGCTGGCTGCTATGCCGGTACTCGACCTCGCCACTGCGGTGGGGCCCACAATACAGCGCTACCTGACCGGCGATATCGGGTTGGACGGCATCGGACCAGAACCGAAGTCCCGGTCCGCGGATCGTCAGGACCCGAATCGCCAGAACCACGATGCTACGGCAGCTCGATCACCCTGTAACTGACCACCGCACATCCTCGGCGGCAGCGGAATGCGCGCAGGGTCAGACACCGGCTTGCACAGCGATGAACGTCTCATGTTCGGCATCGGTGACGTCCCTGGCCTCATCAATGAGCAACACCGGGATGCCGTTCTCCACGGCGTATGCCCGGCGCAAGCGTGGGTTGTAGAGCTGCGCAGTGCCATCGGCCGCGCGAACCAGCCACAACGGTCCCTTGTCCTGTGGGCAGGCCAGCAGGTTCAACAGTGTGGCGTCCAAGGTGGTGTGCTCAGGCATACCAGAAACCTACCTTCCGGACGAGCCGGACCGGAAACCGTCCAAGACACGCGTCGACACTGCACTGCATGGGCATGGGCATGGGCATGGGCATGGGCATGGGCATGGCACCGAACCACGTGTGCCCGAGAACCCGGCACTTCGATACCGCGGCCGATGCCCCAGCGCCTGCCGGCGCCGCGCATCCTCAGCCGCCGAACAGTATCGGCGCCTGTTCTTCGGTGAGAATCTCGTAGAGGTCGGAATCCCGGTTGTACCACCAAGTACTCGGCCCCGGCTCCGGTCGACCTGCCGCCTGCACAGCGCCGGCGGAGGGGCGATAAGACGGGCTGCGCGGGATATCGTCCACCAAGTACACCACGTCTGGACGCTGGTCCGGCTCCAACGCACGCAATGCTTCGGTGACCTCCTGCGGTTCGAGCCGCAGACCTTTGCGCACGCTCACTGCCGCTACCGCGAGACGGTAGTCGCCGGCATCGAGCCCATAGACGACGTCCAGATCGACCGCGGTGATGTCGTTGAGCACATCGGCGATCGGCTGACCGAAGACTGGGCCGCGGCGGGTACGAATCACTGTGTCCGCGCGGTCGATCAGCCAATAGTCCCCATCACTGTCACGGCGGAACAAGTTTTCCGTAGGCATCCATGAATCGCCCGCGGCGAACACCCCGCGTAAACCTCCCGCCGAGAGGTCGGTTTCCTCCGAAGCCTTGCCGATCAGCAATCCGACCTCGTTATCCGCGCAGCGCCGGGCGAAACCGGCATCATCGACCCGAATTTGTTTGGTGAGCGGATCACAGGAGACCAGTTCAACCTTCGCGGTGCCGGGGACCGGCCTTCCCTTACAGCCACGCTTCATCCCGGTTACGTTGGCCAACACCACATCGCCTTCGATCGATGCGTAGAACTCCAGCACGCGGGCGGGCTCGAACTGCTCGACGGTGCGGCGCCACAGCCCAGCAGGCATCCCGGAACCGATGAACAACCGGATCGGGTGGCGGTGCCCTACCGGGAAGACCTCGGCGTCGAGGATGTCACGCAGCATGGTCCAGGTGTAGGTCACCACGGTGACACCGAAGCGATGAACTTCTTCGGCGAAGCGCACCGGGTCCAGCGACCGCGCCAGCGCTATTCTGCTCCCGCCTGCGACAGCTCCGCCGATACTGACCAGCAAGCCAGAAGAATGATGCAGTGGCGCAAGGCAATACACCGTATCCCTGCGGTTGAGATCGGCGGTGGTCGCGGTGCCGAACGCCGACAGCGCCCAACGATAGTTGGTGATGTACTTTGCTTCCAGCCGCTCGCCCGCACCCGTGACGAGTACGAAAGCCAGCTCTCTGGCCAACCCCGGGTCCGGCCGGTACCAGGCGGGTAGCGACACCTCGGCGGGATCGATCTGCTCCAGATCGATGATCCGATCGTCGGCGGGAACTCCTAGTTCGCGGGCGGCGCCACCACCGAGCACCAGCACTCTGAACCCCGTCGCGGCGGCCTGGCGCAGATTCTCCGGATCCGCGATCAAGGCTTCGGAACCGGTCAGTTCGATCGCTCGGTCCAGTTTGCTACCAGGGGCCAGCAACACCGCAACGGCACCGATCCGGGAAAGCGCCGCAACTGCCGCCAGCGCACTCGGTCGAGTTTCCATCACCACACCGACGCGCATCGCAGGACGCACACCAGCCGAGACGAGACCACGCACCACATTGTCGATGCGCGTACTGACCGCCGCATTGGTGTGCACCCGGTCATCGAACAGAAAAAGGTCCCGCAGCGGCGCGCGGCGGGCCTGCTCGGCGAGTAACCTGCCGAGCGAGATCCTGGTGTGCGGCTGGATCATGCCGAGACGAGCCAACCTGGGCAGCGCCCGGGCCGCCTCACCGGCCAATTCGATCGAACCGCGCACCGTGTTGTTCGCGATGCCCTCCAGAGCCTTCCCCACCCCGGTACCCGCCTCGGCCAGGCTCGCGGCGGTGTGGATCATCCGGGTAGCCGCCGAACGCGGGCGATTGCTCGCCGCATACTCTGTCATCGGCGTGATCTCAGAGGGCAGCGATTTGCCGCTGCTCATCCATTCGACCCACTCTCGTACCAGCGGCCAAGTGTGATTGGTGGCCATGCTCCCGGCCACCAAACCAAAATGTCCCGCGACCAGAGTTGCCTCATAGACCTCCGCATTCGGCGCGGCGCGCACGATACCGCGCACAGCCGCGGGCTGGCCGATATCGTCGACTTCGCCCACGAATGCCAGGATCGGGCATTTCAGCTCGGCCAGTGAGATCGGCTGATCGCGGATCACGAAACCACCGAGCATCAACCGGTTGTGCGCGACGAATTGCTTGAGCAGATCCGCTGCGGCCGGGCCCGCATAACCGACCCAACCTTCGCTGTTGAGGAAGCGGCGTTGCCGCTCTTTCGGTAGCAGAGCTTCACGGTCGTGTAGCTGACGCAGGAAATCGATTCTGGACTTGGCCGTCTTCACCGGATCGAGCAGCTGGAAACCCGTCCGCACCATGAAATCGGTGATCGGCAACCGGGTGACTACATGGTCGGCCAGGAAATCGGCGACGTCGGAGACCATGTCGTAAGGCAACCCGAACGGAATGCCCGCAACGATATCGACCGGGCTACCGAAAGTCACGATGCTGTCCACACCCTTGCCGTACCGGTAGGCTGTGGTCTGATAAGCGAACATGCCGCCCTGGGAATAGCCCATCAGGTGCACGCCACCACCGGTGACCTCGGTGACGGTATCAATGGCGCTGCTGATAGCGAGCACGTGGTCGGCGAGGTCGCGCTGCCAACCACCCTCCTCACTCGCAGGCGAACCGAAATCGACCACCCAGCAGTCGATTCCGCCTCGATTCAACATACCGACGGCACCACCTTCGGCGTTCACGTCCCAGATATCGGCATTCACCATTAGCGGAGGAACCAGCAGAGCCACCGGACGACCGGGGGTGGTGTCCTCAGGGAAATAACGCCGCAACCGGTACATGCGTCGCCGTTCGACAACCTCGAACGGCGACGATTCGACATCATGGCTCAATCCACCGAAGCGGATGACTTCCAGGCCGTTCTGCGCGGTCGCCAACAACCGCTGCACCGAGCCCGTGACATCCTTCGCACTCAACTTCACCATCGCTCCTGGCCCCTACCCTAGAACGTGACACGCCGCATACACTGAGATGTTCAGACGAGCATCCCATATCTGGTGTCCATTATGTGTCTGCTGTGACATGTCACATGCCGGATGTTCGCGTCCGGCCCCGCACACGGCCGACACGGCCGGCCCGCATAACGGATTCGATGCTCGACCCGAGCTCGATCGCCGTCGATAAGGTAGACAGATGACCGACACCCCAAGCCGACCGAGCATCGACCGTGAGGCTCTGCCCGTCGAACTCGTCGACGATTCCGGGCGAACGATCGGCACCTGTTCGGTCGCGCAGGCCCATCGACCTCCGGGGCTGCTGCATCGTGCGTTCTCCGTATTGCTCTTCGACGCCACCGGCCAGACGCTCTTACAACAACGCGCGCGGGAAAAGTCCAGGTTTCCCGCGCTCTGGGCCAATACCTGCTGTGGCCACCCCGCTCCCGGTGAATCAATCACCACCGCGGCGGCACGGCGGCTGGAGCAGGAAATGGGATTGCGCGCCACGCTCATCGAGGCTGGGATCTACCATTATCACGCCACGGACCCGAGCACCGGCCGCGTCGAGTTCGAATGGGATCATGTGCTGATCGGTCGGGCGGCGGTCGCCCCGCTTCGGCCCGATCCGGCCGAAGTCCTCGACTACACCTGGATCCGACCGGATGCGCTACACGCCGCTCTAGTAGAGGACCCGGACGCTTATACACCATGGCTGACCGGTGTTCTCGAGGTCGCCGAGCAGGCCTACCGTCAGGCGGAACCCTGACGCTTTTGGCCGCTCAGCTCACACATTGTGGCAGATCGGTTCCCCTTAGTGCCGTGCGATGACCCGTAATGGCCGGGCGGCATCCCGGATCAGGAACGCATCGAGCACCAGCCCATCGACTGGGCACGGACTCTCCGCAGCGCGAATCAACCGCACACGCTGGGGCATACCATGCTGAATAGATCAGTACGACAGGGAGTTCCCATGACCGCTTCGACAGCACAGTTCGTCGATCGCCGCTTCGCGCGCCTGGTTGTCGAGTTCGACCGGCTTTTCCGGCGACCTTCCGACGGCGGCGGGGCGCTGACGGTCTACCTGCACGGCGAACCGGTGGTAGATGTCTGGGCAGGCTTCGCACACCCTGGCGTACCGTGGGCACACAATACCGTCGCGATGACATATTCCACGAGCAAGGGCATTGCCAGCACGCTCGTGCACAGATTGGCCGAGCGAGGCCTGATCGACTACGACGAGCCGCTCGCGACCTACTGGCCAGAGTTCGCGGCCGCCGGCAAAGACCGCATCACCGTACGCGCGATGCTCACCCACCGGGCCGGGCTGCACCGGCTACGTGGACTGCTCTCCGGACCTGCCGAGCAATTCTTCGATGACGCGGCGGTGACCGCGGCTCTTGCCGCTGCCCCACCCGACGCACGACATGAAGTGACCAGTGGTTATCACGGCATCACCTACGGTCACCTGGCCGCCGAGCTGGTGCGCCGGGTCAGCGGAGCTGAATTCGAGGACGCACTGCGCACAGAGGTCGCACAGCCACTCGCGGCCGAAGAACTGTGGTTCCGGGTTCCGCTCGCCGAGCGCGAACGCATCGCTACCAACTTCCCTCGCCTGACCGTGGCGGGCATGAGCTGGGAACGCAGCTCCCGATTGCTCACCCGTACCCGCTTCGCGGCCGCCGCTGAAACCATGCCGGAGGGTTTCGCCGATCTAGTTGCCGATCCACGCCTGCACGATTCGGTAATGCCCGGCCTCAATGGGGTCTTCTCCGCTCGCGCGCTGGCTCGCGTGTACGGTGCCCTCGCCAATGGCGGGCAGCTCGGTGGATACCAGTTGCTGCGCCAGGACACCATCGAGCAGATGACGCGACGACAGGTGTTCACCCCCGACTACGTGCTGGCCTTCCGCGTCCCATGGGCCATGGGCTATCACGGCGTGCCGATGAAACCATCCAAACAAGATCCGATCTCGGCTTTCGGCCATTTCGGTCTCGGTGGCTCAGGAGGTTTCGCCGATCCCGCAACCGGAATGTCGCTCGGCTTCATCACCAATCGCTTGGGCGGCAAACTTACTCCGCTCGGCGACGCTCGTCTCACCCGGCTGAGCGTGCTCGCTCACCGTCTCGCTCGGACCGCCTGATCGCCAGCATCCGCCGGGCGAACACTGCCACCTGCCGGTGAGTGCTGCCGGAGATGGCAACATGGCGGTATGGAATCGGTAGAAATGGACCAGATCCAGGCAGCGATGCAGCTGCTGGCTCCGGTGGTCCGGCACACGCCGCTAGTGGCATCTCGCGTGTTATCCGAGCGAGCGAACACCGAGGTGTGGTTGAAGTGTGAGAACTTGCAGCGAACCGGTTCGTTCAAACCGCGCGGCGCCTACAACCGGATCGCGAACCTGCCGCAGAAATCACGGGCACATGGCGTCGTCGCGGCAAGCGCGGGCAATCACGCGCAAGGGGTCGCGTGGGCAGCGACCGAACTCGGTATCGAGTCGACGGTGTTCATGCCGATCGGGGCATCATTACCAAAGCTGATGGCAACCAAAGCGTATGGCGCCCAGGTGCATCAGATCGGCGAGACCATCGACGAATCGCTTGACGCCGCGATGGACTTCACCGACCGGACCGGGGCGACCCTGATCCACCCGTTCGACCACCCCGACATTGTGGCCGGACAGGCGAGTGTCGCACTGGAGTTGCTGGAGCAACTACCCAGCCTTGGCACGGTACTGGTGCCCACCGGCGGTGGCGGACTGCTGGCAGGCATCGCGGTCGCCCTGCGGCACTTGGCGCCGGATGTGCGTGTGATCGGAGTCCAAGCCGCGGGAGCGGCCGCATGGCCGGAGTCACTGGCGGTGGGTCGGCCGGTCCGGGTCGCCCGGATGTCGACGATGGCCGATGGCATTGCGGTCGGCCGACCGGGCGTCGTACCGTTCACCGAAGTAGCCCAGTACGTTTCGGCCATTGTGACAGTCGATGAGGAAGCACTGTCGCAGGCACTGCTGCTGTGTCTGGAACGCGCGAAGCTGATTGTGGAACCCGCTGGTGCCGCGGCGGTCGCCGCGCTGATGAGTTCCACACCAGAGGAACTCGAACTGCGCGGCCCGGTCTGCGCAATCCTGTCCGGCGGCAATATCGACCCATTGCTCCTGACCCGTCTGGTCGGGCACGGACTGAGCGCGGCAGGCCGTTATCTCGCGGTACGCGTGACCATCTCCGATCGCCCCGGCGCGCTCGGCGCGTTGCTGGCCGTTATCGGAAAAACCGCCGCCAGTGTTGTCGACGTGGTTCATTCTCGCACCGGCACCTGGCTGGCGATCGACGAGGTCGAGGTGGGACTGACTCTGGAAACTAAGGGCTCCAGCCATCGTGACGAGGTGCTTACCGCACTCGGCAACGCGGGATATCCAGTTCGCGTGACGGATTGATCCGGTCGCGCCGATCGGTGCGTCTCAGCAGCACAAGTCAGCGTGGGGAAGCCCGGCGCATGCGGACTGAGCAAGTCGTATCAGGGAAATCAGTGCACATCACCGAGTTCCAGTGCCAGTACACCGAGGATTACCAACGCGATGCCACCGACCTGCACCGGGCTCAGTCGTTCATCCAGGAACAGCACGCCGATCAGCGCGATCACCGCGACACCGACCGCCGACCAGACTCCATAGGCCACCCCGATCGGTATACCGCGCTTCAGTGCTTGCGCCAAGAAGAAGAAGGCCGCACAGTAGCCGACGACCACGACGATCGAGGGGGTCACCTTGGTGAACCCGTCGGAGAGTTTCAGTGAAACGGTCGCGGTGACCTCGGTGACAATGGCTAGCGCGAGCAGCAACGAAGTCATTGTCGCAGCGTAGCCAACGTCAGGTATCGTGTGTAGCTCGCTCGGAGCCCCACAGAGGTCTGACCGGTTCAGCTCAGCCAGGCGCGCGCCGCGACCGCAGCTGCGCGTACCTCCTGCAACTGTGTCATGACCTGCGCACCCGCCGTTCCTCCCTTGGCATTACGGGAGGCGATGGACCCAGGCACAGTGAGCACCTCACGCACTTGTCCGGTCAGCGCCGGGTCGATGGCGGTGAACTCCTCGTCGGTGAGTTCGTCGAGACCGACCCCACGGGACTCGGCGGCACGCACGCACGCGCCCGCCGCCTCGTGCGCGACGCGGAACGGCACACCTCGGCGGACAAGCCATTCGGCGATATCGGTGGCCAGTGTAAAACCGGCGGGCGCGAGTTCGGCCATCCGGTCGGTATGGAAGGTCAGTGTGGCGACCGACCCCGCCATAGCGGGAAGCAGCAACTCGAGCTGTGTGACCGAGTCGAACAAGGGTTCCTTGTCTTCTTGGAGATCACGGTTATAGGCCAGCGGTTGGGCTTTGAGAGTGGCCAGCAAACCGGTGAGATTACCGATCAGCCTGCCCGCCTTACCGCGAGTGAGTTCGGAGACATCCGGATTCTTCTTCTGCGGCATGATCGAGGAGCCTGTCGACCAAGCGTCGGCGAGGGTTACATAGCCGAATTCCGGTGTACTCCACAGAATGATCTCTTCAGCCATCCTACTCAGGTCGACAGCGATCATAGCGAGCACGAACGCCGCTTCAGCGGCGAAGTCCCGCGCGGAGGTGGCATCGATCGAATTGGCGGCGGCGGCCACGAAATCCAGCTCCGCAGCGATCACCTCTGGATCGAGGCCGAGCGAGGAGCCCGCCAGTGCGCCGGAACCATAGGGTGACACCGCTGCTCTACGGTCGAAGTCGCGCAGCCGGTCGAGATCACGCAGCAGCGGATGCGCGTGCGCGAGCAGATGGTGAGCCAAAAGCACTGGCTGGGCGGCCTGCAGATGGGTTTTACCCGGCATCACCGCATCCGGGTGCGCGGCAGCCTGGTCGACCAGCGCGTCCACCACAGCGAGCACACCCGCCGCTACCCGGCGTACGCCGTCGCGTAACCACATCCGGAACAGGGTCGCCACCTGGTCATTGCGTGAGCGTCCCGCCCGCAGCCTGCCACCTAGCTCGGCGCCGACCCGTTCGATCAGGCCTCGTTCCAGCGCACCGTGCACATCTTCGTCGGAGTCGGCAGGACCGAACGCACCCGAATCCACGTCCACCGCGAGCTGATCCAGCCCGGCCAGCATGGCGGATAGATCAGTCTCCGACAGCAGCCCCGCCTTGTGCAGCACCCGAGCATGTGCCTTGGACGCGCGGATGTCGTAGCGGGCCAGCGCCCAGTCGAAGTGCGTCGACTTGCTCAGCGCGGCCATAGCCTCGGCTGGTCCTGAAGCGAATCGACCGCCCCAGAGTGTGCCTTGGTTGGTGCTGCCGCTCTGCGTCATGTCCGCCTCTCCAGGATTCGGGCCGTGCTGGTCAAGTGCCGCAGGATGTGTGGCCAGGTCCTGCGTCGGGGGATTACTTCTGGTTCAGGTCACGGCGTGCGGCGACCTTGGACGACAGGCCGTGGATCTGCACGAAGCCCTTGGCCAGTGACTGGTCGAAGGTGTCGCCCTCGTCGTAGGTCGCGAGGTTGAAATCGTAGAGCGATTGCTCCGAACGACGACCGTTGACCACGGCGGAGCCGCCGTGCAAGACCATGCGGATATCACCGGAGACCTGCTGCTGGGTATCGGCGATGAAAGCGTCCAGCGCCCGCTTGAGCGGGGAGAACCAGAGTCCATCGTAGGCCAGCTCGCCCCAACGCTGCTCGACCTGCCGCTTGTAACGGCCCAGCTCGCGCTCGATGGTGACATTTTCCAGGGCCTGATGCGCGGTGATCAGCGCGATCGCACCGGGCGCCTCGTATATCTCCCGGCTCTTGATGCCGACCAGCCGGTCTTCGACCATGTCCAGCCGACCCACACCTTGGCGACCGGCGCGGTGGTTCAGCTCGACGATGGCCTCCAGCACGCTGACCGGACGGCTGTCGATGGCTACCGGAACACCTTTGTCGAACGTGACGATGAGTTCATCGGGGGCCTCGAAGTTGACCGTCGGATCAGCGGTGTAGTCGTACACGTCCTTGGTCGGGGCATTCCACAGATCTTCGAGGAACCCGGTCTCCACCGCGCGACCCCACACGTTCTGATCGACGGAGAACGGCGACTTCTTGGTGACATTGATCGGCAGCGCGTTCTCTTCGGCGAATGCGATGGCCTTCTCCCTGGTCCATGCGTAGTCGCGCACCGGAGCGATTACCGTCAGATCGGGCGCGAGCGCGCCGATGCCGACTTCGAAGCGGACCTGGTCGTTGCCCTTGCCGGTGCAGCCGTGGGCGACAGTGCCCGCACCGTGGAACTTGGCGGCCTCGACCAGGTGCTTGACGATCAGCGGGCGACTGATAGCGGACACCAGCGGGTACTGGTCCATATACATCGCATTGGCCTGGATGGTGGGCAGACAGTACCCATTGGCGAATTCCTCACGGGCATCGACCACAACCGCCTCGACAGCGCCGCAGTCCAGTGCGCGCTGGCGTATCACGTTCATGTCTTCGCCACCCTGACCGAGATCGATAGCCACGGCTACCACCTCGGCACCGGTCTCCTTGCCGATCCAGCTGATCGCGACGGAGGTATCCAGCCCACCGGAGTAGGCGAGTACGACGCGCTCGGACATGTTCGTGTGCTCCTCGATTTCGATGCTCATCTGCGTAGTTGCTGTAGCTGCCCACGTGCGTAGTCGCGCGTAGACGTGACCCGGACCGGCCTCCACCACAGCGGCCCGCGCCGTCCCACAAATGATTATGCATGATGATGCAAGCTCATTCACAATCGGGTGTCGGCCCTCAACAGGGACAACGGCTATGCCTACATCCTGATACAACCACTACCCCGCGTTCCGGCAACCACATGCCAGAAAGACCTTGGCACCCAAAGCCGATCCGGCATGCGACCACAGGCTCGAGCTCAGGCGAGTTGTTCGATCTTCGCGGCCAGCTCAGCGCCGGTCAGGGGTTCGCGCGCGATGACAGCGATGGTGTCGTCACCGGCGATGGTGCCGACGATATAGGTCAGGGCAGCACGATCGAGCGCACTGGCCAGGTAATGGGCGGCGCCGGGCGGAGTGCGCAGAACCGCGATATTGCCACTGGAGTCGGTGGACACGAGCAGATCACCGAGCAGCTTGGACAGCCTGCCGGTGCCACCGGTCACGCCACGGACCGGGCTGCCGTCCTCAGGCACCACATAGATACCCGCGCCGCCATCAGCAGCACGCAGCTTTACCGCACCCAGTTCGTCCAGATCCCGAGAAAGGGTCGCCTGAGTGGTCTCGATTCCTTCGGCCGCGAGCAGCGCCGCCAGCTCCGTCTGGCTGCGCACCGTATGCGCGGACAGTAATTCGACGATGCGTGACTGCCTGCCCGCACGGGTACGCGCGATCGTCGGACCACCCTTGTCCGATGTCGACTGCGAGACACTCACCGCGCCATCCCACTCGGCTCGACGCGATACGTCCGCGCGTGAGCGGGGCCCTGCGCGGTCACGCCGCACCCCCGTATCGTCGCTCCAACAGCCAGACAAGCAGCGCCTTCTGCGCGTGCAGCCGGTTCTCGGCCTCGTCCCAGACCACGCTGTGCGGCCCGTCGAGCACCTCGTCGGTGATCTCCCCCCCACGATGCGCGGGCAGGCAGTGCAGTACCACTGCCTTCGGCCGAGCGCGGGTGAGCAAATCGTCATTGAGCTGGAACAGCCGAAACGGCCCGACTCGGTCCAGGCCGTCGTTCTCCTGGCCCATCGAAGTCCAAGTATCCGTGACCAGCGCGTCTGCACCCTCTGCCGCAGCGATCGGATCGTCGGTCACGGTGATGGTAGCGCCGGTCTCGGCGGCCCGCTTGCGCGCGGCCTCCATGATCCAGGGCAGCGGCTCGAATCCGATAGGTGCGGCGATAGTCACATTCAACCCTGCGGTGACACCACCGAGCAGCAGCGAGTGCGCCATGTTGTTGGCGCCGTCACCGAAGTAGGCCAGTTCGCGCCCTTTCAGGTCGCCATAGTGCTCGGTCAGGGTCTGCAGATCCGCGAGCACCTGACACGGATGGAACTCGTTGGACAACGCGTTGACCACCGGGACCGTAGCGGTTTCGACCATCTCGTCGAGCCTGGACTGCTCGAAAGTGCGCCATACGATCGCATCGACATAGCGCGAGAGCACCTGACCGGTGTCGCCGAGCGTCTCTTCCCGTCCCAACTGGGTATCGCGACCGTCTACGACTACCGCATGCCCGCCGAGCTGGGCGATGCCTATCTCGAAGGAGAATCTGGTGCGGGTGGAGTTCTTCTCGAAGATCACGCCGACACCGCGTGGGCCCGCCAGCGGTTGCCGCGACAGCGGCGCCTGCTTGAGCTCGACCGCGAGGGCGAGAATCTCGGCCTGCTCGGCCGGACTGACATCATCATCACGCAGGAAATGCCGTACCCGCTCAGAAATCATTGCGCCACAACACCTTTCGCATCTTCAATGGCGCCGTCCAGGATCTTCGGCAGATCCGCGACGAAACTGTCCGCCTGGGTCTCGGTAAGCACCAGCGGCGGCGCAAGCCTGATCACATCAGGTTTAGCCGGATTGACCAGATATCCCGCAGACCGCGCCCGTGCCTCGACCTGCGCCGACAGCGCATCGGTGAGCACGATGCCCAGCAATAGTCCCGCGCCGCGCACCTGAGCGACCAGCGGATGCCGCAACAACTCGATACCATCGCTGAGCCGCTTGCCGACCAACTCCACATGTGCGAGCAGATCGGTATCGTTGATCGTGCGCAGCACCGCGAGCGCGGCCGCCACGCATACCGGATTGCCGCCGAAAGTCGTGCCGTGCGAACCGGGCGTGAGCAGATCCGCCGCCCGTCCGTTGGCCAACACCGCGCCGATGGGCAAACCACCGCCGAGGCCCTTGGCCAGAGTGATCACGTCCGGCACGACGCCCGCGGCTTGGTGCGCGTAGAACGTGCCGGTGCGGCCGATACCGGTCTGTACCTCGTCGAGCACCAGCAATGCACCACTGCGTGCGGTGATCTCGCGCGCCTCGGCCAGGTAGTCCAGCGGCGGCACCACCACGCCGCTCTCTCCCATGATCGGTTCGAGGAACACTGCGGCGGTATCCGCGCCGACTACGGCGTCCAACGCCGCGGCATCACCGTAGGGCACATGCGTCACACCGGGCGGCATCGGCTCGAACGGTGTCCGTTTGGCTTGTTGTCCAGTGAGTGCGAGCGCCCCCATCGTCCGGCCGTGGAATGCCTCTTCGCACGCGACGATGGTGCGCCGCCCGGTCAGCCGGGCGATCTTGAACGCTGCCTCGACAGCCTCAGTACCGGAATTGCAGAAGAATGCTCGGCCCCCGCCGTCGCCGAAGTGCGCGAGCAGCCGCTCTGCCAGCTCGATCACCGGCTCGGTGGCGTACAGATTCGATACATGCCCCAATGTGCCGATTTGCTGGGTAACCGCCTCCAGGATCGCGGGATGCGCATGACCCAGACTGTTGACCGCGATGCCGCCGAGGAGATCGAGGTAGCGTTCGCCCTCAGCGTCATAGACCTCAGCGCCGGAGCCACGCACCAGTGCGACCTTGGGCGTGCCATAGTTGTTCATCAGCGCGGCGGACCACCGCTGCTGGAGTTCGGCTGTGCTCATTGTTTCGTTCCATTCGCCGCGGGTGAGCCGCTCGGGTCGAGCGAAGCGGGCGTCACCATCGTTCCGATTCCTTCTCCTGTGAACAGTTCCAACAACACCGCGTGCGGGGTCCGGCCATCGATCACATGCGCGGTCGGCACACCCGCTCGCACGGCACGCAAGCAGGCTTCCATCTTGGGCACCATGCCCGCATCCAAACGTGGGAGCAACTCCGCCAACGCGGCCGCGTCGATCCGCGTGGTCAGCGACGACGGGTCCGGCCAGTTCGTGTACAGGCCCTCGACGTCGGTGAGCACCACCAGCTTCTCCGCGCCGATACCGGCAGCGAGCGCCGCGGCGGCGGTATCGGCATTGATGTTGTGCACCACGCCGTCGGCGTCCGGGGCGATGGTCGAGACCACTGGAATACGTCCTGCGCCGATCAGATCGAGCACAGCGTCCGGGTTCACCTCGCTGACATCGCCGACCAGACCGATGTCGGTCAGCTCACCGTCCACTTCGACGCCACGGCGGGTCGCGGTGAACAGCCCGGCATCCTCGCCGGAGATGCCGACCGCGTACGGTCCGTGCGCGTTGATCAAGCCCACCAGTTCCCGGCCGACCTGACCGAACAGCACCATCCGCACGACATCCATCACCTCGGGAGTGGTCACCCGGAAGCCACCGCGGAATTCCCCTTGCAGGCCGAGTCGGCGCAGCATTGCGGTGATCTGCGGGCCGCCGCCGTGCACTACCACCGGGTGTACGCCGACCGTACGCAGGAAAGCCATATCGGCGGCGAAAGCCCGTTTGAGTTCTTCATCGATCATGGCGTTGCCGCCGTATTTGACCACGACGATCTTGTCCCGGAACTTCTGCAACCAAGGCAGGGCGTCGGCCAGAACATGCGCCTTGTCCAGCGCGGAAAGTGTATGCAGCATCTGATTGTTCATGAGCTGTACGCCGAGTTCTCTTCGACATACCCGTGCGAGAGGTCCGTAGTACGGATGGTCGCGCGCGCGGAGCCGACATTCAGGTCGATCAGCACATCGATATCACTGCCTGACAAGTCCACCTCTCGGGCACCCGGCGCTCCGATGCCATCGATGCACACCGGTTTTCCGTTGAACGACACCGAAATCCGGTCTGCCTCCAGCGTGATCGGAGCCATACCCACCGCCGCAAGTACCCGACCCCAGTTCGGGTCGGAGCCGAACAGGGCCGTCTTGACCAGGCTGTCGCGGGCGACGGTACGCGCCGCGGTCACCGCCTCGTCTGCGCTGACCGCGCCCGCCACAGTGACCAGCACCCGCTTGGTGACGCCCTCGGCATCAGCCATCAGCTGTGCGGCCAAATCGTCACACACCGCGAATACAGCGGCATCGAGTTCCTCCTGGCTAGGAGTGACCCCGCTGGCGCCGTTGGCCAGCAGCAACACGGTGTCGTTGGTGGAGCAGGAGCCATCGACGTCGAGCCGGTCGAAGGTACTCGCGGTAGCGGCGCGCAAGGCGCGATCGAGCCGGTCGGCGGTGACCACAGCGTCAGTGGTGAGCACCACCAACATGGTGGCCAGCGATGGGGCCAGCATGCCAGCACCCTTGGCCATACCACCGACGTTCCACTTGTCCTTGTGGTGGAATGCCGCTTCTTTGGGCACGGTGTCGGTGGTCATGATGGCGCGAGCGGCTTCGGTGCCGCCAGAGAGGCCGCCTGCCATCTCGTGCACGATCTCGGTGATCGCGGGGATCAGCGTAGCCATCGGAAGCCGGTCGCCGATCAGCCCGGTCGAACAGACCGCGATCTCCCCCGCGCCGGTCTCCGTACCCCAGTTGCTCAGCGCGGCGGCGAGTTCCTCCGCGGTCTTGTGCGTGTCCTGGAATCCGCCAGGACCGGTGCAGGCATTGGCACCGCCAGAGTTCAAGATCACCGCGCGCAGCCGCTTGCCGGTGAGCACCTGCTGTGACCACAGCACCGGAGCCGCCTTCACCTTGTTACGGGTGAATACGCCTGCGGCCGGGTACTCGGGGCCCTCATTGAACACTAGCGCGAGGTCCGGCTTGCCGCCTGCCTTGATGCCCGCAGCGATACCCGCCGCGCGGAAGCCGAGCGGCGCGGTCACACCTTGGGTCCGGACCAACTTGCCGATCGCGATATCGGTTGCCGTCACGGTGCTACTCCTACAGTGGAAAGTCCTGCGGTCTCGTCGAATCCGAGGGCCAGGTTCATCGATTGCACTGCGGCTCCCGCCGTTCCCTTGGTCAAGTTATCGATCGCGCCGATCACCACCAGCAATCCCGCGGCGGCATCCACCGCGACCTGCAGGGCAACCGAATTGGAACCGAGCACAGAACCAGTCTGCGGCAGCACCCCTTCCGGCAGCAGGTGCACGAAAGGTTCATCCGCATAAGCTTTCTCGTAGACCGCACGCGCCTGCGCGGTATCCACGCCGGTCGGCGCGGTGCAGGTGGCGAGGATACCGCGCGGCATCGGTGCGAGCACCGGGGTAAACGACACCGCGACGTCCGCGCCACCCACCACAGTCAAGTTCTGCGCGATCTCCGGAGTGTGTCGGTGCGCGCCCGCGATGCCGTAAGCACGCGCCGAGCCCATCACCTCCGATCCCAGCAGCGCCACATCCAGCTTGCGACCCGCTCCCGAGGTGCCGCTGACCGCGACCACCTGCACGGAGGGCTGCACGATGCCCGCAGCCAAGGCAGGGGCCAGAGCGAGACTGGCCACGGTCGGGTAACACCCGGGGACCGCGATCCGGGTCGCACCACACAGTTTCTCCCGGCCACCAGGCAACTCGGGCAGGCCGTAAGGCCAGCTGCCCGCATGCGGGCTACCGTAATATTTCTCCCACACTTCGGGGTCGGTGAGCCGGAAATCGGCGCCGCAATCGATGATCACCGTGGAATCGGGCAGCTGCGCGGCGATGGCCGCGGACTGGCCGTGCGGCAGGCCGAGAAAGACTACATCGTGCCCGGCCAATTCGGCGACCGTAGTCGGCGCCAGCACCCGTTCGGCCAGCGGCAGCAGATGCGGCTGCAACTCCCCCAGCGTGGTTCCGGTGTTGCTTCCCGCGGTCAGCGCCCCGATGACGAGGCGCCCGGTTCGATAGGCCGGATGCCCCAGCATCAGGCGCAACACTTCACCGCCCGCATACCCGCTGGCGCCGGCCACCGCTACTCGCACGACCGGCCCGGACGAGTGGAGCGCATCCGAGGAATCAACCATGCGATGATTATGCATGACTATGCAATCTCATTCACACCCTGGGTGGCCCCGGCCGACAGCAGGACCATCTCTTGACACGAACAAGTCTCCTTCGATGACTTCGTAGCCAAGAGTCGAGCAAACCGACTCCGTAGAACCGGGGGCACATCAACGCGCCACTAAATAAACGGTATCGAGGCTAGGGCATGAAAGTCTTGACAGGAAAACTCCACCTCTGCTCATAGTATTCGAGATACTTACCTATGATCCGGTCATCGAGCGGAGGGCACTCTATTCCGCTCCCCGCCAGCGCCTGTTGCATACACTTCGACTCATAGATCGGCCATTTCGGACTCTCGGTAACCGAATCGAAGAACGCGAACAGCGGATACAGCGAGTTCGAATCGGTGGAATTCAGCAAAGCCGGCCGCCATACGCTCTTGTACGGCACCGCGGTCACCGGATATCCGAACGAATTGAGGGTTTCGTACACAGAATCCGTATGAATGCCCACCGGATTGACAATATGATATGCCCCCTCGTTCGAGGGCTTGTTGAGCGCCAAGTAGACCATGGCACGGGCAACAAAGTCCACAGGGGCGACCTGTATACCTCCGTTGATATCGGGACCCATCCCCATTTGCAGAATACTCACTATGACCCGGTCGATCAGCGAATCATCCGCGCACCTGCCGGTCACGCTGTCACCACCCGTGATACCGAGCCGGAGGATCGTCACGGGGATGCCCCTCGTGCGGGCGTTCGACATCATCGCTTCGCTGATCCACTTGCTCTGTGTGTAGCCCTTGGGAAGCAGTTCGACATCAATGGGTGTCATCGTCTCGTTCATCTCTTGCGAGAAGGAATCGGAGTCGAATACCCCTACGGTCGACGAGTGGAAGATGTCTTTCACCCCGCCGATGGCAGCCAGCTCGATAACCTCTCGTGTTCCAAGGACATTCGGGGAGCGTAGCCGCTCGTACTGATGCAGGAAGTTGACGCGGGCACCATTATGGAATATCGAGTCGATACGTTCCGCGAGCTCCACGAAAGACCGTTCGCCCAGGCCCAATCTCGGTAGACTCAGGTCCCCGACGACTGGGACGATACGCGATTCGACAGCGGCATCCCACCTTCCGCAGCGGAGTAGGTCCCCCATGATCCGCGCCTTTCCACGCTCGGAGGACTCCGCGCGTATCAGGCAGTACAGCGTTGAATTAGTCTGCTTCATCAGCTCGGAGATCAAATATGGTCCGATATTGCCGGTGCAACCGGTCACGAAGATCGCGCCCCGAGACCCAGGAAGGCACCGAAGGACACCCGGCGGCAGCGTCGGTGCGAAAGTCGCGTCCTCCGCCAGTAGCGCAGACCTGGAGTCTGCCGCGGCGTACGATGACCCGTCATCGGTGAGTTGTGTCAGGAAGTTCGCCAGCATATAAGCTGAGGGGTAGTCGTACAGTGCGCGAAGCGGAATGGCGATCTCGAACTCTTGACGCAGACTTCGAATCGCATCCGCAGCAATGATGGAGTCGCCACCGAGATCGGCGAAGAAGTCCGCGTGCGGATCCACGTCGCCGGCTTCGAACAGATTCTTCAGGATGCTGCAGACGAGCGCGACAACCCCACTTTTCTCAGAAATCACCCCTTGCTTCGACAGCCCGTTCTCGACATGCTTCGACCATTTGCCGGCTTCGTACATCTCCCGACACATGAATCGGCGAATTTTTCCGCTGGACGTCTTCGGGATATCACGCGGCGGAACCAGCACCACATCATAGGGCGCAATACCATAGTTTCGAGCTATAGCGGCCCGAATGGCCCGTGTTATACCGCTGTCGCTCGTCGACTTCGATTCGACCAGTATAATCAGGCGCTCAGTGCCGTCCACTTCTGAGCTGAAGGCCGCGACACCCCCGCCACGAATGGCGGTGTGACTCGCCTTCGCCGTAGCTTCGATGTCTTCGGGATGCAGATTTCGTCCGCGGAGGACCAGCAGATCCTTGGTCCGTCCCGTGACGTAGAGCTCATTGTCCTGCTTGAAGCCCATATCTCCGGTACGAAGATATGGGCCTACTCCCGTTGCGAGGTATGCGTCGAATCCCTCTCCGGATTCACCCCGGTCCCAATAGCCGGAGGTAATGCTCGGGCCACGAGCCCAGATCTCACCGACCTCGCCGCCGGCGGCTTCACGACCGGATTCACCGTCGACGACGACAACCTCCATGTCACCGATCGGCTCACCACAGCTGACATGCTCTGTAGCATTGGGGTCATCGGGTAGTGCAAAGCTTTTCAAGCCACTGTGGCTCACCCTAGAACCGGTAACGATGAGTGTCGATTCAGCGAGCCCGTAACAGGGGAAGAATGCGGCCGGGTCGAAACCGGCGCGCCCGAACTTCTGCGAGAAAGCCTCGAGGGTTCGCTGCTGTATTCTTTCCGCGCCGTTGTAGGCAAAAGACCAACTGGAAAGATCCAGTTCATCCACTTCGTGATCCGAGATCCGCTTCACGCACAGTTCGTATCCGAAATTCGGCCCACCCGAATGAGTCGCACGGGTTCTGCTTATTTCCGACAACCATCGGAATGGTTCCTGCAGGAAGTCGAGTGGAGACATGAGGGTCACCGAACCACCGAAGTACAGCGGTTCCAGAATCATACCGATAAGGCCCATGTCATGGTAGAGCGGCAGCCAGCTCACCACGATACCGGTATCTGGATCCGGCCGTCCGGCCCGAATCCAGATCTGATTCGCATTATGCAGCAGGTTGTCGTGAGACACGACGACGCCTTTGGGATTCGAGGTGGACCCAGAGGTGTACTGCAAGAAGGCGACCCGCCCCGAATCGACCGGCCGGAAGTCCGACAGGGTACTAACCGATCGGCGAATCCTATCCGTGCCGACCACCCGGATGACACCCGTCGCCGTCTTGTGTCGATTGATCAGTTGCGAAACGGACTCCTCGAATAACGACAACGTGAGCACTATTGTGGGTTTGCAATCCTCGATAACGTTCATGATATGAACCGAGGATATGTCGGGACGCGCAACATCCGGTGGATAGACGGGTACCGGGATGGCACCTGCGAACATCGCGCCGATAAAGGCCCCGCAGAAATCCAGCCCCGGCGGATACACCAACAGGACACGATTACCCGGCGTTATGATCGGTCTCAGTTCTTCGGCAACTGCGACAGCGTATGCACCGAGGTCCTCGTATCGCCATTCTACGGATGAGGAATTGTCATAAGAAGCCATCCGCAGCGCGGTCTTACCGGTGCGCTGGTGAATCCTATCCAATAAGACCGTCGAAAAAGAAGAACTCTCAGACATGTGCCCTCCCAAATTGCCATGAAGTCTATCACTTCAAGTCGACTCCGCCAACACAAAATGCGTGACGCCCGACAAGCAATGCGCATCGATTACTTGGCGAACTAGGGCCTGTATCGAGACCTAGGGCCTGTATCGAAGTAGTTGATGGGATGGCACCGTTACGTAGTGCCATCCCATCAATAGTTTTTGAAAGGCATTGTCCGCGTTGGCAGATTGGCGAGATCTCCGGTAAGTGGGTTGAACGACCAAACACAACCCCGAGACAAACCGGAGACCTCATGACCGCAGTAATGGTGGCGGGGCGCGCGGATCTGACCGTCGCTCAATGGGCGAGGCTGGAACCGCTGCTACCACACGGCGGAAAGACCGGACGCCCGCTCGAACACTGCGACATCCCCGCCGGATCTGTTGGTCCGCGCACTGATCGGTGGCGCAGCGGCAAACGGCAATGAGCCTGCGATCGCTGCCACGCACTCGGCTATGACCATATACTCCGGCTTCAGGTCCCCGCTATTGGGTGCGTGTCAGAAGAAGGTGTGCAGGAAGTCGACTACCCGCGGAACCTGGGCATCGGAGGCATCGATCATCGGGATGAGCCGCCACTTGTCGAAAGCGGTGCACGGATGGGACAGACCGAGACGCACGACCGCGCCGATCGGCAGCTCCGCCGCGCCATCGCCCGGCAACCGAAGGAAGGCATGCTGGTCATTGAGCGCCGAAACCGTCGCACCAGCGGGCAGCGCACCGGCGGCTCCGGCGACACGCTGTGGAACCGGAAGACCTGCGTCGAAGGGCAGATCGCGCCTGCCGGCATCCAGCAGGGCGAGACCGGGCTCCGGACGGGAAAGCGTCCGTGCCCATCCGTGCATAGCCGAACGCAGCGGATTCGCCCTGTGCTGCTGAGCCAACGGCGACATGCTCGCGTAGAAGCCGTCGTCATGGACGATGTACGCCCCCGAGCGCAGCACGACGGTGGTCGCGACACCACGGGCGCCGTGCTCGTCGGCGAGCGGGGCTAGATAGTCGACCGCCAGATCCGGGTAGGCGCTGCCGCCCGCGGTGATGATCGCTGTGTCGCGGTATCGCCCGGCCTCCGCGAGCTCCCGATGCAGACGGGCGAGTTCGCCGAGATAATCACCTACCTCACGAAGACCGTCCTGGGTGCGATCGTGCGCCAACGCACCCTCGTAACCGCCCACCCCAGCCAGCGTCAACCGGGAAGCCTCATCGATCGCTCGAGCCACGGCATGCGCCTGTTCGACTGTACGTGCGCCGGTACGGCCACCGGGCCTGCCGAGTTCCACCAGCACGCGAAGGCGTCCGGTCCCTGGTGCGGCGCACAGGTGCGCATCCATCAGCGCGACCGTCTCGACGCTGTCGGCCCAACAGATGAACTCGAAGGACTGGTCGTGTGCCACTTCCGCTGCTACCCAGCGCAAGCCGACCGGATCGACCAACGCATTGGCCAACAACACCCGCGAGACGCCGAAGGCGCGCGCCACCTGCGTCTGCCAGATGGTGGCCAGAGTGATCCCCCATGCGCCCGCAGCCAGCTGGTCGGCCCACAGCCGAGGAGCCATTGTGGTCTTGCCGTGTGGTGCCAACCGGACGCCCGCCTCGCGCACCCAGTTGGCCATAACCTCGATATTCGTCCCGACAACCGTACTGTCGACGGTCAGCACCGGCGTCTGCAGCTGCTCGAGAACTGGCCCGGTGGCAAGGAATTCTCGCACGGTGCGCCCCCAGGAAGCCGGCGGCATACCCTTGTGCTCGGGACCTATCACTCGATCCCCGAGCGCCGCTACAGCTGCTTTGTCGATCGTCACGGCATTCCCTGAGTCCGGTGTTCCTCGAGTACGGTGTCCTCCGCACGCAGTAGTGTTCGGCATCAGCACGGCGGATACCGAGGTCGGAGTGTAACCGATGGCGGCGCACGCCGCAGTGCTCGGATAAACTGGTCACGCACCCGGCTGGGATGCTGCCGGGTCGCTGTGCGCGGACCACGTTCGGCGGCTCAGCCGGAATTGCGCAGGGCGGTGGCCAGACCATTCATGGTCAGCAGTATCCCGCGCTTGACCAACTCAGAGTCGTCGCCTGCGCGCAGGCGGCGCAGCAGTCGCACTTGCATCTGGTTGAGCGGCTCCAGGTACGGGAAGCGATTGTGGATTGATTCCGCCAACGCGGGGTTGTCGGCGAGCAAGTGATCGTTGCCGGTGATCGCGGCGTGCATACGGATGGTGCGGGCGTGTTCGTCACGGATCATGCCGAAGATCTGTTCCCGCAACACCACATCGTCGACGAGTTCGGCGTACCTGGCGGCGATATCCAAGTCGCTCTTGGCCATCACCTGCGCCAGGTTGGACAGCACCGTCCGGAAGAATGGCCAGCGATGGTACAGATCCGTCAAGATCGCTAAACGCTGTATGTCGCCACCGATCCACTCTTCCAGTGCGGTGCCGGTGCCGTACCAGCCCGGCAGCATCACCCGCGCCTGGCTCCAGGACATCACCCACGGAATGGCGCGCAGGTCCGCGACCGAGTTCGTCGGCTTGCGCGAAGCGGGTCTGCTGCCGATGTTCAGGTCTCCGACCTCGGCGATCGGTGTGGACTGACGAAAGTACTCGACGAATCCTGGAGTTTCGTGCACCAGCAGCGCATACGCCGCGCGGGCGCGTGCCGCCAAGTCATCCATGATCTCGTAAGAAGGCTCCGCGTCGGCGCCGAGGCCCTCCATGTCCAGTAGGGTCGACTCCAACGTGCCTGCGAGCAGTGATTCCAGATTACGGTGCGCCGCACCGGGTTCGGCGTACTTGGCCGCGATCACCTCCCCCTGCTCGGTGAGCCGCAACGAGCCGCGAACCGCACCTGCGGGCTGGGCTAGAATCGCGTCATAACTGCGCCCACCGCCGCGGCCGACCGTGCCACCACGTCCGTGGAACAACCTCAGCCGGATTCCGGTCGTGCGGGCCACCTCGACCAGATCCAGCTCCGCCCGGTACAGCGCCCAGTTCGCGGCCAAGTACCCCCCATCCTTGTTGGAGTCGGAGTACCCGAGCATCACCTCTTGACGCATCCCCTGCGCCGTCACCAACTCTCGATACACGGGAACATCGAGTGCCGCGGCCAGAGTCGCCGCTCCGGCGCCCAGATCTTCGATAGTTTCGAACAGCGGCACGATACCCACCGAGCAGCTCGGCGGCTCATTCGGCTCTCCCGGATCGAGCAGTCCGCCCTCCTTCAGTAGCAGGGCGGCCTCGAGCAGGTCACTGACCGAAGTGCACATGCTGATGATGTAGTTCGGCACCGCCTCCGCGCCGAACGCGTCTACGATGTCCCGTGCGGCACGAACGATGTCGAGTTCTTCCGTGGTGAGTTCACTCAACCGCGCGTGCGGACCGAGCAGCGGACGACGGGTGCGCAGCTCTGCCGCGAGCAACTCCACCCGCCGCGCTTCCGGCAGAGCCGCGTAATCCGGGTGCACCCCGGCCCAGGCCAGCAGCTCTGCGGCCACGTGTTCGTGCACTTCGGAATTCTGCCGCATATCCAGCCCCTGCAAGTGGAAGCCGAAGGTTTCCAGGGCGTGACGCAAGGTGGCGAGGCGATCATCGGCGAGTAAGCCGTCTCCACTGTCGCGCAGCGAGGCGTCCACGGCATCGAGGTCGTCCAGGACTGCCTGTGGCGTCGGATAAGGCCGGGCCTCGGCGGCCAGGTCACCCGGCAGGGCTTCCCCGAGCGCAACGCGGGCGGTGGTGGTCAGCCGGACGCGGATGTGATGCAGCGCGCGACGATACGGCTCATCGGCGTGCACGGTCGGATCGGAGTACCCAGTCGCTGCGAGCGCGGCCACTTCGGGCGTCACCGTAACCAGTCGGGCCGACAGGGCCAGCGTCTTCTCCAGCTCCACCAGCTCGCGCAGGTAATGTTCGAAAGCAACGCCTGCGGCACGATGGGCGGCCTGCCGTACCACGTCCGCGGTGACGTACGGGTTTCCGTCCCGATCGCCGCCGATCCACGAACCAGGACGCAGGATCGGGCGCGGCAGCAACTGGGCATCCGGCCAGCGGGCGCGTAATGCGGCACGCACCTGGGCGTTGATCGCCGGGATCACCTCGAACAGGGTGAGGTCGTAGTAGCGCAGGCCCACCGAGATCTCGTCCTGGATCCGTAAGCGGGCCAACCTGATCAGTGCAGTTCGCCACAGACTGAGCACCTGCTTGCGGATCTGCAGTTCCAGCTCGGCGCGATCGCTTCCGACATAGCGCTGACGCAAGCGCATCAGCTCGGTGATCCGGGCCTGCGCATCGAAAACAGTACGGCGGCGGGTCTCCGTCGGGTGGGCGGTGATCACCGGCGACACCAGCGCATCGGCCAGCAGATCCCGGACCCGGTTCCCGTCCAGTGCCGCCGCGTCCAGCTTGCGGTAGGTTGCCGCGAGCGAGGAATCCTGTGACGGTTCCCCGGCCGCCTCATGTGCGGCGCGACGCCGGTCGCGCTGGATGTCCTCGGCCAAGTTGGCCAGCAAGACAAAATAGCTGAACGCGCGGATGAGCGGGAGGGCCACTGTGATATCCACCCCGTCCAGCATCTGCGCGACAGCGCTGCGTCCGACCTCCTCGCGACGCACCCGAAACGCCTCGATGCGTACCCGCTCGATGAGGTCGAAGACCTCAGGGCCCTCATGATCCTGGATGATGTCGCCGAGCACGCCGCCGAGGAACCGGATGTCGTCACGCAGCGGCCTGGTAGCGTCCTGCGCCGTGTCGATCATCGATTCGCCCATGATCAGACACTATTGCGCTGCGGCAGGCACGGGTATGCGACACAGCCCACACCGGCGATGGAATCGATGTATCAGATCGTAGCCGACCCCCGCGATCACCCAGCGCTGCGATGATCTACTTCCCGGCGAGAATGTCGAGCACGGTGCCTGAAGTATAGAAGGGGGCGAGGCGCTCGCGAATCAGAGTAGCCAGGACACCCTCGCGCTTCGCGCCTTCGATGACCGCCGGTCCGTAACGCACGATCTCCCTCATGATATCGGCACCACTGAGCCCGAGTTCTGGCAGTAAGGCCGCCAGTGTGTAATCACCGTATTTGGTGAAGAACACCTCGACGCACTCGTCCACGAGCAGGCCGAAGTACTCCTTCTCTCTGGTGGTGACAGCGATTTCGTAGCACAGAAGCACCAACTCGTTGAGATCCTTCTGGGTGAGGTACTCACGCAGTCCGCTCACCGGTTCGTCGGCGTGCAGATCCCAGAACTCCATCGCGGCGTCGTGCACCGGGGCGTCACGCAACATCTCACGAATCGCGTTATTGGTGCGCTTGAGCGCGAACAACGCACCCTTACCCGCCAGATCGCCCACAAACGTTCCGTCGGCGACCTTCTTCGCGCGCGTGGCCGCGGACTGCCCCAGCGACATGAGCGAGGAGACACCGGGGATCTTCTCGGCACGTTCCCGGTTGGCTTGTACGAAGTCATTGATCAACTTGTCCACGAACTTAGAGGCGACGGTGGCGATCAGCGGACTCTCGGTGAGCCGGTCCAACAGACGCTCCTGCGTCTGATGCATGCCGACAAGCTTCTCCAGCAGTGCCTCCACCGGCTCACGGTCGACCACTTCACCGAGCGTGTAGTCGTGATCGGCGGCGATGCGATCGTAGATGGTATCGGCGAACACCCCGACCATATCGGCGAGCACCGGGCTGCCACCGATCAGCTCGATAACGGTACGGATGGTCTCTTTGGCCTGCTCGATCTCGACGGTATCCCGGAAGACAAGGGTGTCTGCGACCCCGAGCACAGCTTCGGTATCTCGCACGATCACCTCGGTGAAGCGCTCTCCGGTTACTTCGGCAAGCAGGAATTCCACTTGGGCATCCAGCAGCCGTTCGGCAATTTCACGCGGCTCACTCATCGAGTTCCACCCTCATCGCAGTCGTAGTCCGACACCTGACCGAATTGCCACTGATATAGGTCGATACCGTTGCCGCACAACGATTTCTGGTTCGGTCCAGGCGCTCGCGCGCGACTTTCTCACGCGCATCGCTGTGGTCGTCCGTATTCCGGCCCGCCGACATTCGCCGGTCGAGTTCGCCCCTTCCCCGCACGGCGCCGAAATACTGCTCGACCCTATCGTGAACCGGCCGAAAAGGAGTGCCGACCGAGGGACAACCGCCACCGCGCACGGCCGGCCTGGAAGTACCTGATGACGGTATCGGCAGCTCTGCCTCCGTGAACAAGCCATAGACCTGCCCGGACTATCTCCGTTATCTGCCTGCGCCACGAGGCGGTCGCCACAGGAGTGTCGGGAGTCATAATAGGAGAAGCAGTTGTATCACTCATGTGGGGCGGTGCCACGCCACTGGCCGGGTACTCGACGACCCGATCGATTCGATACCGACCTGCCCGGACGATCTGTCTTCTACAGCACCACTGGTGTCACCACCGCCGCCAGGTCGAGGATGCGTAGCGTTGTTCATTGCCGAACGAGGGCGCCGGCCCAATCGCGCACGAGGTTGAACCAAGCCGAACCACCTACGATGAACAGGTCGCTATGCCCCGCGCCAGGGAAGACAACCAGGCGCTTTGGCCGTTGCGCCGCAGCGTAGAGCCGTTCCGCATGCCATACCGGCAGCACTTCGTCCTGTTCACCATGCATGATCAGCACCGGGACACCCAGCATGCGGATACGACGCTCATTCGGGTAGGCATCCGGGATCAGCATTGCGAGCAGGAACGGATACCTGGAGCGCATCATATCGCGAATGCTGGTGAAAGCGGACATCAACATCAACCCGGTCGGTGGGTGTTGCTGCGCCAGCTCGAGCGCGACTCCGCAGCCGAGCGATTCGCCCAAGAAGAGCACTCGCTCAGAATCGGTTCCAGGTTGCTTCAGCAACGCCGCGTGGGCCGCGTGGGCATCGAGATACGTACCGCGCTCAGTAGGCCTTCCGGTGCTGCGCCCGAAACCACGGTAATCGAAGGCCAGCACATCGAAACCTGCCTTGACGAGCAAGGCGAACAACGGCACCCAATCGCCGATATTGCCCCCTTTGCCATGCGTGAAAAGAATGTGCCCCATCGAATCCCGCGCAGGCATCCACCAGCCGTGCAGGGTTTCTCCGTCCGAGGTGATCAGTGACAAGTCGGTGTATTTCATACTGAGCAACGCCGGGGTCCGGGTCAGCTTCTGCTCCCGTTTGTAGGAAAGCGCATCGAAGAATGGACTGATCGGATGTCGCATACCCTCGTTCTTACTCCTGATCGATAGCAGAGGGCACGCCTCGACGAGCGACCTGCGCGACCGACGAGCATCCACAGCAGGAACGGATTGCCGCATGTGCATCGGGTCGCGGGAAACAGCGGACCGAACGATATCCACGCGACCACACCGGCCGCGCGGATACCGCAAGGGCGGCGATCAGCCGCGAAGTACCGCCCCGACGGACTCGGTCGCGACAGCGACGGCCGCGTCACGAGCCGCGCTGGCTTCGCCTTCGGTCAACGTCCGATCAGTTGCACGGAAGCGCAGAGCATAGGTGAGCGACTTGCGCCCCGCACCCGCCTGTTCGCCCTCGTATACGTCGAACAAAGCGATGTCTTCCAGCAACTCGCCGCCGCCTGCCCGCAGCGCGGATTCCACCGACGCGGCGGGAACCGTCTTCTCGACACTCACCGAGACATCCTGCAACACCGCGGGGAACGGCGACACGGTAGGAGCTGGCCGTGCTTCGCGCAGCGGCAATGCGTCCAGGTCGAGCTCTACGCCGCAGGTGCGCGGCGGCAAACCGGAACGTTCCAGCACCGCAGGGTGCAGTTCGCCGGCATATCCGACGACGATCCCCTCGCTCACCAGCTCGGCGCACCGACCAGGATGCCACGGCAATCGAGCGCCGGAGCGACGATCGATGGTCACGCCCGCCGCGTCCGCGACGGCATCGACGAGGGCGAAGGCATCGGCAGCTTCGACCAGACGGCCCGGCCCCCATGGCCCGCGCGGTTCGCGATGTCCGGTCAGAACGGCGGCCACATGCACCGGTTGTGCCGGGAGCGAGTCGAGCAGCTCCGCGATCTGAGCGTCAGTAGGGCGACGATCCACCGGCAGCGCTTCCACCGTCCTGGTGTCGGGCCCGGACAGCACGACCTGAGCTATACCATAGATAGCGAGGTCACGAGCGCCACGTGCGATGTTTCGGGCGGCGACCTCCAGCAGGCCGGGCAGCAGGGTAGTGGCCAGTTCGGCGCGTTCCACGTCGAGCGGATTCACTACCCGGGTGGTGACGCGACGCGGATCGTCGACAGCCAGCCCCCAAGTGTCGAATACGCCGGCAGGAAGAAATACCGGTGGCAAGACCTCCACACATCCAGCGAAGGCCAGCGCGCGGCTCACCGCACGGCGGCGGTGCTGCGTCGGGGTGAGGCCACGCCCCGCCGGGGCGGTGGGCAGCACAGACGGGATCTGTTCGAGCCCCTCCAGCCGCAACACCTCCTCCACCAGGTCGGCAGGACCAGCCAGATCGGGTCGCCAGCTCGGCGCGGTCACCACCAGCTGACCGTGTCCGGCCGTACTGACACCGACCTCGATGGCGCAGCCGACCTGGGCCAGCCGCCGGGCCGAGGTCCCGGTCGGGTAAGTTACACCCGCGACCCGGTCGGCCAGCTCGATATCCATCCGAATGGGCTCAGGCGCGGGGACCAGGACCCGGATATCGCTCAGCTCGGGCTCCACGGTTCCACCGGCGATCTCGGCGAGCAAGGTGGCCGCGCGGTCGAGCGCGGCGACGTTGATCTCCGGATCGACGACCCGCTCGTACCGCTTACCCGCCTCCGAAACCAGCTTGTGCCTGCGCGCGGTCCGATAGATCAGCAGCGGGTTCCAGGTGGCCGCCTCCAGCAGGATATCGGTGCTCTTCGCCCCTACCTCGGTGCTTGCCCCGCCCATCACACCGGCCAGTGAGATGATCCCGGACTCGTCGGCGATCACCACATCCTCGGCGGCGAGCACCCGCTCCACATCGTCCAGAGTCCGCAGGGTCTCCCCCTGGTTCGCGGTGCGGACCACCAAAGCACCCGACACCTTTGCCGCGTCGAAAGCGTGTAGCGGTTGCCCCAGCTCTAGCATGACGTAGTTGGTGACGTCGACTGCGGGCGAGATCGGACGCACACCCGAAAGCAGCAGCCTGCGCTGCAACCACCATGGACTGACCGCTTCCGGGTCGATGCCGGTGACCCGACGCGCCGCGAACCGAGTGCACCGAGAACTCGGCTCGACCCGGATCGCCCAAGCCTGTCGCTCGTGATCGGACAAAGTCCGCACGGCCGGGTCGGCGTAGTCGAGATCGAAACCACAGGCCAGCTCGCGCGCCAGTCCGCGCACCGAGAAACAATAGCCACGGTCGGGAGTTATATTCAGCTCGATGACGGTGTCGTCCAGACCGAGCAACTCATTGGCATCGGTGCCCGGCTCGGCGGTGCCCGGCTCCAGCACCAGGATGCCGGAATGGTCCTTGCCGATACCGAGTTCGGCGACCGAACAGATCATCCCGTGGGAGACACGGCCATAGGTCTTACGTGCGGCGATGCGGAATCCACCGGGCAGCACACCGCCGGGCAGCACCACGACCACCAGATCTCCGACGGCGAAATTCCGCGCGCCACATATGATCTCCTGCGGCTCGGGTTTACCGATATCCACCTTGCAGAAACGGATCGGTTTCTTGAACTCGGTCAGCTCGGTGATCTCGACGACCCGACCGACCACTAACGGCGGCTCGCCGCCCTGCTCCGCCTCGTCGCTCGCCGAACCCACTACTCGTGTCAGCGTTTCGACCTCTTCGACCTCCAGACCGACCCGGACGAATCCCGCGTCGAGTTCTTCCGGTGTCACCGACCATTCCGGGTTGGTGCGCTGGATGATTTCGGTTAGCCAGGACTGCGCTACTCGCACGTGACGTTTCGCTCTCTCGATCGAAGGGTGAGGTCAGGACTGGATACCGAAGGGCAGTGTGAAACGCACGTCGCCTTCGACGATATCGCGCATGTCCGGGATGCCGTTGCGGAACTGCAGCGTCCGTTCCAGGCCCATGCCGAACGCGAACCCACTGTAAGTCTCGGGATCGATCCCACTGGCAATCAGCACCTTCGGGTTCACCATGCCGCAGCCGCCCCATTCGACCCAGCCGGGACCACCTTTCTTGTCCGGAAACCACACATCGACCTCGGCAGAGGGCTCGGTGAATGGAAAGTAGTTGGGGCGCATGCGAGTCCGAGTCCGCGGCCCGAACAGCGCCCTGGCCAGCGCGTCCAAAGTGCCACGCAGATGCGCCATGGTCAGCCCCTTGTCCACCGCCAGTCCTTCGACCTGAGAGAACACCGGGGTGTGCGTAGCGTCCAGCTCGTCGGTGCGGAAAGTCCGGCCGGGGCAGGCCACATAGATCGGCAGATCACGTTCCAGCATCGAACGCACCTGCACCGGGGAGGTATGCGTACGCAGGACCTGTCGCGAACCCTCTGGCGCGATATGGAAGGTGTCCTGCATGGTGCGCGCCGGATGGTCGGGCAAGAAGTTCAGCGCATCGAAATTGAAGTGTTCGGTTTCCACTTCTGGTCCCTCAGCGATCTCCCAGCCCATCGCGACGAACACGTCGGCGATCTGCTCGGAGATGACCGTGATCGGATGTCTGGCGCCGACCGCCGCGCGCCGAGCGGGCAGCGTCACGTCGATAGTCTCGGCGAGCAGGACCGCGGTATCCCGCTCGGCCGACAATGTGGCGCGGCGAGCTTCGTACGCCTCGGCCACCCTGGACCTGGCGAGGTTGACCCGCTTGCCCGCGCCTGCCTTCTCCGACTTCGGCAGGCCGCCCAGCGCACGCTGGGCCAGGGCGAGCGGTGTCTTACCACCAAGATGGTCGGTCTTCGCGACCGCGAGCGCATCCAGGTCGGCAGCCGCGGCGAACGCCTTTTCGGCGGCTGCCGCGGCCGCGGCCAGTGCC
This sequence comes from Nocardia sp. TBRC8007, assembly GCF_056629435.1. Taxonomy (NCBI): domain Bacteria; kingdom Bacillati; phylum Actinomycetota; class Actinomycetes; order Mycobacteriales; family Nocardiaceae; genus Nocardia; species Nocardia sp. TBRC8007. The sequence goes on along the minus strand of NZ_JBWSOR010000001.1, from coordinate 571,932 downwards.
TCCTCGGTCAGCACCGCGTTCTGCTCGCCTACGTCGATGTCGTCGGCCACGATACTCAGTCTCTCCCCTTGGGATCGGTTCGCGGGCACAGCTGTTTGCTGGTCCGCATTGCTGCTGGTCGCATCGTATTCGATGGGCCGGGAGCGGTTCACATGGATTGCCCGCCACGGTCATGGCAAGAAGCACGGAGTCGGAGCTGTTGTCCTGGGTTCAACTGTCCTGGGCTCAACTGTCCTGGGCTCGGCGCGGAGCATCGATCAGGAACCAGTGCGGTAGCGGACGTGGGAGTTCGCGTAAAGACAGATCGCCGCGGCGGTGGCCAGATTCAGGCTCTCGGCCCGGCCTCGGATCGGGATGCGAATGCGATGATCGGCACGGCACGCGACGGTAGGGGCGAGGCCGTGCGCCTCGCTGCCGAACAACCACGCGACCGGTCCAGCGAACAGCTCGTCGGCGTCGTCGAGATCGACTTCGCCGTTCGCCGCGGTCGCCAGGATCGTAAGGCCTGCCGCCGCGATCGAGTCCAGTGTCTGCCCGATATCCCGCTGTCGGGAAATCCGCACATGGAAGACGCTGCCCGCGCTGGCTCGCACACACTTGCCGTTGTGCGGGTCGACACTGTCGCCCGCAAGCACCACACCATCGACACCGACGGCGTCGGCGAGCCGGACGAGAGTTCCGGCATTGCCAGGCTCGGCCATCTCGACAGGAACGGCCAGCATGCGTGGCTTCGCGTCGAGTATGCGCCGGAGCGGAACGTCGAGCAGATCACAGACTGCCACCAATCCCGGCACCGTGACGGTTTCGCCGAGCTGCCGCGCCGCCCGATCACTGACCAACGTAGCGCGAATCCCCGCGGCGACCGCACCTGCGATCAGCGCGTGGTCACGCTCAGCGGCGGCCATCGAGTAGAACAGCTCATGCACATGCGCGGTGTCCAAAGCCGCGGCCACAGCATTGGCGCCTTCGGCGAGGAACCGTCCCACTTTGCGACGCTCCGTGCCGCGCTGCAGTTTGACAGCGGAAACGACCCGCGGATTACGCTCGCTGAGCGCCGCCACGGGTCGCTGCGACAACTGTCCGTGCGTCGACCGACCTGGTACCGATGATCGCCTGCTCATGATCGCGCCGCATCGGTGCTCGGCACTGTCATGCCACACGGACGTAATGCCCGCTGCGCATCGCACTCATGCGGCAGGCGCGTTGACATCCTGCGGCAGGGCGGCCTTGGCCACCGCGACGAGGCCGGCGAACGCCTCGGCATCCGACACCGCGAGCTCGGCGAGAATCTTGCGGTCCACCTCGACGCCCGCTGCCTTCAGGCCCTGGATGAAACGGTTGTAGGTGATGTCGTTGATCCGCGCCGCGGCATTGATCCGAGCGATCCACAGCTTGCGGAAGTCTCCTTTACGCGCCCGGCGATCCCGGTAGGCGTAGGTAAGCGAGTGCAGCTGCTGTTCCTTGGCTTTGCGGTACAGCCGCGAACGCTGGCCACGGTAGCCCTTGGATGCCTCGAGGATGGAACGGCGCTTCTTCTGAGCGTTGACGGCTCTTTTGACGCGTGCCACTGATCAGTCCTGTTCGATCTGGGGCGCGGACGGCGCCCGGAAATGGGTCGGGAGAAGTAGCGCGCCGGAGACGCTTCTGTCACGTCGTACCGGCCGGCCTGCGCAGCGGCGCAATCAGATGCCGAGCAGTTTCTTCACTCGGCGAACATCGGCGGCCGCGACGACCTCCGTGCCATCCAGGCGACGAGTCCGGCGGGTGGGCTTGTGCTCGAACAGATGGCGACGGTTCGCCTGCTGGCGCAGCAGTTTGCCTTTACCGGACACCTTGAATCGCTTCGAGGTGCCGCTGTGGCTCTTCATCTTCGGCATGGATTCCTCTATCTGTCGTCCCGGCGGTCGGGGCCGCCGTGTTCTGATCGGTGTTTACTGCGGGCCGGCCGTCTCGGCCTGCTCCGCTGCGGGCTTACCACCCGGTGCGGTGGCGGGCGCCTGGCGCGGGGCCGAATCCTGCTGCGCCTTGGCCCTGGTCTTCGCGCCCTTGTGTGGGGCGAGGACCATGGTCATATTGCGACCGTCCTGCTTGGCCGAGGTCTCCACGAACCCGAGATCGGCGACATCAGAGGCCAGCCGCTGTAGTAGCCGGAATCCGAGCTCGGGCCGGGACTGCTCACGCCCCCGGAACATGATTGTCACCTTGACCTTGGATCCGGCCTCGAGAAAGCGCACAACGTTGCGCTTCTTGGTCTCGTAGTCGTGGTCATCGATCTTCGGCCGGAGCTTCTGCTCCTTGATCACGGTCTGCTGCTGGTTCTTCCGAGACTCACGCGCTTTCTGCGCCGTCTCGTACTTGAATTTGCCGTAATCCATGATCTTGCAGACCGGCGGGCGGGCATCGGGTGCCACCTCGACCAGATCGAGGTCGGCTTCGAGGGCGACGCGTAGTGCATCTTCAACACGCACGATCCCAACCTGTTCGCCGCCGGGTCCGATGAGCCGGACCTCGGGAACACGGATGCGATCGTTGATGCGGGTCTCAGTGCTGATGGGGCCTCCTAGGTCAAGCGGTGTCATCGGACGACCGCACGCAATAACTGCAACCCCTGTTCAACACAGGGGCCCCGGTGCGGTATTCCACGCACGGGGCCCGATGTCGACCGATCACCGATCGCGAGTTACCGCGAATCATCTCTCACACGGCGGCCCTCCTGCGAGAACCCCGATACGAGAAACCCGCCTCATCGTACGGGTGACCGGACCGTTGACCCGTACGAGCATTCGTCGGCAACGGTGGGAGTCGGGCTCCACTTATCAGCCCTGGACAAGTCCAGGGCGGTCGTCAGCGGAGAGTCTAACATTCTCTTCGGCTATCGCCGAATCAGAACGGAATGGCTCTCGGTCACATCACGCGTGCGACCCCACTCGGTACGCGGGCCACCTTGGCTTTGATCACCGCAGTCTCTGATCACCGCACCAGGAACCGAGCGGACATGGAGCCGATAGGTAAGGCCACCCAGACTCTCCCGCCCACCGCTGAGTGTCTTAGCCGGCGTCGCTAGCCTGAAGGGCATGACCGACGAGCTCGACGCCTCAGTACGCGAACTGGCCGATATCCCCGCGGTCGAGGTGATCAGCCGCGCCTGTGTGATGTTGATGAGCTCGGCGGCGGAGAAACTCGGCTTGGCCGACGAAGAACCGGATACCAGCCCACGCCGTGATCTGGATGAGGCTCGGCGTGTGATCACGGCGCTGGCGGGGCTGGTGACGGCCTCGGTGGAGTACTTGGGCCCGCATGCCGGACCGATTCGTGAGGGCCTGCAATCGTTGCAGCGCGCCTTCCGTGAGACCTCAGCCCACCCTGACGAGCTGGGCAAAGGTCCTGGCGAGAAGTACACCGGCCCGGTTCATTGACCCACGGTGGCGATCGCAGCGCACGTTCTGCGGGCCTCCGAGCTACCGACGGCATACTCTTCACGGCGGCATTCCGGAATATTCCCTGTGTGTAGGGCGCAGTGAAACTGCGGGTAGGGCACGATAGAGTTCCGGGTAAGGCACAGTAAAGCTATGGCTACTCAGATTCTTCTCGCCCCCGGATTCTGGCTCGGCGCATGGGCGTGGGACGAAATCGTTCCCGTTTTGCGCAAGCATGGCCACGAGGTACAGGCACTCACTCTACCGGGCCTGGATGCCGCGGACCCCGACCGCTTGTCGGCGACTCTGGAAATCCAGGCACAGGCCATCATCGACGCGGTGCCGCCGAACGAAACCGTCGTGCTTGTCGCTCACTCCGGCGGCGCGGCGCCCGGCTATCTCGCCATCGACCGCAAACCCGATCTGTTCCGTCGGGCGATCTACGTCGACAGCGCGCCGCTTCCGAACGGTTTCGTCATCAACTCCGCGCTGGACATCGCCGTACGGGAGTGGCCGTTGCCGGAGTGGACCCGGCTGGAAGCCGAAGGCAACAGCTTGGCAGGGTTGGACGAGACAGTCTTGGCGCGCTTTCGGGAGCGTGCCGTGTCGCAGCCGGTATCCGTCGCCGCGGCACCGCTGCGATTGAGCGATTCACCTGCCCGGCTGACCGTTCCGACCACCGTGATCTGCAGCAGCATGACCGCCGAGCTGGTCAAGAAATTACGGGACGACACCGGTGCGGGAACCTTCGCCGAACTGGCGCGCATCGACGCCGAATATATCGACCTTCCTACCGGCCACTGGCCGATGTGGTCCAAACCGAAGGAACTCGCGGAGCTGATCCACACCATCGCCGACCGCTGATGCGCGGAAGACATGAGGAACGGAGGGCATGAAGAAGAGGGAAACCGGCGCGGTCCGCGCTCGACCGCGCCGCGCCGCGCCGCGCCGAATGCTCGGTCAGCCGACCATCGCCTTCTTCGCCACCCGCTTGGCAGCCTTCGCCGCTGTTTTCTTCGCCGGTGCCTTCCGCACCGCGCCTTGCGACGCGGGTTGGTTCAGCACCTCCCGCAAGAAGCGGCCGGTGTAGCTGGCGGTAACGGCCGCGACATCTTCAGGTGTGCCCTGGGCCACCACTTCCCCTCCTCCGGAGCCACCTTCAGGACCCATGTCGATGATCCAATCGGAGGTCTTGATGACGTCCAGGTTGTGTTCGATAACGATCACTGTGTTGCCCTTGTCGACCAACCCGTTGACAACAGCGAGCAACTTGCGGATGTCTTCGAAGTGCAGACCGGTGGTCGGCTCGTCGAGGACATACACTGTTCGGCCGGTGGACCGCTTCTGCAACTCGGCGGCCAGCTTCACCCGCTGGGCCTCACCACCGGAAAGGGTCGGCGCGCTCTGCCCGAGACGCACGTAACCGAGACCGACATCCACCAGGGTCTTGAGATACCGGTGGATCGAGGTGACCGGCTCGAAGAACTCCGCGGCCTCCTCGATCGACATATCCAGCACCTCGGCGATGGTCTTGCCCTTGTAGTGCACTTCTAATGTCTCCCGGTTGTACCGGGCGCCGTGGCAGATCTCGCACGGAACATAGACGTCTGGCAAAAAGTTCATCTCGATCTTCAAGGTGCCGTCGCCGGAACACGCCTCACAGCGACCGCCTTTGACATTGAAGGAGAATCGGCCCGGTTGGTAGCCTCGCACCTTGGCCTCGGTGGTGGCCGCGAACAGCGTGCGAATCTTGTCGAAGACACCTGTGTAGGTGGCCGGATTCGATCGCGGCGTGCGACCGATCGGCGACTGGTCCACCTGCACCAGCTTGTCCAAGTGGTCGAGCCCATTGATTCGGGTGTGTCTGCCCGGTACCTGTCGTGCGCCGTTGAGGCGGTTCGCCAGCACTGTCGCCAGGATGTCGTTCACCAGCGTCGACTTCCCTGAACCGGACACACCAGTCACCGAGGTGAGCACGCCGAGCGGGAAGCCGACATCGATGCCCTTGAGGTTGTGCTCCCTGGCACCGACTACAGTGAGCTGTCGCTTCTTCTCGACTGGACGGCGTTCAGGCGGCACATCGATCCGCTCCCGTCCGGCAAGGTACGCGCCAGTCAACGAATCCGAATTGGTGAGCAGCCGCTCATAGGGTCCGCTGTGCACCACTGTGCCGCCGTGCTCACCCGCGAACGGACCGATGTCGACCACCCAGTCCGAAGCCCGGATCGTGTCCTCATCGTGCTCGACGACGATCAGCGTGTTGCCGAGATTGCGCAGCCGGGTGAGTGTGTCGATGAGTCTGCGATTATCCCGCTGGTGCAAGCCGATAGACGGCTCGTCGAGTACGTAGAGCACACCGACCAGGCCGGAGCCGATCTGCGTGGCAAGCCGGATGCGTTGCGCTTCTCCGCCGGAGAGCGTGCCCGCCGCACGGGAGAGTGTCAGGTACTCCAAACCGACATCGAGCAGGAAACCCAGCCTCGCCTGCACTTCCTTGAGCACCTGCCCTGCGATGGCGGCCGCGCGTTCCCCCAAGGTCAGCGAGTTCAGAAAAGCAGCGCATTCACCGATAGAGAGGTCGCTGACCTGGGCGATGGACTTCCTGTCACCATTCGCGGCGATGGTGACCGCGAGGATCTCCGGGCGCAACCGCGCACCGCCGCACACCGGACACGGGATATCGCGCATGTACCCGTCATAGTGCTCCTTCATCTGCTCGGAATCGGTGCTCTCCATGCGCCGCTGCAGGAACGGCATCACGCCCTCGAAATCCGCGTAGTACGAGCGTTTGCGTCCATAGCGACTGGTGTAGGACACGTACACCTGATCGGCGCTGCCCTCCAGTACCGCCTTACGCGCCTTCAGCGGCAGGTCCTGCCACGGGGTGTCCATGGAGAAGCCCATGGTTTCGGCGAGACCGAACAACAGCCTGGTGAAATACTCGGAAGTCTGGCCGCTGCGCGACCACGGGGCGATCGCGCCCTCGTTCAGGCTCAGTGTCGGATCCGGCACCACCAGTTCCGGGTCGACCTCCTTGCGGATACCGAGACCAGTGCAGTCCGGACAAGCGCCGTAGGGTGAGTTGAACGAGAAAGAACGTGGCTCCAGGTCCTCGATGTCCAGTGGATGGGTATTCGGGCAGGCGAGCCGCTCGGAGAAACGGCGCTCCCGATCGTGCGCATGCTCGTCACGGTCGACGAAATCGAGCACGACGATGCCGTCGGCCAGCCGCAGCGCGGTCTCGATCGAATCCGTCAGGCGCTGTTTGGCGCTCGGCTTCACCGCCAAGCGGTCGATCACGACCTCGACATCGTGCTTCTCCTGCTTCTTCAATTTCGGCGGATCGGTGAGTGGATACACCACGCCATCGACCCGCACGCGGGAATAGCCTTGGGCATTCAGCTGGTCGAACAGATCGACGAACTCACCTTTACGGGTACGCACCACCGGGGCGAGCACTTGGAACCGAAGGCCTTCCGCCATAGCGAGCACCTGGTCGACGATTTGTTGCGGCGTCTGCCTCGCGATCAGTTCACCACACACCGGGCAATGCGGCGTGCCCGCTCGCGCGTAGAGCAGGCGCAGGTAGTCGTAGACTTCGGTGATGGTGCCGACAGTCGAGCGCGGGTTACGGTTGGTCGACTTCTGGTCGATGGACACCGCGGGCGAGAGCCCCTCGATGAAGTCGACATCGGGCTTGTCCATCTGTCCGAGGAACTGCCGCGCGTACGCGGACAGCGATTCGACGTAACGCCGCTGACCCTCTGCGAAAATAGTGTCGAATGCCAGGCTCGACTTCCCGGATCCGGACAGACCGGTGAACACGATGAGGCTGTCGCGCGGCAAGTCCAGATCGACCCCTTTGAGGTTGTGCTCCCGAGCTCCGCGCACAGTGAGGCGTTCCGCCACGAGCCGTCCCTTCTCCCATGTGTTCAGCTGTGTTCAGCGTCCGGACATACTTCCGATCGCCATGCTAGACACGGGCACCGACATGTTCCGCCGACTACCACGACGGAGTTGTTGCCACCCAGCCCAGCAAAAGCCTCACGGTGCTACTGCTACCGAACGTCGCCGAACTATCCGGTAGCCACCGCCACACGGGCGCGGCGATCGGGACTGCCTGCACGACACCACGGACGTAGCTCAGCACGGCCACCGCCACTTCGACAGCGGCCGCCGAGGCTCGACCGATAGCCCACAAGCGGTTTCAGCGCGAAGATGTGCGGACAATCTGAGAACAGATGCTCGGTCGGATAGCTCTCGGCCGCCGCACACTGCCTGGTTCCGGAGTCGTGCGCACAGGTCGCGATCCGACACGCACAACTCCAGCGCAGACTGTCGCGAGCCACTCCAAGGACGACTCACCTCAACGAGAAACGGGTTCTGTCGTGGTCGCCGGATCGAACTCCGGAAACTGCCGGTACTGTGATCGAAGCAACACCATGGACAGTGTGGCCTGGTGCACGTCGAAACCAGAATAATCCGTGATCCAATGGCCATAATGGGGTCGACGATGGGGGTTCGAGTGGGTGATGACAAGCTGGCCGCCGCGGTCGACGCCGCCGAACAGATGGCCGCGCGCTATCGCTCCCTGGTCGAGCACACGCCCGACGGTATCTGCGTACATGAGGGAGGAACGATCGTCTACGTCAATCCCGCCACTGTCCGTTTACTCGCCGCCGAAAGCGCCGAGCAGCTGATCGGCAGGCTCCTGACCGACTTCGTCCATCCGGCCTCGGTGCCCATGATGCTCGACCGCATCAGCACCCTGAACACCGCAGGCGCGGCCTCGACTCCGACGGAAATGATGCTGATGCGACTGGACGGTGGCAGCGTACCGGTCGAGACGGTGTCGGTGTTGACCGCCTGGCACGATCGGCTCGCTTACCAGGTGGTCATTCACGATCTCACCGCTCAGCGTCACGCCGAGGCGGCGCAACGCAAGGCCGAGCACTACTTCACCACAGTCGTCTCCCAGCTGGAGGAAGGAGTCGTGGTGATCGATCCAGAGGGGCGAATCGAATCGATGAACCCGGCGGCCAAGCGTATCTTCGGCATCGAAGGCTCTAACCGACAGCTGATCGGCCGTACGATCCAATCGCTGCCATTGATCCTGCTGGACTCGAACGCGCGGCCACTGCCACCGGGCCGTCACCCCATCGCGCGCACGCTCGCCACCGGCGAGACCATCACCGGCTATGTCTTCGGCATCGACCGGCCCGACGGTCAACGCCGCTGGCTTTCGGGCAGCAGTCGCCTGCTCAACCCCGGTGACATCCGCTCCTCCGCGGTCTCCTCCTTCGCCGACATCACCGAGTTCCGGGCCAGCAGGCGACAGCTGGAGTATCAGGCCACACATGATTCTCTCACCGGCCTGGCCAACCGTTCCCTGATCCTGTCCCAGCTGGCAGCCGCATTGAACAGCGCCGAGAAGATGCTGCCGGTATCTACTGTGCTATTCATCGACCTGGATGGGTTCAAGACCATCAATGACACCCTCGGACACGCCATCGGCGACACAGTCCTGCAGATCGTCGCTCAGCGGTTACAACGCGTGCTGCGCCGTAACGACCTCGTCGGCAGGCTCGGCGGCGACGAGTTCCTCGTGCTGCTGTCCGGCACCACCCGTCGGATCGACCTCGATGCGCTGGTGACCCGGCTGCGCACCGCCATGACTGAACCGATCGTCGCACGCGGGCACCGCATCGAGGTGAACGCCTCTATCGGTGTCACCGAGCTGAGCGACCGCGACCGACGCACTCCAGAGGCGGTGCTGCACGACGCGGATGTGGCGATGTACCGTGCGAAGCTGTCCGAGCGCCGCGAGGGCGGCGTCATACCGGGCCGCAGGCCGGACAACTCCCAGGTGTCCTGACAGGTTCTCGCATGATCATCGACTGTGCCCTGTTGTAGGTGCGTCCCGAGCCGGCCATAGATTTCGAAGCCGCCTCCGCGACCGGGCGGCCGATTACCGCGAACATGCCCGGATCTCGGTCACCTGTACTGTCGTGCGATATCGGGTCACCGGGCAACTGTCTGACTGTGGTGTCGTGGGACCACCTGGCCGACCATGGCGACGGATTCCGCGGTTCGCCGGAATACCAGCACGGGAAAGGCCTGTTGCATCGTTTTACGCCCTGTTCCCCGCGGCCCGGCATTTCATGCCGGTGCCGCGACTGCTGCGGTGTCATCTCGATCCCAGTACACTCGACGACTCTGCTTTTCCGAGTGTGCACCTGCCCGGTCCGGGTAGCGTGCACGGCTTTTCGCGGTGACAAGGAGTTCAGTTTGCCCGACCTCACTCAGGACCGTGCCGACCACAATGACACACCCGAGCAGACTCGTGAGACCGAACAGGAGCAGACCTACCTCTCGGTGTTGTACAGCAGGCTGGATGAGATGCGTAGCTACGCTCGCAACCGGTTGCGTACTGTGCTGCTCGAATCCGGCGGCACTCCGCAAGCCCGCAGCGAACGGGAGTCCTTCACTCAGCTCTACACCGAAGACTTGGCGAAATACGATGCCGCCGAACACGGTCTCTGCTTCGGCCGCATCGACCTCGACGGTGAGTACCGCTACATTGGCAGGCTCGGCATCCTCGACGAGAAGGACGATTACGAGAGCTTGCTGCTGGACTGGCGTGCTCCGCTGGCCCGGCCGTTCTATCTGGCCACCACCGCGGCACCGGATGGCGTGACCCGGCGCAGGCATATCCGCTCACGCAACCGCGCGGTCACCGCGATCAACGATGAATATCTCGATCTGGAGGCCGCGCGTCGGGCCGGGTTCACCGAATCCGACGGCGGGGTCGGCAGCGAGAGCGCGCTCCTGGCCGCGCTCAACGCCGCCCGCACCGGCCATATGAACGACATCGTCGAGACCATCCAACACGAACAAGACGCCATCATCCGCTCCGAGCACAAAAGTGTGCTCGTCGTACAGGGCGGACCTGGCACAGGCAAGACCGCCGTGGCACTGCACCGTGCTGCCTATCTGCTGTACACCTATCGTCAACAGCTGGCCAAAAGCGGCGTGCTCATCATCGGGCCGAATGCCACCTTCCTGGACTACATCGGCCAAGTACTCCCTTCGCTCGGCGAGACCGGCGTACTGCTGTCCACCATCGGTGACCTGTATCCGGGCGTTCAGGCGACCCGCGCGGACTCGCTACGGGCAGGTGAGGTCAAAGGTTCGCTGACGATGCTCGAGGTGCTCAAACAGGCGGTGCGCGACCGGCAGGAGGTGCCCGCCGAACCGGTCCGGCTGAGCTTCGACGGATATCCGGTCACGCTGGATCGCAAGATCGTCACCAAGGCCCGTAGCCGCGCGCGGACTTCGCGCCGCCCGCACAATCTGGCCCGGCCGATCTTCGCCGGCTCGTTGATCGACGCGCTGACCGACCAGCTGGCCCAGACCATGGGTGCCGACCTCACCAGCGGTCCCAGCCTGCTCAGCTCGGCCGATCTCACCGAAATCCGGGACGAAATGCGCAACGACCCGCACATTCAGGCCGCTATCGGCCGACTGTGGCCGATACTGTCGCCGCAGAAAGTTCTCGCCGATCTGTTCGCCGAACCGGATCGGCTGGATAGAGCCGCGCGCTCGCTGGCTCCTGCTGATCGCGCCGAGCTGCTACGGGCGGACAACGGGCAATTCAGTGCCGCCGATACGCCACTATTGGACGAGCTGGCCGAACTGCTCGGCGTGGACGACGCCCACGAGCGCGAGCACGCCCGCAGGCGCTGGCGCGCCCAGATCGCCGAGGCCCAGGACGCACTGGACATCCTGACCGGCTCCGCACCACAGGATCTCGAAGACGAACTCGACCCGGAGATCCTGATGGCCTACGACCTGATCGATGCGAGCCAACTGGCCGAGCGGCAGGATGTGCGCTCCCGACAGACGACCGCGGAACGTGCGGCAGGCGATCGCACTTGGACCTATGGACACGTCATCGTCGACGAGGCACAGGAGCTGTCGGAGATGGCCTGGCGCATGGTGATGCGACGCATCCCGAACCGGTGGGTTACCGTGGTCGGCGACGTCGCACAAACCGGCGACCCAGCAGGCACATCATCCTGGCAGCGGATGCTGGAACCTTACGTCGCTACCCGGTGGAAACTGACCGAGCTGACGGTCAACTACCGCACACCCGCCGAAATCATGGACATCGCCTCCGATGTGCTCGCCGCGATCGATCCCATGGCGACTACACCACGCTCGGTCCGCGAGACAGGCGTCGCGCCACGTGCCTACCGGGTCGAGCCAAGCGCCGTACCAGAGCAGGTCGCCCGGCTGGTCGCCGCCGAGACCGGCCCTGGCACTACGGCGGTGATCGCTCCGCGCGCACGGCTGGCGCAGCTGGACAGCCTCGCAGGCGAATCGGTACGGGTGCTGACCGTGCACGAGGTGAAAGGCTTGGAGTTCGACGCGGTCTATCTAGTCGAACCACAGTCGATTCTGAACGAATCCCCGCGTGGGCTCAACGATCTCTACGTCGCACTCACCCGAGCTACCCAACGACTCGATGTCGTGCACAGTGCCGAGCTACCGGGTGTGCTCAGCCGATTGCGCTGACCGCTCCGGTACTCCATGAACACCCAAAGGCCCCGCAGCACATCGTGGTTCACGACAACCACGCGGTTTACGGCAGCGGGAGGAGCGGGGCTCAGCGGACGGTGTGCACGATCAGTACGTCCGAGCCCGACTTGCGCGCCAAGTCGGAAGGTACCGAACCGAGCAACCGGCCGGTCAGGGTGTTCAGTCCACGGTTTCCGACCACGAGCAGATCGGCGTCGACCTCCGCGACCAGCGACAGCAGGGAATCCACCGGCTCGCCGACAATAGCTCGCTCAACGACATCGATCGCACCCGCCGCAGTAGCCTTCTCCCGTGCGATACGCAAGATCTCGTTGGTCGGCGCGGAACCGCGCACCTGGTAGGCCTCCTCTTTGAGGACATCGGCGGCAGCGGCGGTGTCACGATTGCCGGTCGGGTAGTACGCGCAAGCTACGATCAAGGTCGCGGCGGATATACCGGCCAAGGCTCCGGCTTTCTCGACCGCGACATACGATGAGTCCGAGCCATCGGTACCGACGACAACGGTTCGGTAAACTGTCATACTATCCTCCAACTATGCGGTAGGTCGGGTGCTGCGCGCGGTAACGCCCCGGCCAGGTCGGGCGACGGCGCGGCGACTGGGCTCGACCATAGCGGCAAACGACGCGGAAATTTCTAAGAATTGCACGACATCACAGTGGAGGTGTCCAGCCATTACCGCAGCGGATTCTCCAGGGAAGCCAGAAGAACCAGAACAACCAGCTCGGACCCGGTCATACCTGCACTGAACGGTGACATACCGAAACTGAATCGAAGGACGTTGCAGTTCTGGGATATCCATCACATAACCGGTCCGCGCTGACTTCGCCCGTCCCGGCGGCTGCACATTCCCCGGTTGAGCTGGCAAAGTACCGAACACACCAATGCCATCCGACGCTGCGAACCGACTCACCGAGGTTGTGCTGCTCTATCTATCCGCGAGCACGGCTGAGCAGGCACAAGCATGCAGAACGTCCTACGCGACACCGGCGTGACATCGAGCTCGATGACGCGAAAACCATCGTCACCGCGCAACTCACCTGTTAGGGCCACGACATGACGCACTTAGAACATCAAGCCGTCGGAGCGGCGATTCGAGTTCTTCTGGCCACCATCAAGCCACTACGGCCCGGTCCGCTGGCCAGCCGGCGCACGCGGAGCTGAAGATCGGCGAGTCGATTCTGCGACCTGGAATGCCGATTCCGGATAACGGTGTACTCGCCCCGAACGGCGAGTGGGTACACACCTCGATCCTGCACTAATACCCCGATGTCGACGCGGTCGTGCTACGTGCCGTCGAGCACGGCGCCCTCGGCGCCGAGGAGCCGCGGATTTTCGTGACCAGCGAGCACTACGGTGTGATCATCGATCCGTTCAGCCACCGCTGGGCGGTGCTCACCGAAGTCGAGGACGTCTCTCGTGCGGAGGCTGAACGACGTGTGAACAAGTGGATGACCACTCGAGCATAGCCACCTGAGCATCGCGACCCCATACGGCAGTGGCTGCACGGCAGGCCGCCTCAGCGGCTGTTCGATACGCGGGCACCCAGCCGCAGCAATGCGACTCACTGCAATCCAGCGGCGTCCATGCCGCGTAACTCCTTCTTCAGATCCGCGATCTCGTCGCGTAACCGGCCGGCGAGTTCGAACTGCAATTCCCTGGCCGCGTTCATCATCTGCGCAGTGAGTTCGGTGACCAAGCCTGCGAGTTCGGCGCGCGGCATCGACGTGATATCGCGGCCTTCGTACACTCCCGAACTCACCGCGCGCCCCGGCTCGCCTTGTGCGCGCCTACCTCGGCTGGCATTGCGGCCGGAGCCACCAACCTCCACCTCGGCTTCCTCAGCCTCCCGGTACACTTGATCGAGGATGTCGACGATCTTCTTGCGTAACGGCTTCGGATCGATGCCCTTTTCCTCGTTGTAGGCGATCTGTTTCGCGCGGCGACGTTCGGTCTCGCCGATGGCGTACTGCATGGAGTCGGTGATCTTGTCCGCGTACATGTGCACTTCGCCAGTGACATTGCGCGCTGCCCGGCCGATAGTCTGGATCAGCGCGGTGGTGCTACGCAAGAATCCTTCCTTGTCCGCATCGAGAATCGCCACCAGCGACACCTCAGGCAAATCGAGGCCCTCGCGCAGCAGGTTGATACCTACCAGCACGTCGTATTCGCCGAGGCGCAGCTGCCGTAGCAACTCGACGCGGCGCAACGTGTCGATCTCCGAGTGCAGATAGCGCACCCGGACTCCCAGCCCGAGCAAATAGTCGGTGAGGTCTTCGGCCATCTTCTTCGTGAGCGTGGTGACCAACACCCGCTCGTCACGCTCTGCTCGCTCCCTGATCTCGTGGAGCAGATCATCGATCTGGCCCTTTGTCGGCTTCACCACGACCTTCGGATCGACCAAGCCGGTCGGCCGGATGACCTGCTCGACCACTTCACCGCCGGACCTCCCGAGCTCATATGGTCCCGGGGTGGCCGACAGGTAGACTGTCTGTCCGATGCGATCGACGAATTCCTCCCAGGTGAGCGGCCGGTTGTCCACTGCGGACGGGAGGCGGAAACCGTACTCCACCAGGTTGCGCTTACGGGACATGTCGCCTTCGTACATACCTCCGATCTGCGGGACTGTGTTGTGCGATTCGTCGATGACGAGCAGGAAATCTTCCGGAAAGTAGTCCAGCAGCGTCGCGGGAGCCGACCCCGCCGGACGCCCGTCGATATGGCGCGAGTAGTTCTCGATACCGGAGCAGAAGCCGACTTGCCGGATCATCTCCAGGTCGTACTGGGTACGCATGCGCAACCGCTGTGCCTCGAGCAATTTACCCTGACGTTCCAATTCGGCGAGCCTATGCTCCAGTTCCGCCTCGATGTCGCGCACCGCGCGCTCCATCCGCTCCGGACCGGCCACATAGTGCGTGGCCGGGAAGATCCGCAGTATGTCGACTCGACGGATCACATCACCGGTGAGCGGATGTAGGTAGTACAGTGCCTCGATCTCGTCGCCGAAGAATTCGATGCGAATGGCGAGTTCTTCGTAGGACGGAATGATCTCCACGGTATCGCCGCGCACCCGGAACGAGCCACGGGTGAACGCCATGTCGTTGCGGGTGTACTGCACATCGACCAGCAGCCGCAACAGTGCGTCACGATCTATTTCGGTCCCCACCTGCAAGTGCACCGACCGATCCAGGTATGACTGCGGCGTGCCCAGGCCATAGATGCATGACACCGAGGCCACCACCACCACATCCCGTCGGGACAGCAAGCTGGAGGTCGCCGAATGGCGTAGCCGCTCGACATCGTCGTTGATCGAGCTGTCCTTCTCGATGTAGGTATCGGTCTGCGCGATATACGCCTCGGGTTGGTAGTAGTCGTAATACGAAACGAAGTACTCGACAGCATTGTTCGGAAGCATCTCGCGCAGCTCGTTGGCCAGCTGAGCGGCGAGCGTCTTGTTCGGCGCCATCACGAGCGTGGGCCGCTGCAACCGCTCGATCAGCCAGGCCGTGGTAGCCGATTTGCCGGTGCCTGTGGCGCCGAGCAGTACCACGTCACGCTCCCCCGCCTCCAGCCTGCGCTCCAACTCGGCGATCGCAGCGGGCTGGTCGCCGGCCGGCTGATACGCGCTGACAACCTCGAACCGACTGTCGATGCGCTCGACCTCACCGACGGGACGGAATTCTGAGTGCGCGAGCGGCTGCTCGGCCACCCCGCCCTCGTCACTGTACGCCGGTACCTCGGTTGCGAATGCCATGCTTCTCAGCGTAAGCCCGGCCACTGACAGATTCCGCCGGGTGTAGCCTGGTCTCGTTGTTCAGCCCTGGTGAAGGAAAAGAGCCATGAACGGTCTGATTCCATTCCTTGCCTCCGTGCCCGCTGTCACCGGCCTCGCCGGGTACCTCGCCGGAGATCGCCGACTGCGTCCCGCTGTCGCGGGGGCAGGCGCGGCCGCACCACCCGAGCAGACTCCGCTCTCGCCTACCACGCCGCATCGTCCCAGAGTCGAGTTCTTCGATCTCGCTGAATCCACCAATACCGACACCAGGGGCTTCGTGCGTCCGGTCGAACGTTTCCGCGTGGAGCCATGGGGCCTGTACATGGCACGTGCGGTCGACGGCCCGGACGGGTACTATCTCGAATCCTGGCTGCTGCCGGAACTCTCCCTCCGCGCGACAGTCGCGCGACGGAATCCAGCCCATCACCGAGCACCTGGCTATTGCCTGGACATCGGTGAATTCACCCGGATCGGCCCGAAACGCTGGAAAGCGGTAGACCACTACCTGGACGTCGTCGTGCACGGGCGCGCCGCCCAGCTCCGCGGTGTCGACGAACTGCTCGCCGCCCACGCCGCAGGACTGATGGACATGACGCAGGCGCATCAAGCCTTCGAGCGAGCCACCGCTGTGCTGGACGGGCTGGCCACACACGACCACTACGTCGAGGACTGGCTAGCCGCGCACGGCATCACACTGACCTGGATGTAGCCCGCTGGTCGCCGCGCCCGGCTCGACATGCCTGGCGCGGCGGTAAATTCTTGATGTATGACGCAGGCACCTATCGTCGACATGCACCGGCCTAAAGTCGAATACTTCGATATCACAGATCTGACCAATACGGACCCGAAGGGTTACGTGCGCCCAGTCGATAGATACCACATCGAACCGTGGGGCCTGTACATGGCACGCACCTCTGACCATCCACAATTCCACTACATGGAGTCCTGGCTACTGCCGAAGCTGTTCCTCCGCGCGACCGTATTCCACTACCACGCGGCATATCGGCGCGACCAGGACTACTATCTCGACGTGGGCGAGTTCACCATGGTCGCACCCCAGAAATGGAAATCCGTCGACCACTATCTCGATATCGTCGTGCGCTCGGCGCGGGAAACCCAGCTGCTCGACGTCGACGAACTGCTCGCCGCGCATGTTGCCGGACTGATCACACTCGCCGAAGCCGAGGCCGCCGTACAGCACGCGAGCGCCGCCATCGACGGTATCGCCGCGAACGGACACTCCCTAGAAGGCTGGCTCGAGTCCATGGGTATCACCCTGACCTGGTTGTAGACATCCCGCGCTGCCGACATCCCGCATACCGCGCCGCTAACTGTCCCGCCAGACCAGAGCCTGTGGATACGCGGCGTCGAACCACGGCTTCTTGACTTCCTGGTAAGCCGATGCCGCCGCCGCCCCGGTCAACCCAGCCGCCGCAGCCTCGCCCGCACGTTTCACCGCGAGATACGCCGCGCGGGCGTCGGCGTCGGCGCGCAGCCAGTCCCGCAGCAGCAAGGCATACTCCTGTCCAGGAGAACCCTCGACACGCACATGGACATTCGCCAATCTCCCAGGATCGGCACTCTGATGAAAACGCTTGGCCCACAAGGCAGTATCGATGCCTGCCGGGTCTTGCGGTATCGGTTTCGGATCATCTCGGGTGATATCCGACCGGCACGGGAAGCCTGCTGCGCCGAGCGCATCCCGCAAGCTGTCCGCAGCGGCCATATCGGCGACCGTGATCTGCAGATCGACCACATCCTTGGCGGGCAGTCCCGACACCGCAGTCGAGCCGATGTGGTCGATCCGGGACGCGATGGTCCCGCATGCGACCCGCAGCCGGGCGATCAGCCGCAGCGCCTGCGTGGGCCAACCAGGGTTCGGTGACACGACCCGGATCACACCGCACTGCGCGGGTGTCCCGGTACGCAGGTTGTGTTCGAACGGGACCAAACGGTGCTTCCACAGCCTGCGCACCTCAGCCTCGATTTCGCCGGGAGCACCGCTATTGTCGAGCAGCACATCGGCAACAGCCCGGCGCTGTTCGTCGGTAGCTTGTGTCGAGATACGCGCCCGCGCATCCGCTTCGATGATTCCACGAAATTCGACCAGGCGACGAATTCGAGTTTCGACATCGACATCGACAACCAGAACGAGATTCATCAACGGCGCGAGGCCGTTTTCCACCAGCAGCGGAATATCCTGCACAACAATCGCCTCCGGCGGCGCTGCGGCAATCAATTCCGTGGTGCGCTTTCCGACCAATGGGTGGGTGATCGAATTCAACTTTGCGCGCGCGGCGTCGTCACCGAATGCCTTAGCTGCCAATGTGGGCCGATCGAGGCTGCCATCCGAAGCCAGAATATCGGCGCCGAACGCCGCGATGAGCGCCGCGAGACCCTCGGTACCCGGTGCGACCACCTCACGTGCTATCAAGTCGGAATCGATGATCACCGCCCCCATTTCGGCCAGTGCCCGAGCCACCGTCGACTTACCAGCTCCTATGCCTCCGGTGAGGCCGATTCGTAACATTCGACCAGTCTTGCATCCCGGAGAGGCCCTAGCTTTCCCACCCCGGGGCAGACTTCGGATACCAGCCATGACAGAACAGAACCAGAGCCTCACTCACCATCGGCGCATAACCAAAACTTTTTGGATACCCGAAAAGTCACATAACCAACCGCCCACGCCTCCATCTACCTGATCCGTGACTGCTCCGATACCGATTCGCAACATTATGCGTGAATCCGGTTCGCGTCGACGTCATTCCGACACGCCGAAGGCGATTATTAGCGCAAAATACCCTGTCGAGTAGATTTGCTCGGCTAATCTTCGCTGTGGCGATCCAGGCCGATACCAGCTAACAAAGGAAAACTATTGGGCACCAGAATCAACCAGTCGGGTCGCCACCGCCTGGGTCTAGAGGACCGAGTGCACTGCATTCGGATCCCTGCTGTGGCGGCGGCGCTCGCTGCGCATCGCCGTTCTTGGTTCACCACATTCATCAGTCCCGCTCGACACAGTCGCACTGCTACGCGCAAACGCGTAACAACGCCCGCGATCCGTTGGGTACCTGCCACCGCAAGCTGAATCCGGTATCGAGGTGGCCCAACCGCACTGCGGCTGGGCCACTTCTATGCCCCCGAAACTTCTATGCCCCCGAAACCGGGTGTCGAGATATCGAGATATGCGGGCCGGTCGAGTTCCCCTCTCTAGCACCGCTACCTATCGGTAAGTACCACAGAACCCACCGCGCCCCCGACCATTCCGGTCGGGGGCGCGGTGGGTTCAGTCGCTACCGATCGATCAGGCGTTGCCGGAGAGCTTCTCTCGCAGCGCCGCCAACTGAGCATCGCTGGCCAGCGAGCCACTCGCAGACTCGACCTGGCCGACCGAGGACTGCGCGTTGCTCTCGGAGGAGTAGTTCGACGCGCCAGCTCCACTCGCAGCCTCAGCCGCGGCGTCGGCCGCCATCTTCTCCATCTGCGCGGTGTGCATCTTGTGCCGACGCTCCGCCTCGGCGTAGCGGCCCTCCCACTCCTCGCGCTGCTTGTCGAAGCCCTCGAGCCATTCGTTGGTCTCGGGGTCGAAGCCTTCGGGGAAGATGTAGTTGCCCTGCTCGTCGTAGCTGTCGGCCATGCCGTACTTCGAGGGGTCGAACTCGGCGTGGTAGTCCTCGTTGGCCTGCTTGAGGCTCAGCGAGATCCGACGACGCTCCAGATCGATGTCGATGACCTTGACCATCGCGTCGTCGCCGACAGCGACAACCTGGTCCGGGACCTCGACGTGGCGCTCTGCCAACTCGGAGATGTGCACCAGGCCCTCGATACCCTCTTCGACGCGAACGAACGCACCGAACGGAACGAGCTTGGTGACCTTGCCCGGCACGATCTGGCCGATCGCGTGGGTACGGGCGAACTGACGCCAGGGGTCTTCCTGAGTCGCCTTGAGCGACAGCGAGACGCGCTCACGATCCAGATCGACATCGAGCACCTCGACGGTGACCTCGTTGCCGACCTCGACGACCTCGGACGGATGATCGATGTGCTTCCAGGACAGCTCGGAAACATGCACCAGCCCGTCCACACCGCCCAGATCGACGAAGGCGCCGAAGTTGACGATGGAGGAGACCACACCCTTGCGGACCTGCCCCTTCTGCAGCTGGTGCAGGAACTCGCTGCGGACCTCGGACTGGGTCTGCTCCAGCCAGGCACGACGGGACAACACGACGTTGTTGCGGTTCTTGTCCAACTCGATGATCTTGGCTTCGATCTCCTTGCCGACGTATGGCTGCAGATCACGCACCCGGCGCATCTCGACGAGCGAAGCGGGCAGGAAGCCGCGAAGGCCGATGTCCAGGATCAGGCCACCCTTGACGACCTCGATGACGGTGCCGCGAACAGCCTCGTCCTTTTCCTTGAGCTCCTCGATAGTGCCCCACGCACGCTCGTACTGCGCCCGCTTCTTCGACAGAATCAGGCGGCCTTCCTTATCCTCTTTGGTGAGCACGAGCGCCTCGACCTCATCGCCCACGGAAACGACCTCATTGGGGTCGACATCGTGTTTGATGGAGAGCTCACGAGAGGGAATGACGCCTTCGGTTTTATAACCGATGTCGAGCAGGACCTCGTCGCGATCGACCTTGACGATGGTCCCTTCGACGATATCGCCGTCGTTGAAGTACTTGATCGTGGCGTCGATGGCGGCGAGGAAATCCTCGGCGGAGCCGATGTCGTTGACGGCTACCTGCGGCGAGGTGACGGTGGTGGGCATATGTCGGTGTGCTCCGGACGGATTGTGGTCGGTTGCGGACAGTGGAACTTTCGGTACGCTGCGATCTCACGCGGGACGCGGAGACGGATACTGAGGAACGTACCGCATCGCACCGCGCGTCAAACTCATCGCATCGAACCAGGACGAAGTGAATTCCATACAGCTGTACACACGGCATAGCTGGACGCAAGGCACTCGCGCGTTCAGCGTACGCGACCCCGGTCCGGCCGGGCAAACCGTACGGCTCGCCACAGCGGTAGCCTGATCAGCGTGTCGGAAGATCGCCATGCACACGCAAACGGACTGCTCGCAACCTCGAGCACGACGCGGACCCGGGTCGGATCGGCGGCGAGCCGACACGCCAGCCGCCGGTGGTGGGATGCCGACGCTGCCCAGTACCATGACGCGCACGCGGATTACCTCGGCGTGGACTCTCCCCGAGGCGAGTTCATCTGGTGCCCGGAGGGACTGCACGAGGGTGACATGCACTTCCTCGGTCCCGTCACGGGGAAACTGATCTTGGAGGTTGGCTGCGGCTCGGCGCCCTGCGCGCGCTGGCTGGCCGGACAGGGCGCGCGGGTGGTCGGTCTCGATCTGTCCCAGGGCATGCTGGAACGCGGGCTGACTGTCATGGCGCGCGGCGGTCCGCAAGTACCGCTGGTCCAAGCGGACGCAGAGGCCCTCCCGTTCGCCGAAGCCTCATTCGATCTGGCCTGCTCGGCGTTCGGCGCGGTGCCCTTTGTCGCCGACTCGGCGCTGGTGATGCGAGAAGTGGCCCGAGTGTTGCGGCCGAGTGGACGCTGGGTATTCTCGGTGAATCATCCGATGCGCTGGATCTTTCCGGACGATCCCGGCCCGATCGGGCTGACGGCCACCATACCCTATTTCGACCGCACCCCCTATGTCGAGGTGGACGAAGGCGGCATCCCGACTTACGTCGAGCATCACCGGACCATCGGCGATCGAGTCCGCGAGATCGCCGCAGCGGGACTGGTACTGGAGGACATCGTCGAACCGGAATGGCCGGAATGGCTCGACCGTGAGTGGGGGCAGTGGAGCCCGCTACGCGGCGAACTGTTCCCCGGCACCGCCATCTTCGTCACCAGAAAGCCATGAGCGAGGTGTGTTCGCACGCCCACACCACAGGGTCCGTCAGTTCGTTTTCGGTTTCCGTCCGGCCTGCTCCAGAGCCAGGCGCAGCGCGTACTCGATCTGGGCGTTGATACTGCGCAGATCGTCGGCCGCCCACTTCGCGATCGCGTCGTGGACGGCCGGATCCAGGCGTAGCAGCAGTTTTTTGCGCTCAGCCACAGACCCCCACCTTCACGAGTAGAGCGAGCCGGCGTTGACAACGGGCTGGGCCGGGCGGTCGCCACACAGCACTACGAGCAGATTCGACACCATCGTCGCCTTGCGTTCCTCGTCCAAGTCCACCATGCCCTCCTCCTTGAGTCGATCCAGCGCGAGGCCGACCATACCGACCGCGCCTTCGACGATCCTGGTGCGCGCGGCGACCACTTGAGCGGCTTGCTGCCGAACCAGCATGGACTGGGCGATCTCCGGCGCGTAGGCGAGGTGGGTGATCCTGGCCTCCAGTACTTCGATACCCGCCAGCTCGGTCCGCTCCCGCAGTTCGACAGTAAGTTCCTCGGCGACCTCGGTGCCGTCCCGCAGGCTGGTGCGATCGTCTTCGTGCGCGTCGTAGGGGTGTGTTGTGGCCAGATGGCGGACTGCCGCCTCGGACTGGGTCTCGACGTATTCCTCGTAATCGTCGACAGCGAAAGCGGCTTTGAAGCTGTCCACCACCCGGTAGACGACTACGGCGGCAATCTCGACCGGGCTACCGTCGGCGTCGTTGACCTTGAGCTTCTGGGTCTCGAAGTTACGCACGCGTAGCGAGATACTCTTGCGGTCGGTCAAAGGTAGCACCGAGAAGAAGCCCGGCTCGTTCACCGAACCGATGTAACGCCCGAAGAATTGGATCACTTTGGCCTCGTTCGGGTTCACCACGGTAAGGCCGGTCGCAAGCAATAGCAAGACGAGCACGATGACCGTCGCGACCACCGCGCCGGCAATAGCGAGTGCATTACCGTTGTCGACTCCTGTGACGAAACCGAATGCCGCGGCCCCACCG
Source organism: Nocardia sp. TBRC8007 (assembly GCF_056629435.1). Classification (NCBI taxonomy): domain Bacteria; kingdom Bacillati; phylum Actinomycetota; class Actinomycetes; order Mycobacteriales; family Nocardiaceae; genus Nocardia; species Nocardia sp. TBRC8007. Next base: position 549,238 of record NZ_JBWSOR010000001.1, on the reverse strand, counting down.
AACAGGAGCGTCGACACAAGCCATCCCAGCAGCACCAGAAAGCCGTTGACATGGAATGCGGTTCGAAGCTGCATGACATCCTCCCAGTATCATTATGATATCAAAAAGATAGCACAATCCACTGAGGCCGCTGCTAGTCCGGCTGAAGAGGGCGAGAAACGACGCAGCGCACGGGCGGATGCCCGAGAGCGCCCGCCACTTGCTCACTTCTCGCGGCCACCTCGCGCAGAGCAGTCGCGAAAAGCTCAGAGCAGTCGCGAGAGGAACGCCTTGGTGCGCTCCTGCCGCGGGTTGGTCAACAGCTCTCGAGGTGGTCCGGACTCTACGACGACACCACCGTCCATGAACACCAGCCGGTCGGCGACCTCCCGCGCGAACCCCATCTCATGGGTGACCACGACCATCGTCATGCCTGATTGCGCGAGTTCCCGCATGACGGTGAGCACCTCGCCGACCAGTTCCGGGTCCAGGGCGGAGGTCGGTTCGTCGAAGAGCATGAGCTTCGGATCCATAGCCAGCGCACGGGCGATGGCCACACGCTGCTGCTGACCGCCGGACAATTGTGCCGGGTAGGCGTTCGCTTTCTCCGCCAAGCCGACCCGGGCCAACAATTCCCGTGCCCTGGCCACCGCTTCCGCCTTACGGATCTTCTTGACCTGAGTGGGCGCCTCGATGACGTTTTCCAGCACAGTCCGATGCGGGAACAGGTTGAAGTGCTGGAATACCATACCGATTTCCCGGCGCTGCCTGGCAGCCTCACGCGGGTGCAGCTCATAGAGCCTGCCCCTCTTCTCCCGATAGCCCACGAGCTTGCCGTCCACGTACAAACGACCCGCGTTCACCTGCTCCAGGTGGTTGATACAGCGCAGTAGGGTGGATTTACCTGAGCCGGAAGGCCCGATCACACATAACACCTCGCCGCGGCTCACCTCGAGCGAAACACCTTCCAGCACCCGTAGCGCTCCGAAATTCTTACAGACCCGATCCGCGATGATCATCGGTGTGGCATTCTCGATATCGACGCTCATTTGGCCCTCACCACCTGCTTGGCGTCGGCGAGTTCCCGCAGCTGCTTAGCGGTCAGCTGCCGAGAAGCGCCGCGCGAGTAATAGCGTTCCAGGTAATACTGCCCGATCATGAGCACGCTGGTGATAGCCAGATACCAGGTGGCGATCACCAACAGCAGTGGAATGGGCTGGAAGTTCACGCCGTAGATATCGCGCGCCCGGCCGAAGAGGTCGGTCGACAGCGGGATCGCAGTGACCAGCGAAGTGGTCTTCAGCATGCCGATCAATTCGTTACCGGTCGGCGGGATGATCACTCGCATGGCCTGCGGCAGCACAGTCCTGCGCATGGTCTGGCTCCAGGACATACCGAGCGCGATGGACGCCTCCTGCTGTCCCTCACCGACAGAATTGATGCCTGCCCGGACGATTTCGGCCATATAGGCGGCTTCGTTGAGGCCGAGGCCGATCACGGCGAAGGCGAACGCGGCCTGCAATCCCTGCACATCGAGGTGAAAAAACTGCGGTCCGAACGGGATGCCGAGCTGGATCTGCCGGTACAGCGAGGGAAACAGCCCCCAGAACACCAACTGCACGAAAACTGGTGTACCGCGGAAGACCCACAAGTACACCCACGCCGTGGCCTGCAAGACCGGGTTCGGCGACAGTCGCATCACGGCCAGCACCGTCCCCAGCGCGACCGCGATGGCCATCGCGAGTACGGTTAACTGCAGCGTCACAAGGGCGCCCTCGGCGACTCTGCTGTCGAACAGGTATTTCCCGTAGGTATCCCAGCGATAGGCCGGGTTCGTCGCCGCGCCGTAGCCGAACAGCGCCATAAGGATCAGGATGACCGCCGCCGCTATCCAGCGACCAGGCCTACGCAGCGGAACCGCTTTGATCGGCGCCGGCTCCTGTTCCGCATCCGCCCCATCTCGTCCGGGATCGCCGGGCACTGGAAGGGTGTCGTTGTCCGCCATCGATCAGCTCACGGCGCCGTTGATGACGGACTTTGTGATGGCGCCCTCCTGAACACCCCAAGTCTTCGTGATCTCGAGGTAGTCGCCGCTGTCCATCAAATGCTGGACCGCCTGTTGAAGTGCCACGGCGAGCGGCGACCCCTTGGCGACCGCCCAGCCATACGGCTGGGAATCGAACACCGGCCCCGCCATCTCGATTTTGCCGCCGCTCTGCTTGATCGCGTACGCGGTCACCGGAGAATCTGCCGACATCGCGTCGACCTGGCCGAGCATCAACGCGTTGGTCGCGGCGCTCTGCTCGTCGAACGCCTTGATGTCGATAGCGGGCTTGCCCTCCGCGACACACGCAGCGCTCTTAGCAGGCACTTCCTCGGTGTGTTCCACGGTATTGGCCTGGACAGCGACCCGCAGGCCACAGGCGTTTTCCGGATCGATCGGCTTGCCCTTCTGCTGCGCCCACTGTACGCCCGCGTTGAAGTAGGTGGTGAAATCGACCTGCTTTTCGCGTTCTTTGGAGTCGGTGATCGAGGACATGCCCACGTCGTAGGTGCCCGCTTGGATCGCCGGAATGATCTTCTCGAACGCCGACTCGCGGTATTCCGCCTCGACGCCGAGCACCTCGGCGACCGCGTCCATCAGATCGACGTCGAACCCGACGATGCGGCCGTCGGCATCCTTGTACTCGTTGGGCTGGTAAGGAATATTCACGCCGACAACGATCTTGCCAGCCTTTTTGATCCCATCGGGAAGTTGTGCGGCGATCTCGTCGACTTTGTTCACCTGCACCTTCGGCCCGGTGGGGCCGGACTCCTCGGTGTTCGTCGCACAGCCCGTCAACGCCAGCGCGCCCACGACGAGCGCGCCTGTCGCGGCTCGCAGGGCGCGCCTGCCGAGGAACGATCGATCAGACACAGCAGCCCTCCACATTTCGAATACACGTAACCTGAGCGTTGTCGCCCGTTGGCAATCTAAGCGACCAGAACGCTCCGCGCTGGACAGTAACGGAACGGATACACAAGCTCTTTGTGAGGTCTCCCTGCCGCCGAACCGAGCAGGGTATCCGGCAGATCGCGGGCAAATCCCCAGCCGAGCACATCGCCGATGCCAAGGCTCTACCCAACTCGGGTGTGATCACCGTGAAGAGATATGAACAACTCGAAGCCCGAGCATTGGGCCGGGCAACCGGCGCATCCAATCCATAGACAGCGCCTTAGCGCGACCCCGACACAACAGACAGCGCCTTAGCGCGACCCCGACCAACGGAAAACAGGCCCGGTGCGTTGCACCGGGCCTGTTTCGCTGAAGTAATCCAGCTCTCGGATATCAACCGAGGCTGAACGGCTGGCCCCACAGGGTCACCGTAGACAACACGTTGTCAGTATCGACCGTGACCTTGACGAACGCCCGCGCCTGCGCGTAGCCGCCACAACCGGTCAGGCCGATGGTCTCGTCAGACCAGGTCACCGAACCACTGGTGCCCTTGAACTCGTTGCGCGTCTTATGCGATTCGTTACCGAATTGGTCGGGCTGCTCGAGATCTAGGATATAGAAGGACTGCGCCTGCCCTGGACCCAGCGACAGCTGGCCACCGGTGGAAACACCGGCACTCGGTTTCTTGCCCGCCCAATCTGTGCCGGCCTTGGCACCGCCGGTGACAGCGCCGCCGGAGATGTTCACCTGGCAGCCGACGACATAACCGGGGTAGATCTTGCCATACTTGACCTTATCGCCGGACAGCTCGACCTGTGCGCTACCGGACACCCACGCATTGCGGTGCAACGGGGTCGCGCCCATGGACGGGTTGATGTTGGCCGACTCGCCGACCAGGCGGACCGTCACCACCGTGCCGTCCGGCAACGTCTTGGTGATCTCTCCGCCCGGCAGCGGGACGAAGGTGTCGGCGTTCGCCGCACCCGTGGAGAACAGGCCCATGGCGATGGTGGCGGCGGCGCCGACGCCGGCCATCCGCGCCACGTTCTTACGGTTGATCATGATCGATATCCCTCGAGGGTTGAGTTCGCTTCAGCAGGAGGATGTTTCAGTGGTTTCGACAGACGTCAGCCGATGCTGAACGGCATCCCGTAGAGGGTGGTCTTCGAGTAGTGGTCGCCGATGATCTCGACAACCGTGTACGCCCGCGCCTGCGCGTAACCCGCACAACCCTGGATCGCGAGCTCAGTGTCCTGGTACTGCACCGAGTAGACACCCGGCTTCAGGATGTCCTTGTGGGAGATCTGCACGAACTTGACTTCGCCGGGGCCGATGTTCAAGCCGATGGAGCCACCGGCCTTGGCGCCATCGAGAGCGATACCAGCGGACACGCCCGCAGAGATCGCGTTATCGGCGATGCTGACCTGGCAGCCGACGATGTAGCCGGTGTTCAACTGCGACGCGCCGTGCGTCGAGGAGTTGTTGGTGCCCGGTTTTCCGGTCGGGCCTTCGTGGGGGCCATCCTCACCCTTGGGAGTGGCGGTGACGTCAGCCGTGGCAGTGCCCGAGACCCAGACGACGCGTCCAGCACCATTGGCGGCCAGCGACGGCGAGATCAGGGCGTGTTCTCCGGTCCGGGTGATCGTCACGCCGGGGCCGAGTTTCTCGCCATTCGGCAGCGGCACGAAGGTGTCGGCGTTGGCAGCACCGGCTGAGAACAGTCCCATGGCCACGGTCGCAGCAGCGCCGACACTTACAACGCGGCCACCGCGACGCAAACCACTGGTGTGGTTGTTGTTCATACTTCCCTCATCAGGTTCTGACGATTCGCCCCGTCCATCGAGACGACCGGCCTCCGGGAGGCATAGAAGAGCATTCAAGGTCGCTCTATCCACAGGGTGAACTGCCGCTATCCGCTGAATGAATCGCTGCTGTCCAGAGGGATGCACTGTTGCGGGCCGAGCGGTGTCCAGCTCTTACGATTACGTAGCAATGCCTTTCTGCCTGCATAGCGCCAACTGTTCCGCTCAGTAAATCCGGACTTACCCGTGATGCGCTCTGGCGTATTTGCTCGGTGAATTCGCTTGCAGAAGCCAGTCCACCGAGATCGACGGTAGCGATCCCGGTCTCCAGCGTCCCGGCGGCGGCCCATGCGATACGCTCGCCCGCCAGCGCCGATACGCTGCCGACGTCCCTAGAAGCCTACCAGCGCAACAGTATTGCCGATGACAGCTGTAACATCACTGGATCTGCCCGATAGCGTTTGCGGATCACACCGCCGGGTGCGTCTGTGTGAGAAACGGCCCGTAAGCCTACCGGATGCGGTTAACTTCAAAGAACCATGGTGCAGTCGGTCGAGCTACTCCTCGATGACGCCGCGGACACGGAGATTCGCCGCCAGTGGCGAATGCTCACGGCGACCGGTGTCTCGAGCCCGGCCACCCGCACTGAGGAGTGGAACCGCCCCCACATCACCGCCGCGGTGGCCGGACAGATCTGGCCACGCATCGAGAGGGCATTGGACCAGCAGGTCTTCTCACCGATCCAGGTGCGGCTCGGAGGGCTGGTGATCTTCGGTGCGCGCCGCCTCGTTCTGGTGCGGTTGGTGGTGCCGTGCGAGCCGCTGCTCGCGCTGCACCGGCGGATCTTTCAAACGATCGCCCCCTGCCCCGGTATTCCGGCCAACGTGCACCCGGATGCGTGGACGCCGCACATCACGCTGGCCAGACGGGTATCGGAACAGCAACTCGGCGCAGCGGTCCAGGCTGTCGCCCGTGACCGGGATTTCCCGGCTACGGTGCTGGGTATCCGTCGATGGGACGGGGATCAGCGGCGCGAGTGGCGAGTCGGCCGACTACGCCGTGGAAGATAACCGGCAAAGCCCGCGTTACAGCAGGCATACCGAATACGAGAGGACGTCATGGCCACCCAGACGCTGACACAGCACAACTTCGACGAGGTAGTCACCGGGAACGACATAGTACTCGTCGATTTCTGGGCCGAGTGGTGCGGTCCGTGCAAGAGTTTCGCGCCGACCTTCGAAGCTTCCTCCGACAAACACCCCGACGTGGTACACGGAAAGGTCGATACCGAAGCCGAACAGGGCCTCGCGGCGGCCGCCAATATCCGCTCGATCCCGACCATCATGGCTTTCCGGGAGGGTGTACTGGTATTCGCGCAACCGGGCGCACTGCCATCTGCCGCGCTAGAGGATCTGGTAACCCAGGTCAAGGCGCTGGATATGGACGACGTTCGCGAGCAGCTCGCCAAGCAGCAGGCCGCCGAGCAATAGTCACGTGACGCTGTAGATCCCCGTTTTTCTTGCACGCCTCCCCCATGGCACGGGATCGAGCCGGGCGATGCAGTCCGAGGCGACGCTTTCCACCCAGGCGGTTCGGGTTCAGAGTGAGGTAGCCGCTGTGGATGGTGGACGCACTGCGTCCACCATCCACTCAGAGGGTTGTCAGGGTGTGCCGAGCAGGTTAACGCCCGCGATCATGGCACGAACCGCCGACTCGGCGCCGTCCTGGGCGATCGCCGCTCCCCAGCCCCGCCTACCGTCACATTCGCACTGCACGAAGGTGGCGGTGCCATCCGCAGTGCGCCGCTGATGAAACTGCAGAATCTCCACCGGGTAGCCCTCTTCGTAGAGAGCCGAGGTCATCGCTGCGACCGGGTTACCGGTAGCGACAACGGTCCGCAGATGGTCGTCCAATTCCAGCGTGGCGGTGCACTCGGTAGCGCGGCTGCCCGCAGGCGACCAGTCGCCGAGACGAATAGGGCCGCGGCCGCTGCATTCACAGTAACGGTTGTGGAACTCCGCTGGGGTCAGGTCGGAACTTTCGGCGCGCAAGCTCTTCGGCGCGGCAGCATGGAAGGTATCCATATCAAGAGTAAGGGTAGTCATGGCAAGAAGGTCTCCCCCAAGAATGTCGTGACTCAGTTGACGGCGAGGACCAGCACTAGCACGTGGAAACCCGCAGCGAGGAGCCAGCCCGAGTCAAACCCCGCTACGGCGGGTTACTACGGGGAGTCGATGAGGCCGCGCCACCATCGCGGTAGGCGGAATCAGCGCGGCACGAACCTCCGGCACAGCGGCGGTAGCCTGCGTAGCCACGGAGGTCCCGTTGAGCAATGCCGACAGCTCGGCGCTGCCGCGATCTGCGACATGAGACGCTGTGCTGTAGCGGTCGGCGGGATTCGGCACGTCACCGAGGATAGGGACATCATGGCGCAATAGCAACCTTCCCCGATGTCCGATCTATCTATAGTCCGATCTATCTATAGAACGCCCTACGCTGTGGGCAGCTCCTTGTATACATCCAGAGCTCGCTGCCGTACTGCCGTATTAGATGCTGGGCGACTCGCCTGCGTTTCAGTGTGCGGCAGCGTCCCAGCTGCGGCCGACTCCCACCGAAACCTCCAGCGGCACCGACAACGCGATCGCCGAGGACATCTGTTCGCGCGCCAATGCCTCGAGTACCTCTTGTTCTCCCTCAGCGACCTCGAACAGCAATTCGTCGTGGATCTGCAGCAGCATCCGGGAACGCAACCCAACAACCCGCATCCCGTGATGCACGTTGATCATCGCGACCTTGATGATGTCGGCAGCGGTACCCTGGATCGGGGCGTTGAGCGCCATCCGCTCGGCTGCCTCCCGGCGCTGCCGGTTGCCCGAGTCCAGATCGGGAAGATAGCGGCGGCGACCGAACAACGTCTGGGTGTAACCGACTTTGCGCGCCTGCTCGACCACTTCGTGAAGGTAGTCCCGAATCCGACCGAATCGGGCGAAATAGACTTCCATCTGCTCTTTCGCCTCTGCGGTGCTGATCTTCAGCTGCGCGGAAAGGCCGTAGGAGCTCAATCCATAGGCCAGGCCATAGGACATCGCCTTGATCCGGCGGCGCAGCTCCGGGGTTACCTCGGAGATCGGGATATCGAACGCTTTCGACGCGACGAAGCTATGCAGATCCTCGCCGGAATTGAACGCCTCGATCAGCCCCTCGTCCCCAGAAAGGTGCGCCATGATCCTCATCTCGATCTGGCTGTAATCCGCGGTCATCAGTGCTCGATAGCCAGGACCGACCACGAAGGTGTCGCGGATCTGCCTGCCGGTGTCGGTGCGGATCGGGATGTTCTGCAGATTCGGCTCGGTCGAAGACAATCTGCCTGTAGCGGCGATCGTCTGGTTGAACGTGGTGTGAATGCGGCCGTCCTCGGCAACGCACTTGAGTAGGCCGTCGACCGTGACCTTCAGTCGAGTGGCGTCGCGATGCGCGAGCAGGTGCTCCAGGAACGGGTGCTGAGTCTTCTCGAACAGCGACTCCAACGCATCCGCGTCGGTGGTGTAGCCGGTTTTGGTGCGCTTGGTTTTCGGCATGTCCAGCTCGTCGAACAGCACCACCTGTAACTGTTTGGGCGAACCAAGGTTGATCTGCTTGCCGATCACCTCGTAGGCCGCGTTCGCCGCCGCGGTGACCCTGGCGGCGAACTGTCGCTGCAATACGGCCAGCTGCTCGGTATCCACTGCGATGCCCGCGTCTTCCAAGGTGGCCAACACACCGAGTAAGGGCAGCTCCATGTCGGCGAGCAGTCCGGTGGATTCGATCGTGCGCAGTTCCTCGTCGAGTGCGTCGGCCAGGTCTGCGATGGCGCGGGCCCGCAGCATATGTGTCCAGGCCAGTTCAGCATCGACGGTGTCCTCATCGTCGAGCAACGACAACTGCGGAGTGTCGTCGGCTTCGGCGCGCAATTCCCTGCGCAGGTAGCGCAGAGAGAGATCGTCCAAGGAGAAGGTGCGCTGGCCGGGACGAACCAGGTAAGCGGCCAGCGCCGTATCGCTGGTCAGTCCGCCGAGTGACCAATCGCGCCCGCGTAGTGCGTGCACGGCTGCCTTGGCCTCGTGCAGTGCCTTCGGCACAGCAGAGTCGGCGAGCCAGGTACCCAACGCGGCCTCGTCCGCAGGGGTGAGCGCGGTGACATCGATGTAGCCACTCTCGCCATCGGCCGCCGCGATAGCAAGCGCACGCACGTCACCGCGCGCCGGAGCGCCTGTTCCGACAATTGAGATGCCATGGCGCACACCGGCTTTCGCATGTTCAGCGAGCCAGTCGGCAACCCCTCCCACCGCCAGTACGCCGCCGCTGATCTCGAAACCGACCTCCGCCTCTGGCACAGGCGGAGCCAGTGTCTCGAACAACCGGTCGCGCAGCACACGGAACTCGAGGTCGTCGAACAGCCGGTGGATCTTGTCTCGGTCCCACGGTCCCTGCGCCAGCTGCTCGGGTGTGTAAGGCAGTGTAACGTCACGCACCATCTCGGTGAGCTGTCGATTGAGCACCACACTGCTCAAGTTGGCCCGCAAGGCCGCACCGACTTTGCCCTTCACCTCGTCGACCTTGTCGACCAAGGTGCTCAGATCACCGTACTCACGGATCCATTTGGCGGCGGTCTTCTCTCCGACACCTGGAATGCCGGGCAGATTATCGCTCGGATCGCCGCGCAACGCCGCGTAATCAGGGTACTGGCTCGGGGTGAGTCCGTATTTGGCCAGCACTTCGTCCGGGGTGAACCGGGTCAGATCAGAGACGCCCTTACGGGGATACAGCACCGTGACATCCTCGCCGACCAGCTGGATGGAGTCCCGGTCTCCGGTGACTATGAGTACGCGGAAGCCCTCCGCGGTGGCCTGCGTGGTGAGTGTGGCGATGATGTCGTCGGCCTCGAAGCCTCCGATCGCCATCACCGGAATACCCAGCGCCCCGAGCACCTCCTTGGTGAGCTCGACCTGGCCGCGGAACTCGTCCGGCGTGGCACTGCGATTGGCCTTGTACTCGGGATACGCCTCGGTGCGGAAAGTCTGGCGGGACACATCGAAGGCCGCGGCCACATGTGTCGGCTTCTCGTCGCGCAGCAGATTGATCAGCATCGCGGTGAAGCCGTACACCGCGTTCGTAGTCTGCCCGGCGACCGTCTTGAAGTTCTCCGCGGGTAGCGCGAAGAACGCGCGGTAGGCGATCGAATGCCCATCCAGCAGCAACAATATCGGCCGGTCCGCCAACGCGGGATCGTTGGAGCCGGACGAGGTAGCGGAACGCGGAGCGGTCGAGGGTGAACTCACGCCTCAGAGTCTAGGGATCGGCACCGACACGGTGACATGCCACACCCGACCGACCATTCCACGCGAAGCCGGGTCGCGCTTTCCGTCCACGCGCCAGGAGAACGCTGAGCACCCCGACCGTGCTCACAGTGTGGCGACCAGTTCACGCAGCACAGGCAGGCTCACCGACCCCGAGCCGAGCACCACATCGTGAAATGCCTTGATATCGAAGTCCGCACCGAGCCGCTCAGTGGCAGCCACCCGCTGACGACGGATCTCCAGCTGGCCGACCTTGTAACCGACTGCCTGCCCCGGCATGGCGATGTAGCGGTCCACCTCCACAGTGATCTCGGCCGACCCGACCGGAGTATTGGCCACCATGAAATCGATGGCCTGCTGTCTGCTCCATCCCTTAGCGTGCAGACCGGTGTCGACCACCAGGCGGCAGGAGCGCCAGGAATCCGCGGCCAACATGCCAAGAAGGTCCAGATCATCCTCGTACAAACCCATTTCATCGGCCAGCCGCTCGGTATAGAGCGCCCAGCCCTCGACGAAAGCGGTGTTGGCGAAGGACTGGCGTTGGAAGCGCGGCAGATGATCCAGTTCGTTGGCGATGGTGAGCTGGAGATGATGACCTGGGATCGCCTCATGGTAGGCCACCGCCGCGGTCTCGTAGCGACTACGACCAGTAGGATGGTGCTGGTTGACAAAATAGGTGCCCGGCCGCGACCCGTCGGCAGCGGGTGGGAAATAGTACGCTGCAGGCGAATCCGCTGCCAAAAACTCCGGCACGGGCACGATGTCGCAGGATTGTCTCGGCAACCGGCCGAACCAGTTCCCCATCTCAGCCGTAGCCAGCGACAATGCCCGGCGCGCATCGACCATGATCTGCTCGGCATCGTCGTAGCACAGCGTGGGATCGTCGCGCAGCCTGCCGAATATCTCACCGAGATCCCCTGTACCGAACAATCGCGTCCCGATCGTGGCGTATTCCGCACGGAGCTCGGCCAGCTCGCGGAGTCCGAGTTCGTGGATCGCTTCGGCGCCGAGATCGGGCAGGGTGGTGTGGTGGCGCAGCAATCGCTGGTAGATGTCCTCGCCGTCAGCGCCGAGCAGGCACAAACCCGGTATATCGTCGGGACGGCTCACCGGCAGCAATTCATCGTGCAGCGCGTCACGATAGGCCTGGAACGCAGGCCGGATGGTGTCCCGTACCACCTCGGCCAATTCAGCGCGCCATGCGGCTTCGCCTGTCCAGCCCTCCGGCCCGGCGACAGTGACGAACGGGTCGGTGGCCAGATCGGAATTCAGATAGCCGTCGAGCTGGTTGAGCGAGCGTTCGATGGTTATTCGCGCAGGCGTGCGGCCTGCGGCCAATCCTGCGCGAAACCGTTGCACGGCTTGGCCGAGCAGCTCATCGAACTGCCGGTAACGACGCGCCAGAGCCATCGCGTGCTCCGGCTGCGGAGCGTTGGCTCGCGGCGCTACCATCAGCACCCCGGCGTGCACGCCGCTCATCTGGTCGGAAGCCATCTCCACCGGTCGCCACTCCAGATGGTCGATGGCGCCGCTCAACTCGGTGCGCAACAAACTGTGGGTAATACGGTCGGTCGAGTCCAGCCGGCCGACCGGAAGCGCGTCGACCGCGTGCAGCAGCTCGCGCCACGTCGACAACAGCCGTTGTTCGGCTGCGACGGACAGATCCTCGATCCGGTCATCGAATCGATGATCGCCCAGCAGGGTCGCCTCGCTCGGCGACGCCTCCAGCACGCTGTCCCAGTATCGTTCGGCCAGGCTCGACAACTCGTCGTGACCATCCATGACCATGATCATGCCTCGAGACGAGCGAAGCAGCAGCCCCGCGCACCGGATAATCAGCTATCCGGCAGCGGTATCACCCCACCCCGAGATAGGCCGACTTCACCGCGGGATCGGTGAGCAGTTCGCCGCCGCGGCCCGACTTGGTGACCGCGCCGGTCTCCAAAATGTAAGCGCGGTCGCTGCGGGCCAGTGCCTGCTGGGCATTCTGCTCGACCAGTAGCACCGTGGTGCCCTGCGCATTGATCTCGGAGATGATCCGGAAGATCTGCTGGATCACCATGGGCGCCAGTCCCATCGATGGCTCGTCGAGCAGCAGGAGCCTGGGCCGTGCCATCAGCGCGCGACCGATAGCCAGCATCTGCTGCTCACCGCCGGAAAGCGTACCGCCGACTTGCTTGCGCCGCTCACGCAACCGCGGAAACAGCTCGAACACCCACTCCAGCGTCCGGTCGTACTCAGCCTTATGCTCGAACCCTCTTCCATAACAGCCCATATCGAGGTTTTCCCGCACGGTCATACCAGGGAAGACGCCTCGGCCCTCCGGCGACTGAATCAGACCGGCCAGCACCCGTTCGTGCGCTTTGATCCGGGTGATGTCGCGACCTTCGAACAGGATCCGGCCTCTGGTCAACGGCAGCAGCCCGGATAGTGCGCGCATAGTCGTGGTCTTGCCCGCGCCATTAGCGCCGAGCAGAGTGACCAACTCACCTTCGGCCACGGTGAGCGAGATCCCATGCAATGCTCGGATCCTGCCGTAGTTGACAACCACATCCTCGACTTCGAGCAGCGGAGCGGACGTACGGACGTCCGCGAGGTCCTGGGCGAGGACGGCCCGCGCGGGCGGTTGAACGGCCGAGGAAGCACCGGACGGCGTGTCGGAGCCGCCCGCGGCGGCGTCCGGCACTCCAAGGTACGCCTCGATCACAGCCGGATTCTCCCGGATGTCCATGGGCAAGCCGTCGGCGATCTTACGGCCGAACTCCAACACCACGATCCGATCGGTCACTCCCATGACCAGCCGCATGTCGTGCTCGATCAGCAGCACCGTGTACCCGTCATCGCGGATCTTGCGGATCAAGTCCATGAGCGCGGATTTCTCGCTCGGATTGAACCCGGCCGCAGGCTCGTCCAGACACAGCAGTTTCGGCTCGGTGGCCAGCGCGCGGGCGATTTCCAGCCTCCGCTGGTCGCCATAAGGCAGGTTGCGCGCCTTTTCCGCCGCACGCGGTGCGATGCCGACGAACTCCAGCAGCGCCATACCACGCTCGACAGCGTCGCGTTCCTCACGCCGATGCCGCGGCGTCCGGAATATCGCACCAGGCACCGAGGTCCGGTGTCTGGCATCGGTACCGACCACCACGTTCTCCAGCGCGGTCATCTCGCTGAACAGCCGCACATTCTGGAAGGTACGTGCGATACCGAGCCGAGTGATCTCGTTACGCTTGCTCTTCGTCAACGGCTTACCGTCGAAGAAAACCAGCCCGGACGCGGGCTGGTAGACGCCGGTGATCGCGTTGAAACAGGTGGTCTTTCCCGCGCCATTGGGGCCGATCAGACCGAGGATTTCGCCACGGCGGATCTCGAAACTCACCTCGTCCAAAGCAGTGAGTCCACCGAATTTCACCGTGAGACCCTCGGTGCGCAGCAGTGGCGCACCCACCGAGGTATGGATATCCCGATGCGGCGCGATGGCATCTGCGACGGCTTCGACATCGGCGCGCACCGCGGTCACATCGACCGTGCCCGTGTTCTCGGCCCGCGGTTCGTCCGTATGTCCCGCCGCCATGTCCTCGTTGTCGAACGGTGCGTCACCCGCGTCGGGCCCGGTCATCGGCCCACTCCGGTCGGCTCGTTCACGTCCGGTCTGCGCACGGCATGGTAGACCTGCCTGCCATAAGTGAGCAGCTTCTGCCGCACCGGGAACAGACCCTGCGGACGCAGAATCATCATCACCACCAACGCGATACCGAAATACAGATACTTGAGATCACCCAGCGATTGCGCACCGCCCAGGCGGAACAACAGCACACTGCCGAGCAGCAGCAGCGCCAGCACACCGGTCACAATCATTCCGGTGATCACCCCGCGCCGCAGCCACGAGCCCAGCCAATCGGCTCGCCGCCGCCAGACGATGGACAGCACCACGAATACCGCGATATCGAACACCAGCAGCGTATAGCCGGTCGTCTCATTGTTCACCAGGTTCACCGACTGCAACCGCGCGGGCAGATAGACGATGAGGAACGCACCGAAGATCACCCCGAGCTTGTTGCCTTGACCACCGATGACCACGGCGCACAAGAACAGCATAGAGTTGATGATGTCGAACCCGGTCGGGTTGATGAACTGTACTTGACCGGCATAGAGCGCGCCAGATATACCGCCGACCGCGGCACCGATCGTGAAGGCCCACAGCTTGAATTTGAAGGCTGGAACCCCCATGATCTCGGCCGCGTCCTCGTCCTCCCGGATGGCTACCCAGGCTCGGCCGACTCGACTGCGTTCCAGATTGCCGACTACCAGCAGTACGATGATCACCAGTACCAGGCCGAACCAGTACCAGTAGGTGCCGTAATTGGCGCGTTCGAGAATGTTCGCGCTGTCGGGGTTACCGCCGTTACCGGAGGAGAACACACCATTCGGTGTGTTCTCCGATTCGCCGATATGCGGGTAAGCCACGCCGGACAAACCAAGACTGCCATTGGTGATCTCACCGAGATTGTCGGCCATCAACCGGATGATCTCACCGAAGCCGAGAGTAACGATCGCTAGGTAGTCGCCACGCAGACGCAAGGTAGGCGAACCGAGGATCAAGCCGGAGACGGCAGTCACCGCGACCGCGATCGGCAAGCACGCCAACCACGCCCACTTCGAATCCAGCCAACCGCCATCGGTCTGGTTCCACGGGCTCTCCGGACTGGTGAGCAAACCAACGGTATACGCACCGACAGCATAGAAACCGACGTAGCCGAGGTCGAGCAGACCGGCCTGGCCGACCACTACGTTGAGGCCGATGGCCACCAGCGCGAACATCGCAACCTGTGCCATCACCAGGCCGAAGTTGTACGAAGGGGTGTTCAGCAGCGATGGCGGGAACAGTGGCAGCAGGGCGAGCAGGATCAGAAACGGAACACCGACCCCCCACTGCGCGGGCCTGCTCAATCCCTCCCACCAGGAGCGGATCGCATCACCGAGGCCGTGGCTCGCGGTAGGCGGGGTGGCCGAAACGTCCGGCTGCGTCTTGGTCGTGTCGATCATGCGCGTGCCCTTCCGAGGCTCTCGCCGAGGATGCCGGTCGGACGCACCATCAGCACCAAAACCAGCACCGTGAACGCGACCACGTCGCGCCACTGGTCGCCGAGCAGCATCTGTCCGTACTGCTCTACTACGCCGAGCAACAGACCACCGAGCAGCGCACCTCGCAGATTGCCGATGCCTCCGAGCACCGCCGCGCTGAATGCCTTGATGCCGAGGATGAATCCGCCGGAGTAGATAATCCCGTTCGGGATCCTGAGCGTGTACAACATCGCCGCCGCGCCTGCCAGTACGCCACCGATGAGGAAGGTCAGCATGATGACCCGCTCCCGCGATACCCCCATCAGCGTCGCGGTGTCCGGATCCTGGGCCACTGCGCGGATGCCGCGGCCGAATTTTGTCCGGTTGATCAGGATTTCGGTGGTGAATGCCAGCGCCACTGCCGCGAATACGATGAGCAGCATGACATTGGTGATGTTCGCACCACCGAAACCGAACTGCACCGTGGGTTCGACGAGCCGGATCGGCTGCTGCGCGTTACTGCCACCAAGGTCGAGAGGCAGCTTCGGCAGCACGTAGTGCACCAGCTCCTGAAGCACGAACGACATACCGATCGCAGTGATCAGGAAGGCCAGCGGCTTGGCGCCCCGCATGCGCAGCGGACGATACGCTGCCCGCTCCAACCCGACAGCCACACCGCCGGACACCAGCATGCCCACCACCATCGCCATCCCCAGATAGACGATCGTGAGCACGACCCCCTGGGAGTATGCCTCAGGGCTCGCGGAGAACCCGAAGATCATCAACCCGACCAATTGCCCGAACATGCCGAGCATGAAGATCTCCGAGTGGGCGAAATTGATCAGCCGCAAGACACCGTAGACCAGGGTGTAACCCACAGCGACCAAAGCGTAAATAGCGCCATAGGTCAATCCATCAGCGGTCAGCTGCCAAAAACTCTCGAACACCGCCTCGTAGTGGAAGCCGATCGAACTGCTGAGGAGTTGCGCCCCATCGGCCAATGCCGTTGATTCCATGTGTTCTTGCCTCATCCACGTACCCCTCGAAACGGCACGTACGGGGTCCGTGCAGACCCCGTACGTGCCGTATGCCAGGAATCAGGGCCTATTTGACCTCGTATACCCAGATCAGGGCGCTGGACAGCTCACCGGTCGAATCCCACTTGTAGTGCCGCGCGAAGCCTGCACCATCGTAGTTCCGCACGTACTCGAGCAGATCCGAGCGGGTGACTTCACCGCTGTCGATACCCCTGGCCAGAATCGTCGCCAAGTCGTATCCCTCGGCCGAATAGACGCCGGGTGCCTGACCAAAGCGCTCTTCGTATTCTTGGGTGAACTTCTCGGGCGGAGGACCACATGGGCACGACAGCGTCGCCCCCTTGGCCGCGCTACCCGCCTGGACGACGAACTGCGGGTCGTTCGCGCCGTCAGCGGAGACGAAAACCGCGTCGACACCACCGGTTTTCAGCTGTTGGGCCAGTGGTGCGGCCTCGGCGTAGTAGCCGGCATAGAAAACTGCGTCCGGATTCGCGCTCGCGACTTTGGTGACTGTCGCGGAGAAATCCTTGTCGCCCTCCTTGACGCTGGCGGCACACGCCGGGTCGGCGGCCGCGCCGAGACCCTCGGTAACCGACTTCGCCAAGCCCACGCCGTAGTCGGTGTTGTCCTGGATGACACAGACCTTCTGGTAGCCCACGGTATTGACCAGGTACTTCGCCAGCGCCAAGCCTTGCGCGTCATCATTGGCCAAACCACGGAAGAAGCTGGTCCAGCCGTTCCGCGTCAGCGGTGCCAGGGTCGCTGACGCGCTGACCGCAACTAGGCCGGCATCACTGAGGATCTGGCCGGTTGCCTTCGTCTCCCCGGAGAACGCGGGACCGACCAGACCGACAATCGATGGGTCGTTGATGATCTGTGGGATCACCTGGGTAGCCTTCTGCGGGTCGCCTTCGGTGTCGAACTTCTTCAGCTCGATCACGCATCCTGGGTTGGCCTTGTTGTGCTGTTCGATGGCAAGCTCGACGCCGTTGAGGATATTGATGCCGAGCGCGGCGGCCGAACCGGTCAGCGCACCCGCCATAGCGATCGACGTGCCAGGTGCGCAGGTCGCTTTGCCATCTCCAGCGGGGTCGGCTGCCGAGGCCGCGGTAGCCGTCTTCACCTCCTTCCCCTCCTGGTCCACCCGCATGACCGGCTGAATGGACAGCTCATCCGTAGCGCCGGATTTTTCGCTACAACCGGTCAGCACCAGCGCGGCGGCGGCACCTACAGCCAGAACACCCCGCGTCGAACGACTGCGCCATGTCGAACTAAGCACGTTTCACCTCTACGTTCTGTACTCCCCGGAACACCGAGGAGGCCGACTATGTCAGCCCGGTGAGAACATAGCGTCGATGCGTTGCCTCTGCATCACATTCGGCTCATACAGATGGCATATCGCCAAATTCTTTTCGCGATGACGTTTCTTCCGCGTAAATTCTTCTGCGGCAACCGCATCCGTGTCACTGGGGCGTCAGATTCTCCAGTACGACCTCCGCGACCGCCTTCATGGTGGTGCGCCGATCCATCGCTGTCCGCTGAATCCACTTGAACGCCTGGGGTTCCGACAGACCTTGAGTCTGCATCAGGACCCCCTTCGCGCGTTCGACCAGCTTGCGCGTTTCCAGCCGCTCGGTGAGATTCGCCACCTCACCCTCCAACGCGGTGATCTCATGGAAACGGCTGGCCGCCAATTCGATTGCCGGCACCAGATCCGATTTCGTGAACGGCTTCACCAAATAGGCCATCGCACCCGCGTCACGAGCGCGCTCCACCAGATCACGCTGGCTGAAGGCGGTCAGAATAACCACGGGGGCAACACGTTTGGACGCGATCTCGGCCGCCGCGTCGATGCCGTCCCTACGCGGCATCTTCACGTCCATGATGACTAGATCGGGTCGATGTTCGACCGCGAGATCCACCGCCTGCTGGCCGTCACCGGCCTCACCGACCACCTGATACCCCTCTTCGGTCAGCATCTCGACCAGATCCATGCGAATGAGCGCTTCGTCCTCGGCGACGACGACCCGCTTTGTCCCGGCGTCTCGCTTGGCGCCGACGCCCCCAGCTGTTGTGCTCATAGATAGACCCCTCTGGTTCCACTGCCCTGTCCCGGCACACCGCAAGAAGGCCGCGATCGAACCGGACGACCATAGGCCGACCATCTGGCTACCGAGTGATGTAGAGAGTACCTTTCATTTCGAAACAGAACGCATATGCCCTGCGCAAGCCGTATGCCCGCACCGCTTCTGCCAACGCATTCGCTTCCATCGCGCTGACCAGCTATAGTTGCCATCCGGTGCGCCGAGTTGGCGGAACTGGCAGACGCGACGGTCTCAAAAACCGTTGTCCGAAAGGACGTGTGGGTTCGAGTCCCACACTCGGCACCAAGAATGGATCTTTTCCAGGTCACGCCCGCTCCACTCGTTGCACACGATCCGCGGACGAGGCGGTGCAGAACCGACCATCCACCCCGTCGGCCACGGCACCAGAGGCCAGAACAGAATCAGCCATGACAGTACGAGCGGGCCCCTGCTGTGATCCGAATCGACGTGCTGTTGTCGAGCACGCTGTGATCACCTACGACTTCACCGCACCGGGGAGCACGCAGCGCGCTTTGTATACAGCGCGCTACAAGTAGATGAACATGCATTCTCATACCTGGGGCTATCCGATTCGCGGCCCTCAGGCATCTCCCCGGCCGTTTATCGTGTCCGGTATGCACGTTTTGTTCGTCTGCACCGGCAACGTCTGCCGTTCGGCAATCGCCGAGCGACTCACCCGCGCCCTCGCAGTCGAACACGCTCTGCCCCATCTCACCACCGAAAGCGCCGGAACCCGTGCTTTGGTGGGATTCCCGATCGAACCGCTCGCCGCGCAAACTATCGTAGGGCTCGGTGCCGACGCGAGCGGCTTCCGGGCCCGCCGTCTGCGGCCGGAACTGATCGACAAGGCCGACATAGTGCTCACGATGACCGAGCAGATCCGCGACCAGGCGGTCGAGCTGGCCTTCGACGCCAAGCCTCGTATCTTCACTCTGCTGGAAGCAAGCCGCATCGCCCATGTCACCGGCGCGCGCACCATCGCCGAGCTACACCACGCGCGCAACGACCTGCAGCTGGTCGGCCGGGAGAACATCGCCGACCCGATCGGGCTCTCCGCCGAAACAGTCTGCGAAGTGGGCGACCGCATCGCCGAGGCGCTTATCCCCTTACTACAGACACTCACCCTCCAGGAACGATCGCACTCCCAGAATGACGCGCACAGGGGACTGGTGATCCAGCCCAGCGCACCGGCCGCGTCGTGGACGACTTTCCTCGCTGCCCAACGTTCCAGGTACCATACCTGAGCACCTACGACATCCGGACCACCCGGCTGTGTCCGTTCCGGACCGGGACGGTTTAGACTCCCCGCGGATGCTACCCTCCGCCGCTACTGGTTCGATACAGAACAGGAATCAGACATGCCGAAGCGAACTTCGGATGTTTCGCTCCATGTTTATGTGACACCGGAAACCCTCGAGCGCGTCGTCGACACCGTGCGCGCGGTAGTGGACAGCCATCTACTCGACCGCGACGTATTCGCCTGGCGCTGCACCGTGCCGGTCGATGCCGACGATCCGGCTCATGTGGCGCTGGCGAGCCGCTGTCGCGCCGACCAGCCTGGCGAAGCGCCGGTGAACCAGCGCACCTACGAGATCGCGCTCAGCCTGGTCGGCACGCCAGACCAGCTGACCGACCACGATATGGCGACGCTGGCACATCATCTGCGCCAAGAGATCTCCGACCTCACCGGAACCGAGCCAGGACAGCGGATCCCACTCTCGATTCACGCCAGGCAACGCGCCGCTGCCGATCTCGATATCGATCGCGTCGGCGAGCTGCGATAGCAGCA
The DNA here is from genome assembly GCF_056629435.1 of Nocardia sp. TBRC8007. Lineage (NCBI taxonomy): Bacteria > Bacillati > Actinomycetota > Actinomycetes > Mycobacteriales > Nocardiaceae > Nocardia > Nocardia sp. TBRC8007. Next base: position 529,197 of record NZ_JBWSOR010000001.1, on the reverse strand, counting down.
CGGAGCCCGCACGTGCTAGGGGAAGTGACGGATGACTCCCTCCTGCACCGTGGTGGCGAGCAGGTCGCCCTCACGCGAGTAGAAGCGACCGGTCGCCAGACCACGAGAACCTGCGGCCACTGGCGACTCGGTGGCATACAGCACCCATTCGTCGAACCGAAAGGGGCGATGGAACCAAATCGAGTGGTTGACCGTGGCCGCCACGATCCGGTCCAGGCCCCAGGAAAGCCCATGGGTGGTGATGATCGAATCCAGCACCGTAGTGTCGGATGAATAACCGAGCGTCGCCACGTGAATCAACGGATCATCAGGTAGCCTGCCGTCCGCGCGCATCCACACCCGATTGTGATTGCGCCGCTCCCCCGTGCCCTTGAGAATCCAAGCCGGATCGTCGGCATAACGCGTCTCGACCGGACGCGGCGCCTTGATGAACATCTGGAGCTTGTCTTCCAAGCCCGCGAAACTCTCCTCCACCCGCGGTAGTGTCTCCGGGCTGGGCACCTCCGGTTGTGCGTGCGCGTGTTCGAGCCCCCTGCCCCCGTCCTGGAACGAGGCCAACATCACGAAGAGCTCTTGGCCGTCCTGGCTGGCAGTGACCGTGCGATTGGCGAACGCGCGACCGTCGCGATGCCGGTCCACCCGGTACTCGATCGGCTTCTTCACATCGCCACCGCGCACGAAATGCGCGTTCACCGCATGCACCGAGCGGCCACCGACCGTCCGCCCCGCCGCTACCATGGCCTGCGCGACGAGCTGACCGCCGAAGGTTCTGCTCCACACCTTCTCCGGGTGTTCGCCGACGAAAACGTCCTCATCCCGCTGCTCCAGATCGAGCAGCCCCATCAATACAGTCAGGTCGGAACGCGCAGCGGAAGACGTGCCGACGCCGCTATGCGAGAAAACAGTCACAAATGGTCCTCCTCACCGATGCGGTGCACGTGGATCAGGTTGGTGGAGCCGACGGTCCCCGGCGGCGACCCGGCCACAATGACCACTAGGTCTCCCTTCTGATATCGCCCCATCGACAGAAGTGCTACATCGACCTGGTGGATCATCGCGTCGGTGGTGTCCACGGTCGAGACGATGAACGTCTCCGTACCCCAGGTCAACGCCAGCTGACTGCGGACCTCCGGCAGCGGAGTGAACGCCAGCAGCGGCAACGGCGTGTGCAATCGCGCCAGACGACGCACTGTGTCACCCGACTGGGTGAACGCCACCAGGGCCTTGGCGTTGAGCCGCTCGCCGATATCTCTGGCGGCATAAGAGATCACGCCGCGTTTGGTGCGCGGCACATGGGTCAAAGGGGGAACTCGGGTCGATTCGGTCTCTACCGCGTGCACGATGCGCGCCATCGTGCGCACGGTCTCGATCGGGTATCTACCCACCGAGGTCTCACCCGACAGCATCACCGCGTCGGCACCATCGAGCACCGCATTGGCCACATCCGAGGCCTCGGCTCTGGTCGGGCGGGAGTTATCGATCATCGACTCCAGCATCTGAGTGGCGACGATGACCGGCTTGGCATTCTCCCTCGCCATCTGGATGGCACGTTTCTGCACGAGCGGTACCTGCTCCAACGGCAGTTCCACGCCGAGGTCGCCGCGGGCGACCATCACCGCGTCGAAGGCCAGGACCACAGCCTCCAGGTTGTCGATCGCCTCCGGCTTCTCCAGTTTGCCGATCACCGGCACGCGACGGCCGGCTCGATCCATCACATCGTGCACCAACTCGACATCGGACGGAGAACGCACGAACGACAACGCGATGAAGTCGACGCCGAGTTTCAGCGCGAACTCCAGATCTTCGATGTCCTTCTCCGACAGCGCGGGTACCGATACATCCATGCCAGGCAGCGAGACACCCTTGTTGTTGGAGACCGGACCACCTTCAGTAACTCGGCAGATCACGTCGTTGCCCTCGACGCTGGTGACGATCAGACCGACCTTGCCGTCGTCGACCAACAACCGGTCACCTGGCTTGGCGTCTTCGGCCAGTTCCTTGTACGTGGTCGACACTCGGTCACGAGTTCCTTCGATATCGTCGACGGTGATGCTTACCTGCTCACCTGTCGCCCAGACGGCTTTGCCTTCCACGAAGCGGCCGAGGCGGATCTTCGGTCCCTGCAGGTCCGCGAGAATGCCGACAGCTCGGCCGAGGTGGTCGGAAGCCTGACGCACCTTCTTGTAATTCTCGGCATGGTCGGTGTGCTCGCCGTGGCTGAAATTCAGCCGAGCCACGTCCATACCACTCTCGACAAGCTCGCGAATACGGTCCTCGGTCGCAGTAGCCGGGCCGAGGGTGCACACAATCTTCGTCCGTCGCATCACGGGTCGAGCGTAGTCCCGCTGGGTGCAAAGGTTGTGCTGCGGCCGGGGGAAGCTTCGGTGAAGAATATGGACGAAGGCTCGACAGCCGATAAGGGCAAGTCCTCAGCCGATGCGCGAACTGGATCCGCCATGAAGCACGCACAGATCAGTTCTTCTCCGAATCCGCTTTATCCACACCGGTTTCGACGGGAGCCGTACCAGGAGCCGTGGACCCGGCCTGCTCGCCCGCACTGGACTCCGCGTCCTCGGGTACCTCGGCAATGACCGCATCAGTTCCAGGCACGGTGGATACGGCGTCCGAAGATTTCTCGACCGAAGGCGCATCGGCGGACCCGCGCGTGCGCAGCGCGCGGATCTGCCATGGCCACGGTCGCGGGCCTGCGGCGGGCTGCAACTGCTCGGGCGTCTCGCGCCCCTTTGTCGCGAACAGAAAGTAGGCGATCGCGGCCAGGAACACTACCGCCGAGGTGAACGAGTTGATCCGGATACCCGCGATATGCGTGGCCGGGTCGTCGCGCATCAGCTCCACAAAGAATCGCCCGAAACAATAGCCTGCAACGTAGAGCGCGAACAGGCGGCCGTGGCCGATCCGGAAGCGTTTGTCCAGGTACACCAGCAGCGCCACTACGAGCAGGTTCCAGAGCATCTCGTACAGGAAGGTGGGATGCACGACCTTGTCGACCACACCGGTGGAGACACCGTTCATCTCGTCGAGCCTGCCGCCTTCCCCGACCCGGTGGAAGATCTCCAGGCCCCACGGCACATCGGTCTCGCGGCCGTACAGTTCCTGGTTGAAGTAGTTGCCGAGTCGGCCGATGGCCTGAGCGAGCAGGATCGGCGGGGCGAGGGCATCGCCCAGTGCGGGCAACGGAATCCGGTATATTCGGCAGCCGATCCACGCGCCGACACCACCCAGCAGCACCGCACCCCAGATACCGAGACCACCCTGATAGACCTTCCACCAGTCACCTGGATTCCCGTCCGCACCGAAGTACTTCTGCCAGTCGGTGGCCACATGGTAGAGCCTGCCACCGACCAGACCGAACGGCACAGCGAACATCGCGACATCGAGAATCGCGCCGGGCTGCCCACCGCGCTCGCGCCAACGCCGCTCCCCCCACCAGATCGCGATGACGATACCGAGGATGATGCACAGCGCATAGGCCCGCAACGGAAACGGCCCGATATGCCATACGCCCTGCGGCGGGCTGGGGATATAGGCCAGCAAGGCGCTGTTGACGCCGCCGTCGGCCGGGACACTGTCTGCCAGGACTCGAAAGGTCACGGGGCCACCGTAGCGGAGATGCCTTCCTGCCTCCGCTACCGCCGCACTGTGCCGGCCGTACTGGAATCCATCGTCACGCGCTCGACTCAGCCGCCGCCGGGGCATGCGGATGGTCGAACGGAAGCGGAGCACGACCGATCCGGCACAGCAGGCGGGGCCTGCCATAGCGCGATGCCCGTGCGCTCTCGGATCACATCGCAGGTCGTGCGGCTTGCCGTGACGCGGACCCGCCTACGAGACGACAGTTGCCGAGCGCACCCCTTCGGCGAGTTCGGTAGCGAGCGCATGGACCGAGGCCAGTCCCTGCCCTGCGGCACTCACGAGTGCCGAGCCGACGATAACTCCGTCCGCGTACGAGGCGATCTCGGCGGCCTGCTGTCCCGAACGCACGCCGAGCCCGACGCCGATCGGCATATCGGAGTGGGCCCGGATGCGCGCGCACAGCGCGGGCGCGGCCGCGGACACCACGTCGCGCGCGCCGGTAACGCCCATGGTCGAGGCTGCGTAAATGAAACCGCTGCTGGCCTCTAGTGTCTTCACCAGCCGCTCCTCCGTGGACGATGGCGCGACCAGGAAGATACGGTCCAGGTTGTGTGTGGACGAAGCGATGAACCAGTCGTCGGCCTCCTCCGGGATCAGATTGGGGGTGATGACACCCGCCCCGCCCGCAGCGGCCAGATCGCGCGCGAAGCGATCGACACCGTATTTGAGCACCGGATTCCAGTAACTCATCACTACCGCCTGACCGCCGACGCCAGTGATCGCCTCGACCACGGAGAACACGTCACGTACCCGAACGCCGCCACGCAGCGCCTGCTCGGCAGCAGCCTGAATGGTCGGTCCGTCCATCACGGGGTCGGAGTAGGCGACACCGACTTCGATGATGTCGCACCCGGATTCGACCATCGCGCGCACGACCTCGATCGAACCGGCGAGATCGGGAAAACCTGCGGGCAGATAGCCGATCAGCGCGGCGCGCCCTTCAGCGCGACAGGCGGCAAACGTGTTCGCCAGACGGGACTGCTGACTCATGACACCTCTCCGCTCGGATGGGGCGCGACCATGGGCACGATGAGCTCGTTCACTGGGTCGCCTCCCTCGGTTCGGTGTCGAACAGCTCGAACCACCGCGCTGCCGTATCCATGTCCTTGTCCCCCCGGCCCGACAGGTTCACCAGGATGATCGCACCGGGACCGAGCTCCGCACCCAGTCGCAGCGCGCCCGCCACCGCGTGCGCCGACTCGATCGCCGGGATGATGCCCTCGCTGCGACTGAGCAGCAGCAACGCATCCATCGCCTCGGTATCGGTGATCGGCCGGTACTCGGCGCGGCCGATATCCTTGAGATAAGCATGCTCGGGGCCGACACCCGGATAGTCCAGTCCCGCCGAGATCGAGTGCGACTCGACGGTTTGTCCGTCTTCGTCCTGCAGCAAATAGGAATACGCGCCTTGGAAAGCACCGGGTGTCCCTCCGGTGAACGTAGCCGCGTGGCGACCGGTTTCTACGCCATCGCCTGCCGCCTCGTAACCGATCAGCCGGACATCGGCGTCATCGAGAAACGCGTGGAAGATACCGATGGCATTAGAACCTCCGCCGACGCAGGCGACAACCGCATCGGGCAGCCGACCGGTCGCGGCCTGCACCTGGTCGCGTGCCTCCATACCGATGATGCGCTGGAAATCACGCACCAGCAACGGGAAGGGGTGCGGTCCCGCAGCAGTACCGAAGCAGTAATAGGTGTCTTCGGCATTACTCACCCAATCACGCAGCGCCTCGTTGATGGCGTCTTTCAACGTCTGCGAACCAGAGGTCACCGCGTTCACCTCGGCGCCGAGCAACCGCATCCGCGCCACATTCAGCGCCTGACGCGCGGTGTCGACAGCGCCCATGTAGATGACACAGTCCAGACCGAGCAGCGCGCAAGCTGTCGCCGTGGCCACACCGTGCTGGCCCGCGCCGGTCTCGGCGATCACCCTGGTCTTTCCCATCCGTTTGGCGAGCAACGCCTGGCCGAGCACATTGTTGATCTTGTGTGAGCCGGTGTGATTCAGGTCTTCTCGTTTGAGCAGGATGCGAGCGCCACCCGCGTGCTCAGCCAAGCGCGTGCACTCGAATATCGGAGAAGGACGGCCGGTGTAGTCGCGTTGCAGCCGATCGAGTTCGTTGAGGAAGGACCCGTCGATCCGGGATTTCGCGTACTCGGCGGTGACCTCCTCGATCACGGCCATCAGCGCCTCGGGAACATGCCTGCCGCCGTAGACACCGAAATGCCCGCCCGCGTCCGGCTCGTGCGCACTACGTTGAGCCACGCCATCGCTGGCCTGCGCTGCCACCGACACGCCCATCACCTGCCCCGCCGGGCCGGCTTCGGACAAGACGGATGCGTACCCGCTGTCACCAGCTCCGATACTGCCGCACGCGGGTCACCACTTGTCACCAACCCCTCGCCGACGAGGACAGCGTCCGCGCCCGCGCCCGCGTAGGCCAACAGGTCCGCGGTACCGCGGATGCCCGACTCGGCGATCCGGATGACCTCGGTGGGCAATCCAGGCGCGATCCGGGCGAACACATCGCGGTCGACCTCGAGCGTCTTGAGATCACGGGCATTCACCCCGATCACCGAGGCGCCCGCCTCCAACGCGCGATCGGCCTCCTCCTCGGTGTGCACCTCCACCAGCGCAGTCATCCCGAGCGATTCGGTGCGATCGATCAGCGAGGTCAACACATCCTGTTCCAGCGCGGCGACGATCAAGAGAATGACGTCCGCGCCATGGGCGCGGGCTTCGTGGATCTGATACGGACCGATGACGAAGTCTTTACGCAGGATCGGAATGTTCACTGTGGCGCGAACGGCGTCCAAGTCGTCCAATGATCCGTGGAACCGACGACCTTCGGTGAGCACGCTGATAATCCGCGCACCACCGTCTTCATAAGCCTTGGCCAAGCTCGCCGGGTCCGGGATCGTCGCCAGCTCCCCCTTGGAAGGGCTGGCTCGCTTGACCTCGGCGATAACGCCGATGCCTTCCTCGAGCAGCGCGGCGCGGGCGTCCAGTGCCGTGGCCGTGGCCGCGGCCGCGGCTTTGACCGCCTGAAAGTCGAGAAGGGTTTCCCGAGCGGCCACATCCGCGCGGACCCCGTCGAGAATCGAGTCGAGTACCGTCATCTGGCTCGAATCCTTTCTGGGGAGACGGACTTGCTACCTGAGAATCCCCCCAGGTGCTGTCTCACCGATGCTGACAAAGAATAAATGGACCTACCGGGCGCGTTCGCGCCGGGTCTCGAGTTGGACCATGTGGACGGGCTCAGCGCAAGGTGGGAACCACCACAATCGTCACGTGAGAACTGTTCAGCGTTCACGTCGACCCACCTCACCCGCGGCTGGATCATCCGGACCATCTGGCTGCACCGGCCCGCGCACGGGCTTTTCGGTCGGATCGGTGCCCGCGTCCAACGCATCCCACAGCACCCGTTCGGACAGCTGGGGAACTGCTCCGCTTCGGTCGGACTGCGCGTGTCGCTGGGTGACCTGCGCCGTGGCCGCCGCACGCCGGAAGACCGGGTTGTCGTACTTGCCGGACAGCCGCGCTGTTTCCGAAGACATCCGCGCCAGCAAGACGCCAGCCCCCAATGCCGCGATCGCGCCCACTAATGCGACAGTGGCGGGGAACGTCGCCGTAGTCACCGCAGCCACCTGCGCACGAGCCGGGAGTTCGGCGATCCGCGCGGCCCGTTCGGCGATTGCGCCGGAATTGGTCAACAACGCGAACGCCGGCACAGCGGCAACCGCGGCGACCAGGGCGATCAACACTCCGACCACACGGCGTGGCCAGCCCCTGGTGGCCAGTACAGCAGTGATCGAGGCGAGCAACACCAGCGCTAGCGGCGTCAACGCACCGAACCAGACCCCGCCGACCAACCGGTCGGAGCGCGGCTGAGTGAGACCATCGGAGGAGTCGACTGTCACCCAGGTCATCCGGGATGATGCCCAGAGCGCGGCGGCGGCGATGGCGAGCAAGGTAATGGGCCCCACCGGATACGCGCGGCGGGATTCGCCGCCGGGCTCGCCCACAACCTTGGGAACCGGTAACTCGTCGGCGGCCGGGACGGGTTCGCTGGACCGCCCCGGCTCTCCTTCCGGACCGGGCACTGTCATAGCGTTCTGCCATCCGGCACACCTGGTTGCGTACCGTAAGCCCGGACCGTCCCGGCAGCCGCTACCGCTTTCAATACCGCCATCGCCTTGTTGCGCGATTCCAGCTCCTCGTACCCCGGCTCGGAGTCCGCGACGACACCAGCGCCTGCCTGCACGTAGGCCGTGTCTTCCTTCAACAACGCGGTACGGATAGCGATCGCGGTATCGGCGTCACCGGCGAAGTCCAAATAGCCGACCACGCCTCCGTAGATGCCGCGCCGGGTCGGCTCCAGTTCTTCGATCAGCTCCATCGCCCGCACCTTGGGGGCGCCGGACAAAGTGCCCGCCGGGAAGCAGGCTCGCACCGCGTCCAGCGCGATCCGGCCGGGCGCCAATCGCCCCGACACCGTCGATACCAGGTGCATGACATGGCTGTAGCGCTCGATGTGCCGATAGTCGGTGACCCGCACCGTACCCGGCTCGCACACTCGGCCCAAATCGTTGCGGCCGAGGTCGACGAGCATGAGATGCTCTGCGTTCTCCTTCTCGTCGGCGAGCAGACCCTTCTCCAATAGCAGATCCTCTTCCTCGGTGCTACCGCGCCAACGGGTGCCCGCGATCGGGTGAGTCGTCGCCACACCGTCTTGCACAGTAACCAGTGCTTCCGGACTGGAACCGACAATGGAGAACGCGGTCCCGCCATCCTGGTCCGGGATGTGCAACAGATACATATACGGACTCGGGTTCGATGCGCGCAGCATCCGGTACACCTCCAGCGGCGCGCCCGCATAGTCCATCTCGAACCGCTGCGACAGCACTACCTGGAATGCCTCACCTGCCTCGATCTCCTTGACCAGACGACGGACTCCGGCACTGAATTCTTCAGCGGTGCTTCTACGCCGATAGTGCGGCTCGGGTCGGTCGAACACCGACACGGTGGAATCGGCGGACGCGCCGAGCGCGGCAGTCATCCGGTCCAGCCGGGCTACCGCGTCATCGTAGGCTTCGTCGACCCGCTCGGTGGTGCCGTTCCAATTGACCGCGTTCGCGATCAGCGTGATCGCGCCCTCGTGATGGTCGAACGCAGCCAGATCGGTGGCCAGCAACAGCACCATCTCCGGCAATTCCAGATCGTCCAGTGTCAGGTTCGGCAGTCGCTCCATCCTGCGCACCGCGTCATAGCCGAGGTATCCGACCATGCCTCCGGTCAGTGGAGGCAACCCAGGCAGACGTTCGGTACGCAGCAGCTCCAAGGTCTCGTGCAGTGCGCGCAGTGGATCACCGCCAGAGGGCGCGTCGGCCGGGATATGGCCCAACCATGCCGCCTCGCCGTCGATGACGGTCAGCGCCGAGGGGCTGCCCGTGCCGATGAACGACCACCGTGACCACGAGCGCCCGTTCTCCGCGGATTCGAACAGGAAGGTGCCTGCCCGATCACCCGCTAGCTTACGATAGGCCGACAGCGGAGTTTCGGAGTCCGCCAGTACCTTCCGGATTACCGGGACCACCCGATGCTCCGCAGCGAGCTGATGGAACTGTTCGCGGGTTGTGGTGGGAGTGGACGCGCCTGCCATGAACACATCATCCCAGGTCGGGTCGGCAGACCGGTGAGTGGTGCCACTGACCGCGCCGCGCGGGCGAGAAACCTGCCGCCGAGGGCCGCGAGCGTATGGAGCCGGACCGGATACCTGCCGCAGCCGTACGCCCGGTAAGTTACTCAGGTATGCAACCAGGACAGCTCGCTCCGCAATTCGAGCTTCCCGATCAGTCCGGTACCCTTCGCTCGCTGAGTGCCTTGCTGACCGAAGGCCCCTTGGTCCTCTTCTTCTATCCTGCGGCCAACACCCCGATATGCACGGCCGAAGCCTGTCACTTCCGCGACTTGGCCACCGAGTTCGCCACTGTCGGCGCTACCTGTGCCGGTATCAGCGCCGATGACGTGCGAACCCAGGCCGGGTTCGCGGAAAACCAACGCCTCGGTTATCCGTTGCTCTGCGATACCGACGGAGCCGTCGCTGCCCAGTTCGGCGTGAAACGCGGCCTACTGGGCGCACTGGCGCCGGTGAAACGCAAGACCTTCGTCATCGACACCGACCGCACCATCCGCAAAGTCATCACCGGCGAGCTGCGCGCCACGATTCATGCCGACGAGGCACTGAAGTATCTGCGCGCCGAATGAACCAGCAGCGTCCACGCGCCGAATGAACCAGCGACGCGCCGGACCGACACGGCGGGTACACGCCCGGACTGCGGCTTAGGCTGGATTGATGACTTCGACCGGGGTTCCGCCGGACGCGCGCTCCAACAAAGCTACTGTCTGGCGCGCCCGGATCATCGGCGCTGCCGCGGTCCTCACTGTCCTTGTCATCAGTTACTTCGTCCTGTCCGCGTTCATCCCACGCTGGTGGGCGCAGCGGATCGGAGCAATGGTGAGCGGAAGCTTCACCAAGGGCATCGCCTGGGGACTGTGCTATGGCGGATTGTGCACCGCTGCAGCCCTTTCACTCCTGTTGTTCGCCATACTGATCTGGCGCCGCACCGCAGGCCGGTTTCTGGCGGGGGCCGCTGTAGTCATCGCGATCCTTTTCACGATCCCCAATCTGATGACTCTGACCATCATGCTCGGCACCAGCGGTGCCGCTCACGCGGGCGAACGGATCCTGGATGTCGACGCGCCCGCATTCCGCGGCGCCACTCTGGCCGGCGCGATCCTGGCGCTGCTGCTGTTTCTCGCCGCAGTCGGCCTGTTGCTACTGCGCAAGTGGCGCCGCGCGCATCCACGTACTACGCGAGCGCAGGAACCTGCACATAACACCAAACACCCTTGAAATATGTGAGCGAAATCACGTCATTGGCCATCTCTATGACGGACGAGTGAAGTCGTGGCAAACTCATTGACACGGGCACCCGTACCGGAAATACGTCACGTGGCTTGAAAGAAGGCGCATGGTGACGAAGTGGCTCGATCCTGTCGAACAGCGAGCATGGCGCGCGATAGTGGCGCTGCTGACTCGCCTGCCTGGCGCTTTGGATACCGAACTGCAGCGCGAATCCGAAATGACACATTTCGAGTACTGGGTGCTGACGCTGTTGTCGGAAGAACCTGGTCACCGGCTGCAAATGAACGAGCTCGCCCAAAAGGCAAGTGCATCGCTATCGCGACTTTCTCATGTGATGTCCAAGCTGGAGCGCGTGGGCTGGGCTCAGCGATCGACGACCGCAGGCCGGCGCGGCGTCCATGCCGTGCTCACCGAAGACGGCTACCTGAGGATCACCGAGGCCACGCCGCGCTATCTGGCTGCGGTACGGCACCTGATCTTCGATGGATTGGATACCGGACAGAAGGCTCAGCTCGCCGAGCTGAGCGAACTGCTGGCCACCCACCTCACCGACGCACTCGACCAAGTCGGCGGGCTCAGCGCGGCAGCCAGAGACCACCAGCGCCCCTCCGACACCTGACCGGCGCACTCAGGCCGGAGCGGCCAGCAGCACATCCGAATCGAAGCAGGTGTACGTGCCGGTGTGGCAAGCCGCGCCTTCCTGGTCGACGACGAGCAGAATAGTATCGCCGTCGCAATCGAGCCGCACTTCATGAACGTACTGAGTGTGGCCGGAGGTCTCCCCCTTAACCCAGTACTGCTGCCGGGAACGCGAATAATACGTCGCCTTGCGGGTTTCCAACGTCCGAGCCAGCGCCTCATCGTCCATCCACGCGACCATCAGCACGGCACCGGTGGTCTTTTCCTGCGCGACAGCCGACACCAATCCGGCGTCGTTGTGCTTGAGACGGGCGGCGATAGCGGGATCGAGGCTCATACGCACCGTTATAACAGGGTGGGGTATCGCCCTGCGGACCCGACGCTAGCGGACAACGATTTTCTCCGCTCGCATCGCCTCCTTGACCTGGCCGATGGTCAGTTCGCCGAAATGGAACACACTGGCCGCCAACACCGCGTCGGCACCCGCGTGTACAGCCGGGGCAAAGTGCCCGACCGCTCCGGCACCTCCGCTGGCGATCACCGGAACCGTGACAACGGCCCGGACGGAACGAATCATCGGCAGGTCGAAGCCCGCCTTGGTGCCATCAGCGTCCATCGAGTTGAGCAGGATTTCACCGACGCCGAGTTCAGCGCCGCGCACCGCCCATTCCACGGCATCAATGCCAGTTCCCCGTTTACCACCGTGAGTAGTCACTTCCCAGCCGGACGGGGTGTCCGGCTGGCCGTCCGGCACTGTCCGCGCATCCACCGAGAGCACGATGCATTGCGACCCGAATCTCTCGGACATCTCACGCAGCACCTCGGGCCGGGCGATCGCCGCGGTGTTCACCGAGACCTTGTCGGCCCCCGCGCGCAGTAGCCGATCAACATCCTCGACAGTACGTACCCCGCCACCAACGGTGAGTGGGATGAAGATCTGCTCGGCGGTGCGCGTCACCACATCGATCATCGTGCCGCGGTCGCCGGTGGAGGCGGTCACATCGAGGAAGGTCAGCTCGTCGGCACCCTGCGCGTCATACAGGGCGGCCAGCTCGACCGGGTCGCCCGCGTCCCGCAGATTCTCGAAGTTGACGCCCTTGACCACCCGGCCCGCATCGACGTCCAGGCACGGAATCACACGTACTGCCAACGTCATTGCCTCACCCTCTCTCCGCCGCCTCCAGATCGGCGACCGTGCAGATCATGTCGCGTAGTTCTTCGTGCACACCCGGCGCGGCAGCCAATACCGATCCGGACGTAATGGTCCACGGCAGGCCGGCCAGGTCGGTGATCACCCCGCCTGCCGCCCGCACCAACGCGACGCCCGCCGCATTGTCCCAGGGATGATGCCCGAAGACGATCGCGCCACCGAGCACGCCGGAAGCTGTGAAGGCCAGATCTATGCCCGTGGACCCGTGCATCCGTACCCGCGAAGACAATCTGCTCAACGGGCCGAGTAGATCGAAGCGGAACTGTCCTGGTATGCGGCCACGCGAGTCCACGTTGAACGCTCCGAACCCGATCATCGACTCGGATAACGTGCCGCGGGGCAAAGGCGGAAGCGCGCGACCGTTCAGCAGGACCGGGCCGCCTGCTATCGCAGTGTAGCGGCGGTCGAGCAACGGTAGCCAGGTCAGGCCGAGCACCGGCTCACCGTCACATACCAGTGCGAGCAGCATTCCCGACAGCGGGTGCCCAGCCGAGTAATTGAACGTGCCGTCGATCGGATCGAGTACCCATGCGGTGCCCGAATTGAGCCGCGGGCCACCGAATTCCTCCCCATGCACCTCGATTCCGGTGCGCTGCCACAGTTCAGCGGAGATCGTGCGTTCCAATTCCAGATCGAGCTCGGTGGCGAAATCGGCCCGACCTTTGGCCACCGCGCTCGGCGCGCCGACCCCCTCGACGAATCGCACGTGCGCCGAATCCAGAACCTCGCTCGCCACCGCGAGCAGTGCCGACAGTTCCTTGGTCATCTCACCGCGGCCAGCGCCTCGGGCAACGTGAAGCGGCCCGCGTACAACGCCTTGCCCACAATCGCTCCCTCGACACCGTCCGGCACCAACTCGGCGATCGCGATCAGGTCCCCGAGAGTGGAAACGCCTCCGGAAGCGATGACCGGCGCATCGGTGGCCGCGCAAACTTCGCGCAACAGGTCCAGGTTGGGGCCGGTGAGCGTGCCGTCCTTGGTCACGTCGGTCACTACATAGCGTGAGCAACCATCGCGTTCCAAACGTTCGAGTACCTCCCACAGATCGCCACCGTCACTGACCCAGCCACGACCGCGCAAGCGATGCTCGCCGTCGATGACGCGCACGTCCAAGCCCACCGCGATGCGCTCACCGTGGCGTGCGATGGCTCGAGCACACCAGGCCGGATCCTCCAATGCCGCGGTGCCCAGGTTCACCCGGGCGCAGCCGGTGGCCAACGCCGCCGCCAAGCTCTCATCGTCGCGGATGCCTCCGGACAGCTCCACCTTGACATCGAGCTCGCCGACTACCTGGGCGAGCAGCTCCCGGTTCGAGCCGCGCCCGAAAGCAGCGTCCAAGTCGACCAAATGCACCCACTCCGCACCGGCTTCCTGCCAAGCCGACGCCGCCTCTCGCGGTGAACCGTAGCTGGTTTCGCTACCAGCCTCCCCTTGCACGAGGCGCACGGCCTCCCCATTGGCGACATCGACGGCAGGCAGCAGTACAAGACTCACGAGAGCAGCCTAGTGGCTACCGAGCCGTGTCCCAGCCTCGGGCCGGAACGGAGGCGATCTCGATCACCCGCAGCTCAGACGGAGTGCGCGTGGCATCTCCTTGTGCTGAATCGAGGAATTGGCCCACGTGTGCCCCACGGGCGCGGGACCACCTGCTCTACAGCGAGTTCACCCAGTTGCGCAGCAGGTGCGCGCCCGCGTCGCCGGACTTCTCCGGATGGAACTGGGTCGCCGACAACGCACCGTTCTCCACCGCCGCCAAAAACAATGCCCCGTGCTCAGACCAGGTCAACCTGGGCGAGGCGAAATGTTCACTGGGCGGCAGATCCCACGTCTGCGCGGCGTAGGAATGCACGAAATAGAAACGTGTATCGGCGTCGAGGCCGGCGAACAGAACGCTGTCGGCCGGAGCGGACACGGTGTTCCAGCCCATGTGCGGTAGCACCGGCGCGGACAAGCGTTCGACGGTACCCGGCCATTCGGCGCACCCATCAGTTTCCACACCGAATTCGACGCCACGCTCGAAGAGAATCTGCATGCCGACACAAATGCCGAGCACTTGGCGCCCGCCGGCCAGCCGCTGACCGATCAAGCGCTCGCCCCGCACCGCGCGCAATCCCGCCATGCACGCGGCGAAAGCTCCGACCCCTGGCACGACCAGACCGTCGGCAGCCAACACGGCTTGCGGGTCGGCGGTCACCTCGACCCGGGCACCCGCTCTCGTCAGCGCCCGCTCTGCCGAGTGCAAGTTGCCCGAGCCGTAGTCGAGCAGCGCGACGGATTTCGTGCTCACAAGGTTCCCTTCGTCGACGGAACTCCGCTCACCCGCGGGTCGAGTTCCACCGCAGCGCGCAGAGCCCGCGCCACCGCTTTGAATTCGGCTTCGGTGATATGATGCTGATCACGGCCGTAAAGCACCCGCACATGCAGGGCAATCCGCGCATTCAACGCGATCGACTCGAATACGTGCCGATTCAGCACGGTGGAATACGGCGCACCAGGCCCCGAACCGGGAATCACCGCGTGCAGCAAATGCTCCGGTTCGCCGGTGTGCACGCAATAGGGGCGACCGGACAGATCGATCGCGGCATGCGCCAGCGTCTCGTCCATCGGTATGTAGGCGTCGCCGAACCGTCGGATGCCCGCTTTGCCGCCCAGCGCCTTACCCAGCGCTTGGCCGAGCACGATCGCGGTATCCTCCACCGTATGGTGCGCCTCGATCTCGATATCGCCCTCAGCGCGAATAGTCAGGTCGAAACCGGCATGCGCGCCGAGCGCGGTCAACATGTGGTCGTAGAAGGGAACCCCGGTGGCGATCTCGGTCTTGCCGGTGCCGTCCAGGTCCAATTCGACGACAATGCTGGATTCCTTGGTGACCCGCTCCACCCTGGCGGCCCTACTCATGCTCACATCCAATCGAGTTGTCGCCGAGAGTCTCTCGGCGCGGGTTCATCGCGGTACGAGGTCGGTGCCCGCCAGCGCGGCACTGACCTTCAGCAGTTCGTCGTTCTCCGCGACGAGGCCGATGGTGGTACGCAAGTAGCCGGGGATACCTACATCGCGGATCAGCACGCCACGGTCCAGATAGCGCTGCCAGGTGCGTGCGGCATCAGTGAAGCGGCCGAACAACAAGAAGTTGGCGTCGCTGGGAACCACGTCGAAACCCATCTCCCGCAATGCCGCCGCTACCCGATCGCGCTGCGCCGCCAATTCGGCGACGCTACCAAGGGTTTCCTCGGCGTGCCGCAGCGCCGCGCGTGCCGCGGCCTGAGTAACCACCGACAAATGGTAGGGCAGCCGTACCAGCAGTAGCGCATCGATCACCGCGGGCGCGGCGACCAGATAGCCGAGACGCCCACCGGCGAAGGCGAAGGCCTTGCTCATGGTTCTGGTCACCACGAGCTTGGTCGGGAACCGGTCGATCAGTCCGATGGCGCTCGGCTGCGCGGAGAACTCGCCGTAAGCCTCGTCGACCACCACGATGCCGGGCGCTGCCGCGAGAATACGCGCCAGGTCCTGTGGCGGAATGCTGTGACCGGTGGGATTGTTCGGGCTGGTCACGAAGACCACATCAGGAGCGCGTTCGGCGATAGCGGCCAGAGCGTAGTCGATATCGAGGGAGAAGTCGGCGCTGCGCTCGGCTTCGATCCACTCGGTGTCGATGCCCTCAGCGATGATCGGGTGCATCGAATACGAGGGCACGAAACCGAGTGCGCTGCGACCGGGCCCACCGAACGCCTGCAAGAGCTGCTGCAGGATCTCATTGGAGCCGTTAGCCGCCCAGACATTGCCGGTGTCCACTGCAATACCGGTCTGCACGGACAGGTATCGCGCCAGATCGGTACGCAGCGCGACCGCGTCGCGGTCCGGGTAGCGGTGCAGATCCGCGGCCACCGCGCGCACGGTTTCGGCGACATCGTCGATCAACGCCCGGCTCGGCGGATGCGGGTTCTCATTCGTATTCAACTGGACAGGCACCGTCAGTTGTGGTGCACCGTAAGGCTTTTTGCCGCGCAGATCGGCCCGCAGCGGCAGCTCGTCCAGAGTCACCCGCGCACCGGGCACTCGCACTGCAGCCGTCACAACAGCGCCTCGAAGCGCACCTGCACGGCCTGGCCGTGCGCGGGCAGGTCCTCGGCATTCGCCAGCGCTACCACGTGACCGGCGACGTCTTTCAGTGCTGCCTCGGTGTACTCCACGACGTGGATTCCGCGCAGAAAGGTTTGCACACTCAGACCCGAAGAATGCCGTGCACAACCCGCGGTCGGCAGAACGTGATTGGAACCCGCGCAATAATCGCCGAGGCTGACCGGCGCGTACGCGCCGACGAATACCGCGCCCGCACTGCGCACCTTGGCCGCGATCGCGGACGCGTCGACGGTCTGGATCTCCAAATGCTCAGCGGCATAAGCGTTCACCACGCGCAAGCCCTGGTCGATATCGTCGACCAGGACCGTGCCGGACTGCGTGCCGCGCAGCGCTTCGCGCACCCGGTGGGCGTGCTTGACCACGTCCAGTTGCGCGGTCAGCGCTACGTCCACCGCGTCGGCCAGCTGTTCGCTGTCGGTGACCAGCACGCTGGCGGCCAACACATCGTGCTCGGCCTGGCTGATCAGGTCGGCGGCGACGTGCGCAGGATCCGCGGTCGCGTCGGCGAGGATCGCGATCTCGGTGGGGCCCGCCTCGGCATCGATGCCGACCAGGCCGCGGCACAATCGTTTGGCCGCGGTGACATAGATGTTGCCGGGCCCGGTGATCAGATCGACCGGTTCCAGCGACGCACCATCGGTGTCCACACCACCGTAGGACAGCAGTGCGATGCCCTGTGCGCCGCCGACTGCCCACACTTCATCGACGCCGAGTAGCTGCGCGGCGGCGAGAATGGTGGGGTGCGGCAACCCGCCGAACCGCGCCTGCGGCGGCGAGGCCACCACCAACGAGCCGACTCCCGCGGTCTGCGCGGGTACCACATTCATCACGACACTGGACGGGTAGACGGCATTGCCGCCCGGCACATACAGACCGACCCGGTCGACCGGCACCCAGCGCTCGGTCACGGTACCGCCGGAAACCACCTCGGTGGTCTTGTCGACGCGACGCTGATCGGCATGCACGGTGCGGGCCCTGGCGATGGCCTCTTCCAGGGCCGCGCGCACCGACGGATCCAGTGTGTCCAATGCGGCTTCCAGCTCGGTGGCGGGTACCCGCACCGCCGCCGGGATCACCCCGTCGAACCGCTCGCTGTACTCCAGGACCGCCGACACGCCGTGATCGCGGATTGCCTCGACTACCGGCCGCACGTGATGCAACGCCGAGTCCACGTCGACTCCCCCACGCGGCAGCGCGGCACACAGCTCGGTGCGAGAAGGAGTACGACCGCGCAGATCGACGCGGGCGAGCTCGATGCGGGTTGTCATGTGGTGTCGGTCCTTGTCTCCAGCGGATTCCGCAATGGGAAAGTTGGCGCTACCAGACTAATGGGCCGACGCCGATTGCTATCGACGCGGTACGCGCAGCCCGATCGCCGCCGAAGGGATTTTCCGGTTCGCCCCGTCGATACGCTGCTCAGCGCACTGCACGGGTGCGGATGTCGCGGTCAACGGGTATCGCTGTCGATAAGCGGAGGACCGCTACCGGGGTTGATCAGCCGAAGTGTCACCGACCTGCTCCGGCCACCATAAGTCACACTGGCGACCCTGATGTCCACCGAACCGTCCGGATTGGCGCCGACACCATTGCCCGCCACATCAACGGTCTTGAAGGCAGTGACCCGATTCTGTGTCCAGTACTCCTGGAAAGCCTGTTGACTGCCGTAGACCTGCTGGGCAGCCGGGGTCAGCTGCTGCCATGCGGCGGCGAGCCGCAAGTAAGTGAGATTGTTGTAGAAGGCCACCACACGGTCAATGGATTGCCGTACATCCGCCGCGCCGACACTCGGTGTCTGCCCCACCGCGGGAACAGCGACTGTTGTGCTACTTCCGCTCGGCTCCGATGTAGTCACAGAAGATGAGCTACTCTGCGAACTGGGTGGCGACGATCCTCCGGAACTCAGTGCGATGGCCCCGGCGACCACTGCTACGATGCCGCTGCCCGCCACGCCGATCAGCACGGCGCGCCGTCTGCCGCCCGTACTACCCGACTGCTGCGCTGGTTCCGGGCGTGGTTGGGCCATGGTGCGCGGATGCGCGGCGGCAGCAGAAGCGGCCGACACCGGGTGCGGCTGCCGCTCGATCGGTGTGTGGGGCGCGGGCGCCGCGACAGGGGGGCGCAGTGCGCGGGTCGCCGATTCGGCTCCCCGCGTGTCCTGCCGGGCGAAGGTCTCACTGGCCGGGACGAAGCCCGCGGCGACAGGAGCGGTACCCGCGTCGGCGAACGCGGCGAGCTGATCATGCGCCATACGCATGCTCGGCCGCTCCGCCGGATCTGGACTGAGCAGGGCGAGTAGGAAATCCGTCGCAGGACCAGCGTTGCGTGGCTCGCTCAGCTGACCATTGGCAGCGGCGTAGAGCACCGCGAGCGGATTGGCCCCGCCGCCATAGGGTGGCTCGCCTTCCAGCGCGTGAAACAGCATGGCGCCCAGAGCGAACACATCCGACGCAGGCGAGGGATCGGCACCGCGAGCGATCTCCGGCGCGAGATAAGCTGCCGTACCACAGATCAGCCCGGTCTCGGTGAGCGTGACATCGCCGGTCGCGCGGGAGATACCGAAGTCGGTGATCTTTACCGTACCGTGATCATCGAGTAGGACATTGCCCGGTTTCACGTCGCGATGGACGATGCCGGCCTGGTGCGCGGCGATCAGCGCCGAGGCGACCTGCTCACCGATCCGCGCGACCCGGGTCAGCGGCAAGGTGCCCTGTGCCGCGATCACCGCGGCGAGGCTCTTGGACTTCAAATACTCCATCACCAGGCAGGGGTCACCCTCATGCTCGGTGATGTCGAACACAACGATCGCATTCGGATGCTGGAAACGGGCGGCGTTACGCGCTTCCCGGATCGCACGTTGGCGCACCATAGCGCGCTCGGACTCGGGCAGGCTCGGCTGGATATGGATCTGCTTGACGGCCACAGAGCGCTGCAGGCGCTCGTCGACCGCACGCCAGACCACACCCGTGCCGCCGCTACCAATCCGCTCGACCAGGCGGTAGTGTTCCGCGATCAACTGACCGGTATCGATGGCGCCTACTCCGAACCTTCTCGAAATCGTGATATCCCGCATATTGATTACTCACACGGTCCCGGGATGAGTGTAGCGGGCGTCGGAATGTTCGCACGCCTCAGCCGGACCTTGCTCCAGGCGCGGATCGCCCGAACAGGCCATCCCAGCACACGCAGCCGCGGCCTGCAAAATTCACCATGGCCACCGAGCCGCGCACATCACCGCGGCACTCGCCACATCAGATCGTGCTCCCGCTCACGTCCGACATCCTCACGCCACGCACTCGGCGCCCGGATGTGCGAACAACGTCACACCTGGGTACGTACCTGGCGCGTATAGGTCCAGGCCGAGGTCGAGAGCGCGGACCGAGTGAGTGAGCGCGCCCACGGCGAGATAGTCGACACCAGTGCGGGCATAGTCGGCGGCGGTATCGAGGCTCAGGCCACCGGAGGATTCCAGCTTTGTCCGCGGGGCCACCGCATTGCGGCGCTGCACGGCCATCTGGGTCTGCCAGAGCGGAAAATTGTCCAGCAGAACGAGTTCAACATTCTCGGTGAGCACAGCATCGAGTTGTTCGAGACTGTCGACCTCGACCTCGCAAGTGATGTCGGGGGCCGCGGCCCGGACCGCCCGCAGGGCCTCGGTCACCGACCCCGCGGCGACCACATGATTGTCTTTGATCAGTGCGGCATCACCGAGACCCATCCGATGATTGAGACCACCGCCGACGCGGACCGCGTATTTCTGCGCGGCACGCAGTCCGGGTAGGGTCTTGCGGCTGTCCCTGATCCGACAACGGGTACCCGCGACCGCATCGACCCAGACGGCTGTCGCGGTCGCGATACCGGACAGATGACAGACCAGGTTGAGCATGGTGCGCTCAGCGGTGAGCAGACCACGGGTCGGCGCTACCACAGTGAGCACCGACTGTCCCGGCGCCACCCTGGTCCCGTCTGCGACCCGATCGACGATCTCGTAGTCGCCGGTGCCGATCACCTCGTCGAGCACCAGCAACCCGGCGTCCAGGCCCGCCACCGTCCCGGACTGCCGAGGAACCATCGAGGCCCGCGCCACCGCCTCGGCAGGCACAGTGGCCAACGTGGTGATATCGGGTCCGTAACGCAGGTCCTCTTCCAGTGCCGTGCGGATGGTCCGCAGTACCTCATCGTGATCCAGTCCGGCATGCAGTGTCATCGAAGCGTTCCTCTCTGGCCGAGCAGGACGCGTGAGCGGCTCGCGGCGCTGTTGCATGCCCGGCTCGGCGGCTGAGCTCATGGGGTGAGTGGTGGGTATTCGGGGAGGCCGTCACCGTTCAGGCGGACCGTAATACTGCGACACAACTCGGGCCGGGAGTCCGGATGATCCGACCGAGTATGACAGCCACGGCTTTCGGTGCGGGCGAGGGCGACCAGCAGCAGAACACGCGCAGTGAGGGTGAGTGCGGCATCCGCTGTCTCGCTGACCGGATGGACGCCGCCGCACGGGTCGTGTCGGGAGACGACATCGTCCAGCTGTTTGAGCGCGCCTGTCAGACCAGCGCCGTCGCGGACCACCGAAGCGTGTGTGGTCATCAAGCGCTGCACCACCGCACGTTCGGCGAGCTCGACGTCGCGAACCGGGATCTCGGTCACCTCGGCCGGTGTGCCGTGCCGCTCGACCGCGGCGATCCCGGCCCGCTCACCGACCACCAAACCCTCGAGCAAACTATTGGAGGCCAGCCGATTCGCCCCGTGTAAGCCGGTGCGCGCGACCTCACCCGCGGCGTACAGGCCGGGCACTTCGGTCCTACCATGCGTGTCGGTGACGATCCCGCCACACTGATAATGAGCAGCCGGTGCGACCGGGATCAGCTCTGTGCCCGGATCAATGCCCGCGGCCAGACACGACGCGGTGATCGTCGGAAATCGTTGCGCGAACCCGTCGATCGAGCGCGCGTCGAGATAGACATGCTCGGTGCCCAAAGCGCGCATGCGCGCCGCGATGGCACGCGAGACCACATCGCGCGGCGCGAGATCACCGAGGGGATGCACTCCCTCGGTCAGCGAGTCGCCTTCGGTGTCGAGCAGTGTCGCGCCTTCACCTCGTACTGCTTCGCTGATCAGCGGCCTGCGTCCCATCCCGCCCTTGGTGTACAGGACGGTCGGGTGGAATTGTACGAACTCGAGATCGGCGACGGTCGCGCCTGCCCACAGCCCGAGCGCGATGCCGTCGGCGGTAGCGCCGGGTGGGTTGGTGCTCAACGCGTACAGCTGCCCGAGCCCGCCAGTGGCCAGCAACACCGCAGGCGCGTGGATAACGCCGGTTCCCTGGTCCGACAGCACAACCACACCGCACACGCCCTTCGGTCCGGTGATGATCTGCCCGACCGCGGCGCCGAACAGCACCGGCAGACCGGCCTGGTTCAGAGCCCGCTGTACCTCCGCGCCGGTGGCATCGCCGCCGGCGTGGATGATCCGGCGGGTGCTGTGCCCGCCTTCACGGGTCCGCGAGATCCGGCCGTCGCGACCGAGATCGAACACCGCGCCCACATCGGTCAGCGCGGCCACCGCGGTCCGGCCACCCTCGATGATGGAGCGCGCGGCAGCCACGTCGCACAGCCCGGCACCTGCCGCCACTGTGTCGAGCACATGCGAATCGACCGAATCCCCGTGCGGCGCGACAACAGCAATACCACCCTGCGCGTACTGCGTCGACGTGTCGGTCGGTCCGCCTTTGCTCAGCGTGAGCACCCGCAGGCCACGCAGGGACGCCGCGCGCGAAGCGGTCAGGCCTGCGACACCACCACCGATCACGATCAGGTCGGCTACCGCTTCCCAGCCGGGTAGGACTCCGGTGCTCATCAATGCTCGCCGGAACTCATTCACCACCGCCCGGATTACCGATCGCGATCATCCGCTGCACCGAATTGCGTCCGAGGGCAGCGGTTTCCGGATCGACATGGACCTCGTCGCAGCCCTCGACCAGACAGCGCAGCAGCGCTGCCGGGGTGATCATCTTCATGTACTTGCACGAAGCCCGGTTGTTCACGGCTTGGAAATCGATGCCAGGGGCGGCCTTGCGTAGCTGGTGCAGCATGCCGACCTCGGTGGCCACCAGCACCTGGTTCGACGTCGCCGCCTTGGCCGCGTCGATCATGCCGCCGGTGGACAGGATGTGCACCCGCTCGGCCGGGAACGCACCCGCACCCGCCAGATACAGCGCCGAGGTGGCACAGCCACATTCGGGGTGCACGAACAGCTCCGCATCAGGGTGGGTGCGCGCCTGTTCGGTCAGCTCGTCGCCGTTGATGCCCGCGTGCACATGGCATTCTCCCGCCCAGATGTGCATGTTCGACCGACCTGTCACCCGTTTGACGTGCGCGCCGAGGAACTGGTCCGGCAGGAACAGCACCTCACGGTCCGGATCGATCGAGTTGACCACGTCGACCGCGTTGGACGAGGTGCAGCAGATGTCGGTGAGCGCCTTGACCTCGGCGGTGGTGTTCACATATGAGACGACCACCGCGTCCGGGTGCTCGGCTTTCCACGCACGCAGCTCCTCGGCCGTCATGGAGTCCGCCAGCGAGCATCCGGCACGCTGGTCCGGAATGAGAACGGTCTTCGCCGGGCTGAGAATTTTGGCGGTCTCGGCCATGAAATGCACACCGCAGAACACGATGGTGTCTTCCGGCGCCTCGGCCGCGATACGGGACAGGGCGAGTGAATCGCCGACGTGATCGGCCACGTCCTGTATCGCGGGTAGCTGATAGTTGTGCGCGAGAATGGTTGCGTCGCGCTGCACGGCCAGTCGTTTGATCTCCTGCGCCCATTCTGGTGTCGCTTCGATCCCGGCGAACCCGGAGGGTCCGTCGAACACCTGCCCCATCAGCGGGGGCGCCAGTTTCACACCCGTCATCGCCATGGATGGCTCCCTTCCTTGTGCGAATCGGCTACATCGCCGATTCGCACCAAATCCGGTTTTCGACTTATAATCGAAAACTATGTCCCATAGTAGCACCATGCACGAATCGCTCACTGCGGTGTTCCAGGTTCGCCGCTTTCCGGTCGATATCACCGCAGGTCGAAGCCAGAACAACAGCGCAGTGAGCGCGCGGACCGAACTGGCGGTGCTGTTGTGGGAACGCGCGCTCGACCCCCAGAAAGACACTTGGTCACTACCCGGCGGCCGGTTGCGCGACGACGAGGACCTGGACACCTCCGCACGCCGACAACTGGCCGAGAAGGTCGATGTGCGCGAACTGACCCATCTGGAGCAACTCTCGGTGTTCAGTGCCCCGGACCGGGTACCGAGCCCGCGCCGGATCGCCTCCGCCTACCTCGGCCTGGTACCGCTGACCGCCGACCCGAAGCTACCCGCGGACACCACCTGGCATCCGGTCTCCGCACTGCCGGACATGTCCTTCGATCACGGCACGGTGGTCGACCACGCACGCACCCGCCTGGTTTCGAAACTGTCGTACACCAATATCGCCTTCGCGCTCGCACCTGATCGGTTCACCATGTCGATATTGCGCGAAATATATTGCGCAGCATTGGGTTACGAAGTAGACACCACGAATTTACAGCGAGTACTCACCCGCCGCAAGGTGATCAGCCCCACCGGTGCCACCGCCGCACCAGGGCGTGCGGGCGGCCGCCCCGCCGCGGTCTACCGCTTCACCGATTCCGAACTGCGGGTGACAGACGAATTCGCGGCGCTGCGCCCGCCCACCTGAACCGAACTTCCACAGATGCGATGGGGCGCGGTACACGCGGCCGAAGCTGCTTTGATCCGCATGGCGGCGTACGCCATCTGATCTCGGCGACACCACCGGCCCGGCGTACATCACAAGATCTCATAACGTCTCTACGACCGACCGCTCGACATCGAACCAATCGATCGTGTGTCGAACCCAACCAGGAGGAGGTTGTTGTTGCGCGCCGAACAGAAACAAATGCGTCACCAGACCGCGTAAGGCGATATGAACATCGAGGCGGTCATCGATCATGTGGGTAATTCCCAGTTCCGCACAGTGGATCGCCTTGTCGGCGCGAGCGCGGCAGAAGCGGATGTGGCCGCGAGGAATGCCAGTGCGGTCGAAGAATTCATGGTAGTCCAGCCAGCGCCGGGTTCGTCGCTCGATCTCGGGACCGCATTTCGAGATGATCCAGACATCCTCGAAGCGCGGCACCAACCGGGCCAGCACTTCGAAACTATTATCACTGGGTGGTGTTCGCAGAGCATCGTCGGCGCTGCCGGAGCGGAACGTGGTGTCCTCGGCTCCCGGCTCGAAGCAAGCCCCCTGGATGACCCGGCCGAAATCGACTCCGAGCCGTTGTGGTGAAACCTTTTTCATCGTCCGTGAGCGTAGCCCACGCGACCATGGCGTCACCAGCTGCTTCCAGCGCTGGACGAGGTCCGCTAGCCGCCATCGAGCAGACCATACGACGATGGCCGTACATAACTGGGTTACAGCGCAGGACACGGACACCGCTCGACGCGACCCGATGCCCGTGGCAGCGGTTCGGTCGCCGGGTCAGGGCTATGACCGAAACTCCGGCAGTGAATGTCCTTCGGCGACAGGCCGACAGCCGGACCCGGACAATTCTCCCCCGGCTGCGGTGGCACCGGAGAATGGGAAAGCTCTTCCGACACCACGGAATCCGCCGCTATTGCCGAACGTTCGGCGACCGGTGCCCAGATCCTCCGATGTGCTCAACGCGGCGAGGAACAGCACGACGAAGGACGCGATCAGCGGTTGCACGATCAGCGCGAACAGGCTGCCCACCGCCGCAGGCAGCTCGATGACCTGGCCGACCGGCGGGTTGTGTGAGCGCGGATGCAGCCACTCGGAAACCTGTTCGCCGACCCCACCCATCACCAGCGCCCCCACCCCGGAGCCGATCAGCAGGCCGAGCTGTAGCAGTGGCCCGCGCATCGAGCGCCACCGCCACACCGCTATAGCCGAGAGCACACCGGTCACCGCCCCGACGAGTACGAACAGCGCCAGCGCATCGAACTGATGCAAGCTCTCGCCGGTCAATGGAACACCGCTTTCCGGCCCGACCACCAGCAGTCGCTGGGTCGGCGCCAGCATGGCCCATCCGACACCGCCGATCGCGCTGAACACCAGCACCGCGAGGGCGACCACCGTCGCGGCACGTGCCTCGCGATGAACCCACTCCGGCGGCGACGCCGCTGCCGAAGCCACTAGCGGTGTTCCAGCTGCGCCGAATCGAGCACGCCGTGCCGGGAGCATTCGGCCCACCAGCCGTCCGGGCTCACCTGCACGATCATGCGGCGCCCGCACTCAGCGCAGAACCGTGGCGGCTCCAGGCCCAGCACGGCGGCCTCGGGGATCACGTCGTCGAGCCCCGGCACGATCCGCTTACCGGTGAACGGGTTATAGCGCTCATCCATATCCACGACAGTACTCACGGCTGGAGCCTCTTGCGTCACATCGATCCCGGTCAGAGGGTTTCGTTGAGCGCCTTGATCGGCATCTTCAGTTCGCCGAGCAAGTCTAGATCCCGCTCCGCGGGCCTGCCGAGGGTGGTCAGGTAGTTACCGACAATAACGGCATTGATGCCGCCCAGGATGCCCCGCTCGGCGCCGAGATCGCCCAGAGTTATCTCCCGGCCACCCGCGAAACGCAGCATGGTGCGCGGCAGCGCGAGCCGGAACGCGGCGACGGCCCGCAGCGCATCTGCGGCAGGCAGTACCTCTAGGTCACCGAACGGAGTGCCCGGGCGCGGGTTGAGAAAGTTCAGCGGCACCTCGTCGGGCTCCAGCTCGGCCAGGTTCGCAGCGAACTCGGCGCGCTGCTCCAGGGTTTCACCCATACCGAGAATACCGCCGCAACACACCTCCATTCCCGCTTCGCGGACCATGCGTAGGGTGTCCCAGCGCTCGGCCCAGGAGTGCGTGGTGACTACCTTCGGAAAGTAGGAGCGGGCAGTCTCCAGATTGTGGTTGTAGCGGTGCACGCCCATGGCGGCGAGCTGGTCGACCTGCTCCTGAGTGAGCATGCCCAGGGAACAGGCGACCTGGATGTCGACCTCATTGCGGATCGCCTCGACACCTGCGGCGACCTGAGCCATCAGCCGCTCGTCCGGGCCGCGGACGGCCGCTACGATGCAGAACTCGGTGGCCCCGGTCTTCGCGGTCTGCTTGGCAGCCTCGACCAAGCTCGGGATGTCCAGCCAGGCTGCGCGCACCGGCGACTGGAACAGACCCGACTGCGAGCAGAAGTGACAGTCTTCGGGGCAGCCACCGGTCTTGAGGCTGATGATGCCCTCGACCTCGACTTCGGGGCCGCACCACTTCATGCGCACCTCATGGGCCAAGGCCAGCAGTTCTTCCAGTCGGTCTTCACCGAGCCGGAGCGCCTCTAGAGTCTGGTCCTGGTCCAGTCCCACACCGCGCTCCAGTACCTGCTCACGAGCGATCGACAGGATGTCCGACGCCGAGACATGAGTCCGTGGTGCTGCGGAATCTGCGGGGGCCTGGGTCACTGCACGCATCCCTTCGTCCGGCCGAGGCGGCCGTGCAACTTGAACGCCGTTCAGGCTAGGGTAGCGACAGGAGTGAGTCAAAACACGCGGAAAGGTTTCCTGTGCAGCTGCACCGGGCGGACGTGATCGAAGGCGCCGTCGCGATTCTCGATCAGTACGGCCTCGCCGATCTCACGATGCGCAGGCTGGCCGGATCCCTTCAGGTCCAGCCAGGCGCACTGTACTGGCATTTCCCCAACAAACAGGCATTGCTCGGCGCGGTCGCGGACAAGATTCTCGCACCCATGTCCGATCCGACCGAGGCCGGTGACTGGTCTGGACAAGTCACCGAATTGGCGCATCGTCTGCGCGACTGCCTGCTGGCTTATCGCGATGGCGCCGAACTGGTCTCGGCGACATACGCGTCCCGCCTCACCACGAGCAGGGGGCGAGAGCGCATGGTAGACACGATGATCCGCTCGGGCATACCACGCCAAGAGGCCGAACTCGCGGCATTCACCCTGCTGTACTACGTTCTAGGGCAGACCGTCGACGAGCAGTCCAGAATGCAGATGGATTCGGTGGGCGCTCTTCCCGACCCGGCGACCCCGCTGGAGCAGACCCCCGATGCCACAGCACGGTTCGACTTCGGTCTGCGCATCTTCGTCACCGGTGTACGCCACCTGCTCGGCACCAGTGCCCGCTGACCGGAATCCGGACCGGTTCCCGCCGACCAGAACCTGGTCAGCGTGGTGGCGCCGCTACGACCGATTGCCTGACCTGCTGCTGATAGCGCTGGATGAATGGCAGAATCTGCTGCTCGATCAGCCTGTTGTACTCGACGGGCCGTTGCTTCGGATTGGCATGCCCGGTGTTCCGCGCGAGCACGACCAGCAATGTGCCGTTCACCCCACCGGACTGCTCGATCAGCTCACGGTGGGAGTACTCGACATCGACCACGCGGTCACGCCCAGGGTCGCGTGGCCGGATGAACACAATGGCGGGACGCGGCTTATGACCCGAGCGTTTGGCCAGTGCCCGTAAATCATCCGAGGCGCCGCCCGCCACAATGGCAGTGAATTGGGACTCGATCAAACCGTTGCTCGCGGCTTTACTGGAAAAGATCTTCTCCCGCATCACCTCAGCCAGCACTTCACTCAAGTCACCGAACCGGATGCTGGGCACTATGTCACTGCGGACGAGGAAACGGTCTCGGCGAGCATAGGTTTCCACAGCCAGGCGCAGGATGCGGCTTTCCCTCGCACCGGGCAACCAGCCCATCCAGCGCAACATTTCCTCACCGTGAACACGACTCTCCTGGCGAACCGCGTCCAGATCCATCGGTGTGCAATCCAGGATCACGCCGACCATTCTGCGATCACTGTGTAGATGGATATGCGCGGCGACCTCCAGCGCGATCACGCCCCCCATACTGTGCCCCACCAGCACCACGTTCTTCAGTCCTGATGACTCCGCGGCTCGGATTATCAGATCAGCGATCACCTTGGTGTCGATACCGCGGTTGTCGTAACGGATCGCCCATACCATGCCCATCGTACGCAGCGCGGGCAACGCCGCGGCGGTATCACTGGCGTCCAAGCCACCGAGCCCGACGAGATCCACCACGACGGTATCCCAGTTCTTCGGATCGAGTGGCGGCGCGACAGGCAGGATAGCCGGGACAGTGTGCGCCAACCGCACCTGTTCCGGAACAACGTCGTACTTCCAGTACTGCGCGAACAGCAAGGGTCCGGCCAATAGCAGGACAGCTGCCCGCAGTAATGTCATCCTGGTGCGCCGCAAGGTCTTCCACCCACGCCCCGATCGGGTGGCTCGTAGCCGGGCCCGGCGCCGCGCATCATCCCAGTCGGAGACAGTAGACGGGTGCCTTTCGGCCAAGGGCGACACCCATTCCACTGTAAGCACACGTACCAGGGGCCGCCAAGCCCACAGGATCGGTGACACCGCCCGAACCGGGCGCACGATCAGCCGAGAGGCGACCAGCGCGAGTTGAACCAGCCCGGGGCAGCGGCGGTGAACCGGTCGCGCTCCCAGCCACCTACTCCTGCGGGCACCGCGCCCACCAAGTCGACACCAGTGACTCGGGGGAGGTCGGTCCAGTTGCACTCGGCAGCCAGATCCGGCTCGGCGGGCCATGCGCCGATCACCAGCCCGGTACACCGCACACCCGCTGAAGACAGCGTACGAGTGGTCAGCTCGGTGTGGTTGAGCGTGCCGAGCCAGGGTGCGGTAACCAACAGGACCGGCGCACGGAGCTTTTGTGCCAGCTCCAGTAGCGTGAAGTCGCCCAAACGCACCAGCAATCCACCCGCGCCTTCGACCAGGACGAGATCAGCGTCGGTCAAGGCATCGACGGCGGCGGCGGTCTCGGCCAGAGTCAGCTCCGGTAGCCCGGCTCGCCGGGCAGCGGTATCCGGTGCCAGCGGATCGGGATAGCGGGCAAGTTCGACCGTCCGGGTGACGCCGGACAGACGCTGGATCTCCGCGAGATCGCCGGGCGCACCGGTCGCGACGCCGGTTTGTCCCGGCTTGCACACCGCTACCGACCGGCCATCCGCCAGCGCTGTAGCGGCGAGGGCGGCGGTAACGACGGTTTTACCGACATCAGTCGAGGTTCCGGTGATCAGCAGAATGGTCATGCTGTTGTCCTCCTTCCCGCGCGAGCGGAGCCCTGCGTGGACACGCTACGCTGCCGCCTCCGGGCCTGACCGCTCACGCTGTGCCCACTCCCCGCGCGAGCGGAGCCCTGCGTGGACACGCTACGCTGCCGCCTCCGGGCCTGACCGCTCGCGCGGCTGCGACAGTCCTTGCCTCGGCGAGTATTTCGCCGAGTACTGCTGCGATGGTATCGAGTTCGACTGTGGTGAGGTCGGCACGCGCGGTCAAGCGTAGCCGCGAGGTGCCCTCCGGAACCGACGGCGGACGGAAACAGCCCACCTCCAGTCCACGCGTCCGGCACGTCTGCGCAGCCTGGAAAGCCACCTGTGCTGGACCGAGCACAATCGGAACCACCGCCGAATCCGGGGCGGACACACCGGCGATCCTGGCGATGTCCGCACCGCGTTGCAGCACCCGCCCAGCCAACTCTGGCCGGGCGCGCAGCAGACGCAGCGCGGACCGTGCCGCCCCGACCGCAGCGGGCGCCAAGCCGGTGTCGAAGATGAAGGTACGTGCAGTATCGATCAAATGGGCCCGTACCCGCGAACTGGCTAGCACGACACCACCTTGTGCGGCAAGGGATTTCGACAGTGTCGCGGTGATCACCAGGTCCGGCATCCCTGCCAGCCCTAGCTCGTGCGCGAGCCCGCGCCCACCAGCGCCACGTACACCGAGACCATGCGCCTCGTCCACGAGAAGCACCGCGCCGTTGACTCTGGTCACCCGATACAAGTCGACCAATGGCGCGAGATCGCCGTCAGCGCTGAACACCGAATCGGTGAGCACCACTGCGCGTTCCTCGGCGCGCTCCGACAACAGCCGGTCCACCGTCCCCACATCGCAGTGCGGCGCGATCTCCACTCGAGCCCGGGAGAGCCGACAGGCATCTACCAGCGAGGCGTGATTGCCCGCGTCGGAGACTACGAGCGAGCCCCGACCGGTGAGCGCGGTGACTGCGCCGAGGTTGGCAGCGTATCCGGAAGAGAACACGAGTCCTGCCTGGGCGCCAACGAATTCGGCCAGTTCGTTCTCCAACAGTTCGTGTTCGACAGTGGTGCCGGTGACCAGGCGCGACCCGGTCGATCCCGCACCCCAGCGGCGCACCGATTCGATCGCACCGTCGATCACTTCGGGATGGCGGGCCAGCCCCAGATAGTCGTTGGAGGCGAGGTCGATCAACGGCGTCTGGGTAGAGCGCGGTCGCAGCTCACGACGCAGTCCCGAGGCAGTACGGGCGATAGCGTTGGAGTCCAACCAGGCCAGCGGATCGGTCATCACAGCTGGGCAGCATACTTGAACACTGTTCAATTCAACTAGCCTCCGAGCAAGGCGGTACTGCGGATCCAGCGTCGATACCCACATCGTCCCGTGGTGAACGGCGCCAACACGATGGCAGCACCCGTCCGCTGTCGACTGTCGTGGAACGGATCGACGCCGCCATCGTCGGCACGGAACTCACTGCGGCCGAAACAGCACTGCCGCCTCGGCCTGGATCGCCTGAGCGCGAGCCGCTACTGCCGCTACGAGGCGACCACAGACCGCATTCCGGCAGTGATCGTGGCAATGTCATCGGACGTGCTGATGAACGGCGGCATGGTGTACACCAGGTTGCGGAACGGTCGCAGCCATACCCCGGCCGCGATAGCGGCGTCGGTCGCGACACGCATATCCACCGGATGATCCAGCTCGATCACACCGATCGCGCCGAGCACTCGCGCATCGACCACGCCAGGCCTGTCGCGTACGGGGGCGAGCCCCGCCTCCAACTCGGCTTCGATTCGCGCCACCTCTCCGCGCCAGTCTCGCGATCGCAACAACTCGATCGACGCGACCGCGACTGCGCAGGCCAGCGGATTACCCATGAATGTCGGCCCATGCATGAGACCACCGTGCGCCGCGCTGATCGCCTCGGCGATCCGCGTGGTACACAGCGCAGCGGCCAACGTGAGGTAGCCGCCGGTCAGCGCCTTACCCACACACATCACATCCGGGCACACCGCAGCCTGCTCGGCCGCGAAAAGCGTTCCGGTGCGGCCGAAACCGGTCGCGATCTCATCGAAAATCAACAGCACACCATACTCATCGCACAGCCTGCGCAAGTCAGCCAGATAATCGGGGTGATGCCAGCGCATCCCACCCGCACCTTGAACCACCGGTTCCACGATGACCGCCGCGAGCTCATCGGCGTGCGCGCTGATCAAATGCCGCAACTGCGCAACATATTCCGGCCGGTACTCCCGCGGCGGTACCGGCGCGAATACCTGGGGCGCCAGAATATCGGTCCACAGCGAGTGCATGCCGCCCTCCGGGTCGCAGACACTCATCGCAGTGAACGTGTCGCCGTGGTAACCGCCGCGCCAGGTGAGCAGCCGCCTCTTACCCGGCTTACCCAAAGAACGCCAATACTGCAGGCACATCTTTATAGCGACCTCGACCGACACCGAGCCGGAGTCGCACAGGAACACTTTGTCCAGCCCGGCCGGGGCCGATTCGACCAGCATCTCGGTCAACCGGACCGCAGGCTCATGAGTGAGGCCACCGAACATCACATGGCTCATCCGCTGTGCCTGAGCCGCCAGCGCAGCATCGAGCACCGGATGCCGGTAGCCATGGATGGCGGCCCACCACGAACTCATACCGTCTACCAGTTCGCGCCCATCAGCCAAATTCAACCTGGTGCCCGCGGCACTCGCCACCACTAATGGCACAGTGGTCGCGGGGAAGCCTCCGTAAGGATGCCAGACATGCTCGGCATCGCGAGCGGCGATCTCGTCAGGGGTCTTTACCACAGGAATCCTCGCGCCTCGGCCCCGACAGGCGGGGTGACTTGAACACCGTTCAAGTTAGCATTCGCACTACGGATCGGCCATCCCCGTCTCCTGTCGTGGCGGCTGCGAGTAACCGATAATGCGGCCACCACGACCAGCACACCCCGATGCCTCGGATTCCACTGTATGACCGCGGCTACCGTGGCCGATCCCAAGGCCCGTTCGCGGTCGCGGCCGCGACCGACGTGGCAGCTCGGGTCTCTGTCGATGCACCCAGCCACTACCGCTGCCCCTGGCAGATGCCGCGCGGCCCGCTACTGTCGTTGCCATGGCTCAGCCCGAAGCAGTTCCCGGCGACCCAGCACCTCTTGGTGTCTGGCCCGGCGCCGCCTACCCCCTCGGGTCGACCTACGATGGCGCAGGCACCAACTTCTCGGTGTTCTCCGAGGTCGCCGACGCGGTCGAACTCTGCCTCATCGCCCAGAACGGCACCGAGACCAGGGTCGAGCTCGACGAGGTCGACGGTTATGTCTGGCATGCCTATCTCCCCTCCATCGGCCCCGGCCAACACTACGGATTCCGAGTGCACGGGCCATACGATCCGGCCCGGGGTCTGCGCTGCGACCCGAGTAAACTGCTGCTCGATCCGTACGGCAAAGCATTCGACGGCACCTTCGACGACCACCCCTCGCTCTACACCCATGGGTTGGACTCGCTCGGCCACACCATGACCGGCGTGGTGATCAACCCGTATTTCGACTGGGGCGCCGACCGCGCACCCCGGCGGCCCTACCACGAGACGGTGATCTACGAAGCACATGTCAAGGGCATGACGATGACGCATCCCGAGGTGCCAGAGGAGTTACGCGGCACCTACTCCGGCATTGCGCACCCCGCGGTCATCGCGCACTTGAAGGGGCTCGGCATCACCGCCCTGGAACTGATGCCGGTACATCAGTTCCTGCACGATCGGGTATTGCTGGACCAGGGCCTGCGGAATTACTGGGGCTACAACAGCTTCGGCTATCTGGCGCCGCACAATGAGTACGCGGCGACAGGCCGCGCAGGCTCAGCGGTCACCGAGTTCAAAGCCATGGTACGGGCCCTGCACGCCGAGGGTATCGAGGTGATTCTCGACGTGGTCTACAACCACACCGCCGAAGGCAATCACCACGGCCCGACGATCGGCTTTCGTGGCATCGAC
The DNA here is from genome assembly GCF_056629435.1 of Nocardia sp. TBRC8007. Lineage (NCBI taxonomy): Bacteria > Bacillati > Actinomycetota > Actinomycetes > Mycobacteriales > Nocardiaceae > Nocardia > Nocardia sp. TBRC8007. The sequence continues at coordinate 495,486 of NZ_JBWSOR010000001.1, read as the reverse complement.
AACGCGGCCTACTACCGTCTGGCCGACGACGACCTCTCGTGCTATATGGATTACACGGGCACCGGCAACAGTCTCAACGTACGCCATCCGCACACTCTTCAGCTGATCATGGACTCACTGCGCTACTGGGCTCTGGATATGCACGTCGACGGGTTCCGCTTCGACCTGGCCGCGACGTTGGCACGCGAACTACACGATGTGGACCGGCTGTCGACGTTCTTCGATCTGGTGCAACAGGACCCGGTAGTGAGCCAGGTCAAGCTCATCGCCGAACCATGGGATGTAGGCGAGGGAGGCTACCAGGTCGGTAATTTCCCCGGCCTGTGGACGGAGTGGAACGGCAAATACCGCGACACCGTGCGCGACTACTGGCGTGGAGAACCGGCGACACTGGGGGAGTTCGCTTCCCGACTCACCGGCTCCTCGGATCTGTACGAGGCGACCGGACGCAGGCCGAGCGCAAGCATCAACTTCGTCACTGCGCACGACGGGTTCACACTACGCGATCTGGTGTCCTACAACGAGAAACACAATGAAGCCAACGGTGAGGACAACCGCGACGGCGAGAACTGGAACCGGTCCTGGAACTGCGGCGCCGAGGGGCCGACCGACGATCCGGAGATCCTCGCGCTGCGAGCCCGCCAAAGCCGCAATCTGCTGGCGACACTAGTGCTCAGCCAGGGCGTACCGATGCTGGCGCACGGCGATGAGATGGGGCGCACCCAGCACGGGAACAACAACGTGTACTGCCAGGACTCGCCACTGGTGTGGATGGACTGGTCCTTACGGGACACGAATGCCGATCTGTTCGAATTCACTCGCACCGTGATCGCACTGCGCGCTGCCCATCCTGTCTTCCGCCGTAGGCGCTTCCTGGCCGGCGGACGGATCCGGTCGACCGATAACGCACGCGACATCGCGTGGCTCACCCCGGCCGGAGAAGAGATGACCGCAGCCGACTGGGACAGCGGATTCGGCAAATCGCTGGCGGTCTATCTCGACGGCGCGGGCATTCTCGAACCGGGACCACGCGGTGAACGCATCACCGACGACTCGTTCCTGCTGTGCTTCAACGCCCATGACGAGTCCCTCGACTTCGCGCTACCTACCACCTACGACAATGCGGAATGGTCGGTAGCACTGGACTGCTCGACGTCGGTCGTCCCGACCGATATCAGCTATGCCGGGGGCGCCACTGTTACCGTCGAGGCTCGTTGTCTGCTCGTCTTCCGCCAGGCCGCCCGACCCGAATGCCGATGAACGCAAACGATTCTCCCGAGATGCACATAACCGACCCAGTACCCCTGCGTCGCAAGCCCACCCGCCCGACGGCGATCCGCAGCACCTATCGACTGCAGTTACGACCGGACGCGATAACCTTCGCCGAAGCTCGCAACATTGCGGAATACCTGCAACAGCTGGGCATTTCGCATCTCTACCTTTCTCCGGTCATGACCGCGAAGCGCGGTTCCACGCACGGCTACGACGTCACCGACCCGACTACGGTTTCCGCGGCCCTCGGCGGGCCTGCGGGGCTCAAGGCCCTCGCCGACGAAGTGCGCAGCCGGGGTATGGGGCTGATCATCGACCTGGTGCCCAATCATGTCGGTGTCGCCGACCCGCAGCAGAATCCCTGGTGGTGGGATGTACTGCGCAACGGCCGAGAATCCAGGTTCGCCCATTATTTCGACATCGACTGGAGTCAGGGAAACGGCGCGGGCGGTAGGTTGGCCCTGCCGGTGCTACACAGCGAGAACGATCCAGCCTTGTTGAGTGTGGACCGCTCCGGTGTCGAACCCATGCTGGCACTACACGATCTGCGGTTCCCGATCGCACCGGGCACCGACGGCGACAATGCTCTGCGTATCCACGACAAGCAGCACTATCGTCTGGTGAGCTGGAAGGCCGGGCTGTGCACGTATCGAAGGTTCTTCGCAGTCAGCGGCCTGGCCGCGATCCGCCAGGACAACCCCGAGGTCTTCGACATCACCCACCGCGAACTCGCCGCCTGGTGCGAACACGATTTGATCGACGGTGTGCGGGTCGATCATCCGGACGGATTGTCCGACCCCACCGGCTACCTCGCTCGGCTGCGCAGGCTCATCGGCCCGCGCAGGCTGCTGCTGGCAGAGAAAGTCCTGTCCGAGCGAGAGCCACTGGACGCGACGCTGCCGATCGACGGCACCACTGGATACGAGGCACTAGCCTGCTTCGGCGGCGTGCTGATCGACCCGCACGGCGCGACAGCGCTCACCGAACTGTCGCGGCGCGTCGCCGGGCACGGTAGTGACCGGGTATGGATGGATGAAACCGAACACCGGATCAAGCGCGAGATCGCGGAAAGCATTCTGGTTCCGGAAGTCCGGCGGTTGGTGACGGCAATCAAGCGGGATGCGAATGCCGAGAACGTCGATACGCCTGCGCTGACGAATGCCACCATCGAAGTGCTGGCGTTCATGCCGGTATACCGAGCCGACTATGCCCCGCTGGCCGAGACAACCTGCGCAGTCATCGCCGAGGTGGAAAAGCGCGATAGCGAGCTGTCCGAGCCGCTGTCGGTACTGGTCACGGCGCTGGCCGTCGACGGAACCGCCGCGGTACGCTTCAGCCAGGTATGCGGCGCCGTGACTGCCAAGGCCATCGAGGACACCATGTCCTATCAGGCCGTGCGGCTGGTCTCCTTGCAGGAAGTCGGCGGCAACCCGGCCCGGTTCGGCTACTCGCTCAACGAGTTCCACCTGTCCAACAGCCAACGCGCACTGCGCTGGCCCGCCACCATGACGACGCTGTCGACGCACGACACCAAGCGTGGCGAGGACGTACGAGCCCGCATCGGCGTGTTGTCCCAAGCCGCCGAGACCTGGGCACGTAGCGTGGAAGCCTGGTTGGCGACCACTCCGGCTCCAGACGGCGCGACCGCGCTTTTCCTGTTGCAGAACATGTTCGGCGTGTGGCCTGCGGACGGGCGTCCTGCCGCATCGGTGCCCGGCTTGCGCGAACGTCTGCACGGGTTCGCCGAGAAAGCGATCCGAGAGGCGAACACCAAGACCTCATGGGAAGAGCCTGACGCCGAGTTCGAAGCCGCCGTGCACACATGGCTGGACGCGGTAATAGATGGACCTGTCGGTATGGAACTCGGTGACCTGGTGCACGAGCTGGCCCCGCATGCATGGTCGGACTCATTAGCGCAGAAGCTGTTACAGCTGTGCGGCCCAGGTATCCCGGACGTCTACCAAGGGTGTGAACTGTGGGAGGATTCTCTGGTCGACCCGGACAATCGCCGCTTGGTGGACTTTGCCGCGCGTACGGCTATGCTCCAGTCGCTCACCGGTACACCGGCACTGGATACCACCGGTGCTGCGAAGATGTGGATCGTCGCCTATGCGTTGTGGCTGCGCCGCGAGCGCCCCAGCTGCTTCGTCGGCGGCAGCTACCGACCCCTGTTCGCCACCGGTGCGCATGCTGGCAATGTGGTTGCCTATGCCCGCGGTCGGGTGGGCGAGTCACCCGAGGTGATCGTCGCCACGACCCGACACAGCATTCGTCTGGCCGAAAGCGGTTGGGGAGAAACCATTCTCGATTTCCCTCCAGGGAGGTGGACCGACCGGCTGACCGGCCACACATTCCAAGGAAAGGCCAGGCTGAGCACCGTGTTCGCCCGGTTGCCGGTCGCGTTGCTGGTCCGCTGATCACAACGAGGGCGCGGCTACGAGATACCGCGTGCTCGAGCGGCGCAGCGGACAGCCACCCGCCCCCCGAGCCACCTGGCCACACCGCCCCCGGCCGCGACCAGCACCGCGATCTGCGGCGATCCAGTGATCAACGCCAAAGGCAGGCAGGCTGCCAGCCCGATGACCAGTGCGTCGAGTTTGTACACCGGCCACGCACTGCCAGCGATATCGAGTGTCGCGACGTGCGCCGAGGAAGAGCCGAGTGCCACCTTCACAGAGTATCGGGAAACAGAAGTTCGGGCCGGCGAACTTCCTTCGCGGGGAATATATCCCGTCAGTGTCACGTTATCGCTGATATGGCATTGACAGGTGAGTACGCACCGAGCACTTCCGACTGGGCGCGCGCGCACGCGGAGGAATACGAGTCTTCCGGAGGCACCGAGGGCGCTACCATACAGGGTCGGCCTGTTGTCCTGTTGACCAGTAAGGGGGCCAGAACAGGCATGCTGCGCAAAACCCCCTTGATGCGAGTTGAACACGATGGCGAGTACGCTGTTGTCGCCTCGCTGGGCGGTGCGCCGAAACACCCGGTTTGGTACTACAACATCAAGGCCGAACCACACGTCGAATTGCGTGACGGTACGGTCACCAAGGACTACACCGCCCGGGAGGTCTTCGGTGCCGAGAAGACATTGTGGTGGGATCGTGCTGTGGTGGCGTGGCCGGACTACGCCAAGTATCAAACGCTGACCGATCGACGGATCCCCGTCTTCGTCCTCACCCCTCGCTAGGTCGCGCCCGGCAGCTCATGGTGAGTGGGCCAGGTCGCGTAACCGAAGCGTGATCGTCACGGAATCGATCCACCGTGACGGCCTCCGGCTGTCTGGTTACGGACCTGGCCACTCGGTTCCGGTACGACCGCCAGGTCGCTACCCGCCGCAACACACCAGCACACCAGGTGGCAGCATATTCAGATGCCCGATCCGCTCGAGGTCCTCGACGCACTGTCCGCTTCTCGTCCCGTGCTCACCGTGGACGAGATCGATGCTGCCGGCAAGCGAATTGCCGACGTCATCGATCCCACCCCTCTACAACGCAGCCGACGACTGTCCACTCTGACAGGAGCGAACGTCTATCTCAAACGGGAAGACCTCAGCTCGGTCCGCTCCTACAAGTTGCGCGGGGCCTACAATCTGGTGGTACAGCTGACCGGGGACGAGCGCGCCGCGGGCGTGGTCGCGGCCAGCGCGGGCAATCACGCGCAGGGCGTCGCGTTCGCCTGCCAGGCGATGGGGATCACCTGCCGCATCTATGTGCCCACCACCACGCCGAGGCAGAAGCGCGATCGTATCCGGGCGCACGGCGGGGAGTTCGTCGAACTGATCGCCGTCGGCGAGACCTATGATGCCGCGGCCATGGCCGCCGCCGCCGATGTAGCGCGTACCGGAGCGACCATGGTTCCGCCCTTCGACGATGCCCGTACCGCGGCAGGCCAGGGCACTATCGCCGTGGAGATCCTGGAACAGCTCGATACCTCCCCGGACCTGGTGGTGGTGCCGGTGGGCGGCGGCGGCTGCCTCGCGGGTGTCGGCACCTACCTGCGCGCGCGGTCGCCGCGTACCGGCATTCTCGGCGTCGAGCCCGCGGGCGCGGCCTCGATGACCGCTGCGCTGGTGGCAGGCGGCCCGGTGACGCTGCCGGAGATCGATCCGTTCGTGGACGGCGCCGCGGTGCGCAGAGTCGGCGCCGTCCCGTTCGCCGCGGTATCCGGGTTCGGTGGCCGGGTGGTCTCACATGCCTCGCTACCTTTACTGACCACTACCGAGCCCAAGGGCGGCGCAGGCGCTTTTCAGATGGTTCAGGTCGACGAGGGCGCGATCTGCACGGCCATGCTCGACCTGTATCAGAATGAGGGCATCATCGCCGAACCAGCGGGCGCGCTCGCTGTCACAGCACTCGCAGAGCTCGCTCTGCAGCCAGGAGCTACGGTGGTATGTCTGGTGTCCGGCGGCAACAACGACGTGTCCCGCTATGGTGAGGTCATCGAGCGCTCGCTCGTGCATCGCGGTCTCAAGCACTATTTCCTGGTGGACTTCCCACAAGAGCCCGGAGCCCTGCGCCGCTTTCTCGACGAGGTACTCGGACCCGACGACGACATCACGCTGTTCGAATACGTCAAGCGGAACAACCGAGAGACGGGCGCGGCGCTGGTCGGCATCGAACTCGGCACCCCTGGCGGGCTGGCACCGCTATTGGAACGGATGTTGCGCTCCCCGATCCAGTGCGAGCGTCTCGAGCCCGGCTCACCGGCCTACCGCTATTTGACCTGACCGAACTGCATCGCGCGGGCTGCGCTACACACCTCAGGCCGCCGCCGCCGTCTTCGCCACCCGCACCCCAGAACGCATAGTGCGCAGGCACTTCAGGGCGAGCGGCAGCAGCCAGAAGGCTGCCGACTGGTCGTAGCCGAGTTGAGTAGCCGAGAACCGATTGTGCACGAACCCGGCCGAGAGTCCCTGTCGTGGTTCGGCCCAGCCGAACGACCCGCCGATACCGATATGTCCGAACCCAGTGGGGGCACCCGGTATCGGCATCGAATGATAGCCGAGACGCCACAGCATCGGCGCGTAGAACAGCGCGCGATCGGGCTGGAAGGTCTCGATGCGCCGCAACGCCTTGACCGTCCGGCCACCGAGGTACCCGCACTCGGCCGGGGAATCGTCGCAAGCAAGCGCGCCGTACATGGCGGCCAGCGCGGACGCGGTGCACACTCCATTCGCCGAACCGAGTTCTGTGTCCAGGATCGGCGGGTTCGCGCCCTGCAGAATGCCTTCCAGGCCGGGCAAGAACAAGCAGCGAGTGACGGCACCGAGAGCACCGGGAAGCCGATGGCCGCGGCCGAGAAACGCAGTACTGAGCGACTTTCCGAACATGCCGAGCTGGAGACCAGTCAGTGGCGCGTAGGTGATCGCCGCCCCGGCTGGGGGCCTGCCCAGGTGTAGGCCGTCTATGCCGAGCGGCTCGGCGACCTCGGTACGAATCAACTCGCGCAGAGCGGTACCTGTGATAGCGCGAGTCAGGCCCGAGACCAGCCACCCGAAAGTAAGAGCGTGGTAGGCGGGAACTCCGAGCAGATGGTCGGGCTTCGCCGCGGCGAGGCGATGCTCCATGAGTTGATGGTCCAGCACATCGGCCATACCGGTCGCGACCGGCGCCAGTGCGGACAACCCGGCTCGGTGGGTCATCAGCTGGCGGACAGTGATCTTATGCTTGCCATTCGCACGGAACTCCGGCCAGTACTCGGCGACAGGAGCCGCATAATCGAGCAATCCACGGTCTGCGAGGCGGTGCACGACTGTGGCGGAGATCCCTTTGGTAGCGGAGAAGACGATCGTGCCGGTGTCTCTCGTCCACGGAGCGTCGCCTCCGGAACCAATCCAGATGTCTACCAGCGGCTCTTCATACCGGTATAGAGCGAATGCCGCGCCGGTGTCTCGGCGGTTGCCGAATGCCCGTGCGAAAGCACGCACGAACGGTGCGAATTCGGCGGCTGCGCTGCCGCCCATTCCCGGGGGGAGAACTGCCGAGTCCCCGGAAGGGATGGTGCTCATACCCCCCAGGGTAGTGGCGCATCTCACAGTTGACAAAGGTCCCGGTTCGGACAGTTGCGGGCCTGTTATTCGACAGTCACCGAGAAAAGAACCTGGTATCGACTTCCACAAGCTCGTCGCAAAGCTGGTTACGTCGCTTCGACCAGTACGAAGGAGTGACCCGGAAGGATCGTCGCAGTGGGGCCGATCGTCGGCGGCTCCCAGGACAGCAACGGAATACCAGTAATCGGCACGGCGACTTGGTCCTCGTCCAGGTTACACACCAAGGACAGTGCGCCACGGTGGACAACGAACCACCGCGCCCGCTCGTCGTAGTCCACTGAAACATGTGACAGCCATGGGTCGCTGAGTTCCGCACGTTCCCGGCGCAGCGCGAGCAATGCTCGGTAACAGGACAACAGCCGAGCACGACTCGGTTCTTCCAGTTCGCCCCAATCCAACTTCGAGCGCAGGAATGTCCGGGTATCCTGTGGGTCCGGCACCTCGTCTGCGAGCCAGCCATGCGCGGCGAACTCATCCTCGCGCCCCTTCGCGACGGCAGCGGCGATCATCGGATCGGTATGCGAGGTGAAGAACGAGAACGGCGTGCGTGCCCCCCACTCCTCTCCCATGAACAGCATCGGCGTGAACGGCGCGCACACCACCAGAGCGGCTTTGATCGCCAGCTGGCCATCGGTCAGATAGGCGCTCGGCCGATCGCCGAGCGCACGGTTACCGATCTGGTCGTGATCGCAGGTATAGGCCAACAGCGCACTACCAGGAAGCAGAGCCGGATCGATCGGACGGCCGTGAGTGCGACCACGGAAGCTGGAATACGTCGCGGCGTGGAAGAATCCGTATGTGAGAGTCTGAGCCAGACAACGCAGCGAACCGAAATCGGCGTAATAGCCTTGCCGTTCACCAGAGACGGCGGTGTGTACAGCGTGATGCAAATCGTCGTTCCACTGCGCGGTCAGCCCGAAGCCACCGGCCGCACGCGGGGTGATCACCGACGGATCATTGAGATCGCTTTCCGCTATCAGCGTCAGTGGCCTGCGTACATGGGCGGCCAAGCGCTCGGCGGCGACGGAGAGTTCGGCGAGCAGATGTGTCGCAGTGCGGTCGATCAAAGCATGCACCGCGTCCAGGCGCAGTGCGTCGACATGGAAAACACCTAACCAGCGCAGCGCGTTGTCGATGATGTATTTGCGCACCTGATCGGACTGCGGACCATCCAGGTTGAGGCACTGTCCCCAGGTGTTGTTTCCCTCGGTGAGATAGGGCGCGAAGCGCGGCAGGTAGTTACCGGAAGGCCCGAGGTGGTTGTAGACAACATCCAGGCAGACCGCCAGCCCACGGGCATGACAGGCGTTCACGAACCGCTGCAGGCCGTCGGGTCCGCCGTAGCTCTCCTGCACCGCATACCAAAGCACACCGTCGTACCCCCAGTTGTGGGTACCGTCGAAAGCATTCACCGGCATCACCTCGACCACAGTGACACCCAACTCGACCAGATGATCGAGCCGCTCGATCGCGGCATCGAAGGTGCCCTCCGTGGTAAAGGTTCCGATGTGCAGCTCATAGTAGACTGCCCCAGCCAGTGGACGCCCGGTCCAGTCCGCATCAGTCCACAGCGCCGGATCGAGGATGTGTAGCGCCGAGCGGGCGTGCACCCCGTCCGGTTGGCGGGGAGAGCGCGGATCGGGCAGCACCTTCGGGTCATCGTCGAGCAGAAACCCATACCTGGCCCCCACCTCGGCGGGCACATCGGCCCGCCACCATCCGCCCGGCGACCGCGCCATCGAGTGGACGACTCCGTCCAGGTCCAGTCGCACCGATTCCGGCAGCGGCGCCCACACCTCGAACACAGTCACTCGCCCAGCATCCCATGCACACGACCGATTCGCCTGGTGCGGACACACGGCCCGAACGCGGACCGCACTTTCGGTCCGCCGCGTCCGCCGCGCGAGGTCCGCCTGCGGTATCGACAGCCCTACCGCACGCCCACGACAGCACTTCGGCCCTGGTCCGAGCCGGTGATCCATGTGAGAGTGAAGGGGTGAGCTGCTATCGCGAGCGAATTCTCCCCCGGATCGTGAGTATGACCTGCGGAATACGATCTAACGATCCGCTGCGCGAACGGGTGTGCGCCGAACTACACGGACAGGTCGTGGAAATCGGCTTCGGCTCGGGACTGAATGTCCCGTTCTATCCAGTCTCGGTCCAGTCGGTCAGCGCGGTAGAGCCCGCCGATACCGGCTGGCGACTTGCGCGCAAGCGCGTCGCCGCGGCCACTGTGCCGATAGCCCGGATCGGACTGGACGGACAGATGCTGCCTGCCGCGGACAATGCCTTCGACTGCGCTTTGTCCACCTGGACCATGTGCACCATCCCCGATATCGCCACCGCCTTGGCCGAGGTGCGCCGCGTGCTGATCCCCGGTGGAACCCTGCACTTCCTCGAGCATGGACTCGCACCAGACCCTACGGTGCGAACCTGGCAGAACCGCCTGAACCCGATACAGAAGAAATTATTCGGTGGCTGCCACCTGAACCGCGATATTCGCGGCCTGCTGGCAAACGCCGGCTTCGAGATCCGCTACGCCGAGTCGTTCTACCTCGAAGCCACGCCCCGGTTCTTAGGCGCGCACACCCGCGGTATCGCGGTATCGCGGTGACGATCAGGCAGTGAGGCAGCCGGGGCCGAGCAGGGCCTTCAGGTCCCCCATCAGCGCGGAGGACTGCGAAACCCGTAGCCGATCGTCGAGTTTCAACAGCGTGGTCCTATCACCCGTGCCGACCAGGCGCAGGTGCACATCCGAAGTACCCGGATGGCTGCTCAACACCCGCTTGAGCGCACCGACTTTGTCCGGGGTGCACATGCGAGTCGGGATGGTGACCGACAGCGGCTTGGCCACACCGACCGCGGACAGGTCGGGTACGGCGAGATCGTTGGCGATCAACGAGATCCGGTCGTCACGAACCGAGACGCGCGCCTTCACCAGCACCACAGCATCCTCGACGACGTCCATGCCGTACACCGAGTACGCCTGCGGGAAGAACAGCACCTCGATACCGCCGGTGAGGTCCTCCAGCTGCGCAGACGCCCATGCCAGGCCGTTCTTGTTGATGCGCCGGTTCACCGAAGCCAGGATGCCGCCGACGGTCACCTGCGTGCCGTCTTTGATATCACCTTCCAGAATGGCGGGGATCTGCGTATCTGCCTGTGCCGCGAGCACATGCTCGATGCCGGTGAGCGGATGTCCGGACACATACAGCCCGAGCATCTCTCGCTCCAACGCGAGCCGATGCTTGGATTCCCACTCCTCATCGGGCACCTTCACAGTGAATACCGACGTCACCGACTCATCCGCGTCCATACCGCCGAATAGGTCGAACTGTCCTATCGCCTCGGCTTTCTTGGTGGCCATCACAGCATCGATAGCATCGGAGTGGATGAGCATCAGGCCTTTGCGTGGGTGCTCGAGCGAATCGAAACCTCCTGCCTTGATGAGAGATTCGGTGACCTTCTTGCTCGCGGCGACGGCATCGATCTTGTTCAGGTAGTCGGAGAAATCGGTGTACTTCGATTTCTCCTTGCGTGCTTGGATGATCGAGGAGACGACATTCGCGCCGACATTGCGCACAGCGCCGAGGCCGAAGCGGATGTCCTTGCCGACAGAGGCGAAGTTCTGTTCGGATTCGTTGACATCCGGTGGCAGCACGGTGATACCGAGGCGACGACAGTCCGAGAGGTAGACCGCTGCCTTGTCCTTGTCGTCGCCGACCGAAGTGAGCAGGCCCGCCATGTACTCGGCCGGGTAGTTGGCCTTGAGATAGGCGGTCCAGAACGAGACCAGGCCGTAGCCCGCAGCATGCGATTTGTTGAACGCATAACCGGCGAATGGGAGAATGGTATCCCATAACGCCTTCACCGCGGCCTCGGAGAACCCGTTCGTGGTCATGCCGGCATGGAAATCCTTGTACTCTGCCTCGAGAACCTCCAGCTTCTTCTTGCCCATTGCCTTGCGCAGCGCATCGGCCTTACCCATCGAATAGGAAGCGACCTTCTGCGCGATGAACATGATCTGCTCTTGGTAGACGATCAGTCCGTAAGTCTCGGCGAGGATATCCTCGAGCGGTTCGGCCAACTCGGGATGAATCGGCGTGATCGGCTGCCGCCCGTTCTTGCGGTCGGCGTAATCGTTGTGCGCGTTCATGCCCATCGGGCCTGGGCGGTACAGCGCGAGCACGGCGACGATATCGTTGAAGCCAGTGGGCTGCATACGGCGCAGCAGATCACGCATGGGGCCGCCGTCCAGCTGGAAAACGCCGAGCGTGTCACCACGTGAGAGCAATTCGTAGGTCGCGGGGTCGTCCAACGGCAAATTGTCCATATCCAGATCGATGCCGCGGTTGGCCTTGATATTGTCCAGCGCGTCACCGATCACGGTGAGGTTGCGCAGGCCGAGGAAATCCATCTTCAGCAGACCGATGGCCTCGCATGACGGGTAGTCCCAGCCGGTGATGATCGCCCCGTCCTGGGGCCGCTTCCACACCGGAATGGCATCCATCAACGGCTCGGAGGACATGATGACCGCGCAGGCGTGCACACCGGCGTTGCGGATCAAGCCCTCCAGGCCGCGCGCGGTCTCGTAGATCTTGGCGACATCCGGATTGTTGCCGATGAGTTCACGGACTTCGGCGGCCTCCTTGTACCGCTCATGGTCAGGATCCATGATGCCCGACAGCGGAATGTCCTTGGCCATGATAGGCGGTGGCAGCGCCTTGGAGATCTGGTCGGCGATAGCGAAGCCGGGCTGGCCGAACTGAACGCGCGCGGAGTCCTTGATCGCGGCCTTGGTCTTGATGGTGCCGAATGTGATCACCTGAGCGACCCGGTCGCTGCCCCACTTCTCGGTAGCGTAGCGAACCATCTCACCACGACGGCGATCATCGAAGTCTATATCGATATCGGGTGCAGAAGGGCGTTCCGGGTTGAGGAACCGCTCGAACAGCAAGCCGTGCGGTAGCGGATCGATATTGGTGATGCCCAGTGCATACGCCACCAGCGACCCGGCCGCCGAACCACGGCCGGGACCGACCCGGATGCCGACAGCCCGCGCATGCGCCACAAGATCGCCGACGACGAGGAAGTACGCGGGGAAACCCTTCTGCGCAATGACATCCAGCTCGTAGTGGGCGCGAGTGTAGTACTGCTCCGACACACCGCGAGGAAACCTGCGCGCCAGGCCACGGTCGACCTCTTTGCGCAGCCAGGAATCCTGGTCTTCCCCTTCGGGTACAGGAAAGATCGGCATGCGGTCCTTGAAGGCCCACACTTCGTCATAGGACTGAACGCGTTCGCCGATCAGCACTGTATTGTCGCACGCGCCGGGCACTTCGGCATCCCAGAGCGCGCGCATCTCCGCGGCGGATTTCAGATAGTAGCCGTCACCGTCGAACTTGAAACGGGTAGGGTCCGACAGCGTCTTGCCGGTCTGCACGCACAACAGTGCCTCGTGGTTACTCGATTGGTCCTTGGTGACGTAGTGACAGTCGTTCGTGGCCAACGGCGGAATACTCAGTTTGTCGCGGATGGCCAGCAACCCTTCCCGGACCCGGCGCTCAATGGTCAGCCCATGGTCCATCACCTCGAGGAAGAAGTTATCCTTGCCGAAGATCTCCTGCCACCCGGCCGCGGCTTCCAGCGCCTCCCGGTCATGCCCGAGCCGTAAGCGGGTCTGGACCTCGCCGGAGGGACAACCGGTTGTCGCGATGATGCCCTCGGCATGCTCGGCGATGATCTCCGCGTCCATCCGCGCCCACTTGCCGAGCTGCCCCTCGAGCGAAGCCAGCGAGGACAGCTTGAATAGATTGCGCAGTCCGGTCGCGTTCTCCGCGACCATGGTCATGTGGGTATACGCGCCCGAGCCGGAGACATCGTCACCTTTCTGGCTGGGATCACCCCACCGCACACGTTTGCTGTCGAACCGGGAGCCCGGCGCGACGTAGGCCTCGATCCCGATAATTGGCTTGATGTCGTGCTTCTTGGCGGAATTGTAGAACTCCGAAGCCCCGTACATATTGCCGTGGTCGGTCATCCCGACCGCGGACATCCCCAGCCGTTGCGCCTCGGCGAACAGCGGTGAGATCTTAGCCGCCCCATCGAGCATGGAGTACTCGGTGTGGTTGTGCAGATGGACGAACGATCCGGACGAGGCGGCCAAGACGGTCCTTCCTCCCAAGGTCTCGACGGGGGGTGGCTGGACCGATTCTAAGACGACCCGCCGACGAGTTCGGCAGGGCTTGCCACCCCGTACAGGCGTCCGGCGTGTCGACGACACCGAACATCGGCGCGTCCTGGCGAATCGCTCGATGGGCGGCTGCCGTCCGCGCGCCTACGCCACGTAGACCGGGCGGCCCGCGCGATAACGCGAATCCGCACCGCACTGCCGCAGTGCGGTGCGCAGCCACCTTCCCAGCGTCGAATCCACCGCAACCCACCCAGAGCACCGGACTGTGATCAGAATTGAACCGTCAAGCGCCTGTCGTCGTGAAGAAGAGGTAAGCGGTATCGGCACAGCGCCGATCGCATGTTCGAGGAGATTGCATGAAACGTCTCGGGCCCTGGTTCACCCTGGCGGCGGCGCTCGCGCTCGGTGTGGTCCTTCTGGTAGTCAACATGTCCAAAGACAATGAGCCGGCAGCCACGCCACCGGGCACAACAACCGGATCGGGCGCACCGCCACCTACAGCCGAACCACCACCACCGACCAGCCCTTCCCTGCCTGCGCAGGCCGACTATGTAGGCACCATCCCTCTCGCGACCGGCGCATCACTCACCTTGGCGATCGCCGTCGAAGGCGAAAAGGCGATCGCCTACGCTTGTGACGGCGCGACCGTCGAAGCCTGGCTACGTGGTGACGCGCTCGGCACGGCACTTCAACTCACCGGCAAGGGTGATGCTCGGCTCGACGGCCGCTACGATGGCACGACCGTGACCGGGACGCTGACACTCGGCGGCATGCGATGGAGTTTCACCACCGCACCCGTGCAAGCGCCCGCTGGACTCTACGTCTACCGCGAGGGCGACGTCCGCCAGAGTTGGATCATTGCCGCAGACGGCACCGTCACCGGTGTCCACCGCACGGCCGACGGCGCGACCGCACCGGCTCCCGGCCTGGCATCGGATGCAACGGCGTTCGTCGGCGGTAAACAAGTCACCGCGAGCAGGGTCGAGGGTGGTGACGATGTCGGCTGAGCCCGCGACCACACCGACCGGCCCGGCCCGGCCCGGCGCCGGATCGGCCATGGCGATCGCGCTCCCCGTGCTGGTCGGCGCCGCAGTAGCCGTGGCGCTCGGCGTGTACGGCCGAGCGCACGATCCGCGGTTCTTCTCTGTCAACATAGCCGGCTTCTCCAGTCCGACGGCGGTGAAAACCTGGCTGGCCACGCTCGCCTTCGCCTTGGCCCTGGGACAGGTAGTCTCGGCACTGGCGATATACGGCAAGCTTCCCGGCCTGGTGACACCGCGCTGGATCGGTGCCGCCCATGTGTGGTCGGGCAGGCTGGCCGTACTGGCCAGCATCCCTGTAGCGGTGCATTGCCTGTACGCACTGGGCTTCCAGGAGTACCAGTCCCGCGTTCTGCTGCACTCGCTGTTCGGTTGCTTCTTCTACGGAGCCTTCGTCACCAAGATGCTGTTGCTCACCAGGAAGGGCCTGCCCGGCTGGGTTCTCCCGGTCGCGGGTGGCCTGGTGTTCACCGGCCTCACCGGCCTCTGGCTCACCTCCGCGCTGTGGTTCTTCCAGAACAACGGCCTGATTTTCTGAACGGAATCCGATACATGACCTTCGACGAACAAATCCACACCCGCCGCGGCGTCGTCATCGCGGGCACGGGCGCTGTCACCGTGGCAGCGCTCGCCGCATGCACCACCTATGGCGATACCAACGCGGCGCCCGCGGCGAACCCAGCTCCCGCCGCCGACGACGACAACGACAACGAGTCCTCCGGTACCGGACAGTCGGCGAAAGTGCTGGCCAAAACCGCCGATGTCCCGGTCGGCGGGGGCGTGATCGTCGGCGGCATCGTGGTTACCCAACCTAGTGCGGGCACCTTCGTCGGGCTGTCTTCGGTCTGTACCCACGCAGGGTGCACAGTATCCACCGTGTCCAACGGCACCATCAACTGCCCGTGTCACGGCAGCAAGTTCGGTTTGGACGGTTCGGTGGTGAAGGGGCCGGCCACCACTCCGCTCGCACCGAAGAAAATCCGGGTCGAGGGTGGTTCGATCACCGCGGGTTGATCGGCTCGGTGCCACAGGCCGATCCATAGGGATCAATGAACTGCGCCATCCCGCGACCAACGCGCCTACGCGGTGTTCAGCGCACTGAGCACGCCGGAGTCGACGGACTCCGGCGTGCTCATCGCTGTCTACGCCAATGTGCTGCCGATCCGTACGATCACCATCCATGAGCCGAGTGCCGGGCCGGTGTCGGTGATTCGCACCTGGAAAGCGAGGGCTGCATCGCGCACAGGTGGTCAGGTCGACAAATCGTCCGCGCGCGTCATTCGACCCACGACACCTGCGTATCGATTTTCTGCCGCAGCGTGCTGGCAGTACGCGGATCTCGGTAGACCTGATGGCCACCGACCGTGATAGACCCCGATACCGGCAACGGCAGGCCGAGGTCTACCGTGATGACGCCCGTGCCCTGCATGACATAGTCCCGGATGTCCAGGGTGCCCGCGTGGTTCGGGAGAGTCCACACCAACGACTTCGGCGTCTGCGTGACATGCAGCTCGATAGTGAGCCGATCGCCCTCGCGTTCGGTCAGTGTCGCAGTGGTCACCTGATCGAGCGGGACGCCACTGGTGACCTCCTGTCGCACCGTCCACACCGCGCCCTTGCCGACAGGCTCGTCGGGAAACGCGATCGATCGGTAAACAGCCTGATAGAACGCCTGTTCCAGAGCGGTACGGGCAGTAGTCGACACCTCCGGCGCCGGCTCGAGCCGCAGCTCGGTGATCGCGCCGAGCTCGCTGAGATCGAAACCAGCTTGTGAGCCACCGATCTTGGTGAGTGCCTTGGCCAGCGTCGGGTCCGGCGAGGTGACCATGCCGAGGATCAGATCGATGCCCTCGGAAGTGGTCTGCGCGGTCATGGGAATAGTCAGCGCGGGAGTAGAGAAGTCACGTGGTGATTGCCTGTCGAGCTGCTGTTCGATGTGATGCGCGGAATAGAGCGTAACCTGCTGCACAGTGCCTGCTGGATACTCCGGCCGAAGCAGTGAGCGCGGCTCCGTACCACTGGAGACGACCGTGGTCACCGCTGCCGGTATGGGAACGGTCACTTCTTTACCGATACCCAACGGCTCGGTGGTATCGGTTTCGCCACCCGATTTCGCGCGGTCGGCACAACCGACCCCGAAAGCGGAGAGCCCGACCGCGAGCACCATGAACAGCACACCCGGATGCGCGATCCGGGAGAGGTGGGGGGAAGGCAACACCGTCACATGGAACAGGGTACGGGCGATACTCGGGTGTCGGTTGCGACATCCGGGTGCGCGCCGATCGAAGTGTCCGAGAATCGCCGCGCCTGCCGAGGCAACCGGACGCGCGCACCGACCGTGATGCGGCTCGAGAGATGATGGTCGGCGTGAGTGACGACCGGCCGCCCGAGGAAAGCCAAGCAGACATCGCCGATCCTGCGACCCCGACCACCTCGCCGCGGCGCCTTCCCGCCCTGCTCGCCCTCGCCGCAGTGGTACTCGGCCTGGATCTGCTCACCAAGACCCTCGCGGTCACGCACCTGAGACCAGGTGAACCGGTACCGATCATCGGCGACTTCGCGCGCCTGAGCCTGGTGCGCAATCCGGGCGCGGCATTCTCCATGGCCACCGGCATGACCTGGTTACTGACTCTGGTCGCCGTCGCGGTGGTGATCGGCGTGGTACGTATCGGTCGCACCTTGCGCTCGCTGTGGTGGGCGATCGGCCTGGGCATGGTGCTCGGCGGCGCGCTGGGCAACTTGGTAGACCGGTTGTTCCGCGAGCCGGGTCCCTTACAGGGACATGTGGTCGATTTCGTCGCGATCGGCTGGTGGCCGGTGTTCAATGTCGCGGACTCCGCCATCGTGTGCGGAGCAATCATGCTCGTAGCGCTGACCATGTTCGGCTTCGAGCCGAACGGCACCCGCATCGGTCGTGGCAAGCAAGACAATGCGAGCGAGGACAGCGCGACATGAGGGAGACCAGGACCATGCCCGTTCCCGACGGGCTCGACGGGATGCGCGTCGACGCGGGACTGTCCCGGTTGCTCGGCCTGTCCCGCACCGCCGTGGCCGCACTCGCCGAGGAAGGCTCCATACATCTTGACCACGTGACCGCGGGCAAGTCTGATCGACTCATCGCCGGAGCGTGGCTGGAAGTGATATTCCCCGAACCCAGGCGGCAGCTCACTATCGAGGCCGAACCGGTGGAGGGTATGAAGATCCTCTATGCCGATGACGACATCGTCGCGGTGGACAAGCCGGTCGGCGTGGCCGCGCACACCGGTGTCGGCTGGAGCGGACCGACTGTAGTGGGCGGGCTGGCCGCGGCTGGGTACCGCATCTCTACCTCGGGCGCTCATGAACGGCAGGGCATTGTGCATCGTCTGGATGTCGGCACCTCAGGAGTGATGGTGGTCGCTCAGTCCGAATATGCGTATACCGTGCTCAAACGCGCATTCAAGCAGCGCACCATCGACAAGCGGTACCACGCTCTGGTGCAAGGGCACCCCGACCCCAGCAGCGGCACCATCGATGCCCCGATCGGCCGAGCCCGCGGCAACGACTGGAAGTTCACCGTCACCGCCCAGGGTCGACCCAGCATCACACACTACGATACGGTCGAGGCGTTCCATTCGGCCAGCCTGCTGGATATCCACCTGGAAACCGGCCGCACCCACCAGATCCGGGTGCACTTCTCCGCGATCCGCCACCCCTGTTGTGGCGACCTCACCTATGGCGCGGACCCCCGGCTTGCCGAGCGGCTCGGACTGCAACGCCAATGGCTGCATGCCCGATCGCTGGGTTTCCAGCATCCCGTGGATGGTCGCTATCTGGAGATAACCAGCGAGTACCCGGACGACCTGCGATACGCCCTCGACATCCTTCGCGATGCCTGATCTCCGGATGCCTTCGTGGCGGGCTGCCTTCACCGCGGTAGCCATTGTGTCGGCCGCCCTGGTCTTCACGCTGGGCGCGCTGATTCCGCCGTATCGCCCCGCAGTGTCCACCGATAGGCTCGGCCCGGAACAAGGCGAGCGGGTCGCGGCGTACCTGGCGCGAGCGCGAGACTCGCTGGCCGACCGGACCGCCGATCGACGCTGGGCACTCGTGTCGTTCACCGAGCCCCTTACACCGGAACAGATCCCGGCATACAGCGGCGGGATGCGCATTGCCCAAGTGCTGTACCACGTGGCGCTTATCCGGGTGCGGACTCCGCTGGTCACCGTGCCCGTTCCGGCGTATATCGGCGCAGCGGTGCACTCCGCACATTATGCGGCATGGCTGCTCCCCACTCCCGCTGACGAACGCTCCGCCCGTATCACCGCCTTCTCCGCGGCACAGCTTCGGGCGGGCTGCGCGTGCGTGGTCGGACTCGTTGTGCACGGCACGCCGGCCGAACTGCGAAGCCTGGCCGACCAGAATGGCATTCGCGCCGTCCAAGCACTCCCCGCCGACGCGGTGGCAGGCAGTTTCGCAGTCGTCCCATTGCTTCCCGGCTATCGCGATATCGTCGCGCCCGGCCCTGACGACGGACCGATCCCGCTACTGTGAGCGATATGCCTGCGCTGCGCGCGGCGGGCGCGCTCCGACCCGCACCTGCCCATACGATAAAGCCTACTTTCCGACCGAATATGAGTCCGACAGCGTAACGACCCCATCCAGATAGCGGCAGCAACGGCCGACCAGCAGCACACGGTCACCGGCCAGCTCACAGCGCAGGCTGCCACCGCGACGCGACAGTTGTCTGGCACGCAACCCAGTACGGCCCAGGTGCTCACTCCACAACGGAACCAGCTGAGCGTGCGCGGATCCGGTCACCGGGTCTTCGGGCACACCCACGCCTGGGGCGAAGAGCCGGGAGACGAAGTCGACCGAGTCACCGGGGGCGGTGATGATCGCCGCGCGCGGCAACGCGGGAAAACTGGACAGCATCGGCGCGGCGCCGCGCACTTCCTGTTCTGTCGCCACAACGATCACCTCGTCAGTGCCGGAATACGCGCGCACTGGATGTACCCCGAGTGCCGCGACGAGCGCCGGATCCGGCGATACCGGAATGCTCGGCACCACAGGCAGATCGAGGACGAATTCGTCATCATCGGTGCGATCGACATGCAGCCAGCCGCTGCGTGTGTAGAAGCTCACCCGGTCTGCCTCAGGATGGGTATCGACCAGAATCTGCGCGGCACTGGCCAAGGTAGCGTGCCCACACATATCGACCTCGACCTTCGGGGTGAACCAGCGCAGGTGAAAGGCCGGCCACTCACCAGGCGGCGCGCCGGCCTCTGGTGGTAACCGCGCGGTGTAGAAAGCGGTTTCGGCGAGATTATTCTCCTCGGCCAACTGTTGGAGCACTACATCTGGCAACCAGGACAGCAGCGGCATCACCGCAGCCGGATTGCCCGAGAACGGTGCCTCTGCGAACGCGTCGATCTGGTGCAGCAGTATCTCCATACTCGGAGAAGGTACTCTCATCCCGAATACCTCCTCGCACAAGGCTTCTCATAGCACAATGCCTCGAGCGGCAGATTTATCGGGCAGCCCCGCTCGGTGAGCTGGGTAATAGCCTCCGCTCTTCACCGCGTACCACCGCACTCACCCACCAGACCACCTCGACGAGCACGATACCGACCGCACCGCACGCCAGCGCGGCACCGGTCAACGCGGGATCCGAAGGGTCGAGCTTGAAGAAGTTCCGGGTGAACGGAACAGTGAACAGGGCGGTATACGCCGCCACCGATATCGCGATCAGTACGACCTTCCACCACACATATGGTCGCGCGACAATGGCCAGCACCCATACCGCAATCATGATCAGCGTGATGAGCGCGGTAGTGCCCGCCTGGATCTTCTGCTCTTCGCTCGCATCCGGACCCGCGTAGGCGATCAAGTAGGACACAAAAGTAGCCACGCCGATCACGACACCGGAGGGGATGGCCAACCGCATCACCCGCCCGACAAACCCGGTACGCGCGCGCTCATTGTTGGGCGCGAGCGAAAGAACGAATGCCGGGATACCGATCGTGAACCAGGCCGCGATGGTGACATGCCGAGGCAGGAACGGATAGGCGATGGGTTCGTAGTCGAAGATCTGCGAGCCGACCCCGGCGACCCCGACCAGGAAGGCCAGCAACACCGAATAGACGGTCTTGGTGAGGAACAGATTCGACACCCGCTCGATATTGCCGATGACCCTACGCCCCTCACCGACGACGAAAGGCAGCGTGGCGAACTTATTGTCCAGCAGCACGATCTGCGCCACCGCACGAGTGGCCGGGCTACCCGAACCCATCGCCACTCCGATATCCGCGTCTTTCAGCGCGAGAACATCATTCACCCCATCACCGGTCATCGCCACGGTATGCCCGTGAGTCTGTAGGGCCGCGACCATGGCACGCTTCTGATCCGGACGGACCCGACCGAAGGTAGTGCTGCACTCCAGGACATCGGCCAATCGGTCGCGATCCTCCGGCAACTCTCGTGCGTCGATGGCATGGTCGCCACCCGCCAGGTCGAGCGAGGAAGCCACCGCACCGACCGACACGGCGTTGTCACCGGAGATCACCTTGATCGAGACATCCTGGTCTGCGAAGTATTCGAGGGTGTCCCGAGCATCAGGTCGCACTTTCTGTTCCAGCACGACCAGGGCAGCGGGGCGCACCCTACCGGGGGCGTCCGGCGCGTCTACTGGACGGTCGCTGCACGCCAGCAACAGGATACGCAGACCGGAGGAACCCAATTTCTCGGCGAGAACCGCGTCCGCGGAGCCAGGGTCGAGCAGCACGTCCGGCGCGCCGAGCAGCCAGTCGCCGTGCACACCATAGGAACCGCCACTCCACTTCTTGGCCGAGGAGAACGGCGCGACAGCAGTACGTTGCCAGCTTGGTCTGTCCGGCAGCACCTCGGCGATCGCCTGCACACTGGCATTCGGACGCGGATCATCGGCGGCCAGCGCGGCCAGCGCGGCGCGGACCTCGCTGTCGTCGAAGGCGCTCAAGATCTTCAGGTCCGACAACCGCATGCCGTTCTCGGTCAGCGTGCCGGTCTTGTCCGCGCACACCACATCGACGCGGGCCAATCCTTCGATAGCCGGCAGCTCCTGCACCAGACATTTGCGCTGACCCAACCGCACCACACCGACTGCGAACGCGATCGAGGTCATCAACACCAGTCCCTCCGGCACCATCGGTACCAGCGCGGCGACCATCCCGGTAACTGCGGGCTGCCACGACTCTTTACTGGAGACCAGCTGGTTGTAAATACTCAACAGACCCGCGGGGATGAGCAGGTACGTGATGAACTTCAGGATCTTGTCGATACCGCTGCGCAACTCGGAGCGCACCAGGGTGAACTTGCTCGCCTCCTCGGCCAGCCGCGCCGCGTAAGCGTCCCGGCCGACCTTGGTGGCGCGATAGGCGCCCGATCCGGAAACAACGAAACTGCCGGACAGCACCGGAGCGCCGACCGTCTTGTCGATCGGATCGGCCTCGCCGGTGAGCAATGACTCGTCCACCTCGAGCAATGCGGATTCTTCGACTGTGCCGTCCACGACGATCTGGTCGCCAGGGCCGAGCTCGATCAAGTCGTCGAGCACCACCGCACTCGGCGCGATCTCGACAGCCGTACCGTCCCGGCGCACGGTCGGTTTGGCTTGACCGACGATGGCCAGCCGATCCAGCGTGCGCTTGGCACGAATCTCCTGGATGATTCCGACCGCGCTGTTGGCGACGATCAGCAGGCCGAACATGCCATCGATGATCGAACCGGTGGCAAGCACCACAATCAGCAGGACGCCGAGAATGGCGTTGATCCTGGTGAAGACATTCGCCCGTATGATGTCGCGGACCGAGCGACTCGCGCGAGCAGGGACATCGTTGGTCAGACCGTCCCGGCGACGCTGCTCGACTTGCGCCGTGGTGAGTCCGGTAGTCCCCGACGTCTGCACGGTAATCGACATGATCGCAAGGCTACGGCACATCCGAGCCTGGCCCTGCCCCGCAGGTTGCCCACGGGCGCGCAGCAGGCTTGGCGATTCGGTCTGCCTCGGCGCTTACGACAACGGACAGGTCGCCAGGTCCGTCCCCGGCGACCGGCCCGGCCGGAACGCGCGAACTAGCTGCAGGCCGTCGACTGCTGGCCCAGGTTGGTCAGCATGTTGCAGGCCCATGCCTTCTGGATCTTCCACTTGCCGTTGTCGACGACGAACGGAACGTCAACGGGGTTCTCCTGGCCGTTCACAGTGAACGTGGCCTTCGCGGTCACGCTGTCACCGAACGAGGTGACGTCGGTGACCACGATCTTCACATCGGAGCCTGCCGCGGCCTTGGCCAAGCGGTCTGGCAGTGTCGGATCGGCTTCGGCGCCTTGGATCTTATCCAACTTCTCCGCAGCTGGAACCGACGGGTCCAGCGCGCGAGCGAGATCGGCGTTCAGTTCCGCGACGGTCGGGGCAGGCGGCAAGGCGGTCGTAGTAGCCGACGCTTTAGCACTGGTCGACGTCTTGGCGGCGGACTCGCTGTCCTTGTCGTCACTACTACAGGCAGTCATGCCGAGCGCGGCGACGATGGCCAGGCCGGCGATCGCGATGCGTCTAGTCTTACGAAGCTTCAACTGCTCGTCCTTTACGTTCGAGGAGGTCCGTATTGTGTTCCACCGTAACAACCGCCGCCCGAACGGCAGCGCTGCATGAGGCCTCAGGCTACCGGCAACGAACGCTCCACCAGGACATACCTGATCGACGAATGTCGCCAGCGACGACCGCGAGTTTCTGAGCGGCGAGATCAGCCGCGGCATGCGTCCGTCACGCCAGACTATCCAGTGGATCGGCTGGGACGAGGGCCATATCGGCAGCGGCGAAGGTGCGTGTGGGCCCCGGACCGGTCGAACGGGTTTCGAAACGAATGGTCACCACGCCCTGCCCCGCACCCTGCACCCAGCCATGGCCGTGCTCGGGATGGGTCACATCCATACCGGGATGCCAGACGGTGGCGGTCCTGGCGGGCGCGGCGAGTGACTCCGCGGCTGCCGCGGCTGCCGTGTCCTCGGGCGACTCCTGCCCCGGCGACGTCCCTGCTACAGGGATCTCGGCAGCCGGACCACGATCGAATTCGGGGAACAGCGATTCCTGCCGGACCGTGGA
Organism: Nocardia sp. TBRC8007; assembly: GCF_056629435.1. Classification (NCBI taxonomy): domain Bacteria; kingdom Bacillati; phylum Actinomycetota; class Actinomycetes; order Mycobacteriales; family Nocardiaceae; genus Nocardia; species Nocardia sp. TBRC8007. The sequence goes on along the minus strand of NZ_JBWSOR010000001.1, from coordinate 471,811 downwards.
CAAACCCCCATAACTCACTCCGACCAGCCGGATCGGGCCCAGCTCCCTCGGGTCGAGAGCCGAACGCTGCGCGGCGGCACGGAGAGTCGGCAAATCCTCGGTCGCGTACGGCAACGTGCTGGAGCGGGTGACGATGCTCATGTCGGATTTCCTCAGTTTGAGCACTACGGTGCGGGCCGCACGACCATCCTCGATCAACCGCCGGTGTGCCGAACCGGCCATCTCTGTGATGGCCTGCCGTAACTGGACAAGGGTGACGATATCGTTGTCGTAGGTGGTCTCCGCACCGATCTGCTTGACCTCGGCCCGTTCGGTGACCGGTCGATCGTCGATCCCTCTGGCCAGCCGGTGTAGCGCGCCGCCGACACCGCCGCCGAGGATTGATATCGCCTCCGATTCCGGTAGGGCGGCGAAGGCGCCCACCGTCTCGATGCCGAGCGTGCGCAGCCTGCTCTCCGCGACCGGCCCGATACCCCACAGCTTGCGCACCGGGAGCCCCGCCAGCAAGCGCTGCTGCTCGACCGGTGAAATAATCCGGACCCCATCGGGTTTGGCCAGCCCGGAAGCAATCTTGGCCAGTTGCTTTCCGGTGCCCGCGCCGACCGACGCGGTCAGCCCGGTGCGGGCGCGCACCTGCGCACGCAGTTCTTCGCAGAACGCGTGGACTCTGGCTACCGTAGCGCCCGCCAACTCGGCGGGCTCACCGAATGCCTCGTCGAACGACAGCGTCTCCAACACCGGAATACGGTTGCGCAGCACGTCGAAGACCTGTCCGCTCACCGCCCCGTACACCGCGCCACGCGGCGGTACCACCACCGCGGTGACGCCGACCAGCCTGCGTGCCTGATGCATCGGCATCGCCGAGCGCGCGCCGAATACCCGCGCCTCGTAACTCGCTCCGGCCACGACGCCACGGGCGCCTGCCCCTCCGACCAATACCGGCCTACCCCGCAATGTAGGCCGGGTCAATTGTTCGACCGAGGCGAAGAACGCGTCCATGTCGATGTGCAGAACCCAGCGGCGCGCGACACTGTCCGCATCGGCGGGAACGGCGGAATCGAACACCGCGGGAACGGCGGAATCGAACACGGCAGGATACTGCCCGCGCACCGGTTTCTCGCTGTGCGTGGCACCGACCATGGCCGCAGGCGCGAACTCACCGGATGCCTTCTCGGTACGCACAGCAGCAATGTACGCGGGTCCACCGACATATTTCGGCACCCGATGGCACGGTCTGGTGACGACGCACCCGCAGGCGCTGCCCGCTTGCCGCGAAACCCGCACAGATACTCGCCGGATCACCAGCTCCGCATCGATGCCTTGATCTGCTCCTATGCACCGCGCAGGGGATGTATCCAGAAGTACTGAACAGCCATGGACAAGCCGTGCGGACAGCACGGTAGGCACGTCCTGGTGTGTGATGATCGGATCCATGGACATCCGCAAGGCCGTCATCCCGGCCGCCGGTATCGGCTCACGGCTGCTTCCGCTGACCAAAGCCATCCCCAAGGAGATGCTTCCGGTCGGGGATAAGCCGGTGATCGAGCACACAGTTCGAGAGTTGGTCGCCTCAGGCATCACCGATATCACCATTGTGGTCAGCGGCGGGAAATCCTTGATCCAAGACCATTTCCGCCCCAACCCGGCACTAGTGGCCCAGCTACGCGCGGATGGGAAGGTCGTCTTCGCCGACGCAGTCGAGGAAGTCGGCGAGCTGTCCCGGCTCGGCCATATCACCTACCTCGATCAGCACGGCCCATACGGCAACGGCACCCCGGTGCTCAACGCCGCCCGCCACCTCGGTGACGAGCCGATGCTGGTGCTGTGGCCGGACGATGTGTTCGTCGCGAAAGTGCCGCGCGCTCAGCAACTCATCGACGCCTACGCGGCCACTGACGCCCCCGTCCTGGCGCTGATGCCGATGGACTCCACCGAATCGCACCGCTACGGCGTTCCGGTGGTAACCGACGACCACGGCAACGGCCTGTTACGCATCACAGGGCTGCGAGAAAAACCGAAGCCGGAGGACGCACCATCGTCCTTCGCTGCAATCGGTGGTTACGTGGTCACCCCGGGAATCATCCAGGAACTGCGCGCACATACCGAGGCCTGGTGCGAGCACCGTACCGGCGAGGTGTATCTCACTGACGCGATCAATGTCTATGCCGCGGACAATCCGGTATTCGGCCAGGTGATCCGGGGCCGGTGGTACGACACCGGTAATCCGGCCGACTATTTGGTCGCGCAGTTCGCCTCGGCGCTGGCGCATCCGCAGTACGGACCGCTGCTGCGCAGCCTCGCTGCCGACCTCGGCAGCTGATCGACATCTGGATCGCGCCTTCCCCGGCAGCAGCGAGGTGTTATCCGATTCGACTACGAGTATGTTTCCGCGCCATGGCCCCGACCGCATCGCACAAGCTCGGGTCGGGGCCGCTCGCCAGAAATGCTTCCAGCGCGGACTCGCCGCGGCACCTAGGTGTTCCTGACCTGGAAACACTCAGAAGCGACGAAACACTCAGAAGCGACGAATAGCGTAGATATCGAACTGACGCAACGGGGTATAGCCGACCGGCACACCCCAGTCGTAGGCGTTGAGAACCTGACCGTAGCCCGCGTAGATCCCGACGTGTGAACCGTCTCGGTTCAGCACTACGACATCACCGGGCGAAAGAGCATATCGCGGGACGGGTGTTCCCACCTTCGCCTGCTGCCAGGTCGTGCGAGGGATCTTCACTCCGACCTGACGGTACGCCCACTGCACCAGGCCAGAGCAGTCCCAGCTGAACGGGCCGGTTCCGCCCCATTCATAAGGCTTGCCGAGCTGTGTCGTAGCCGCTGCCAGCGCGCCGATACCACGCAGGCTGGGCAAAGGCAATGCGACCGCGCTGCTGCTGACGAACGCGCGGCCGGGGCCGCCGGATACGCTGCCCGACTCGCTGGTGTCGGACCACGCGGGCCCGGCAAGCAGGATGACCGCAATGACTGATAGTGAGAATCCGAGGGTGCTGCGACGTAGAGATCGAAAAGATTTCGTTGGCACGTGCTCGCCCTTTCCATGAGCCCGATCAGCAGGCAATCGCTCGGCAACTATGACTGACACACGGCGCCAACAAAGTCATCGAGACAGAGCCGTGGTCAACCGCACCCAGGCGCACAACCGCCCTATGCGCACAGTTTCAGATAGGACACTCCATGAATGAAAACTCGTGCCACCCCTGCGACTATCCCGAACCAGGGGCAATATCGCGATTCTGCCGTGCGTCTTCGATCATGAACAGAGATTCAGCAAACTTTCAGCATGTGATCTATATCACATAAATAACTCTGGCTTAGTTTCACATAATGTGCATAACATCCGGCTATCGCGATCAGATCGGAACATGCGAAGCTCTCGCCCGGCCACGTCGGCAACCTCGTGGGAACCGTGGTCACCGCGGGCCGTCTGGCCACACTCCCAGACACGCCGGGCGCGACAATACTGTCGCGCCCGGCGTGTCTCGCGCTCGGGCTATCAGACCTTGGTCACTTTGGCCCGCACACCACCGACCAGGTCGACGGCCTCCGGGCCCGCATCACCGAAGGTCAGCGCGATGGCGAGGATTTCGCCCGCGATCAGATCGCGATGGGTGTCGGCCCATCCGACCCGGTCGGCTGGGATATCCAGAACCACGGCGATCCTGTCGGATACGTCGAGACCAGCGGACTTCCGAGCTTCCTGGAGGTCACGAATCAAATCACGAGCCCACCCTTCGGACTCCAACTCCTCGGTGACGACCGAATTCAGCACCACCAAGCCGGCATTTTTGGGCAACGCCGCAGTCGACTCCGGTTCGGCGGCAACCAGGCGCTGAGTGTATTCCTCTGGTAACAATGCGATTCCAGCCGCAGTGACGACGCCATCGACGTCCTCGGACCACTCCCCGGCCTTCACCGCTTTGATCACTGACTGCACATCCTTGCCGAGGCGCGGCCCCGCGGCGCGAGCATTGACCACCAGCTCGAAACGTCCATGCGAATCCACATCGGTGGTCAAGTCCACCTTCTTGACGTTGACCTCGTCGGCAACGATGTCGGCAAACGGCGCCAACCGTCGCGCATCGGCCGCAGCGATGGTGACCTCGGCCAACGGCAGCCGCACCCGCAGATTCTGCGCCTTGCGCAGGCTGAGCACCGTCGAGCACACCACACGTACCTCGTCCATGGCCGCGACCAGCTCCGGATCATCCGGCAGCTCGCTTTCGTGCGGCCAATCCGCCAAGTGCACTGAGTCCGCACCGGTCAGGCCGCGCCAGATCGCCTCGGTGATCAGCGGCAACAATGGTGCGGCCAGCCGGGTGACCACCTCTAGCACAGTGTGCAGCGTGTCCACCGCATCACGGTCCTCGCTCCAGAATCGGGAACGGGACCGCCGCACATACCAGTTGGTGAGCGCGTCGGCGAACGAGCGCAGTTCCTCGCAGGCACCCGCAATGTCGTATATCTCCAACGCATCGGTCATGACGTTTCTGGTCTGCGCCAGCTTCGCCAGAATATAGCGGTCCAGCACATTCGGCGAGTCTGTCCGCCACGTCCCGGTACCCACGGCATACAACTGCAGAAAGGTCCAGGCGTTCCACAACGGCCGCAGTACGTGACCGACACCTTCACGGATGCCCCGCTCGGTCACAATGAGGTTACCACCACGCAGAATTGGTGAACTCATCAAGAACCAGCGCATCGCGTCGGAGCCGTCTCGGTCGAATACCTCGTTCACATCCGGGTAGTTGCCCTTGGACTTGCTCATCTTCAGCCCGTCCTCGCCGAGCACAATGCCATGCGCGGCAACGGTTTTGAATGCAGGACTGTCGAACAACGCGGTCGCGAGCACATGTAGCGTATAGAACCAGCCGCGGGTCTGCCCGTTGTACTCGACGATGAAATCACCAGGGAAATGGCTGTCGAACCACTCCTTGTTCTCGAATGGATAGTGCACCTGGGCGTACGGCATCGAGCCCGACTCGAACCAGCAGTCCAATACCTCCGGCACCCGGCGCATGGTCGACCTACCGGTCGGGTCATCCGGATTCGGTCTGGTGAGCGCGTCGATCATCGGCCGGTGCAGATCTTTCGGGCGTACGCCGAAATCACGCTCGAGTTCATCCAGAGAGCCGTACACATCGATACGCGGATAGGCCGGATCATCAGACACCCACACCGGAATCGGGCTTCCCCAGTAGCGATTACGGCTGATGTTCCAATCCCGAGCACCTTCGAGCCATTTACCGAACTGCCCGCTGCCGATGTTTTCTGGCACCCAGGTGATCTGTTTGTTCAGCTCGACCATCCGCTCACGGAACGTGGTAACCGCGACAAACCACGACGGCACGGCCATATAGATCAACGGCTGTCCGGAACGCCAGCTATGTGGATAGGAGTGTTCGATCGTCTCGTGCCGCAACAACTTTCCCGCAGCCTTGAGATCCTTGATGATTACCGGATTGGCATCGAATACCATCAGGCCCGCATAGGGGGGAACCATCGAAGTGAACTTGCCTCCCGCGTCCAGAGGCTGCACGATCTCGATGCCGGCAGCCGTGGCCGCGTCCATGTCTTCTTCACCGAAAGCCGGTGCCAGATGCACGATTCCGGTGCCGGAGTCGGTAGTGACGTAATCGGCGTTGAGTACACGGTGTGCGTTCGGATGGCCGAGAAAGAAATCGAACGGGGGAGCATAGGACAAGTCGGCCAGCGCCACGCCATCGAACTCGCCGAGTACCTCCACATCCGCACCGAATTCCCGCGCATAGTGTGAGACACGTTCGGCTGCGATCAGATAGCGCTTACCATCGGCGGCACGCACGTGCGCGTAACGAACATCAGGATGCACCGCGATCGCCAGATTGGACGGCAATGTCCACGGCGTGGTGGTCCAGATCAGCGCATTGGCCCCGTCGAGTTCGCGCAGCGGGTGATCAGTGGGGACTTGCAATGTCATATCGACTGTGACCGCCGGGTCTTGTCGCATCTTGTAGGCATCGTCGAGACGGGTCTCCTGATTCGACAGCGGTGTCTGCTCATACCAGCTGTAGGGCAATACTCGGAAACCCTGATAGATCAAGCCTTTGTCGTAGAGCGATTTGAAAGCCCACATGACCGACTCCATGAAGTCGGTATCCAAGGTCTTGTAGTCGTTGTCGAAGTCGACCCATCGAGCTTGACGTGTCACATAGTCACGCCATTCCCCGGTGTAACGCAACACCGAGGATTTACACACCTCGTTGAATTCCGCGAGCCCCATCGCGTCGATCTGTGATTTGTCCGTGATACCGAGCTGTTTTTCGGCTTTGATTTCCGCAGGTAATCCGTGGCAGTCCCATCCGAAGCGCCGGTCCACCCGTTTACCGCGCATAGTCTGGAAACGCGGAATGAGATCCTTGACGTATCCGGTGAGCAAATGACCGTAATGCGGCAGGCCGTTGGCAAAAGGCGGGCCGTCGTAGAAGACGAACTCCGATGCACCGGAACGGTTTTCGATGCTGGCGCGAAATGTGCCCGCAACCGCCCACGCGTCGAGTACACGACGTTCCATCTCGGGAAAGGACATCCCGTTGCCTGCGCTCATATCAACGCGCGGGTAGGTGCTGTCGCTGGAAGTGTGGTCCGCCATCGCGGATGCGTCTCCTCGTGCCGTATCCTGACACGGGGACGATAACAGCGCCTGGTGCGCCGAAACCGCGGTACCACCCCGCTTGTCCGGCGTAGCGCAACACCGGACCTCTTATTTCACGAGCTGTGACGGGCTCACCCGTTCGGTTCTACTGAGTGCACACTACGAGAGCCGCGGCACCGTTCCTCCGAAGACTCCCCGGTGATAGCCGGATCGACGCCATATCCTGTTCGATTCTAACCGAGGCAGTCAATGCGTATTGCGGGGCCGACTGGAACTCTATCGAGAAAACCACCTTCAGCGTTCGACGCTACGGCGGGCATGCGGGGAATCATGATCCGGTCTCCGCATGGACAAAGCGCTCACCAGCAAGATCACCGCGCCGAGGGCACATACCACGATGCATCCCCACGCCCAGGCCACCGATCCAGTAACAAGCGAAACCATGAGTAGGACAAAACCAATCGCAGCGAGGACTAGTGTAAGGACGACCACAATGACCCCCAAGGCATGCCAGGCGGTTCGACATTTCCTCTCAGCGGTCTACACTGCTGCGCTCGGCCGCTACTTACTCCCTTTGGCGAACGAGGCAGGCGCGAGATTGTTCGTCGAACCGGTGTCGGCGAATGCTTCGCCGCCGTCGACCGGGACAGCCGAGCCGCGGTTCTCCAATTCTTCGAGCTGCGACTCCAGATACGACTTCAACCGCACCCGGTATTCCCGTTCGAATGTCTTGAGCTGCTCGATCCGGCTCTCCAGTACATTGCGCTGCTGAGTAATGGTCGACATGATCTCGGAGTGCTGCCGCTCGGCGTCGGCCTGCAATGCGTCGGCCTTCTCCTTTGCCTGCCGCAGCTGGCTGTCCGCACGAGTCTGCGCATCCGACAGCATCTCATCCGATTTCTGGCGGGCGTCGGCGATCATGGTCTCCGACCGTGTCCGTGCGTCGGTGACCAGTCGCTCAGAATTCGCCCTGGCATTCGACAGCAAGCTCTCCGCCTCGGACTTGGCATCACTGGTTACCCGTTCCGCCATCTCCTGGGCGATATTGAGCATCTTGACCGCCTGCTGGTTCGCGTCCGAGGAGGGAGTCTCCTTGGCTGCGGGCGCGGCAGGCACCGGAGCGGGCTGCGCGACGGGAACCGGCGGCTTGACCGGCTCCGGTGAAGCTTGCGGCGGCGGTTTCGCGGTACTCACCGCAGCAGAGCCACGGTTCTTCTTCGCGTCGGTCAATTCCGTGTCGAGTTCGGCGACCCGCTGGCGCAGGTCGGCGTTTTCCTCGATCAGACGTGAGAGCTCCTGCTCCACAAGATCCAAGAATGCGTCTACTTCATCCTCATTGTAGCCGCGCTTCCCGATCGGCGGTTTGCTGAACGCGACGTTGTGCACATCGGCTGGGGTCAGCGGCATAGAAGGATCCCTTCAGCGTCTTTTGGAGATCTAGCAAGCTGTCTTCACGGCCCATTCTGTCACACGGGGGCTACGGATTGTCCGAGTCCATCTACTACCGACATCAGGATGAAGACGACGAAAAGCAGGACCACTATCGACAGATCCAGGCGAATTCCGCCCAGTGATACCGGTGGTATCAACCGCCTCAGGAGTTTCACCGGAGGGTCGGTGATCGTGAAGATCACCTCGAGAACGACGACCAGGATACCCCTAGGACGCCAGTCTCGGGCGAAGTTACGGATGAACTCGATGAGTACCCGGCTGATCAGCAACAGCCAGAAGATGAACAGCACGAAGTACAACACCGCGAACAAGGCCACGGCTTCACTCTGCCGTAAAAATCGCGTCGCGCAAAATGGCCGCGCCGCGTCACCTTCTATCGGTCCGCTCTAACCCCCGATCACGGACTTATTTCTGGTTATAGAAGCCAGTTTCCGCAATGCGTCTGCGTTCTTCGGCCGATACATCGACATCAGCAGGTGAGAGCAGGAACACCTTTGTCGCGACCTTGTCGAACGACCCGCGCAGCGCGAAGGCGAGACCCGCGGCGAAATCGACTAGCCGCTTGGCATCGGCGTTACTCAGGTCCACCAGATCCATGATCACCGGATTACCCTCGCGGAAACGTTCGCCGATGATCCGAGCCTCGCTGTAGTCCCTGGGACGCAGCGTGGTGATTCTGGACAAGGGACCTCCGTCCTCGAAGATCCCTGGCCTGCGCACGGAGGCGGGCTCAGGGCGAACACGCTCCTCCAGCCTGCGCTCCTCAGCGTCGGGGTCGACAGCCAACGCGCCACGGGTGGTACCGCGCAACGTCGAGGCACTGCCGCCTGCCCGGAAGCGTCCCGACGGGGCGGAATCGATCCGGGTGGGTCGCCGGGACGTTTCGTAACGGTCGGCGCCATAGTGCTCGTCGGCGTAGTCATCGTGCCGCGACACCGAGTACCCCGCCTGGTACGGCGCCTTGTAGGCAGGCTCGGGGTAGTCGGGGTCGAAGCGGTCCGCACTGTAGCGATCATCACCGTAATGGTCGACATAACCGTCGCGGTCGGAGTAGCCACGGGGCCGGCGCATGCCGCGCTCGTCCACACCTCGAGGGGCACGATCATCGACGTAGTCGTCTTCATAATCCTCGAGCGGAACCATGCCGAAGTACGCCTTGAACTTGTGCAGCGTGCTCATTGGTCGACCTTCCTTCGGCCCCGGTGGCGGCCGGGTGTTGAAGTCTTGCTCAGTCCCCGTCAGTTTCCCAGCATATGTGTCGAATGTGACTGATGAGGTTTCCTTGCTACGCCGAGGTTATCGGTCGCACGCCCATCAAGGCGGTACCGACACGCACAAGCGTCGAACCGTGTTCGATCGCGGACTCGAGGTCACCGGACATCCCCGCGGAAAACTCTGTCGCTTTCGGATGATTAGCGAGTAATCGGGTGCGCAAAGCCGCAAGCCGCGCGAATGCGGCATCAGCTTCTGTATCCAGCGGCGGAATAACCATCAGACCCGATAAAAGCAACTCCGGTGCGGCCGCTGTCTGTTCGGCGAGTTTCGGAAGTCCTGCTGCCGTGACACCGCCGCGTGCCGAGTCGTCATCCACACTCACCTGGAGCAATACCCGGAGCGGTTCGGTTCGTTCCCCTGCGTCCAGCGCGGCGCGTGCGCCGGCGGCAAGGGCGTTTACCAGACGTTCGCTGTCGACCGAATGCACAGTGTGCGCCCAACGGGCCACATTCCGCGCTTTATTCCGCTGCAACCGTCCGATCATGTGCCAGTGGATGTCCGAGTGGTCCGCAGCACGCAACACATCGACCTTGGCCGCGGCCTCCTGCTCTCTCGACTCACCGAACTCCCGCCTGCCCAGCTGATAGAGGATCGCCGCGTCGGAGGGAGGGAAGAATTTAGTCACCGGCAGCAGTCGCACCGATTCCGGTTCCCGGCCCGCTGTTCGGCAAGCCGCCTCGATCCGCGCGAGCAAGCTGGAGAGATTTTCGGACAACTCGGCGGCTCTGGCCGCAGCTCCCTCTGTTCCGGTAGCCCACACTTCGGTGCTTCTCACCTGCACTGCCTCCTCCGGACCTGACTACTCATGCTCAGGCCTCCATCCAGATCACTCCGGCGATCCGACCGGTCGGCGCGCCACGTCGGTGGCTGAACAGAGTTCGGTCTTCAATGGTGCAGCGCGGATCGACTGCAACTGCCGCGACACCCGCCTCGGTGAGCTGCCGTGCGATGCCCGCACGCAGATCGAGTCCCGGGGTGCCGCGCACCGTCGTGGTCGCGCTACCGGGCAGATGCGCTTCGACATCCGCACGCATCGTGGCGGGAACCTCGTATTGCCTGCCGGACGCGGCAGGTCCGAGGAAAGCGCCGACCCGATCCAGGCGCGCGCCGACCGACGCCATCGCAGCCAGCACGCGCGGCACTATGCCGATACGCGCGCTTACGCGTCCGGCATGTACCGCGGCGATCACGCCCGCCTCCTCGTCGGACAGCAGAACGGGAACACAGTCGGCAGTAAGCACCACGAGCGCTAGGCCGGGCGTGGTCGTCACGAGGGCGTCGGTAGCGGGAACGGGCTGGACGCGCGGACTATCGACGATCTCCACGGCACGACCATGGATCTGCTCCATCCAGACCAGACGCTCGGGTGTCAGACCGATTCCCGCAGCCAGCCGTTCCCGGTTGCGCCGCACAGCCACCGGATCGTCACCGACATGGCCACCGAGGTTGAACGAGTCGTACGGTGGTTCCGAGTAGCCTCCGGACCTGGTCGTGGTGACCCGTCGAACAGTCGTTGCCGACGCGATAGTCATAACGCGAGCCTAGTGCCGCGCAGCGGAAGCCCGCGCGCTGCCTCTACAAGGACCGCTTCCCGAACTCAGTCCCGGATTCTCGGAAACCCGCGGGCAGCTAGCCCCTCCGCATGAATGACGGCACGTCCACATCGTCATCGTCGTCGGCATCCGACGGCGCGATGGGCGAGCGCGGACTGTTCGGGACGGCAGGCTCGGCCTGGGTGCGTGTCCGTTCAGGCTCTCGATAGCTGGGCACCGCGCCAGGTGCGGAGGCGCCCGTCGTGCTGTCGGAGTTGCGCGGCGGAAGCTCACCGACGCGACTCTGCCCGATCTCTCCAGAACGCGCCGAGCCTATGGTGACTCGGCTCGCGGGGTCGAAAGTGCGCCGGGCAGGACCACCGCCGTCGAAACCTGCCGCGATCACGGTGACCCGCACCTCGTCGCCGAGCGAGTCGTCGATCACGGTGCCGAAGATGATGTTGGCCTCGATATGCGCGGCCTCCTGGACCAGCGATGCGGCCTCGTTGATCTCGAACAGACCCAGATCCGATCCGCCCGCGATCGACAACAGTACCCCGTGCGCACCATCCATGGATGCCTCGAGCAGCGGTGAGTTGATCGCCGTCTCCGCCGCTTTGACCGAACGACCCTCACCGCGCGCCGAACCGATGCCCATCAGCGCGCTGCCCGCTCCGGACATCACGCTCTTGACATCCGCGAAGTCGACGTTGATCAGACCGGGAGTGGTGATCAGGTCGGTGATGCCTTGCACACCGTTGAGCAACACCTCGTCCGCCGAACGGAAGGCGTCCATCAGGCTCACCGCAGCGTCACCGAGCTGGAGCAATCGGTCGTTCGGGATGACGATCAGTGTGTCGCACGACTCGCGCAGCAAATTGATGCCCACTTCGGCCTGATTGCCGCGTCGCTTGCCCTCGAACGAGAACGGACGGGTGACCACACCGATCGTGAGCGCCCCGAGCTTGCGAGCGATCTGCGCGACGACCGGGGCGCCACCGGTACCGGTACCACCACCTTCCCCCGCAGTCACGAAGACCATATCGGCGCCCTTGAGCACCTCTTCGATCTCGTCCTTGTGGTCCTCGGCGGCTTTACGACCGACCTCGGGGTCCGCACCGGCCCCGAGACCTCGGGTCAGTTCCCGGCCGACATCGAGCTTGACGTCGGCATCGCTCATCAGCAGCGCCTGCGCATCGGTATTGACCGCGATGAACTCGACACCTTTGAGTCCCTGCTCGATCATCCGGTTGACGGCATTCACACCGCCGCCGCCGATACCGACGACCTTGATCACCGCAAGGTAGTTGTGCGGGGGCGTCATGGGCTCTCGCCTTCCTTAGATCTAAAGCCGGTCGTTTCCGGATTCTCGGCACGCCACTTTTCGACCCGAGCCGTGGTCCGGACCGCTGTAGTGAGCGAACCGTAGCTCGGGCAAACCCTAAAGCTAAACCATAGGGTCAGCATTATGTCAAGTATCCCATTGGGGTGGAACGCTATTCGTAACCGTCTCGATGCGCGAGCAGGCGCGCCGAGATCGGAGTCGGAATCTTGCATGATCCTGCTCGCCACGCCGCGCCATACACCGTATGGTACGGCGGTGCCCCCAGGCCCACCCCCGCACGCCGGGACTGCTTCCGGACCAGTGAAAGTCTGCTGAATACCTTGGGCGTGTGTCACTTTACCGTGACCAGATTGGGACTCGAAACATCGAACACCGTTCCAGGACGCGTCAACAGAGGAAGTACGACCGCCGACTTCCGCTCGGCGTCGCTGGCCCCGCCCCAGAGTACCGTGCGTCCATCCTTCAGTGTGAGCGAAATATCTGAAATGGACCGTGCCACAATCTCGTCCACCTGAATGCTCAACGCGGCGGGCATGACGGCGAGTATCGATACCGCAGCCTCGGTCACCGGGTCCGCACCGCCCGGATGATCGGTGATCAGCTTCGGCACGCCGATCGGCACAGGTCCGATCGCGAATTCCACTCCCTCCGCGTCGAGCAGGTGCGCACCCTGCGGGCCCTCATAGAACACCACTGGAGTCCGCTCGACAAGCGTGATCCGAACAGTGAACGGAAAAACCCGCTGTACCCGCACTGCACGTACTTTCGGAATACTCGCCACCCGCCGCGCTATCCCTGCGGTGTCGACACGCAGCATAGGGCGGCCAGGGGGGATTTCCAGCAGATCACGCACCTGTTGTTCGGGCACGGTGACCGCGCCCTCGATCTGCACAGTGCGCACCGAGAACACCGGAGTAAACCAGGCAATAATGCCTGCCCCGACAAGCACGCACACAACCAGCGATCCCCATATCCGGATTCGGCGCCATTCTGGCGCGCCGAACCGATCACCCATGCGACGTCCGGTCCAACGCCCCGCTCCGAACCCGCGCATGTCGGGTCACCGTCCGTGCTGGGGCCGCGCCCGGAGCCCGTCGAGGATCTGTGTACCCAACATGGTCACATCCCCCGCACCCATGGTGATCACCACATCGCCAGGCAGCGCCAGCCCTGCGACCTGACGACCGACCCGAGACATGTCCGGCTGGTAGTACACCGGTTTCGTAACCGCCTGCGCCACCAGCGCACCGTTCACTCCGGGCAACGGCTTTTCTCTGGCACCGTAAACGTCGAGCACGACGACCTCGTCGGCCAAGCTCAACGCAGCACCGAAATCCTGCGCGAAGGTCGCGGTGCGGCTGTAGAGGTGCGGCTGGAAAACCACGATGACCCGCCCTTGCCGAGACCGGGCGCCGTCCCGTGCCTCCTGTTGAACCAGTTCGGCGGCAGCGCCGAGGACAGCGCGCACCTCGGTGGGATGATGGGCATAATCGTCGAAGACGCGTACGCCGTTCTCCCGTCCGGCGAACTGGAACCGGCGGTGCACACCGCCGAACCCTTCCAAGCCCTGGACGATGTCGCCCACGTCGGCGCCGGTAGCACGGGCTGCGAGCAGGGCGCCGAGCGCGTTGAGCGCCATATGCCTGCCCGGCACCGAGAGCCGCAGAGTGCGCGGAGCGGCCTCGTCGGAAAGCTGGAACTGCGCGATCCCTCCGACATCACGCGGCTGCCAACTGTGCAGCCGAGCGCCCACCGCGACCGGCGCGTCAGCGAGATCACCGGATCCATAGCCGAGGACCTGAACGTTCTTCTGCGCCAATCGCGCGCCGAGCCGCTCGACCAACTCCAGTGAACCCGGATCGTCCAGGCACGCTACCAGCAGACCACCCGGAGCGAGCCGGTCGACAAAATCATCGAAGACCTGCACGTAGGCCTCGTCGGAACCGAAGAAGTCCAGGTGATCGGACTCGATGTTGGTGATGATGGCGACATCCGGTTCGTACTGCAGCAGCGAGCCGTCGCTCTCATCAGCTTCGGCCACGAAGATATCACCGGTGCCGTGATGAGCATTGGTGCCCGCCTCGTTCAACTCACCCCCTACCGCGAAGGACGGGTCGACCCCACAGTGTTGCAATGAAACGATCAGCATCGAGGTAGTCGAGGTCTTGCCGTGCGTGCCGGACACGAGCAGAGTGCGGTGTCCCTGCATAAGGGCGGCCAGTACGGTGGGACGCAGTAGCACGGGAATCTCACGTCGAGCGGCCTCGACCAGTTCGGGATTGGACTTCGGGATAGCCGCGTACGTGGTGACTACCGAGGTCGGGCCGCCTGGCAGCAGGTCGAGCGCGGTAGCGTCGTGTCCGATCCGCACCTGCGCGCCCCGTGCTCGCAGTGCGAGTACACCACGGCTCTCCCTGGCGTCCGAACCCGACACCGCACCACCTCGGGCAAGCAGAATCCGGGCGATACCGGACATACCAGCCCCTCCGATACCGACCATATGGACACGTGTCAGTTCCGGCGGCAGCGCGATCCGCTCTGGAACGTGTGGCCTCACCCCGGACGCGACGACGTCGCTCATCAGCAGGCCACCTCCCTCGCGATTCGCGCCACTGCGTCGGCGGCGTCGCGGTGTCCGGCGCTGGCGGCGGCCCGACCCATCTCGATAAGCCGTGCGGAATCCATGAGCAGCGCAATCACCTCATCGATCACATACTTCGGCGTCAATTCGGCATCGGGGACGATTCTGCCACCACCTTGACCCACCACCGGCCCAGCATTGAGTTCCTGCTCCCCGTTACCGTGTGGCAGTGGCACATAGAACGCAGGCAGCCCGACTGCGGAGACCTCCGCGACGGTCATCGCGCCCGACCTGCAGACCACCGCATCAGCAGCCGCATATGCAAGATCCATCCGAGACAGATACGGTACCGCCCTATAGCGGGCGTTCAGCTGACCGGAGGTAACGGAGCCGTCCAGCTCGAGCGTGTTCTTCGGACCGTGCGCGTGCAACACCGAGATGCCGGCGGCGGCGAGCTGAGGTGCGGCCGCGGACACCGCCTTATTCAAGGTCCGTGCCCCTTGGGAACCGCCGAAAACCAGCAGTACCGGCCCCACGGCGGGCAGGCCGAAGTGCGCGCGTGCCTCAGCGCGGAGCGCGGCACGGTCGAGTCCGGTAATCGATTCGCGCACCGGTATCCCCACGACCTGAGCATTCGGCAGGCCCGAACCGGGGACGGCGGCAAGCACTCGCGCGGCGCGGCGTGCGCCGATCTTGTTCGCGATGCCTGCCTTGACGTTCGCTTCGTGCACCACCACAGGAACCGCGCGCCGACGAGGCAGCAGCACCCCGCTGGCAGCGAGATACGCCGGCAGCGCCACATAACCGCCGAATCCGATGATCACATCGGCGGCGACCTCCTCGATCACCGATCTGGTGGCGACCACTGCGGCCCGCACTCGTCCTGGCAACCGCAACAGTTCAGCCGTCGGCTTACGCGGCAAGGGAACCGGAGGGATCAACTCCAGCGGATAGCCCCGCTCGGGGACCAGACGAGTCTCCAGCCCACGTTCGGTACCCAATGCTGTCACCCGGATCGACCCGTCGAGTCGCCGCAAAGCGTCCGCCACTGCCAGTGCGGGCTCGATGTGTCCCGCTGTGCCGCCACCTGCGACAATTACCGAGATCACCTGGACTTTCCCCGTTCTCTTGCGTGATTGACCGGATAGCTGGGTTCCCATGCTCGAGTAGCGCGTGCCGAGCTGGTGCCCCTGCTCTGCGCTGATCGGCGCCGCACCGGTTCGGTACCGTACCGCGCACGCCTGCTCTGCGACAGCGGCGGCGGTCCGAGCTCCGCAGATCCGCTCGTCCGGCCCCGCCGCGCCACGCTGGGGCGAGCCGGTGCGTACACCTCGGGCTCAGGCAATCGCAACAGCCTGCTGAAACGACCGTCGTATCCGGCACGCAGTGCAGACACCGCCTCCGGCTCATGTCTGGCCGCGTTCGCGATGACACCGAACATGAACAGCGTGATAGCCAGGGATGATCCTCCCGCGGAGACCAGCGGCAGCTGCAGACCGGTCACCGGAAGCAAGCCGACCACGTAGCCGGTATTGATCAGCGCCTGAGCGGTGATCCACGTCGTCGCGGACGCAGTGAGAAGCCGTAGGAACGGATCTACCGAACGGGACGCGATACGCAGACCGGTATAGACGAACAAGGCGAACAAACCGAGCACCAGCGCGCAACCGAAATATCCCAGTTCTTCACCGATGATCGCGAAGATGAAGTCGTTGTGCGCATTGGGCAGGTAATCCCACTTGGCCCGACTCTGACCGAGTCCACGCCCCCAGATGCCGCCATCGGCCAAAGAATACCGGGCCTGACGGGCCTGATAGTTGATGCCCTGAGGGTCATCTCCCGGGTTGAAGTAGGCCCGCATACGATCGGAGCGATAACCCGCGGACAATGCGAGTACTGTTGCGGCGATCGCACCGGACAGTGCGATCGTCACGAAAAGGCGCACTGGAAGGCCACCGAACCACAGCAGCGCAGCGAGCACGATACCAAGAGCGATCGTGGTGGACAGATTCGGTTGCAGCACCACGAGCAAACACACCAGCAAGCCGGCGGGAACCAGCGGAACCAGAATCTCCTTGAGATTCGCGTGCGCGGCACGGCGGGAGGCCAACAGATGCGCCCCCCAGACCACCAGAGTCACCTTCACGATCTCCGATGGTTGCACCGAGATCGGCCCGAATACCAGCCAGCGTCGAGCTCCTTGCACTTGCGTGCCGATACCAGGGATGAGCACCAGGACCAACGCGAGCACCGACAACGCGAACAGCGGGAAAGACCACTGCCGCAGCCTGCGCAGCGGAATACATAGCGCCAGGTAGAACAGCCCCACTCCGACCACGGCGAACAGTGCTTGCTGGATGAACAGCGAGTAGGCCGATCCACCGTCTGCATAGGCTTCGACACTGGAAGCCGACAACACCATCACCAATCCGAGCACGGTGAGCAGGGTGGCGATGGTGACCACTAGATGGAACGACGCGAGCGGCCGCGCCAGCCAGGTTCCGAATCGGGGAACCGGCCCACGCTTACGTCGCGCCGCTTCCGTCACAGTCGCCGTCCGATGTCACCGTCTTCCAAGGTATGCACCGCTGCGGCGAAACTGCGACCCCGGTGCGCGTAATCGACGAACATGTCCAGCGACGCAGCGGCAGGCGCCAGGAGAACGGTGTCGCCACCGCGGGCGAATCCCGCCGCCGCGCGTACCGCACGCGCCATCATGGCTTCAGCAGCAGCCATCTTCGACGCTTTGTCGACCGCTGCCGCTTCATCACCCATTCCCGCATCGTCTCCTAAGGCCAACTCCACGACCGGTACCTCGGGCGCGTGTCGTGCCAACGCGGCCGCGATCACCGGTGCGTCGGCGCCGATCAACACCGCCGCGACCAGCCTGGCTGCGACCTCCTCGATCAGGTCCTCGATATGTGCACCCTTGATCAGGCCACCGGCCACCCAGATCACGTGTGGATGCGCCAGGATCGAGGAGCGGGCCGCATGCGGATTGGTGGCCTTGGAGTCATCCACGAACTCGACCCCGGCCAGCTCGCGTACAAGCGCCGATCGATGCGGACCGACTTTGTGCGCTATCAAGCCCTCTCGAACGAACTGGGGCGCCACATCGATCGCTCTGGTCAGCGCGGACGCAGCAAGCGCATCAGCGACACCCGCAGGACCAGGCGGGCTGATATCGCCGACCTCGGCGAGAATCGCGGCCTTGGTGAACGCACGGTCGAGTAATTTGCCGTCGACCACACCGAGTTCGCCGTCCGCAGGCACCCCGACCCGAAAACCCACAGTCCGGCGAGCTTTGGATTTACGCACCAGCGAGGCCGCGACCCGATCGTCCAGACCGACCACTCCGACCCGACCGAGCAGCGCACGGGCCTTCGCCGCAGCATAGGCGTCCAGACCACCATGCCAATCCAAATGATCTTCGGCGATATTGAGCACCACCCCAGCCTCCGGTCGCACCGACGGCGCCCAATGCAACTGGAACGAGGACAGTTCGACGGCGAGCACTTGCGGACCCGGATTACGCCGCAACGCGTCCAGGATCGGAAGACCGATATTGCCGCAAGCAACACTGGCGATACCTGCAGCACGCAGGATCGCATGGGTCATCTGTGTTGTCGTGGTCTTGCCGTTGGTACCAGTGATAACCAGCCATTTTCGGACTGGTCCGTAGATCCTGGCCTGGTCGACCCACCAGGCGAATTCCACATCGCCCCATACCGGCGTGCCCTCGGTCACCGCAGAGACGAGCACCGGCGAATCCGGTCGCCAACCCGGGCTCGTGATCACCAACGCGAACCGGCTCCAGTCGACGACCTCCAGCTCCGCGCTGGTGGCTACATCCACGCCTAGCCCGGCAGCCTCGGCCAGTGCGGCGGCACCGCTGTCGGTGACCACCGGGCGAGCACCGATATCACGCAATGGCTCGACCAACGAGCGCCCGGAGACACCCCAACCCGCGACCAGGACCTCTCGACCGCGTAGGAATTCCAGCATGGGCCCAGGGGAACGTAGCGCCCGAGGAGAATGTTCGACCATCTCGTTCACCCGACCGCAGAAAGGTATTCGCTGTAGAACAGTCCGAGCCCGACAGCGGAGGCTATCGCGGCCAGTAACCAGAATCTGATGATCACCGTCGTCTCGGCC
Organism: Nocardia sp. TBRC8007; assembly: GCF_056629435.1. Classification (NCBI taxonomy): domain Bacteria; kingdom Bacillati; phylum Actinomycetota; class Actinomycetes; order Mycobacteriales; family Nocardiaceae; genus Nocardia; species Nocardia sp. TBRC8007. The sequence continues at coordinate 452,822 of NZ_JBWSOR010000001.1, read as the reverse complement.
CATTTACTGAGTTCGAAGTGATGATGGAACGGAGCCATCTTGAACAATCGATTGCGCGTCGTGCGGAAGACCGCGACCTGCAACACCACCGATGCCGTTTCGGCGACGAACAGCGCACCGATGACTATCATCAGCAGCTCGGTACGAGTGGTGATGGACAGACCGGCCAGCAAGCCGCCCAGAGCCAACGAACCGGTGTCACCCATGAAGATCTTGGCCGGAGCCGCGTTCCACCACAGGAATCCCACGCACGCCGCCGCGCCCGCGGCACAGACAAGGGCGAGATCCAGCGGATCGCGCACGTTGTAACAACCAGCCTCTGGCTTGGTCTCGCAGGCGTGATAGTACTGCCAGAAAGTGATGATCACGTACCCACCCAAGACCAGGCTCATCGATCCGGCGGCCAGTCCGTCCAATCCGTCCGTGAGGTTCACCGCATTGGACCACGCGACGACCACAAAGCACACGAACACCAGGAAGACGACCACACCCATGGTCACCGTGCTGATGTCGCGCACATAGGACAGATGTCTGCTGGCAGGAGTCAGCCCGCTCGCCCCGTTGAATTGCAGCGCGAGTATGCCGAAGACCACAGCCGCGGACAACTGACCAAGGTATTTACCCGCCGCGGTCAAACCAAGGTTGCGCTGCTTACGAATTTTGATGAAGTCGTCGATGAAACCCACCGTGCCGAGCGCCGTGGCCAGGCCGAGTACCAGCAACGCCGATGCCGTCGGCCCTTCAGCGTTATAGCCGATACCGATCAGATGGGATCCCAGATAGCCTGCCCACATCCCGACCAGAATGGCGACGCCGCCCATGGTCGGAGTGCCGCGCTTGGCCTGATGACTGGCCGGCCCGTCGACCCTGATCTCTTGGCCGAAGCCTTGTTTGGCGAACAGCCTGATCAACAGCGGGGTGAGCAGGATCGAGACCGTCAGCGCAATCGCTGCGGAGAAGAGAATCTGTCTCATCCTGCTGCCTCCGTGCCGTGCCCCGCCCCACCGCCCGTACCGTGCCCCGCCCCACCGCCTGTCGTGCCTACACTGCGTACAGCCACGGCGCCCGGATCGGTCAGATGCTCGGCGACCTCCCACAGGCCGACCGACTTGGATGCTTTGACCAGCACGACGTCACCCGCTACGACTTCCTCGTCCAACAGGGCGATCGCCGCCTCGATATCCGGAACGAGGACCGATTCCTCACCCCACGACCCTTCCAGCACGGCTCCCTGATGCAACGCCCTGGATGGCCTTCCGGTACCGACGACGACAACTCTGCTGACATCCAGCCGTACAGCGAGCCTGCCGATCGCATCGTGCTCCAGTACGGATTGCTCTCCGAGCTCGCCCATCTCGCCGAGCACCGCCCAGCTGCGTCGCCGAGTCCGGCCTGCGCACGCCATGCTCGCCAGCGCCTTGAGTGCGGCGCGGACCGAGTCTGGATTGGCGTTGTAGGAATCGTTGACGACCGTGATCCCGTCGGCGGTGGTCCGCACATCCATTCGGCGCACCGATGCGGCGTGCGCACCGGACAGTGCGGCTGTCACATCGTGCAGACCCGCACCGCATTCGAGCGCGACCGCGATCGCCGACAGCGCATTGCCGACATGGTGCTCGCCGTGCACGGCCAACCGAACCGGTGCGCTGCCTACTGGAGTGTGCACAGTGAACGCGGCCCTGGCCTGGTCGTCGAGTCGTATCTCGGTGGCGCGGATATCGGCGGTCTCGGCCTGCCCGACCAGCACTACCCGCGCCGAAGTGCGTGCGGCCATCGCGGCGACCTTGGGATCATCGGCGTTGAGCACGGCGAGTCCCGTAGAAGGCAGCGCCTCGACCAATTCGCCCTTGGTCTTCGCGATGGCCTCGCGGCTGCCGAACTTACCGAGGTGCGCCGTGCCGACATTGAGCACAACACCGATACGCGGCGGCGCCACTTCGGCCAGCGCGGCGATATGCCCCGGCCCCCGAGCGGACAACTCGAGCACTAGGAATCGAGTGTCCACATCAGCGCGTAATGCGGTCCACGGGTGACCGAGCTCATTGTTGAACGATCCGGGCGGGGCGACTACTGAGCCCAACGGAGTCAATACAGCGGCCAACAGATCCTTGGTCGAGGTCTTGCCAGAAGAGCCGGTGACGCCAACAACAGTGAGCCCGCTCTCGGCGATCAAACGCGCGATGACAGTGCGCGCCAGCATGGCCAAGGCAGCGAGCACAGCCGCACCGGAACCATCCGGATCATTGGCCAGGGCAACCGAACTCGCCGACACAGCACCGGGAGTAGGCGCGACGACAATGGCGGGCACCCCGACCGGCCGTGCCGCCAGCACCGCGACCGCGCCTGCTGTGATCGCCGCGCCCGCGTAGTCATGGCCGTCGGAACTGCCGCCGGGCAGCGCCAAGAACAGATCACCGAAACCGATACGACGCGAATCGAATTCGACCGCGCCGGTCACTCGCACCTCTGGGTCCGCGATATCGTGCAGCGTACCGCCGACGGCATCGGCGATCTCCCGCAATGTCATCTCGATCATGAAACCGTCAAGTCCTCCGCGTGGTTACCTTGCGGACTCAGTCTCTCCAATGCGTCCGCGAGTACCTCGCGGTCATCGAACGGGTACTTCACGCCCTGGATCTCCTGCCCTATCTCATGTCCTTTGCCCGCGATCAGCACCACATCTCCGGGGCGCGCCCACGCCACCGCGGCCGCGATCGCCTCCGCCCTGTCGCCGATCTCGCACACCACACCGCGTTCGACCTCGGACACTTCCAGCGTGCCTGAACGTATGGCGGCGCGAATGGCCACCGGGTCCTCGCTGCGCGGATTGTCGTCGGTAATGATCAGCAAATCGGCGCCGCGCGCGCCCACTGCGCCCATCAACGGTCGCTTGCCTGTATCACGATCGCCGCCCGCACCGACCACCACCACGAGCCGTCCCCCGGTATCCGCCTCCAGATGGCTACGCAGCGTGGCGATCACGGACTCCAACGCCGCAGGCTTGTGCGCGTAGTCGACCATCGCCAGAAAGCTCTGACCGCGCTCTACCCGCTGCATCCTGCCCGGCACGTCCACAGTTGCCAGCGCGGGCGCGGCGACCGAGGGCTCGACTCCCGCCTCGGCGCACACAGCGACGGCGAGCAGACCATTGGTGACGTTGTAACGGCCGGGAAGTCGCAGCCGCACCGCGACCTCCCCTTGTGGCCCGGATACGGTGAAGTCCTGTTCACCGCTGGGCGCCGAAAACTCGCCTGTGGTAGTCCAGACGGCGTCCCGAGTGGTCGATACAGTGGTAGGGCTCGACAACCCGGCAGCCAGTCGCCGCCCCCACTCATCATCCACGCATACTACGGCGGTACGCGCCGCCACCGGTGAATCCGGCTCGAACAGCTTACGTTTGGCGGCGAAATAATCATCGAAGTCAGCGTGGAAATCCAGATGGTCCTGGGACAGATTGGTGAACGCTCCTACCGCGAATCGCACCCCGTCCACTCGGCCCAGCGTCAGCGCGTGGCTGGATACCTCCATCACCACCGCGTCCACCCCCTGCTCGACCATGAGAGCGAACATCGCGTGCAACTGCGGCGCCTCCGGGGTGGTCAACGCACTCGGCACCCGCCTGCCACCGACTCTCGTCTCGATAGTGCCGATCAGCGCGGTGGACAGCCCCGCAGCGGCCAGACCAGCCTCTACCAGATAAGAGGTTGTCGTCTTGCCCGAGGTTCCGGTGATCCCGACAATACGCAACCGGTCGGATGGGTTGCCGTAGATCGTTGCCGACAGCTCACCGAGCACTGCCCTCGGATGCTCCAGCACCAACACCGGCACCTCCAGGCGACCGGCCAACTCCGCGCCCGCCGCATCGGTCACTATCGCGACCGCGCCACGGGCCAGCGCGTCCCGCACGAAACGCGCGCCATGTGCGCGAGCCCCTGGCAACGCGGCGAACATGTCGCCGGGCAAGACAGCATGTGAGCGCTGTTCGATGCCGGTGACCGACACATCACGCATCACCGATTTCGGGCTCATCGCAGTGTCCGGGCCCACCACAGCCCCGATACAAGCAGCCAGCGACGCCAGCGGTGTCGCCTGCACATGCACAGGCCGCAGCACGCGCGGTTGACCGGACTGCACAGGAACCAGGCTCCTTTCGGGAATCGATCGACGTGTCAGATTACCGTCGTCCGATCACGACGGGGCCACGCGGCCCCATTGCACAGTCGCCGACGACGCCTACCGCACCCTATGACTTCGCCTTTGTTACCCGTAACATCCCACGCGGAGGGCGGAAGCCACGAAACGAGACTGCGGCAGCCAGCACGCACCGCCGTGTGCCGCCGCTTCTCGAATGCCACCTCCACCTGCAATTTCCTCCATATAGTGCCGATGCCTTCCGCATGCCTCACACGCCGATCGTGCAGAGGCGGCGCACCGATCACCCCGCTTGCAGCACGAATCGTTCGGGCGGCTGCGTCGAGGGTGGGATGCGATCACGCTGCAGCGCCCACGAAGCGATGTTGTGGAATAGCGGAGCCGCCGAACCACCACCGCTGCCGTCGGAGCTACGCACGGGTGCGTCGAGCATGAGCCCGATCACGTAACGTGGGTTGTCCGCAGGGACCATGCCCGCGAAAGTGATCCAGAACGACGACGTGGAATAGCACCGGCAATCGGGGTCCACCTTCTGCGCGGTTCCGGTCTTGCCCGCCACCCGATAGCCCTCGACAGCCGCAGGCCAACCGGTACCGTTCTGATTCGCATTCATCGGGTCGCGTTGTACAACTGCTTGGAACATAGTCCGCACGGTGGCCGCGGTCTGCGGACTTACCACCCGTACCCCATCGGGCTGAGTCCTCTCGGTCTTGGTACCGTCCGGCGCGATCACCGCCCGGATGATCCGGGGTGGGATACGGACACCGTCATTGGCGATGGCCTGGTACATGGCGGTCATCTGTAGCGTGGTCACCGAAAGCCCCTGCCCGATGGGCAGGTTCGCGAATGTGCCACCGGACCACTGCGCCTGGTCCGGCATCAGCCCTGAACTCTCTCCCGGCAGACCGATCCCGGTGCGCTGGCCGAGCCCGAACCGGTGCGCCATATCGGCGAAACGATCCTCGCCTATCCGCTGGGCGAGCATGAGCGTGCCCACATTCGACGAACGGCCGAAAATTCCTGTGGTGGTGTACGGCTCGACATCATGCGACCATGCGTCGTGCACTGTGACACCCGCCATCCGGATAGCGCCGGGCACCTGATGCACCTCGTCGGGACTAGTGACACCGTATTCGATAGCTGCGGCCGCAGTGATGATCTTGTTTACCGAACCAGGTTCGAACGTGTCCATGACCGATGGATTGCTCAGGTTGGCGTCGGCCCACCTCTGCGGTCCCAGCGCCGGATTGAAGGTGTTGTCGTTGGCCATGGCGAGAACTTGCCCGGTCTTGGCATCCAGGACAACCGCCGAAGCGGCACCCGCACCGGAGAGATCTTTGGCCTGCTGCAGCTGTTGCTGCACGTAGTACTGCAGATCCGAATCCAAGGTCAGCTCGACCGCCGACCCATCGACCGCAGGCTGCTCGTCGCGCCAGCTGCCCGGGATGACCGTACCGTCGGAGCCACGATCGTAGGTGTAAGACCCATCGGTTCCGGCCAGTATCGAGTCCAGGGAGGATTCCAGCCCGATTTGTCCGTGACCGTCCCACCCGGTGGCACCGACGACGTTCGCTGCCAAGGAACCACCGGGATACACCCGAATGCTTTGCTGCTCTGAGCCGACCTGGGGGAACTGCTTGGTGATCTCACCCGCGACCTGCGGATCCACATTGCGGGCCAAATACACGAACAGGTCGTCACTACGCAGCTTCGTCAGCAGATCCGCTTCCGAGGGGGCGGCCTTGCCCAGCTTCTGGTGAACAGTGCGGGCGATGTCGTGCAACCGTTCGTCCGGATCGGGCGCCGTGTCACTGGCAGCCTTGGCCGCTGCCAGCTCCCGGCGAACCCGGACCGGTTGAAAAGTCAAGGCTTTGGCGGAGATGGTGAAGGCCAGCGATCTGCCGTTGCGGTCGGTGATCGGTCCGCGGACCGCCGGGTCGGCCTGGTGGGTGGTGCGTTGACTGGCAGACTGTGCTGACAGTCCAGGGGCCGCGATGCTCTGCACCCACAGCAACTGCAACGCGACAACAGCGAGTGCGGCCAACATCACCACTCGTCCGACACCGAGGCGCAACCGCAATGGCGCGGGCGGGGCGGCTCGACGCGGTCTGCCCACACCGCGGGACGCAGACGACATGCGCCGTCGGCGCCGTGCTGGCCGGCGGGGATAGGTCACCGGGGACCTCCATCAGGGACAGCCGATACCTGGTGCGATGCGCCCGTTCCTGTTCTTGGCGCCGTCGCTTCGACAGGCTTCCCCTGGAGCGCACCGACCGCAGGAGGCACCGGAACAGCGCTCGTCGGCACAACGGTCATACGAGCGTCGTCACGCGCCGCGGGAGCCGGCTGATCCCGTGGCGGTGCGCCGGGCGTTGGCTGAGCCGGAAGCACCCGCTCACCCCTGGCCTCGACGTTGCCGGTCCGGGGAGCCGGAGAAGTATTCAACGGCGGCACCGGCGTACCCTGCGCGGGCTTCGGCGTGCCGATCACCGTGACCGCGCCATCCGGACCGATCACCAAACGAGCCGGATCCTCGGCCGGAATCATACCGAGTTCCCGTGCTCGCGCGGCCAACTCCGGCGCGGAGTCGGCGGCTTCCACCTCACGCTGCAACGCGGCACGTTCGTCGGCCAACCGCTGGTTGGTTGCCCGCACGTCGCTGAGCTGATAGCTGTCCTCGGTGGCCCGGGTGGTCAGCACAAGAGTAAGCGCGAGCCCACAACCGAGCAGCGCGATAACGGCAGCGACGAAGGGGACGCGCGTGGCTGTAGCCGAGCGCCGCACAGTAGGTAGCAGCGCGGTGTCCGAACGATTCTCAGCACGCACCCGACGCCGCGTGTAGGCACGTTGCGCCGCACCGGATTTCACTCGCTCGGCATCCTTTACCCGCCGGGCGACCCGGTCCGGCGCCTCGACAGCTCGTGTCCGCATGCTCATCGGTTCCCCTCCTCTGCCCTCGCGAGACGCCGGGACAACGCAGCATGATGCCGCGCACTCCGGCCTCGTGTGCCCATGCGGGACACCCGCACCCGATCGGCGCGACAAGGCGCTGCGCCATGATTCCTCACCGCGCCTACAGTGCCCATGCGGGACACCCGCACCCGATCGGCGCGACAAGGCGCTGCGCCATGATTCCTCACCGCGCCTCCTGGATACGCTCTGCCGCGCGCATTCTTACCGGTGCCGCGCGCGGGTTTTCCCTGATCTCCTGCTCTGTCGCCTTCTCTGCGCCGCGAGTCAGCATCCTGAACTCCGGCCCCATACCGGGTAGTTCGACCGGAAGGCCCACCGGCGTTCTGGATGTCGTGTGCACGGAGAGCTCCTGCTTGACCACCTTGTCTTCTAGCGATTGATAAGACATGACAACGATGCGGCCACCTGCGCCCAGTGCGGCGAGCGCGGCAGGCATCGCGGCGCGTAGCGACTCCAGTTCCCGGTTGACCTCCACCCGCAGCGCCTGAAAGGTGCGTTTGGCCGGATGCCCGCCAGTACGGCGAGCGGCCGCGGGGATCGTGGCGTAGAGCAGCTCCACCAGCTCGGCACTGGTACTGAACTGCTTACTCCGGCGCCGCCGAAGTACTTCGGCAGCGATCCGGCTCGCGAAGCGTTCTTCCCCATAGGTTTTCAGCACACGGGCCAGATCGCCGTGACTGTAGGTGTTGAGCACATCGGCAGCGGTGGGCCCACCACTCGAATCCATCCGCATGTCGAGTGGGGCGTCGACGGCGTAGGCGAAGCCACGTTCGGCCTCATCCAACTGCATCGATGAGACACCGAGGTCCATCAGAATCGCCGCGACCGAGCCGGTGGCGGAAAGCCCTGCTTCGAGCAATGCGTCGGCGATCCCGTCATAGCGAGTGTGTACCAGCGTGATTCGGTCTGCAAACGGCGCCAGCCGCGCACTGGCCAGCTGCAATGCGGTGGTATCCCGGTCCAGACCGATCAGCCGGAGGCCGGGATAGGTGCGCAGGAAATGCTCGGCGTGACCACCGAGACCGAGAGTCGCGTCGACATAGACCGCGCTCGGCTCGGCCAAAACCGGTCCCAGCAGCGCATCCGATCGCTCGAGCAGAACCGGAACATGGCGGGGGCCGCGCTGTTCACGGTTCACCTCGGCCTCCCGGAGTCTTGCCTCGCCTTGTCCCGCACCACGACCAAATCGCCTGGATAGGCGGTGCTGCCTTGATACACAGTGCTTTTGCTACGGATACGAATGCCCCGTGGTCTCTGACCGAACTTCGGCGCCTGGCGTCGGGGAAGTACGTCAGGGTCCGCGCCCGGGCAGAGACCGCGCGGCACTCGTTCGCTCGCGGCTAGAAGATCCCGCCCAGCGACTCGTCTCTTGCTTGCGAGAAGTCCTCCTCGTGCTCGGCGAGGTAGGACTCCCACGCCTGCTTATCCCATATCTCCAGGAAGTCGACCGAACCGATCACCACACAATCCCGTTTCAGATCGGCGTAGCGACGATGTTCGGCCGACAACATGATCCGGCCCTGCGCGTCTGGACGCTGCTCGTCCGTTCCGGCTGCGAGCGCCCGGACGAACGCGCGGGCCTGCGGATTGTTTCGAGACGCGGCGGCGGCACGCCGGGCAAGCGCGATGAACTCTTCTTTCGGATACACGGCAAGGCTGTGGTCCTGACTCTTCGTGACCATCAACCCTCCCGCCAGATCGTCTCGAAACTTCGCAGGCAACGTGAGTCGCCCCTTGTCATCCAAGCGAGGCGTGTAGGTACCGAGAAACATCTCGATACCTCCCTAGTCGATCACCTCGATGGTCGGCCTTTCGGTACTGCGCGCCCCACATTACCCCACTTTCCCCCACTTTCAATCGAAACAAGCAGTGATCCGACTCCTGGCTCAATCGATTCCGCAGCTCAGCACAGCTATCACTGTGGTGGGGGACTTTCGCGAGTTCTGCCGACACGCGTCGTGTCTTCAATCTAGTACCCGAAAATACTCAGCAAATGCCCTGGTACAGCTCATGCGCACCCGTGAAGAACACTTGCGGGGAAGGGCGTGGGAGAAGGTGGGGAAACAAGAATTCCGCCGGAGCTCATCCGCGACGCCAGTGAGCACACCGACAGACTGCGACGCCGCACCCTCTACGGTGCGGCGTCGCAGTCTGTGCTGAGGTTACCGATCGCCTGGGTTGGCTACTCCTGTTCGAACCGTCTCCGGAAGCGGTCCTCCATGCGCTCGGAGAAGCCGCCGGACTTTCGTTGACGGCCCGCATGGCCGCCCGAGCCTCCGGAGGAAGCATCCCCACCGGATCGCTCGTTCTTGGCGGCGCTTCTGGATGCGCCGAGTAGCAACAGAACACCCGCGCCGAACATGACGATGAATCCGATCAGACTGATGATCGGAAAGCCACCAGGCTTCACGGGCGCCGCGATACCTGCGACGAGGAGGGAGAGGCCGAGGACGAACAACGCCGCGGCCTGAAGTCTACGACGACTCGACGTCGTACGAAGCCGTCCACCACGGACGGACGAGGCGAACTTGGGATCCTCAGCATAGAGAGCGCTCTCGATCTGTTCGAGCATGCGCTGCTCGTGCTCGGAGAGTGGCACGGTACCTCCCCCGGCACTAGGACGTGGCTGCCGCCTCCGGGTAGGCGGCAGATAGCCGACCTTGGCGGCTATCCGACACTAATGATACGAGTTCGAACAGGGCCAGACCACCTACTCGCCGATAACTAAGCTGTCATACCTCCGGTACCGCCCGGCGCAGGTCGCAATCGAGCCGATGCCGAGAGGAGATCTTCCACGTCATGGAGGAAGGCGCCGACTCGCGAAAGGAACTCGTCCGCCACATGATTGTCGATGCACCGGTCGAGTCCGGCCTCCAACGCGGCCCTGGTCTCCGAGTGCGCGCTGAAGTAGTCCGCCCACATCACGAACTCGGGCGCGGCGCGCTGCAGGAGCACCCACGCGTTCCGTGATCGCGCCCTCGGCGCGGCATCGGCGGCCGTGAGAGCGATCACCGCCCCCGCACCACGCAGCGCAGCCAGATAGGCGGTACGAAACCGCTCCCGCGGATCTCGTTCCCCCGCCGCTTGCATGAGCAAGCCATCCGCCCGCGCCAACAGCTTGCCGGCCCGGCCGGGCCGCCCCGGATGTTCCACTCGACCAGACATTGCCGTCCCTCCACCATCACGCGCCCTGGCCGGGTCTCTAGGCTGGAGGCGGCGTGCCGCACCGCCTTCCGGCACTGCCCGAACAGAACAGGTATTCGAACGTTTCAATTGAACTCGAATAGTAGAGACACCCCCCGACAAACTCCCGTGTCCGCGCGCAACCGATGAGAGCCATGACCGCTGTCAAGCCCAATCACATTCCCGCACCCGCCATTGTCGACCTCTCCGTGGCGGCTCTGCGCTCCCGGCTGCCCGACGCGCTGGCGGTATACGTGGCGGCCATGGACTATCCGCGTGGCACCGAACGTCATCGCGCGCCGATGTGGACCGAACACATGACCAGACCCGGCTGGCGAGCGGTCGCCGCCGTGTTACCCGATGACTCCGGTCGGATCGATCTCAGGAAGGCACCCATCATGGCAGTCGCCTACGGCTATCGCGGTGCCACCCAGCAGTGGTGGCACCAACAGGTGCACAACGGAATGCGCCGGTCGGGCTGGCCGGAACATTCCGCGCGAGAACTACTCTCGGATTACTTCGAGCTCACCGAACTCCATGTGCATCCAACCGCTCAAGGCCATGGCATCGGCGCCACCCTGCTGGAACGGTTGCTACGAGATCGGGCCGAGCAGACCGTACTGCTGTCCACCCCCGAGGTCGTCGGTGAGAACAATCGCGCTTGGCGGCTGTACCGCAGGCAGGGATTCACCGATGTGATCCGTAACTTCGTGTTCGCGGGCGACACCAGGCCGTTCGCGATCCTCGGTCGGCGGCTGCCGTTGTGAGAGTCCCATGACAGCGGTTGTAGTCGGCTCCGGCCACAACGGCCTGATCGCCGCGTGTTACCTCGCCCGCGCCGGGCACTCGGTCGAAGTGCTCGAATGCGACGATGTACTCGGCGGCGCGGTATCCACGGTCGAACGGTTCCCAGGCCATCAGGTCGATCGTGGCTCGTCGGCACACATCATGATCCGTCATACCGGGATCCCCGAAGATCTGGAACTCGACCGCTTCGGGCTACGCTACATAGATTGCGATCCTTGGGGATTCGCCCCCGCTCACGCAGACCGCCCGGCGATCGTTTTCCACCGTGACCTGGAGTCGACCTGCTCCTCGATCGCCGCGGCCTGTAGCAGCAGGGATGCCACAGCGTATCGCCGGTTCGTCCGGATGTGGGGGCCACGGAGTACCCGCGTCATGCGGGCCTTCGGTATCAGTCCGACGCCAGGCAGGCTGGTGCGGTCGTTCTGGGGCCTGGACGCACCCAACGGCGGCAGCGCGCTGTCTCGGGAGTTCCTGCAATCCGGAGACGCGTTGCTGGACACTTTCTTCGAGGATGAACGCCTGAAAGCGGCACTGGCGTGGTTCGGCGCGCAATCCGGCCCGCCGATGTCGGAACCAGGCACGGCACCGATGGTCGGCTTCGCCGCACTCATGCACACGCTGCCCCCCGGTCGCGCGGTCGGCGGCAGCGGCGCACTGACCGCGGCCCTGGCGGCGCGGCTCCGCGCCGCCAACGGGACAGTGACCACGGGCGACGCGGTATCGGCACTGTTCCGTGACGGCAAGGGCTGGCGAGTCCGCACCGTGTCGGGACGAGAAGTGCGTACCGACATCGTTATCGCGGGCACTCACATACTGACCACGATCGATCTGCTACGTGCGGGTGGATTCGACGGTGCGGTGCTCGACGAGTGGCGGCGGCGCATTCGTGTCGGGCCCGGGATCGGCATGGTGGTACGAGTCGCCACCCGGGAACTGCCCCACTATCCGGGCAGCCCGGCCACACACTCCGCTCACGGGCTGCAATTACTGGTATCCGATCGCGCACAGTTGCGACGCGCGCACGGTGCGGCACTGGCAGGAGAGATACCACCGCGGCCAGTGGTGCTGGCGATGAGCTTCAGCGCGCTGGACCCGACCATCGTGCCGCCCGACGAACATCAGTTGTCGTTGTGGGCTCAATGGCACCCCTATCGACCTGCCGACGGCAGCGACTGGGCTACGCTCGCCCAGCAGGAGAGCGACCGGATCATCGCCGAAGTCGATTCTTATGCGCCTGGTTTCACCGAAACGGTGCTGCACAGGCATGTGCAGACGCCAGTAGATCTGGAGCGTGAGCTCGGGCTTATCGGCGGAAACGTCATGCATGTGGAGATGTCGCTGGACCAGATGATGCTATGGCGCCCCCTGCCGGAACTGTCCGGTCAACGAGTACCTGGCGCGCCAGGACTGTATCTGACCGGCGCGTCCACCCATCCTGGCGGCGGTGTCTGCGGAACGAGCGGCCGCAACGCCGCGAACATAGCACTACGCGACATACGGCGCCGCAGGCTGAGACGATGACAGACCCGGACGACGCGCCGAACACGGCTCTGAACAACGCCGAGTCACCGCGGCCATACCGCGCCCGGACTGCACGTCCCACCTCGCGGGGATCGCGTTCGCCGCGTTTCCTCCTACCACTGGCCCTCGTCGCTGCGGCGGTGGTCGCGCAAATCAGTTATCCCCTCACTACGGGTGCTGCGCGTGACCGCAGTACCGTCACGATCGTGCTGCTGTGCGCTGCTGCTGCACTGGCCAACGCGACTGCTACCAGGGGTATTCGGTATGCCATCGGTTTTCTGGTGCTCGTCTCGGGTATCGGATTGCTGGCGGAGGTGGTCGGCGTCGCGACCGGTGTACCGTTCGGCCGCTACGCATACACCGCCGACCGGCTCGGCCCCACCCTGTTCGATGTGCCGTTGCTCATCGCGCTGGCCTGGGCAGGAGGAATTTATCCTGTGTACATAGTGGCCAGGATAGTGTCGCGACGTACGGTGCCGCGGATCGTGCTGACCGCGACCGGCGCGGTGGGCTGGGATCTGTTCCTGGATCCGCAGATGGTCGCCGACGGGCAGTGGACCTGGTGCGACACCACCTCCGGGCTACCTGGGTTGGAGCAGATTCCATATACGAACTATCTGGGATGGTTCGGCGTCGCTCTCGCGATAGCCGGAGCACTGACGATCTGGGAACACGCGGCACCTGACCGCCTCCCGCCATCGCGACCTGGCGCGATCGCGCTCGCCGTACCGGTCGCACTGTTCCTGTGGACGTGGCTGGGATCGGCACTGGCGCATGCGGTATTCCTCGACCTCCCCTTCTCCGCTTGCTACGGTCTCGCCGGAATGGGGGTGCTCGGCGTCCCGCTACTGCTCAGAGCGGCCCGTACACAGAGATGACCGGCCCGAGGTACTCGGCGCAGCACGCCGACACGTCTCGCGCCCAGCGTTTCCTTGCCTGCCGTGCCACCTGGCACGATATCCCCGTGCAGTCGAGTCCAGTCCCTATGAAGCCCGCCACCCCGGAACGCCCGCCGCAACGGCCCCGACACACCGGAGCACGTGCCACGGCGTCCTTCCTGCTCGCGGCATTACTGGTCCCGATGCTCGCGAGCTGCCTGCGCGTCCAAGTGTCGATGGGCGTCTCGTCCAACGACCGGGTATCGGGCCGGATCGTAGTCGCCGCGGTGCCCGGCGACCCCGGAGACAAAGGCCCTCAGCTCAAAGCACCGGAAGCCATCGCCGCGAAATTACGGATAGAACCGTACACTCGAGATGGATACGTGGGCAGTCAGGTGTTCTTCGACGATCTGACGTTCGGCGAAGTGCAGCAACTCGGGCAGCTGTCCGAACAGACCCAAGGCTTGTTCCAGCTGCAATTCCAACGCACCGGAGATCTGGTCGACTTGAGTGGCCGGATCGATCTGGAATCCGTTCCACCGCACGGCTCCGATGTGCGATTCACCATCGCGTTTCCGGCACACGTCACCAGAACCAACGGCATCCGCGAGGGCGACAACACCGTCTCCTGGAAACTTTCGCCCGGTGATGTTTCCACGGTGCACGCTGAGGTCCGATACGCCGACCCGAACACTCGTTCGTTCGCAGGCTGGGCGGGCATTGTCGGCGGCATCACACTCGCGGTCGCCGCCATCGTCGCCGTTATGGCGTACATGGACCGCAACCCCGCCCCGCCCGGCACCGGATTCTCCCTGATCCGCTGGTGGCGTTGGGTGACACAGAACCGTTGAACACTCGGCCCGCGCACCGGGATAGCGTGGCGCATATGCTGAGTGCCGATCAGCCGAAGCCGTTACCCGCGGGCTCGATCCCGACCGCCTGCGCCGCCACACTGGCGATACTCGGCGCGGGTGTCGCGCTGTACAACCGAATCACCGTGCGGCAGTTGACAGAGACGCCTGCCATGGTGCGCGAGCCGATCACTGTCTGTATCCCGGCGCGTAATGAAGCCGACCGGCTTCCTGATCTGATCGCCGATCTGCGCGCGCAGGTAGGCATACCAGAGCTGTCGGTACGCATTCTCGACGACGGGTCCACCGACGGCACCGCTGTCGCCGCCCGCGCGGCGATCGCAGGTGATCCACGCTTCACCCTATCGCGCACCGAATCCGAACCACCCCAAGGATGGACCGGGAAGGCCGCGGCTTGTGCCTGGTTGGCCGCGACAGTGACAGCGCCGGTGCTGGTCTTCCTGGACGCCGATGTGCGTTTGGCCCCAACCGCACTCGCGGCAGCGGTCGGCATCCTGCGCGAGCGGGGAGCCGCTCTGATCTCGCCGTGGCCGCTGCAGTTGACCGGGTCGGCAGCTGAGGCCGTGGTGCAACCATTGCTGTGTTGGTCATGGGCCTCGACCCTGCCGATCACCGTGGCCGAACGAAGCCCGCGGCCATCGACCGCGGTGGCCTGCGGTCAGTTTCTCGTGTTCGATCTCGCGCGCTATCGCGCGGTGGGTGGCCACGCGGCGGTGGCGGGAAGCCGCACCGAGGACCTCGAACTCGCCCGCATGCTGCGTCGAGCCGGGCATCCCACCACTCTAGTGGCCGCGGGCCCGCTGACCCGCACCAGAATGTACCGCGGTGCGGCCGAGCTGAGCATGGGCTACACCCGTTGGCTCTGGTCGGCTTATGGAGGCACAGTGGCAGGAGGGGCCGCGGTAGGGCTGTTGTCCGCCCTTGTCTATTTGGTGCCGCCCGCGGCCGCCGTCCTCGGTAAGGGCTCGATCCGGCGCATGGGCTCGATCGGCTGGCTCGCCGCGGTAATGAGCAGACTGCTGGCCCGTTCCCTCGAGACCGGCGGGCCACTCGGTCGCGCCGACATTCTCGCCGCCCTCGCCCATCCCCTGTCAGTAGGGGCATATCTGCTGCTGTGGGCGCGTTCGCACCGGGCACGGCGCCGTGGCACAGCGCGCTGGAAGGATCGCACGCTCCCCTGAACTCTTGTGCCGTATCGCCGAGCACAGTATTCCGGCAACACATACAGCAGGGCGTATGGCGGACAGCGACTCCCTGGCGGGCTTCCGATCCCGGCCCACGCAGAGGCAGAGGCATGAAAACTATACGACCACAGCGATTCACGCACCCACCTACAGTGTGCGACCGGACTTCCGACGCACGGGGTCAGGCACTGATCGGCGCACCCATGACACCGTAGCCGAGATTGGCTAGCACCTCGCTGGTCGCCTTGGCGAAGTTGAGGGTGATGAAGTGCAGGCAGGGCGCACCCTCGTCGATCAGCCGCTGCGCGATCTCAGTGGCAATCTCGATACCAGCGGCGCGCACCGCCGCGGCGTTCCCCTCATCATCGCCCGCCGCTGCGCGCAACCGCTCCATGACGGCGGTGGGGAGCGCTCTGCCGGATAATTGTTCGGCACGCTGCACAGTGCGCAGCGAGGTGATCGGCATCAGTTCCGGGATGATCGGCTTGGCGCCTTCGATCGGATCGAACACCGCGATCCGATCGCGCAGACGCAGATAGTGCTCGACGTCGAAAAACATCTGAGTGATCGAGTACTCCGCGCCGGCCCGCAATTTCGCGGCCAGGAACGCGGTGTCGGTCGCCAGGTCCGGTGAACGGTGGTGGCCTTGTGGGAATGAAGCAACACCGACATGGAAGTCGCCGAGATCGCGCACAATGCGCACCAACTCCTCGGCGTAGGAGACTCCGTCGGGGTGCTTGTGCCACTCCCCGAGGGGGTCGTCCGGCGGATCACCACGCAGTACCAGAATGTTGCGGATACCGGAATCGGCGTATGCACCGACCAGTGAGCGCAACTCGGCGACGCTGTGGTCTACCGCGGTCAGATGAGCAACCGGCAACAGCGTCGTCTCCCGTGCGAGTTCACCGGTGACTCGCACGGTGCGGCCACGGGTGGAACCGCCCGCGCCGTAGGTCATCGACACGAACGCCGGATGCATGCGCTCGAATTGCCGCACCGCACGCCACAACCGCGCCTCGGCGGCCTCGTCCCTGGGTGGATTGAACTCCACCGAGAACGGCACCGCATGCCCCGTATGAGCCCGCAAGCTCTGGACAACAGAAGGTGTTCCAGAGACACCCGGAGATGTCCGAGCAGGCCGGGCAGGGTTCGAGCTTCCCCGCGCGTTGTCGAAAGTCACCGATCTAGTTTAGAGGTGTCCGGTGGCGGCACTGCCTGCTCGCTCGGACTCCCGCGTATTCTTCGAAACAGGCGGCGTGTCCGCCGTGCCGATCGGCCCGGACCGTACCCGTTCGGCTGATTGAATCACCCGCAGCGCTCGGGCGCTCTTCGACCCCGTGCGTCCATTGTCCGCACGACCCTGGAGGCCTCCCTGTCCGCCAGAACTCCACACACTGCCGTGCCGCAGCCGGGCACCTCTGCCTTCGGCATCGCCGTAGAAGATGTCTTGACCAGTTTCTTCAGCACCCGTCGCGCGACTGTCGAACGACTCGGTCCGGTCTTCATCGAGGCCGTAGACGTGCTGGAGCAGTTCGTGTTGCGTGGCGGAAAGCGCACCAGGCCCGCGTTCGCGTGGATCGGCTGGCTCGGCGCGGGTGGCGATGCGCACGGACCAGAGGCCGACGCGGTACTCACCGCCTGCGTGGCCCTGGAACTGGTCCAGACCTGCGCGCTGATCCACGACGACATCATCGACTCTTCTCATACCCGCCGTCGTTTCCCCACTGTGCATGTGGATTTCACACAGCGCCACCGCGAGCGCGGGTGGGCAGGCGATGCCGCGCACTTTGGTACCAGCGTGGCCATCATGATCGGCGATCTGGCGATGACCTGGGCAGATGACATGGTGCATGCGGCCGGTCTGACGCACGCGGCACTCAGCAGATTCGCGCCGGTATGGGCCGCCATGCGCACCGAGGTACTCGGCGGCCAGCTGCTCGACATCACCGGCGAGGCGGATGCCGACGAATCGATCGAGACCGCGTTACGGATCAATCGGTACAAAACCGCTGCCTACACCGTCGAACGCCCACTAGAACTGGGCGCAGCCCTCGCCGCGGCCGACCAGGGGCTGATCGAGGCGTACCGGACGTTCGGCACCGCGATCGGCATCGCATTCCAACTGCGAGACGATCTACTCGGGGTCTTCGGCGACCCGGCGGTGACCGGTAAGCCCTCGGGCGACGACCTACGCGAAGGCAAGCGCACCGTACTGCTGGCCGAGGCACTGCGCCGTGCGGACGCCACCGCCCCCGCCGCGGCCACGCTGCTACGCAGCGGGATCGGCACCGAATTGACCGCGGACGCGGTACAACGACTGCGCGCGCTACTCATCGAACTCGGCGCAGTCGACGCGGTCGAGCACAGAATCGCCGAGCTCACCGACCGGGGGCTTGCCGCCATCAAGGGCAGCTCGGCGACTCCGGTAGCGAAAGAACGACTACACGCCATGGCGCTGGCCGCGACCGAGCGCACCGCGTGAACCGCTCGACGACGCACAATCCTGCGCACGTCCGGGCGAGAATGGAGAACGACATGAGAACTGTTGCCGGGCCCACCGATCGAGTGGTGGTCGTCGGCGCCGGGCTGGCCGGTCTCTCCGCCGCGCTATACCTGACCGGCGCGGGCCGTACGGTGACACTGCTCGAACGGGCCGATCATCCCGGCGGCCGAGTCGGCCGCTATCTGGGCGCGGACTATGTCATCGATTCCGGCGCCACCGTACTGACCCTGCCCGAGCTGATCACCGACGCGCTCGGCGCTGTCGGCCGCAGCCCGGAAACCTGCGTCCCTCCACTGCGCATGCATCAGCTGACGCCGAGCTATCACGCACGGTTCGCAGACGGTACCCAGATCAGACTGTTCGCCGACCCTACCGCGATGGCCGCGGAGGTCGAACGGACCTGCGGCCCAGCCGAAGCGCGGGGTTACCTGCTCCTGCGCGACTGGCTGGCGCGCATCTACACAGCCGAGTTCACCGAGTTCATGGACACCAATTTCGACTCGCCACTGGACCTGGTACGACTGCGGGCAAAGCGGCGCGCGCTGGTCGAATTGGTGCGGCTGGGCGGCTTCGGCAAGCTCGGCCCCAGAGTGCACCGGTTCCTGCGCGAGCCGCGCCTGGCCCGCCTGTTCACCTTCCAAGCCCTCTATGTCGGTGTGCCGCCCGCCGAAGCGCTCGCCGTGTACGGCGCGATTCCGCATATGGACACCTCGCTTGGCGTCTATTTTCCCAGAGGCGGTATGCGAGCGATCGCCGTGGCGCTGGCACAGGCGTTCACCGATGCGGGCGGCACACTGGAACTCGGCACCGAGGTAGTCGGAATCGACTACGCGGGCCGCAGGGCCCGGCGCGCTCGTACAGCCGACGGGCGATCCTTCGACTGTGACGCACTCGTGCTCACCGCCGACCTCGGGTCGCTCGATCGTTTCGGTGTGCGGCCGAGACGCGGCCTGCGGGCCTCGCCTTCGGCGGTGGTCGCGCATGGCACTGTTCCCGCCGCGGTCACGGCGCGCTGGCCGGTGCGAGCACACCATGTCATCGAGTTCGGACGGGCCTGGGACGATACATTCTCCGAGATCACCGCGCGTCGCGGCCGCGGCGCGCTGATGAGCGACCCCTCACTGCTGCTGACCCGCCCCGCGCACACCGATCCCACACTGTTCATCGAACGGTCCGGGGCACGCTACGAGCCGTTCTCCCTACTCGCGCCATGCCCGAACCTGGCAGCCGCACCCTTGGACTGGCCACGGCTCGGCCCCGCTTATCTGCGGGAACTGCTCACGGTACTGGAAACGCGGGGATATCGCGGGATTGCCGAGAATTTCACCGTCGACCGACTCGACACGCCGCAGACGTGGCTCGACTACGGCATGCTCGCAGGCACTCCATTCTCCGCGGCACACCTTTTCCGGCAAACCGGACCGTTCCGGCCGAACAATTTCCCCCGGTCCAGTGCGAACGTAATCATCGCTGGTTGCGGCACCACTCCTGGTGTCGGAGTGCCGACCGCACTGCTTTCCGGAAAACTGGCGGCAACTCGTATCTCCGGCGCGGCCCGGACCGCTCGGCACCCGGCCTCGCGCACCAATCGGACAGCATTCGGCACGACGCCGTAAACTGAGCGCCGACCTATCCGCTCGCGGTTACGACCGCCGACCACTCGGGGGAACCGACACCAGATGGCATCCCCCGAAACACGCGCGGAAGGGCCGGAATCCCCCCACAGCGCCGACCACACAGTACCTACCTCTCCCTACCGCGAATCAGCCGTCTCGCATGGTTTCCTGTGGAGGATGCGCGTCTACTCCGACTTCGCCAGAAGCCCCGAGGGCCATGCCGCGCTGCTCGGATTCCTCGGTGCGGTGATGATCACCTTCGGCGGATTCGGCGCGGGCAGCGTACGCCGACGCGACCCGCTGTTGGAGGCCATGCATCTGTCCTGGCTGCGCTTCGGACACGGCTACGCGTTGTCGACCGTGTGCGTCTGGACCGGTGTGCTGCTCATGATCACCGCGTGGGTCCGGCTCGGGCGGGTCCTGATCGGATCGGATGACCGGGCCCGCACCGGCCCGACACCCAACGAGCTGCGCGCCATTGTCGGTATCTGGATCACCCCGCTGCTGTTCGCCGTGCCGATGTTCAGCCGGGACGCCTACTCTTATCTGGCCCAGGGCGCGCTGTTGCGCGATGGTTTCGACCCCTATCAGGACGGGCCGGTGGCGAATCCCGGGGTCCTGCTGGACAACGTGAGCCAGGTCTGGACTACGACCACAGCGCCTTACGGTCCGGTCTTCCTCCTGCTCGGCCGCGCGATCACCGCCGTGACCGGCGACAATGTCGTGGCGGGCACCATCGCGATGCGATTGGTCATGCTACCTGGCCTGATGCTGATGATGTGGGCCGTACCGTATCTGACCAGACACCTCGGCGGTAAACCCGCTCTCGCGTTGTGGTTGGCGGTGCTCAATCCGCTGGTGCTGATCCACCTGATCGGCGGCGTACACAACGAAATGCTGATGGTCGGCCTGATGTGCGCGGGCATCGCGCTGGTGTTGGAGCGTCGCCATGTAGCCGGCATCGTGGTCGTCGCGATCGGGGTGGCCATCAAGGCGACCGCAGGGGTGGCGCTGCCGTTCCTGGTGTGGATCTGGATGCTGCACGAGCGCGAGCGCCGCGCAGCGCAGCGGGTCGGGCACGACCCAGCGAATCTGCCCGCGAGTGAGCAACCCGGAGATGCGGCCGAGCCGACCGAAGACATGCCACATCCCGCGCTGACTTTCGCTAAGATCGCGGGCTTGGGCCTGAGTGTTTTCGCGACGGTGTTCGTGGCCGCTTCCGCCATCGCCGGTGTGGGAATCGGCTGGCTGAGCGCGCTATCGGGGTCGAAGAAGATCATCAACTGGCTCTCGCTGCCGACCGCCATGGCCCACGCGGTCACCTGGGTGACCCCGCTAGGGCTGGATTCGGTGCTCACCGTAACCAGGATGGGCTGCGCCCTGGCCTTGATCGCGGTCCTGGCCTGGACCTGGTGGCGGTTCCGGCACAGCGAACGGGAAGCAGTGCTCGGCATCCTGATCGCGTTCGTCGCGATCGTCATTCTCTCGCCCGCCGCGCTGCCTTGGTACTATTCATGGCCGCTTGCGCTGGCCGCCGGGTTCGCGCTGTCCACGACAACGCTGATGACGCTGGTAGGGTTGTGCACCTGGCTCATGCTGGTTTTCCAGCCGGACGGCTCGAACGGCCTGGACAACTTCTGGCATGTCGCCGCGGCCACCTTCGCCGCCATCGTGGCGGCACTCTCTTTGCGTACCGTAGACCCACTGCGGCTACGCGCCACATCGACACGCAGCACCACCTCCGCCTCATGACCCGCAGCTATCGTGTGGCCTCGGCTGTGCTGCCGCGCGCCTATCACGCATGCAAGCAGGTCGCGGCCACCCATGGCCGCACCTACTTCCTGGCCACTCGGCTTCTGTCGGCCGAGCGACGAACCGCTGTGCACGCACTGTACGCATTCGCCCGGATGGTCGACGACATCGTCGATCATCCGGGCAGGCAGGATGTCGCACTCGGCAGCGATATCCCTGTATGCGGACCGGGCGAAGAGATCGACTCGATCGAGCGGGAGCTGCGAGCAGCAATAGAACCGCACGGTCGCCAGAGATCGCCGGATCCTGTCGCGGAAACCGAGTCATCGCTGCGAAGGCTTGTTCTGACCGCCGTCGCCGACACCATCCAGCGCTACGACATCGATACACGACACTTCTGGACGTTCCTCGATTCCATGCGGATGGACGTGCCCGGCGCTGCGACCTTCCGGAACCGATATACCACCATGGCCGAATTACGCGAGTATATGCGCGGCTCCGCCGCCGCGATCGGCTTGCAGCTACTTCCGGTGCTCGGCACGGTCGTCCCAGTGTCCGAGGCCGAACCGGCCGCCGCCGCACTCGGCGAAGCGTTCCAGCTCACCAACTTCATGCGTGATATCGCAGAAGATCTCGATCGCGATCGGGTCTATCTGCCCGCCGATACCCTCGCCGCGTTCGGCGTATCCGATAGCCTGCTCATCCACTGCCGCGACACCGGACGCACCGATCAGCGTGTTCGCCGCGCGCTGGCCCATTTCATCGCGGTCAACCGTGACTTCTATCGTCGTGCCGAGCCCGGCATCGACCTGCTCGAACCGCGCGTACGCCCGGCTATCCGCACTGCGGCTACTCTCTACGCCGATATCCTCCAGTACATCGAGCGCAGCGACTACACTGTCTTCGCCCACCGGGCCGTAGTCCCCCGCCACCAACGCCTTCGCGTAGCCGCCACCGAATTCGCCACCGCCGCCCTCCGCAGTGGACACCGATACTGACCCCCGAAGCTGCCACTCGAGCATCACGCCGAACCACCACACCTCGTACGGGTTACGCGACGGGGTACCGCGTAACCCGCGAGCCCGATGGATCGGCCGAACCCGATGATCGACTCAAAATGGTTCTGCGGCCGCTCGGCGCAGTACTTCACGAGCCAACGGACCGTGCAGGGCGTCGATCGGTTTGCCCGGCAGACTGTCATCCTCGGTGAAGATCCACTCCAAGATCTCCTCGTCGGTGTATTTGGCGTCGCGCATCACCGTGATCAGCCCGGACAATGGCTTCACCACCGCCCCGGTTTCGTCGAAGAAGCACTCGGGGACGCCTGCCACACCCGCTCTACGCACGGCGATCAGCTGATGATCGCGCAGCATCTGATGCACTCGGGTCACCACCAGCCCGAGCCGATCAGCCACCTCCGGCAACGACACCAAGGGAACCGACTGTGAAAGGACGTCGTCACTGCAAGGAAATGCACTCACTCGAACAACGGTAGACGGTCGCGCATCACACGTCGCGAGACACCCAGGCCGGTTATGTCGTTACCATCGTGGGGCCGCACTACGGCGGCTGCTCGCTTGTCGCAGGCATCGCGGGGGAAACTTCTGGAAGCCGGAGGACACTACTTGATCGGCCAGATGCTGGAAGGGCGCTATCGAATCGATGCGCCGATCGCCCGCGGCGGCATGTCGATGGTCTTCCGCGGGGTCGATACCCGCCTGGGGCGCCCGGTCGCCATCAAGGTGATGGATCCGAAGTTCGCCGGCGATCCGCAGTTTCTGGCCCGATTCGAGTTCGAGGCGCGTTCGGTTGCCACGCTCAAGCATTCGTCGCTGGTAGCGGTATATGACCAGGGTATCGACGGCGAGCATCCCTTCCTGATCATGGAGCTGGTCGAGGGCGGCACCCTACGTGAACTGCTGCGCGAACGCGGCCCGATGCCGCCACACGCAGTGCGCGCCGTCGCCGAGCCGGTGCTCGCGGCTATCGGGGTAGCCCATGCGGCGGGGCTGGTGCACCGCGACATCAAGCCTGAAAACATCTTGATCTCCGACTCGGGCGAGGTGAAGATCGCAGACTTCGGTTTGGTACGTGCGGTTGCTGCGGCGAATACCACCTCGGCGAGTGTCATTCTCGGCACCGCCGCCTACTTGTCTCCAGAACAAGTCACCAGCGGCACCGCTGACGCGCGCAGCGATGTCTACTCATTCGGTGTGCTGATCTTCGAGATGCTCACCGGCCACGTGCCTTTCACCGGCGACACCTCACTGTCGGTGGCTTATCAGCGCATCGAGAACGATGTGCCGAGCCCGAGTGAGTTCATCGCCGGTGTGCCACCAGAATTCGACGAGTTGGTTGCGAAGGCGACCGCGCGCGAACCCGTGCACCGGTTCTCGGATGCGAACGAGATGGCGCAAGCAGTGCGACAGATCGGCATGACACTGCAGCTGCCCATCTACCGCGTGCCCACGCCGCAGGAATCGGCTGAGCATCTCAGCGCCGGCTATCAGGCTGCTGCGCCGGATCCCAAGGGACGACCGAGCCGCGCTGGAGCTTCGCTACGCGAGCAGCCCCCACCGCAACCCGTACAGCACACCAAAGTGGTGACCGCGCAGCACCCTCGATTCGGGGACAATCCACCGGATACTCACGATCAGCCACCAGCACGCCAGACACGCCCCGTGGCGTCGTACTCGTCCTACACCGGAATATCAGGCCGGTCCCGACGCACGGTATGGCTGTGGGTGGCCATCGTCGCGGTCCTCACGCTGCTGGTCGGCGCAGGCGGCTGGTGGCTCGGGTTCGGCCGTTATTCGGCGGTTCCTGCGATCGCGGGCCTGGACACCGACAATGCCGTCGCCATTCTTCGAGACGCCGGATTCGATACCGAGATCCGGCAGCGAGCTTCGGACACTATCCCGGTAGGCGGGGTGGTCGGCAGCAACCCTTCGGCCGGATCCAAGATCACCAAAGGCACGATGGTCGCAGTCCTGGTCTCCAGCGGAAAACCCACGGTGCCGGACGTCCGACCGGGCGATGAGGTGGCACGGGTCAACCAGTTGATCAGAGATGGCGGACTGCAACCGGTCGACGCCGGGGAGGCGCCGAGCACTGTCCCCAAGGGCACCGTCGCCAAGGTGGAACCGGCGCCGGGAACAGTACTGTCGCTCGGCGCTCGGGTAAAGGTATTCCGCAGCAAAGGATCGCAACCGGTGCGGATCCCCGATATACGCGGCAAATCGACCGACGAAGCCACTAGGGTCCTCACAGACGCCGGGATCGAGGTACGCGAAACCACGACGCAGTTCGACCGTAGTATCGGGGCGGACCTGGTCATCGGCACAATTCCAGCAGCGGGCAACACTGTGCACACCGGCGACAGCGTCGTGCTGCTGGTCTCCAATGCCATCAAAGTGCCCGATGTGCTCGGGTCGACCGTCGCCAACGCCCGCGCAAAACTGCAGTCCCTCGGCCTGAAAGTCAAGGTAAGACAGTTCGCGTCGATGGACGGTTCACTGGTGGTCTCACAAATCCCCGCCATCGGCACCAATCTCGAAGCGGGCGACACCGTCACCCTCGTGGCACTGCCCTGACTGAAGCCGGAGCGCAGGCGCTCAGCGCAACATCTCCGCGACCAAGAAGGCCAGTTCCAGGGACTGCTGGGTGTTCAGCCTCGGATCACAGGCGGTCTCGTAGCGACCGGACAGGTCGAGATCGGAAATATCCTGGGCGCCGCCGAGACATTCGGTGACATCCTCGCCGGTGAGTTCGATGTGCATACCGCCGGGGTGGGTGCCGAGCGCGCGGTGTACCTCGAAGAAGCCCTGCACCTCATCGACGATGCGGTCGAAGTGACGAGTCTTGAAGCCGGTGGACGACTTATGTGTGTTGCCATGCATCGGATCGCACTGCCAGATCACCTGGTGGCCGGTGGCCTGTACTTTCTCGATGATGGATGGTAAGACTTCGCGGATCTTGGTATGTCCCATCCGAGAGACGATGGTCAGCCTGCCTGGTTCGTTGTTCGGATCCAGTCGCTCGACGTATTCCACGGCCTGCTCTGGAGTAGTGGACGGGCCGATCTTCAGGCCGATCGGATTGGCGATCAACTCCGCGAACGCGATGTGCGCGCCGTCGAGCTGGCGGGTGCGTTCACCGATCCAGAGGAAGTGCGCGGACAGGTCGTAGAGCACCTGCTCACCGCTCGCGTTCTCGCTCAAACGCAGCATGGCGCGCTCGTAGTCCAGCACGAGCGCTTCGTGGCTGGCGTAGATGCGAGCCGATTTCAGGCTCGGGTCGTCGACCCGGCACGCCGTCATGAACGCGAGGCCGCGGTCGATCTCCTCAGCCAACGCCTCATAGCGCGCGCCCGCCGGTGATTTGGCCACGAAATCGCGGTTCCAGTCGTGCACTTTGTGCAGGTCGGCCATGCCCGCTCCGGTCAATGCCCGCACGAGGTTCATCGCCGCGCTCGCGTTGGCGTAGGCACGGACCAGCCGTGAGGGGTCGTGCGCGCGCAGTGCCGGGTCCGCGACCAGCGCGTTCACCATATCGCCGCGATAGGACTCCAAGCCGAGCGCGTCGATGTTCTCCGAACGCGGCTTGGCGTATTGGCCCGCGATCCGCGCCACCTTCACGACTGGCAGACTCGCACCGTAAGTGAGCGCGACCGCCATCTGCAGCAAGGTACGGATATTGCCCCGAATGTGCGGCTCGGTGTTGTCGGCGAATGTCTCCGCGCAGTCGCCACCCTGCACGAGGAACGCCTCGCCTCGGGCAACCTCGGCCAACTGTCCGCGCAGCTCCTCCACCTCAGCGGGCACACAGATCGGCGGCACGCTCTCCAGTACCGTGCGCATCATGGCCGCCTGCCCCGGATCCCAGGAAGGCTGCTGCAGAGCGGGACGCGCCAACGCCTCGTCCAACCTTCTGCGCAGCTCAGTGGGCAGCGGCGGCAGTTGCGGTAGGCGATCGATGGGTACGTCCACGGTCCAGTTCACTTGTTCAGGATACGGATCACCGGCCCTTCGGGAACACCCGGTATCCGGGTGGTTCCGCAGCCACCCCACGTGGCGAAGATCTCCACCTATGGCCCCTTGCGCAACGACCATCACCCATCACCATAAAGTTGCCAGGGAACCCGTCACCTGCCGCAATGGCACCGACACCCCTGCCGTAACGGCACCGATGCCGAGGAGAGACCGATCTCGCTGAGATATTTCTACGACTGTGAATTCATCGAAGACGGCAACACCATCGACTTGATCTCCATCGGTGTCGTCTGCGAGGACGGCCGGGAGTATTACGCGGTGTCCACCGAATTCGATCCCGACCGCGCGGGTCCGTGGGTGCGCAAATATGTGCTGCCACAGCTACCTTCGCCCTCCTCCCCGTTATGGCGTAGCCGCACGCGGATCCGTGACGAGCTGTACACGTTCCTCGTGCCGCGATCGAGTGTGCAGCCGCAGCTGTGGGCCTGGGCCAGCGCCTATGATCATGTGGCGTTGTGTCAGCTGTGGGGTTCCATGGTCGATCTGCCCACCACGCTGCCTCGATACACCAACGAGTTACGCCAGCACTGGGAGGCGCACGGCCGTCCCGAACTCCCCCGGACCCCGCCTGACGCGCACGACGCGCTGGCCGACGCTCGGCACAATCTGGCCAAGTTCGAAGCGATCGAGGCTGCCCGCCGCGCGACACCACGCCTTTGACGCCCCCGCCACGAAACAGCGAACGGCCCCGAGCCCGCCTGAGGCGACTCGGGGCCGTGGTCCGCACAGGGTCAGTGGCCGTCGTTCCCGTTGGCTCTTTCCTGTACCCGCTGTAGCGCCCTCAGCTGTTTGTGTTCTTCCGCGTGTTCGATCTGGAAGTGTTGTTCACTTTCCTGCCGTGGATCCGGCCTCAGGAAGCTACCGGTGCCCGGCTTACCCGCCGAACCCAGCTTGCTCATCTTCTTCGGCACCACCGCGCCCTGGTACTGCAGCGGGATCGGGTGTCCGTGCCCGTCCACCGGACCCAGCGGCTGATGCACCTCGATGTACTCACCATGCGGCAACCGTTTGATCACCCCGGTCTCGATACCATGCTCGAGCACCGCACGGTCGCTGCGCTGCAGACCCAAACAGAACCGGTAGGTCAGATAGTAGGCGATCGGCGGCCCGAGCAGCAGACCGATCCGGCCGATCCAGGTGGTCGCGTTCAACGAGATATCGAACTTCAGCGCGATGATGTCGTTGACACACGACAAGGTCAACACCACATAGAACGTGATCGCCATCGCACCGATAGCGGTACGCACCGGAACATCCCGCGGCCGCTGCAATAGGTTGTGATGTGCACTCGAGTCACCGGTGAGCCGCTTCTCGATCCACGGGTAGGCGATCAACACCGTGAACACCAACCCCATCACCACCGCCACCCAGAACACCGCGGGCACCGTGTAAGGACCCAGATACAGCTCCCACGCCGGCATCAACCGCGCCATCCCGTCGGTCCACATCATGTAGAAGTCCGGCTGCGAACCCGCCGACACCTGCGAGGGATTGTAGGGACCCAGATTCCAAATCGGGTTGATCTGCAATACCCCACCCATAATCCCCACGATCCCGAGGGTGAAGGCGAAAAACGCCCCCTGATCGGCGGCGAACACCGGCACGATCCGGGCACCGACCACATTGTTCTCCGTGCGCCCCGGCCCGGGGAACTGGGTGTGCTTCTGATACCACACCAACGCCACATGCGCCGCGATCAACGCCAGGATGATCCCGGGCAACAACAACACATGCGCCACATACAACCGCGGGATGATGATCTCGCCCGGGAAATCCCCACCGAACATCAACCAATGCAACCACGTACCGACGATCGGGATCGAGATCGTGATCCCGGAGAACGCCGCCCGCAGCCCGGTCCCCGAGAGCAGATCATCCGGCAGCGAATACCCGAAGAACCCCTCGAACATCGCCAAGATCAGCAACAGCGAACCGATCACCCAGTTCGCCTCCCGCGGCTTACGGAACGCGCCGGTGAAGAAGATCCGGAACAAATGCACGATGATCGACGCCGCGAACAACAACGCCGCCCAGTGATGCACCTGCCGCACAAACAGGCCACCACGCACCTCGAACGAGATGTTCAGCGCCGTCTCATACGCCCGCGACATCGTCACACCGCGCAACGGCTGATACGCACCGTCATAAACGACCTCACTCATCGACGGATCGAAGAACAAGGTCAAATACACACCCGACAACAACAAGATAATGAAGCTGTAGAGCGCGATCTCACCCAACAGAAACGACCAATGTGTCGGAAAGACCTTGTTGATCGACCGCTTCACGAACGCCGCGGCACGATACCGCTCATCCGCCTCGTTGGCTTGTAATGCGACAGAAGGACTCATGAGCGGCGCTCCCAGAAGGCCGGGCCGAGCGGCTCGATGAAGTCGCCGTTGGCGACCAGGAAGCCCTCAGCATTGACGGTGATCGGCAGCTGCGGCAACGCGCGAGCAGCGGGACCGAAGACCGGCTTGCCCCACTCGGTCGCGGAGAACTGCGACTGGTGACAGGGGCACAGAATCCGATTGGTCTGCTGCTCGAACAACGAGGTGGGGCAGCCGAGATGAGTGCAGATCTTCGAATAGGCGAAGTAGTCGCCGTAGTTGAAGCTCTCCTGGCCCTTGCGCTTGATCGCCTTCTCTGCGTCCTCGGTGCGCAGCCGGATCAACATGACGGCGTTGCGGATACCGCGCAGCGATTTGAATGTGGCGTGCTCGTCCCCGCGCCACTTCTCCTTCCACGGGAACACGGTCTCCATGGCGCCCGCGTCCAGATCCTCCGGACGCACCAGGACCACATCTTGCGGGCGACCGGTATCGCGGCGGATGTAGATGGTCTCACCCTCGTAGTCCGGGGTCCAGCCCGAGACCCACAGCGGCGACTTGTCGCCCTTGGCCCATGGGTTCTTGATCAGGCCGCCGGCGAACACCAGTAGCGAGCCGAGGCCGAGTACACCGACGCCGGCCCCCGCGGTACGGGTGAGCATCTTACGGCGGCCGAGAGTGGAGGTATCCAGCGCGTCCTGCAGCTCGGCGGCCAGGGTCCGGCGCTCGACCTCAGGCGAGGGACCATCATGCCGCTGCTGGACGGACAACTCGGCGGGGATGAGCGTCTTACGGATCAACACCACCGCGATACCGATGACCAGCACCGAGATACCGAAGGTCAGGCCGATCAGCGGAGTGAACAGGGAGTAGACCCCATGGCCTTCCTCGTCCTTGCCCTTGAACTCCCACGGCCAGAACAGAAAGACGCCGACCAGCGCCGCGGCCGCGATACCGGACACCGCGAACCAGAAGGTCACCGCGCGCTCGGCCCGCTTCTCCGCGCGGGTGCCCGGGATCGGGAAACGCTCGCGACGGTAGACGACGTCGACATCGTCACGTTCGGTACCGAGCTCGACCAGCTCGTCACGTGACATCGCGTCGAGTTCCGGCACGGTCGGCTCAGCCGGGGTGGCCGGCACCGACTGTTCGTTCGACGATGGTGCGTCGTGGCCCTTATCCGGCCGACCCATGTCGTCTCGCTCCTTATCGCTCATGGCCTGTGTCCTTTCGACATGACCTGGCGCCCGCCGTGGTCACGCCCACTACCGCGGGTCTCTCGGACTACCGCGATCACGCAAACTACCGCCTCCGGGCGCAGGCCGGTCATGACCGGCGCCATTCTCGTCATGACCGGGATCCGATCCACATCGCGCCACCGACCACGAGCGTGATGCCTACCACCCAGATGACCAGTCCCTCGGTCGCTGGACCGAACCCGCCGAGATCCCAGCCGCCTGGGCCCCGCTCCTCGGTGGCGTTCTTGACGTAGGCGATGATGTCGCGCTTCTCCTCCGGGCTCAGCTGCCGGTCGGAGAACTTCGGCATATTCTGCGGACCGGTGAGCATAGCCGTGTAGATCTGCTGTTCGTTGGCGGGGTCCAGCGGCGGCGCGTACTTACCGGACGACAAGGCCCCGCCGCGGCCGGTGAAGTTGTGACAGGACGCGCAGTTCATCCGGAACAGCTCCGAACCGCGGGCGATATCCGAGCCGCGCAGCGACTCCTGGGCGATCTTGCCATCCTTGTTCCGGATCACGGTCGGACCGCCGCCGTTGGCCGCCACATACGCGCTCAGCGCATCGGTCTGGTGCGCGTCGAACTTCGGTGGCTTGCGTTCGACCTGGGCCTCGTTGCGTGTCATCGGCATACGGCCAGAAGACACCTGAAAGTAGACGGCGGCCTCACCGACCCCGACCAGGCTGGGACCGCGGTCGGGCACGCCTTGCAGGTTCGCACCGTGGCAGGTGATGCAGGATGTGTCGTACAGCTGCTTGCCCTCGCGGATCAGCGCGGACTGATCCGCGTGCGCGGTGGCGCGCTGCGGTTCGGGAGTCAGGGCCGATGCCAGAAAGCCTGCTCCGACGAGACCCACCAGCAGCGCAAGCCCGCCCGCAATGCGACGGCGGACGCGGCGCTGCCTGCGCGTCTTGCTGGCCTGGCCGTTCCCTGGGCTCGCGGGCTCTGGCGCTGACGGGGGGGATGAACTCATCTGTGTCCCTTTGGAGTAGACGGAACCGACTTGTACGAAAGATTTCGGGTTACGCCGCACGGGCTCGGCCGCATGGCGACGACACTCAGCGGACGAAGTAGATCGTGGCGAACAATCCGATCCACACGATGTCGACGAAGTGCCAGTAGTAGGAGACGACGATCGCCGCAGTGGCCTGCGCCGGAGTGAACTTGCTGAGCTTCGTGCGGATCAGCAGCAGCACGAATGCGATCAGACCACCGATGACGTGCAGACCGTGGAAGCCTGTGGTGATGTAGAACACCGATCCGTAGACGCTGCTGGAGATCGTCGTGCCCTCATGGACGAGGCTCAGGTACTCGTACCCTTGGCCCGCGACGAAGAACGTGCCCATCAGCAGTGTGATCACATACCAGCGACGCAGGCCGAACACGTCACCGCGTTCCGCAGCGAACACCCCCATCTGGCAGGTGAAAGACGAGGCAACCAGCACAGCCGTGACCGGCACCGCGAGCTTCAGATTCAGCTCGGTCGGTTCCGGCGGCCAGTTACCGGCCGCCTGGGCGCGCGCGACGAAATACATCGCGAACAGGCCGGCAAAGAACATCAGCTCGCTCGACAGCCAGATGATGGTACCGACGCTGACCATGTTGGGCCGGTTCAGCGAATGCACACGCTGGGTAATGGCCGATCCTGGGGTCCCTACTGCGGTCGTCACGGGGTAAGTATGACTCGTCGTAGTACGACAGCAATATCCGGGTACGGAACTCGTTCCTCGTGTCGAGGAACACAGCGGACCGCAAGCGCTCGACCGGGCGCGGTGTGTGTGAGTCACACCGACCTACGAGCGCGTCGTCAGCATGACGAACAAGGGTGTCGTCAGCATGACGAATAAGGGTGTCGTCAGCATGACGAATAAGGGTGTCGTCAGCATGACAAATAAGGGTAAGGAGAAGCTGAGATGGAGGCGAGGGGGTCCGTATGGCTATGGCGACGGTTCTTCCGGCGACACCGGTCCACGACGCTGGACCCGGACAGCACTGAGCTGGTGGTGGTCGCGACAGGCTTCGACGACGCGGAGGCGTGCTCGACCGTATTGGCCCGCGCGACAGCACTGGACGCGGACGCGCCTGTAGTGCTGCGGCATCATCTGCGTATTCCGCCCGCACAGGTCGAGAGGGTCTGCGCGATCGCAGCGCAGGACGGCTACTCCCGAGCGCCACGGGTGGGCGAACCGGGCACCCACACCTTGGAATCGGTGCTTCTGCAGCGCGTCCAACTGCTGAACGCGCTGCATTGCGCGCAGGAGCGCGTCCGGATGGCCGGTCTCGCGCAGCGGCACGATGGGACTGCCGACGGCTGGGAAGCACTGCAACCGGGCACTCGGGGACAACCGCTCGCAGACTAGGCTGCATTCCGGATGAGTCGGTCGGCGAATCGGTGGGACGGGAGTGTGGAATGAGCGTGCGCAGCTGGCCTCAGGTGCTGGGAGCCCTCGCCGATGGCAGCGACCTGGCCACGGACGACACGGCATGGGCGATGAACGAGATCATGTCCGATAACGCCACCCCCGCACAGATCGCGGCCTTCGGTATCGCCATGAAGATCAAAGGCCCCACTCCCAACGAGCTGACTGGTTTGGCTGCAGGCATGCTCGACCACGCCCGCCTGGTGCGGATCGACGGCGATGCGGTCGATATCGTCGGTACCGGGGGCGACCGCTGTGGCTCGGTGAACATCTCCACCATGTCCTCGATCGTGGTGGCCGCGACCGGCACGCCGGTCGTCAAGCACGGCAATCGGGCAGCGTCCTCCAAGAGCGGCGGCGCCGACGTACTGGAGGCGCTCGGGGTACGGCTGACGCTCGGACCTGAGGCGGTGGCGCGCTGTGTGCGGGAAGTCGGCATCGGATTCTGCTTCGCACCCGTCTTCCATCCCGCCCTGCGCTATGCGGGAGCGGCGCGCCGCGAGATCGGTATCCCCACTGTTTTCAACGTGCTCGGTCCACTGACAAATCCGGCACAGCCGCGCGCCGGGTTGGTCGGCTGCGCGTTCGCCGATCTGCTTCCGGTGCTCGCGGGCGTGTTCGCCGAACGCGGTGACGCCGCGCTGGTGGTGCGCGGCAACGACGGTTTAGACGAGATCACCACCTCCGACACCACCGACGCGTGGATCGTCTCTGGTGGGCGGATGCGCCGCACAACCATCGATCCCATTCGGCTCGGCATTCCCCGCGTCGCATTGGACGCACTGCGCGGCGGGAATTCCGAGGTGAACGCCGGTGTGGCCCGCGACGTGTTCGCAGGCACCGACGGGGCAGTCCGGGACGCGGTCCTGCTGAACTCCGCCGCCGCGATCGTGGCCTACGGCTGGTCACGCGGCGAGGGCGATCCCGAGGGCGATGTGCACGACGCACTCACCGCGGGTATCGATCGCGCCGCAGCGGCGATCGATACCGGCCAGGCAGCCGCGCTACTGGCGCGCTGGGCCAAGCTGACTCGGACGCTAGGCGACAGCTGAGCCGCTGGACTACTCCCCCAGGGAGAAACCCGCCTCGACCTCGACGCGCGAATATGATTTGAAGGCGATATGAGTCGTGGTGCGCAGCACCCCTGGCGTCTTGTCGATCCGGCCGGTCACCACCTCGGCGACCCGCTCGTGATCACGAACCCGCACAAGTGCGATCAGGTCCACATCTCCCGCGCAGGAATAGACCTCCGCGACCCCCTCAGTGTCCGCGACCGCCTGCGCGGTCTCGGGGATACGACCGTTATCAGCGTGAATCAGGACAATCGCGGTAATCATGGTGCTCAGCCTAAGTGGTTGAGATACGACTGCTCGGCGGGTTGCGCCCGCGCCGCTGTGGCGGCCGTCTCCGCCCAGCTCAGCCAGCGCGCCGCGCTGTGTATCCGCTCGCGGTAGCCCTCGGTGGTCCGCACGATCCGCACTCCTGGACGCGCCAGCCAGCGCACGATCAAAGCCACTTCTTCTGGTAGGGCACCACGCAGCGGTGCCGTACTCGCACCGGCGGCGGCATGCACGGGTGCGACTGTCTCGGCGGTAGCGGTGATCTGGTCCACGATCGGCATCGGTGGCACGGCATGCGGTGCGGTACCCGCTCCGGCGAGACGGCCATACCGGATGACCGCGAGTTCCCAACCGCCGCTACCGTCGGGATGCGCGGCGATCAGTTCGGCGATACACGCAAGCGCAACCAGTCGCTGGATCCGGTACAGCGCTCGTATCGCAAGGGCCGTGCGATCACGTAAGCGCGCGGCAGCCTCGAAATGTTCGGCACGCGATAGGCTCTCGATCCGGTCGAGCATGGCCCGCAGCGGTGCGTCCGCGCGCCCTGCGAACAGTGCGCGCACGAGCTCGGGAGCGGTCGCGTATTCCGCCTGGTCCAGCGGGTGACCTTCCGTCGCTGCCGGACACCCGCCTACGGCCGTGGGCGGACAATCGTGAATCCCGCGCCGAGGCAGCCGTTTCGTGCAGGTTCGAAGACCGGTGTACTCCGCGATGAGCGTGCCCAGATCGGCCGCGTCAGCGCGAGAGTTGAATGGCCCCAACGCATCACGGGACGGTTCCCGCACCACCGACAACCGCGGGAACGGTTCCTCGGTCAAGGCGAGCCACCAGGCTCGTCGCGGGAACTTCGACCTTCGGTTATACGGCGGGGTATGCGCCGCCAGTAGCCGCAGTTCCCGTACGCCCGCCTCTAGCGCATGCGCGCACACGACGTGGTCGACCCGTGTCGCCAGCGACACCATCTCCTTCATCCTGCTCCTGGTCTCCGAACCAGTGAAGTAAGTACGAACGCGACGGCGCAACTGCACGGCCGTACCTATATAGAGCACTTCATCGGAGGGGCCACGGAACAGATACACTCCTGGGGCAGCGGGCAGATCGGCCGCGAGGAAGCGTTTGGCGCGCTGCTGGGGCGCGACATCGGGTAGATAGTCGAGCAGCTCGGTAAAGCTGTGTACGCCTTGGTTACCGACCCGTCCGATCAGGGCGTGCAGGACGTCGACGGTCGCGCGAGCGTCTTGCAGTGCCCTGTGCGTCGGTATCGTGGCAGCGCCGAGCAACCGGGCCAGCACGCTCAACCGCACCGAGGGCGCTTCAGCGCGGTCGAGCACCCGCCGGGCCAGCTGTACTGTGCACAGCACCCGCGGCGCGGGCCAGGAGATATCGGATCGAGTCGCGGCGGCCCGCAGGAACGCCGTATCGAACCGAGCGTTGTGCGCTACGAGCACCGCGCTCGCGGTGCAGTCGGTGGCTCCGGCAAATCCCGCGAACTCCAGGAAGCTGGACAGTACCGCCTCGATCCGGGGAGCGGCATGCACCATCGCAGTCGTGATCCCGGTAACGCGCACAATGGCAGGCGGGATCGGACGGCCCGGGTCGACCAGCGTCGCGAACTCGCCGAGCACCTCCCCGCCACGCACTTTCACCGCGCCGATCTCGGTGATGGCATCGACATCAGGGCTGGTTCCTGTGGTCTCCAGGTCCACTACCACGAATGTGGTGTCGAAAAGAGGGGCGTCCAGCTCGTCAAAAGTCAGTTGCTGGTCGGCAGCCGGGCGTGGTGCGAGGTCGGACACGACTCGCAGCGTAAAGCCATGGTCCGACAACACGGCGCACACCACGAATACTCGGATGACGCCATGGCAACGAAGCATCTTTACCTGGAGCTGATCTAGAAATACCTGAATGAGATGTAGATCACAGTAATTCGTTATATGCATCAAATATTCGGACGCGCCGAATAGGGTGCGACAAATAGCCGCCGGGCGCGTCGGCGCACCGCTCCCCCGGAGAGCGAACAGGCCGCCATGTCGATAGCTATATCAATTCCATCGAATCCACCTGCGAGAACTGCTATCACCCCAGGCAAGAAAGCTACTTCATCCACAGGGATACACCGAGGCGGCAAACCGTAACACATGCGGAATTTCACTATTGTTATCTTTTCGTGATCGGTGGGACATAACTCACACCGGCCGTTCGATGAATTCACCGGCAGTTCGTCATTCACATTCCCGGGATTACATAACACCGTGATCTTTTCGTAGCCTTTTCGAGACCTCACGGAGTCCGTCGCGCCGCACGGTGCGGCGCCGACGAAGTCCGCGGCATCACCGGATGCGGCGTCGTGAGGCAGATTGGGAGTACCGCATCATGACGACCAACGCCGTCAAGCGTCAGGCACAGCGCACTGTTGCCGCCGGGGCCGTCGGCGCTGCCACCTTCGGCGCGTTCCTGCTGCCCGCTGCCCCGGCTTCGGCCCAACCAGTGACTATTCCCGGCGTGGGAACCATCGAGATCCCGAACGAGATCCGGATTCCGCACGGCATCCCAGGGTTCGAGCTGCCCACACCGGCCCCCAGCCCCTTCACTGCCCCTGAGCCCCCCGCCGTCCCAGCGCCCTTCACCACCCCCAAGAAGTCTGTCGGCGATATCGCCCTCGGCGCGGCACTGAGCAAGATCGGCTCTCCATATGTCTACGGCGCCGCAGGTCCCAACGCATTCGACTGTTCCGGGCTGGTTCAGTGGTCCTATCGGCAGGCGGGCCGCGAGCTGCCACGCACAAGCGGCGCACAGCTCGCCGCAGGCTCCCCGGTGTCGCTGAGCAATCTGCGGCCGGGCGACCTGGTGTCCTTCTACGGCGGGGGGCACTCCGGTCTCTATGCCGGTGACGGCAACGTGGTGCACGCGGCCACCTCTGGTACGCCCGTACAGTTAGCACCGATTTCCTCGATGCCGGTCGCGGGAGCTCGCCGATTCTGAGGAATCCTCCGAGAATCGCTGCCGAACCGCAGCCGTGAATCGGTAGCATTACGGAACCCGTGATCGCATTGCGTCCTACTGGACATCACCCATGCCGTTCCGTAACCTGATTGAGACCTTTATCGGGTAGCCCGGTTGCGCATCTGTATAGATGCCTATCCGGCGCACTTCCGGGTTCAGCGAAAGCCTCTCGCCTGCTGCACGAGAGAACGCTGCACGAAAGAACGGAGCAGGCGCGGGCGGTGGCAGAACATCTCCGAAGTCGACGTCACCGAAGTCGACATCAACGAAGCAGACGAGCAAAACGTCTGATAGGAACAGCGCTGACAGCTGGAATCCTGGCCACCGGCCTCTGCGGCGGCGGTCCCGCCAGCGCCGACCCGGTCGCTGCCCCCGTCCCCGCGACCGCGACCGCGGCCGTCCAGCGGATGATCCAGCTGTCCCGGCAATCCGAACAACTCAACCAACAGGCCCTAACGGCAGCGGCCGAGTCCGACGCGAAGCTCGCCGAGCAGCATAAGGCCGACGCCGAGCTGGCCGCACGCACCGCCACAGCCGACCGCGCCCGCGCCGAGGTGCGCCGATACCAGCCGGTCATCGACCGCACCACGATCGCCGCATACCAGGGCGCCAGAACCAACCGGCTGTTCGCCGTCCTGGTCAGCGACTCGCCGCAACAACTGCTCGACCAGATGTCCACCCTCGACGTGGTCACCGCGCAGACCGCCGCACAGCTCGACCACTATCACAAGGTCACCAACGCCGCCGAAGCGGCCGAGGCGGCGGCCCGTGCGGCCGCCGACGCCGCCCGCACGGCAGCACGGCAAGCCGAGGCGGTACGCATCGAACTGGACCGCAAACGCAGCGACCTCGACACCTCTATCACCCAGGTGGTACGGGCATGGAGCGCGCTGTCGACCAAAGACAAGTCGATGCTGGCCGGCTCTCCGTTCCCACCCGGCTTCGACCGCGACACCTTGCTACGAGGTCTCATCCCCGGCAGCGACACCAGTGCCCTGGCAGCCGGGCTCACCCGCGTCGGCGACCCTTATGTTTGGGGTGCTAGTGGTCCGAATCAATTCGACTGTTCCGGCTTGGTCCAGTGGGCATTCGGACAAGTAGGCAAGAAAGTGCCGCGCACCAGCTCCCAGCAGGCCACCTACGGCACACCCGTCGCCAAGAAGGATCTACAACCCGGCGATGTCGTCTTCTTCTACCCCGATATCTCGCATGTCGGCATCTACGCGGGCAATGGGCTCATGCTGCATGCCTCTACCTTCGGAGTTCCCGTTGCGGTCGCGCCTATGGACTCGACACCGTTCCACTCCGCTCGGCGATACTGATCGTCATGAGTAGGACTGATCGTCATGAGTAAGCCGTGCACCAGCTCCGCGAGTCCGAGCGGCAGATGACCGGTAACGATCCGAGCGGTCTACGCGGCGCGCCCGATGCCGAACGGCGATGCCTTCGCTTCCCGGCACTGGGCAGGACATGCCGCGACATCAGCCGGGACAGGGCGCGATGACAACCGGAATACGGAGATTTCGCGTCTGGTGCACAGCGCGCCGGCGATTCGATTTCTTCCTCACTGTCACGATCATGATCGTTCTGACCGGCCTGGGTGCCACACTGCTCATGCCCCCGAACGCGATACTGCCTACACTACGCACCACCCAGCCGGATACGACCTACGCCGTAGGCCGTACAGCCGCCGTCGACCCCAGGGTAGCTAGGATACAGCGCATCATCGAACCGTTCGGACCGACTATCATCCGCCCGGTGCCGACCGGCGATGGACAGCAGTCCCTGGTTGTCGGCCATCCGAGCCAGCAGAACGACATCGATATCCTAGAGCGCGAACTCTCCGCCGCCATCGATGCGGTGACCGAGATGCTGGGACCTGAGTGGACGCAGTCGGCGCTGGTGGTCGTGGCATCCTCCCCCTCCGAATTCGCCGGCCTGTTACGCACGAGCACCCTCGTTCCCACCGAGGTCGCTGCTGCGACGGTCGCCGATCCGTTCACGCCGGGTACCCAACCCACCGGCCAACGCGTGGTCTTCAGTCCCTATGCCGGTCGGCGCCTCGGCACCGACGGTATCGTGACCCTGCTGCGACACGAACTGACCCACCTCGCGACCCGTGCCCGCACCGTGGATGGTGCACCGCTGTGGATGCTGGAAGGTTTCGCCGATTACACCGCCAACCACGGCCGAGGTCGGCGCTTCACAGATGTCGCCCCTACTGTCGCCGCGCACGTCCGCACTGGCGATACTCCGTACGGTCTCCCCTCCGACGCCGATTTCTCCGGCCCCGACGCCGCATTCGCCTATGAGAAGGCGTGGTCACTCTGCGCTTTCATCGCTGGAAAGTACGGCAAGGCCCGCCTTGTCCAACTCTACGAGCACATTGCCGCAGCCGAGCAGAACGCCATCACCGAAGACCGCATCTTCCGCGAAGTCCTCGGTATCACCCGTTCCGACCTCATCACCGGCTGGCGCGCCTGGCTCGATGCCCGGACCGCCTGAAGCCGTCGCGGGGTCGCGAACCCGCGACTGCACCATCGCGAATCGGACCGAGTACTTTGTTGCTCATGGCCCGAACTTTGCTGGTTACCAATGATTTCCCGCCACGGCCGGGTGGTATCCAATCGTATTTGCAAGCACTGGTCGGTCAGCTGCCCCCTGATGACCTGGTGGTCTACGCTCCACGCTGGCGCGGCGACAGCCATCTGAAATTCGATGCCAATCAGAAGTTCCAGGTGGTTCGCCACCCCACCACGCTGATGCTTCCGTCTCCACTCGTGCAGCGCCGGGCCGCGCGCCTGGTCCAGAGCGAGAAGTGCGACACGGTGTGGTTCGGTGCGGCGGCGCCACTGGCGCTGCTGACCCCGGCACTACGCCGGGCGGGCACCGAGCGCGTGCTGGCTAGTACGCATGGCCATGAAGTCGGTTGGTCGATGCTGCCCGGAGCCAGGCAGATACTGCGTGGCATCGGCGAGCACACCGATGTAGTCACCTATGTCAGCCGCTACACTCGCCGCCGGTTCGCCGCCGCGTTCGGACCGAATGCGGCGCTGGAGTACTTACCGCCCGGTGTGGATACCGAGGTGTTCCATCCGGATCCGGAAGCACGCGCCGAGCTGCGCGCACGCTACGGTCTGAGCGACCGCCCGACTATTCTGTGTCTGTCGCGCTTGGTTTCTCGGAAGGGGCAAGACGCGCTGATCCTCGCGATGCGCGATATCCGCGCACGGGTCCGGGGCGCCGTGTTGGTTATTGCGGGGAGCGGCCCCGCAGAGGGGAAGCTTCGCAGGCTGGCAGCCGCTGCGGACGTCTCCGACGATGTCGTGTTCACCGGCCGGGTTCCGTCCAGTGAACTCGCCGCCCATCACACACTCGCCGATGTCTTCGCGATGCCGTGCCGGACCAGAGGCGCGGGACTGGACGTGGAAGGCCTGGGCATTGTGTACCTGGAAGCATCCGCCTCCGGCGTCCCGGTGGTGGCGGGCAATTCCGGCGGCGCCCCGGAAACCGTTCGTGAGGGCGAAACCGGTCGCGTGGTGGACGGCCGCTCCGTGCAGCAGATCGCTAACGCTCTTGTGGAGATTCTGGCCGACCGGGAAGCAGCCGCGCGGATGGGCAGAGCGGGGCGCGCGTTCGTCGAGCAGTGTTGGCACTGGGACGACCTGGGCGCACGCTTGCGACAGTTGCTACGGTGATCAGCACCGTATCTACTACGCTCAGCAGAGTGAGCAGTATCCAGGTCGCAGATCAGACTTTCGTCGCCGCACCGGGGGCCGCCGTCGCCGAGCTGCTGGCTGGACCGAGTAATTGGCGCCGCTGGTGGCCGGACCTGGTCTTGGAAATCCGGGAGGATCGAGGGGAGAACGGTATCCGCTGGGCAGTGACAGGCGCGTTGAACGGAACTATGGAGGTATGGCTGGAGCCCTCGCTCGACGGGGTGATCCTGCACTACTTTTTACATGCCGAGCCGGTGCCCGCGCTGCCTGCGGGCAAGCTTGCCACCGCCAACCGAGCTCGCCGGGTTGCGGGTAAAGGCATGTCGTTCGAACTGAAGTCCCGGCTGGAGGCAGGTCGCCCCGCCGGTGTCACGCCCGCGTACCTGTCATGACACCCGGCTCACCCGCACGCTGAAAGGAATTGCTGTCCGCATGGCCGACAGGACCCAGAGAACGATCACCATCGAGGCCCCGTCGCAGCAGGTGATGTCTGTCATCGCCGACCTGGAATCATATCCCGAGTGGGTATCGGCGGCAAAGTCCGTGGAAGTGCTGGAGCGAGGCCCGGACGGCCTGGCCGAGACCGCCCGCTTCATTCTGGATGCCGGCGTAGTCAAAGACACCTACGTCCTGACCTACGACTGGCGCCCTGATCGCAAGGCAGTCAGCTGGACGCTACTCAGCGGTGAACTGCAAAAGATGCAGAACGGCACCTACGAGCTGATCGATCAGCCCGGAGGCGGCACCGAAGTCGTCTACACGCTGACCGTCGATCTGAACATTCCCATGATCGGCATGTTCAAGCGCAAGGCCGAGAAGGTGATCACCGATACCGCGCTGAAAGAACTGAAGAAACGGGTCGAGGGCTGACCGCGCACAAGTCCCGGGTCGAGCTGTTCATCGGCAAGGGCGGGGTAGGTAAGACCACGCTGGCGTGCGCCACCGCTATGTCCGCGGCCAAGTCCGGCTTACGTGTGCTGGTCGCCTCACTCGATCAGGCGCATTCCCTGGGCGACGCGCTCGGCTTCCGGGTTCCGCACGAACCGGGCACCGTGACCGGAGTCTCGACTGTGCTCCCCGGCCTGGACGTGATCGAGGTGGATTCACTCGCTTTGCTCGAAGACCGGTTCCGCGATGTGGTCCGGATGGTCTCGATGGGGCGCGGTCATGGCCACGGCATCGATATCGCCGCACTGGATCCGGCGGAGCTGACCGGGCTTCCTGGTGTGCAGGAACTGCTGATGCTGGTGGAGATCACCCAGTTCGCCGCAGAGGACGACTGGGATCTGGTTGTGGTCGACTGCCCACCATCGGCAGACATGCTGCGCATTGTCACCGCGCCGGACACACTACTGGGCTATCTGGAGCGAATCTGGCCACCACGGGCGAGGACGCTGGAGGCTATCGGCACCGATCTGCGCCGCGCCGTGCTCGCGGCCACGGTTGAACGAATTATCAAGGCGGTCACCGAGGTTCGCGATCTACTTGCTGACCACCGACGTACCGGGGCTCGGCTGATCGCGCTTGCCGAACGAGTCGCGGTGGCCGAATCCGAGCGCGTACGCTCCGCCACCGCACTACTGGGTCTGCGGATGGATGCCGTGGTGGTGAACAAGGTACTACCTGCCCTCGACTCACCTGCTGGTTCGGTGCGCGCCGAACATCCTGCGGTGCAATGGTATTCGAATCGACGCAGCGAACAGACCGAGGTAATCGCCGAGTTGCGGCGCAAAATGCCGGGTATCCCGGTGGTGGTCGCACCACACACCGGCCCCGAGCCGATCGGGCTGAACTCGCTGACCGCGCTGTCCTACGCGGTGGACTCGACAGGAAGCATCGGCTATCCGAGGCTTATGCTGGGCAAGAATCCGGCGGAAGTCGACGTGAGTTCCGGCGCACCGGTGATTCGCCGGGTATCCGGCACCGGGGTGCAGTCGGTGTACGCGATGCGCATGCACCTTCCGGTTGTCGACGCCGCAACGCTGCGCCTTGGCCGAGTGGAGGACGATTTGATCGTGGGAGCGGACGGAGTCCGGCGCCGGGTGCGCCTGGCGCCGGTACTACGACGGTGCGCGATCGAAGGTGCCGAGTTCGACGACGGGCACCTGGTGATCCGGTTCCGACCCGATCCACAACTCTGGTCACGCGAGTCCGAAAGCGATGGACATGACCGGTGATCCACACCGACCTGAGAAAGAGGAAACCGATGCCCACGCCCCGCCGAATGGTGCCGCAGAGTTCGTCACGGAACTGAAGTTGCTGGCCGAGGCAGTGCTGGAACGGGTCGAACCGGTGCTGCGACGGGCCGCTGACGGGCCGATCGAATGGTCCAGCTGCACTTGGTGCCCAGTGTGTGCGGCCGCAGCGTTAGTGCGTGGGGAGCACCATGAGGTGTTGACCGCGGTCGCCGACCATGGCACCGCGGTCGTCACCGTGTTGCGCGAAGCTCTAGCGGGAGTGCCGGTAGAACCGGTCATGCCAACCGATACCGACCCGGAAACCGGTGCGCCGCATCGGCACGGCCCACGTACGGACGCGGAGGATCGTGAACGATCCCGATACGTGGACATTCCCGTGACAATCAAGGTATGACACGCCAGATGGCCCGCGCGTGCCCGCTGACCGTCGGAATCGACATCGGCGGTACCAATATTCGCGCTTCCGTGGTCGATGACAGTGGCGAGGTGCTGGATACCGTCCAAGCGCCGACGCCGCATTCGGCGCGAGCGCTGGAGGACGCGCTGGACTTGGCCGTGCGCGATCTGCGCCACAGGCACCCGATCAGTGCGGTGGGCCTGGCGGTCGCCGGGTTCGTCAACGGCGACCGCTCCACTGTCCGGTTCGCCCCGCATCTGC
Source organism: Nocardia sp. TBRC8007 (assembly GCF_056629435.1). Lineage (NCBI taxonomy): Bacteria > Bacillati > Actinomycetota > Actinomycetes > Mycobacteriales > Nocardiaceae > Nocardia > Nocardia sp. TBRC8007. Next base: position 409,424 of record NZ_JBWSOR010000001.1, on the reverse strand, counting down.
CCTGGCAGGACACCCCGGTCGCGCGCCGACTCACCGAGCGTCTCGAACTACCGGTGATCCTGGAGCACGACGCCAACGCCGCGATGTGGGCCGAATACCGGTTCGGCGCCGCGACGGGCGGGCACAACGTGGTACTCATCGCGATCGGTACCGGCATCGGTTCGGCTCTGCTCGTCGAAGGCAAGCTGTATCGAGGCACCCACGGCGCCGCACCGGAACTCGGCCACCTACGAGTGGTTCCAGAAGGCAGACCCTGTCCGTGTGGCAAACAAGGATGCTGGGAGCGCTACTGCAGCGGGACGGCACTGGCCGATACCGCGATCGAGATGCTTGCCACTGCGCCGGCGCGGTCGGTACTGGCCAGGGACGTAGCATGCGATCCGGGCTCACTCACCGGACGCCGAGTCGCAGGCGCCGCACAGGATGGCGATCCACTCGCGCTGCGGGTGATGGCCGATTTCGCGCGCTGGCTCGGACTCGGGCTCGCTTTCGTCAGCGACCTCTTCGATCCGGACCTGGTGGTCATCGCGGGTGGTGTCGGTAGTTCGGCACCGCTGTTTCTGGACGAGGCACGCGAAGAGTACGCCCGCGCGATGACCGGCGCAGGCCACCGGCCACTGGCTCGCATCAGGACCGCACAGCTCGGCGAGGCAGCGGGCATGATCGGCGCCGCCGATCTGGCCAAAACGGCGCTGCGGGCTGGTCTGCGCACACACGCGCAGGTGGCGCAGACCAGCCGCTGACCCGACCCCCACGCCACACCAGTACATCGCGACACGTCGACCAGCTCCAGTGCTTGCGGTCGGCGCCGAGGTGTGGTGAGATTCGCCAACACAGTTGGATGTGATCTCGCGCCAGCGGTAGAGTCGGCTATTGACGCAGGTACCCGCTACTATCCCAGGTCCGGGGGAAGGACGTTCATGTTCTACTGGCTGCTGAAGTTCGTACTACTGGGACCGTTCATCCATCTCTACAACCGGCCTACGGTCCAAGGAGCGCAGAACATCCCGGCAGACGGTCCAGCCATCCTGGCGGGTAACCACCTCTCCTTCTCCGACTGGCTGTTCGCGCCGCTGCTGAGTCCGCGACGGATCAACTACCTGGCCAAGGCCGAGTACTTCACCACTCCTGGCTTCAAAGGACGGTTGCAGAAATTCTTCTTCAGCGCCACCGGTCAGTACCCGATCGATCGCAGTGGTGCGGATGCGGCCGAGGACGCACTCACCGCAGCGCGCAAACTGCTCGATCAAGGACGCATGGTAGGTCTTTACCCAGAGGGCACCCGATCCCCCGATGGCCGTCTGTACAAGGGCAAGACCGGCCTGGCCCGACTTGCGTTGGAAACCGGTGTTCCGGTGATTCCGGTGGCCGTCATCGGTACCGATGAGGTCAGCCCGCCCGGACCGTTCCGCTGGCGCCACCGGAAGGTAACCGTCAAATTCGGTGAACCTATCGATTTCTCTCGTTATGAAGGCATGGCGGGCAACCGCTTCGTCGAGCGTGCCGTCACCGACGAGGTTATGTACGAACTGATGCTCCTCAGCGGCCAGGAATACGTCGACGTCTACGCGCACAGCCTGAAGAAGGGCGTGCCGAGCGGCAACCGCCCCGAGGACGTACGCATCCCCGACACCGCCGCGGGCTGACTACACCTCCAAGCCCACCCGAGACCGCAGACACGGGAAGCGTTTTGTCCATCTCCAAAGCATCCAGCACCCTTTCACCCGTCCACTTCCGGATCTGACGCCTACCTCGCGATAGCATCCAGCTCAGGACAAGCGGTATGAACCGTGCTGTGGTTAGCTTCTCTGCTATGAGCACGCCGCGCACTGCCTGCGCCACCGAAGAATATCTCCCCCGTGATACCGCCGATGTCGTTCGCACGGTTCGGGATTCACGCGGAAGATCAGAACAGTTGATGGTGTACGGCGGCGGACAGGCTGGTGAAGAGCTCGCCCTTCCGGCTGCGCCGGCTGTGGTCCCCCTTCCGGCTGCGCCGGCTGTAGTGTCCCTTCCTGCTGCGCCAGCTGTGGTGTCACTGCGGCGGATGAACAAGGTACTGGACATCAATCTCGGTCGGCGTACCGTCCGAGTACAGGCAGGTGCCAAGCTTTCGGAGATAGACCGTAAGCTCGGCACCCACGGGCTGGGTCTGCCTATCATCGGTGATCACCGCGATATCACTGCGGGCGGCTTCGCCTCGGTCGGCGGCGTCAGCACGGCCTCACATAAGTACGGCCTGTTCATCGACCAGGTTGTCGATTTGGAATACGTGGATACCGACGGGCGCATCGGCACCTGTGGGCGCACACACCACACCGAGCGATTCCAGCGCCTGCTCGGAGCGGGCGGGCGGGCGGGGATCATCACCGCGCTCACCTTGGACACGATCGAGGTGGATAAAGACCGCACCTGGCTGAGCACCAGCGCCGATCGTTTCCTCGACTTCGATTCGTTCGTCGAACACGCCCATGCCGAGATCGCCCGGCCAGGCAATGCGGAACTGCAGGTCGGCCGCTGGGTCGATACGGCGCCGCTGAAAGTGGCCAGGCCGGTCGGCACCGGGCATGTGCAGCTGGGCACTGTGCGGTTCGGGCAGTGGTCGAGTCTTTGCCCCACCGCGCCCACCAGATCACTGCGGGCCCGCCGCGAGGTGGGGTCACGGGCGCGGAAATCGTTGGGCGCTATCGCCTCGGCAACGAGCGGCAAGGCGGGCATGCCGGTCCGCAACGCGGCCGCGGGTGCAGTGTTGTTTGCACCAAAGGTGCAGACGCTGCGCGACGCGGAGTATCTGGCTGACACTGCGCTCAGCTCATCCGAGCGTGGCCCGGCCTACCGTGTGGGTGTTTTCGCCCCGCTGTCGAGCTATATGTCGGTGTTCTACCGTCTGCATGACCTATTCGCCGGGTACCGGGAACGCACCGGCTGCTTCACTGTCATTTCGGCGATGACCTACGGCGTGCGCTCTCGCTACCTACGCGCGGAATCAGCCGCACGCGGCCTGCCTGTCGAGGATCACGGGCTGATCACATTCACCTGCCGGTTGCGGCCCACAGCTCTACCGTCGGAACTGCTGCGCGACATTGTCGCCGGGGTCGAGGAGATTTGTCGCTCGGAGAAGGCACTACGCTATTCGACAGAGTAGGCCGTGGTACCACCCAGCAGGTTCGCAGCCCGCGCTCCGTCAGCGACTGATCCGCGCTATACGCGCAACGCCCCACCGGGAATCCGGTGGGGCGTTCGAGCCAAGCACTGATCCGGGTCAATGCTTCTCCGGGCCGATATGGTATTCGAACACCAGTCCGCCTGCGGCGATCAGAACAAGGACGACACCGAGACCGATCAGCCAGAACTGGAAGAACGCCAAGCCGAGAGCGGCCACCGAACCAGCGGCCGCCAGGCAGATGGGCCAGAAACTACCGGGCGAGAAGAAACCCAGATCGCCCGCACCGTCCACGACCTCGGCGTCCTCGTAGTCCTCCGGACGCAGATCGATACGGCGGGCGACGAAGCGGAAATAGGTCGCGACGATCAGCGACAAGCCCGCAGTCAGCACTAAGGCTGTGGTCCCCGCCCATTCGATGCCGGTACGCGATCGGCCGGTGAAGTAGCCGTAAACGATCGAGATGAAAACGAAAAATACCGTGAGCAGTTCGAAAATCCGTGCTTCGATCTTCATGTCAGATCAGTTCCTCACTTGCTCTGGGCCGCGCTCTTGATATCGCGCTTGGTGTTGAACGGCGTGGTGGAGGTGGCCACAGGGGATTCACCGATGGAAGCGAGCGCCTCGGCATTGGTCATGCCCGCCCGTCGCGCGTCCAGATATTTGGTGAACTTCTCCGGCGTGACCGCTCGGACCTCGAAGTTCATCATCGAGTGATAAGTGCCGCACATCTCAGCACAGCGACCGACGAACGCGCCTTCCCTCTCGATCTTGGAGATCTGGAAGGCATTTTCGGAATGGTTCTCCTTCGGGTTCGGCATCACATCGCGTTTGAACAGGAACTCCGGCACCCAGAAAGCGTGGATCACGTCCGCGGAAGTGAGCTGGAACTCGATGATCTTATCGGTCGGCAGCACGAGCACCGGGACCTCGGTACTGGTACCTACTGTCTCGACCTTGTCGTAGTGCAGGTAGGACAGGATGTCATTAGCCGGCTTACCGTGCACCGGGCCCGGCCGCGGGTGGCCGTTCTCTGTCCGCTCCGCATACTGGTCGAGCTGTTGCTTGTTCAGCGCTTCACGGGCGGTATCGATGCCGTTGTACTGGTAGCCGTCCTTGAAATCGACACCGCGGTAACCGAACTTCCAATTCCATTGGAAGGCGGTCACATCGACCGTGACGTCAGGATTCGGCACCCTCTCGTGTACGTAGTTCTGCACGACGACGGTCGACCAGAACAATCCGAAAACGATGAGGACCGGGATGCCCGTGAAGGTCAGCTCCAGTGGCACGTTGTAACCGGTCTGCCGCGGGAACTCCGGCGAGTCCGCTTTCTTGCGGTGGAAGGTGATCGTCCAGAAGGTCAAACCCCAGACCAGCACGCCCATTGCCAATGCTGCGATGACCGACCAAGTCCACAGTTCCCGCATTCGGGTGGCCTGCGGTGTGACACCGGAGGGCCAGCCGAACCGCAACCAAACATTGTCGATCGAGCAGCCCGAGACGAGCAACGCGGTGATCCCCAAGGACACCGCCAGCCCGGCCCGCCGAAGGACGCGGCCCTGCCGACCCACGGCGGGTCGTGCCCCGATCTCTTCGCTCGCCTTGTGCGCCACGCTCACGCCTTCCTGGTCGCCACACATTCCGACAGTGCACTGTCCGGGGCTGCGATCGACCCTGACAGTGCGTCCTAAGCTTGCTTCAGAACGCTCTCCGGACCACCGCGTCCGCGGCATCCGCGCACGGATCGCCTGAGAGAGACCTGAGTACTACGCAGCGTAGACCAAACAGCACCCCGGTATGTCGCCGGGTCGGTTTCGACACCGGATCGAAGGCACCGACCATGATCACCACCTGTGCTTCCATTCCGGATGTCGTGTGCGTGACGCGTGGATTCGACGGGTGCGGCATACTCGGACTCGACATTTTCCGCTAGGCGCTCCGGTCGATGAGCGCATACCCCAACTGTGCGAAACGAGGTTACCGACGCCGTGTGTGGACTGCTCGGATTCCTAGCATCTGACGAAGCGGCGCCGGACACGGTGGAGCAGGTCTACAACGCCTTACACTGTGTGCGCCACCGCGGCCCGGACGAACGTGGCACCTGGCACGACGAGCACCTGGTCATCGGTTTCAATCGGCTGTCCATCATCGACCTGGAACACTCGCATCAGCCGCTGCGCTGGGGCCCGCCCGAGCACCCCGAACGCTACGCACTCGCCTTCAACGGCGAGATCTACAATTACCTGGAACTACGCGCGGAGATCGCCGCGCAGCACGCCACCGAGTTTCCGGACGGCGGGATCTTCCGAACCGAGGGAGACAGTGAGGCGATTGTCGCGGCGTTCCATTACTGGGGTCCTGAAGCGGTGCGGCGGCTGCGCGGCATGTTCGCCTTCGCAATCTGGGACACCGAAAAGCAGGAACTGTTCCTCGCCCGCGATCCCTTCGGCATAAAACCACTGTTCCTGGCCACAGGGCCGGGCGGGACCGCGTTCGGCAGCGAAAAGAAGAGCCTGCTGGAACTGCTGTCCGTGTTGCGGCTGGGCGACGCGGTGGACCCACGCGCGCTGGAGCATTACACAGTGTTGCAGTACGTACCGGAGCCCGAAACCCTGCACCGGGACGTGCGCAGGCTCGAATCGGGCAGCTACGCCACTGTGCGGCCAGGGAAGGTGCCTGTCGTCACTCGATACTTCACCCCGATATTCCCGGTCCGGCCGTTCGCTCCCGGCTCGGCGACGGCACGCTACCGCGAGATCGCCACGGCGCTGGAGGACTCCGTCGCCAAGCACATGCGCGCCGATGTGACCGTCGGCGCATTCCTCTCCGGTGGGATCGACTCCACCGCGATCGCCGCACTGGCCATGCGGCACAATCCGAACCTGATCACCTTCACCACCGGGTTCGAACGCACGGGCTACTCCGAGGTCGACGTGGCCGCCGAGAGCGCGGCGGCGATCGGCGCGCGACACATCGTGAAGGTGGTCTCCCCCGCCGAGTTCGCTCGGGCAATCCCCGAGATCGTATGGTATTTGGACGACCCGGTGGCCGATCCAGCGCTGGTCCCGCTGTATTTCGTGGCGAAAGAAGCCCGCAAGCACGTCAAGGTGGTGCTTTCGGGGGAGGGCGCCGACGAACTATTCGGTGGATACACTATCTATCGGGAGCCGTTGTCGCTGAAACCCTTCGAGAGGCTGCCCCGCGGTCTACGCAGACTCGCGGGCAAACTGTCGGACCGGATTCCGGAGGGCACCAGAGGCAAGAGTCTGCTGCATCGCGGATCGCTCACCCTGGAGGAGCGTTATTACGGCAACGCACGCAGCTTCAGCGACACCCAACTGCGTTCGGTCCTGCGCGATTTCCGGCCCGAGTGGACCCACCAAGACGTCACCGCACCACTGTACGCCCGCTCCCTCGGCTGGGATCCCGTGGCGCGCATGCAGCATATGGACCTGTTCACCTGGCTTCGCGGCGACATCCTGGTCAAGGCGGACAAGATGACCATGGCCAACTCGCTGGAGCTGCGTGTGCCGTTCTTGGACCCTGAGGTACTGAAAGTAGCCGAGAGGCTGCCATTCGACCAGAAGATCACCAAGGAGACCACCAAATACGCACTGCGCCGGGCATTGGAAGGCATTGTCCCGCCCCATGTGCTGCACCGCGCCAAACTGGGCTTCCCCGTGCCGCTACGGCACTGGCTACGCGGAACCGAACTTTACGACTGGGCGCGGCAGCAGATCACCGAATCACAGACCGGCCATCTGCTGAACAAGGGTGCGGTCAGCGACATGCTGACCGCACACCGGTCCGGGACCTCCGATCACAGCCGTAGGTTGTGGACGCTGCTGATGTTCATGGTGTGGCACGGCATCTTCGTCGAGGATCGCATCAAGCCGGAGATCCAGGAGCCGGTGTACCCGGTTTCGCTGTAGCCCCGCTCCGGGAGAATCGGCTAGAGCAAAGGTTTGATGTCGGAGGCCGCCTCGGATCCGTAGGCGTGGGCTAGACGCTGCAGGGCGGCCTCTTTGTTCAGCGACCACTCCTGAGTGCCCATGGTCTCCAGAACCAGCACGGCGATCATCGAACCGAGCTGTGCGGAACGTTCCAGGCTCAGCCCTGCGGTGTGGGCAGTAAGGAACCCAGCACGGAAGGCGTCACCGACACCGGTCGGTTCCACCCTCTCGATCTCGGGCACCGCACCGACGGCCACTTCAGTACCATCGGCACCGATGACCCGAACCCCGTCCGCACCCAACGTGGTGACCCGGACACCGACCTTCTGCGCGACCTCCTCTTCGCTCAGACCGGTCTTCTGCAACAGCAGCCCCCACTCGTACTTGTTCGTGAACAGGTACGCGGCGCCGTCGATCAGCTGCGCCGACTGGTCGCCGTCCAGCCGGGCAAGCTGCTGGGAGGGATCAGCTGCGAACGGGATACCGAGTTCCCGACATTCAGCAGTGTGGCGCAGCATCGCCTCGGGATCGTTGGCACCGACCAGAACGAGGTCGATTTCCCGCGTTTCGGCGAGCGCGGCAATGGAGATGTCGCGGGCCTCGCTCATTGCACCTGGGTAGAACGACGCAATTTGAGCCATGTCGTCATCGGTGGTGCAGACGAAGCGAGCAGTGTGCGCACGCTCGGAGACCAGCACAGCGGAGCAATCGACTCCGTGCGACTCCAACCAGGCGCGATACTCGGCGAAATCAGCACCTACGGCACCGACCAGCACGGGCGCGCTATTGAGCAGGCCCATGGCGTAGACGATGTTACCGCCGACGCCGCCACGCCGGACCTGCAGATCATCGACCAAGAAGCTCAACGACACGTGATCGAGCTGATCGGCCAGCAGCACGTCGGCGAACCGACCGGGGAAGCGCATGAGGTGGTCGGTCGCAATGGACGCGGAAACAGCGATAGACACGTGGCTGAGCCCTTCAACAGTAGGCGACAGGCGGTGCGGGCCAGAACGCAGGCCCACACTCACCGTATCAATGCCCGCCCCGCCGGATCAGCATCGCGTTCTCAGCGGAGAGCGGGATACCAGCCCATGCCGGCGGTTCGGCTCAGTTGAAGGAGTCGCCGCACGCGCAGGAGCCGGTGGCATTCGGATTATCGATAGTGAAACCCTGCTTCTCGATGGTGTCGACGAAGTCGATCGAGGCACCCTGCACGTACGGCGCGCTCATCCGGTCGACAGACAACGTCACGCCGCCGAATTCGACAGTCAGGTCGCCGTCCAGCGTGCGATCGTCGAAGAACAGCTGGTAACGCAGTCCGGCGCAACCGCCGGGCTGTACCGCGATCCGCAGCGCCAGATCGTCGCGCCCCTCTTGATCCAACAGCGCCTTCGCCTTCGCGGCGGCGGCGTCGGTCAGAGTCACACCGTGGGTGGCGGTCTCGTTCTGCACAGTCATGAACTCTCCTCGAGGAACCTTGGGTCGATCCAGGTACGGCACGGGCCGTACCGGTCAACGCCACTCGGCGGGCTGCTATTCCCCATCTTGCCACTCGCAGGCCCTCCGCGACACGCACCCTCCGCGATCACGTCGACTCGGGGCGATCCGGACCGCTTTTCGCGGCGCACTGCATATCGAATAGCCTGGTCTGTGTGAAGTTTTTCCGTCGCGGCGAGCCCAGTACCACCGACGCAACCACTGCTCCGGCGGTGCTCACAGCCGACGACCCAGCCGCGAACATCACCCGCACGGCACCAGCTGCCACCGCGAGCAAAGGCAGGCCCACCCCGAAACGCCGTGATGCGCAAGGCAAACGTCGTGGCCCAGTAGCGCCCGCGCCGCTTACCGCGAAGGAGGCTCGCGCCCGGCGCAAGGCCACACGCGGCAGCAAAGAGAACCGCAAGGCAGCCGCGGCCGAACGACGTGCCGCCGTACAGGATCGGCGGGCCCGCATGCTCGCGGGCGAACAGAAGTATCTGTTACCCCGCGATCAGGGTCCGGTGCGGGCCTTCGTCCGCGATGTCGTCGACGGGCGGCGCAACCTGATCGGGCTGTTCATGCCGATGGCACTGGTACTGATCCTGTCGATGTTCGCCGCACCAGGACTGCAGGCAGTCGTCACGCTGGCCATGCTGGTGATGATGGCGTTCATGGTCATCGAGGGATTCATGCTCGGCCGAATCGTGAACAACCGGGTCAGGGAACGTTTCCCCGATACCACCGATACCGGATACCGGCTGGGCTGGTACGCCTTCGTCCGCGCCTCGCAGATTCGCAAGATGCGTGCCCCGAAACCGCGGGTCGGCCCAGGCGACGCGGTATGAGCTTTCCCAGCGGTCCGCATGCTTCGTGGTGGTCGCGTCGATCGCTGGCCACAGTCACTTAACCCCGTACATCGCCGCCACTTCGGAGCGCACCCGCTCCATATCGCGATCGACGCCATTCAAGGAGCCGGCCCGCTCTCCGCGCCGGAGCCCTGAAGTAACACAGATCACAATAGCCGCCAGAAAAAGGAACAGATCAATCATGGCGGTAATTTTTCTAGTATCTATTTACCGCCAAAAGTGGCAGTAAAGACATTGTTCATAAAAATACGGCCAGTAGACTTGCTCACATGCTGTCAAAGGTCGCCGTGGTGCTGTCCGAGCAGACGGCCATGTTCGAATTCGGGGTCCTCTGTGAGGTTTTCGGTCTCGACCGTACCGCCGATGGACTACCGGCCTTCGACTTCCGTGTGTGCGGAGCCGAGCCAGGCGTTCCACTGCGCTCCACCAGCCCGGGAATCACCGTCACACCGGAGTATGGGCTCGCGGAGCTGGCCGAAGCCGATCTGATCGGCATCCCAGCCGTCGCGGCCACCGGCGAATGCGGATTCGATCCCCGGATCGTCACAGCTATCGGTGACGCGGCGGCAGCAGGCGCGACCGTACTCACCGTATGCTCCGGTGCTTTCCTGGCCGGGGCTGCCGGGCTGCTCGACGGGCGCACCTGCACTACACATTGGCGCTATGTGGACAAGCTCGCCGCCGCGTATCCTGACACGATCGTCGACCCGGATGTGTTGTTCGTCGACGAAGGCAATCTGATCACCAGCGCGGGCACCGCCGCAGGCATCGACGCCTGCCTGCATCTGGTCCGACGCGAGCTCGGCAGCGCGGTAGCCAATGCGATCGCGCGCCGCATGGTGGTGCCGCCACAACGCGATGGCGGGCAACGTCAGTTCATCGAACGTCCCGTCGCCGCCTGCACCTCCGATAGTCTCGTCCCGACGCTGGCGTGGATGAACGACCATCTCGACCTGCCCCATACCGTCGAAGAGTTGGCCATCCGCGCCAATATGTCCACTCGCACCTTCGCCCGCCGCTTCGCTGCTGAGACCGGCACCACTCCTGGGAGATGGCTCACCAACCAGCGCATCCTGCTGGCCAAACAGTTACTGGAGGAAACCGGCCTCGGTCTCGAACACATCGCCGGCCGTTCCGGCTTCGGCTCCGGCGCCCTGCTGCGCCACCACTTCCAACGTGTAGTCGGTATAGCGCCCACCGAGTACCGCCGCCGCTTCGGCGGGAGTTGAGAACTCGTGCGGGCGCGACGGTCTGTTCCCAGTCCTCGAACTGCCCGGTGCCCGAATTGATACCGTGCACCGGTGCCGCACAATTCCCTGCCCGCAACGCCGCATCGTACCCTCGTCCTCGGTGGTGCTCGGTCCGGCAAGTCGGCATTCGCCGAGGAACTCGCCGCCAGGGCGGGCGGCTCGGTGCGCTATCTCGCCACCGCAGTACCCGACCGGGACGACCGGGATTTCGCCGCCCGGATCGCCGGGCACCGCAGCCGCAGGCCCGCACACTGGTCGCTCGTCGAGAACGCCGACCCGGTGCAGGTGCTCGCTGCGGCTCCGGCACAGCCATCCAATCCACCGCCGGTCACACTGATCGATGACATCGGAAACTGGCTGACCGCGCGCATCGATGCACGCGGGGCCTGGGATGCGCCACGCGGCACGCTCTCGCCCGACACCGACGCCTTGGTCGCGGCGGTCGCCGCCTACCCGGACACCCTGGTGATCGTGACCCCGGAGGTCGGGATGGGCGTCATCCCCGCGACGCGCTCCGGTCGCCTGTTCCGAGACGAGATAGGCATACTCAACCAGCGCCTGGCCCAAGTCTGTGACGAGGTCTTCTTCGTCGTCGCGGGACTGCCCCAGCGCCTGAACTGACCCTAGTGCCTGAATTGATGGGGCCTTTCTACTTCCTCATCAGGGTCCGATAACTGCCCGAGCATCCGGCCGGATCAACGAAGTGGCGGGATACTCTGTTCGAAAGTGAAGACCTCATACGGATCGTACTCGGCTTTGACTGCCCGTAGCCGGTCGAAGTGCGCACCATAGTATTCCGCACCCCAGTTCGCGATCGCCCGGTCGGGGATGTTCACATACCCGCCGTGAAAGAACGGCCGGAGCGCACTTCGGAACTGCTCGATCCACGCGATATGCGCGCTGTCGGCCTCCTCCCCGTTCCAGGCAGCACTGGGCTCGGCATAGAAAAGGGGATCCCGCCAATACCAAGCAGCACCGTGCTCGGGCGGCCTGCGCACTGCCCCACCCCAGCTGAGTGCCCAGAAGTTGCAGCCCGGGCTCGGCGCGTCGGCAATCATCGCGCTGATCTGATCGAGGGCAGGCTGTGGCAACGGAGCGTGCACCCACATCGGCGTGAACTTCCCCCTGCGGAACATACGCTGATGTGTATTCGCACGATGGAAGTAATCCACATAGCTCATGGCTACCGCCTCGAAATCCGCCCCGGGAATCTCCAACAGGGGACTGACCAGCCGATGTACCCGGTCAGTCGATCCGAGGAAGATGCCGCTGACCACAAGTCGCGGGGAAGCATGCTGGGCAAGGAACACCGAACTCAGCCGCTCATCCGCCGCAGGCGCCCAGCGTTGCCACGTATCGAGTACACGCGCGAGAGCATCTGATGGCCAGAAGACCTTCCAGATTCCCAACTTCTCGGGAATCCGATGAATGCGCAGCACATACTCCGTGGCAATGCCGAAATTTCCGCCTCCGCCGCCGCGACAGGCCCACAGCAAGTCCGTATTCCGCTCCGCATCGGCCCGCACGATTCTCGCTCCCGATCCACCCTCGGGAATCACGAGTTCGGCGGAGAGTAGATTGTCGCACGCGACACCCATCTTGCGGCAGAACAGGCCGATACCTCCGCCGAGGATCAAACCCCCCAACCCCACGGACGCTTCGTCTCCGGTGGGAAAACCGTATGGCGCCAGCTGATCGACCAGCTCACCCTGGGTCAGCCCGGTACCAACCGTGGCGGTCATCGCCTGCGGATCGATCTCGACAGACTTCAACGAGCTGACATCAATGGTGATGCCGCCGTCAACCGATGACCACCCTTCGAGTGAGTGCCTACCGCTACGGACCCGGAAGGCGATGTCGTTCTCCCGCGCATATCTGAGGGCGTTGACCACGTCCTGGGTGTTTTGGCAGAACACCAGCACCCGGGGATAAGAATCGAACAACTCGTCCCAATGCATGCGCGCCGACGCGTAGCCGGGGTCGTTCGGACGCACCAAGCGTCCGGTCAATTCGGTCGACGCGGCGGAGACGGGAGGCGCAAGCCCATCTTGGGCCAGAATCCCACCGAGCGAGGCGGCTCCTGCCAGCGCAGTGAGCCCCTTCAAGGTGTTTCGCCGGGACAATTCTCTCGACAAGATGTCTCCACAGGGGTGGGTCCAGCCCTCACCATACTGTAGCTCGGTGCGGTCGTTTTCGCGCTTCGCGGCTGCTCGTTCGCGGTGCAGCGACTGCCGAGTGATATCGGGAGGGTGGTGGACCGGCGACAGGACGACGCAATGGCAAGATTGGGCGGCGTAGTCGGCAGAAATCGCCATGACCGAAAGGCTCGATAGTGACGCACGGATTCGGACCGGTAGCACCCCCGGACGTAGAGTGCCGTGCGGCGGCCGAGCAGCGGCAGGCACAGCTGACCAAACCAGGTGGGGCGCTCGGCCGATTGGAGGAGTTGGGCAATTGGGTGGCGGCCTGCCAAGGGGTATGCCCACCCAAGCAGTTCGAGCGCGCTCGCGTTGTGGTTTTCGCCGGAGACCATGGCATCGCACGACACGGGGTGTCGGCATATCCTAGCGAGGTCACCGCACAGATGGTCGCGAATTTCCTGGGCGGTGGCGCTGCGGTGAACGCGCTCGCGGCGGTTGCCGGCGCGACGGTCCGGGTGGCGGATATCTGTGTCGATGCCGATACCGGTCCACACGTGTCGGAGCACAAGGTGCGTCGCTCCAGTGGGTCGATCGATCGTGAGGACGCGCTCACCGCCGAGGAAGTTCGGGCGGCGCTCGCCGCAGGTCGCGCGATCGCCGACGAGGAAATCGATGCGGGTGCGGATCTGTTGATCGCAGGCGATATGGGCATCGGCAACACCACACCAGCCACCGTGCTCATCGCAACGCTCACCGATACCGAACCGGTTGCCGCAGTCGGCCGCGGCACCGGGATCGATGACGCGGGCTGGATCCGCAAAGTCTCCGCCCTCCGCGATGCGATGCGACGCGCACGACCCGTCGTGAAAGACCCGGTCGAACTCCTCCGAGTCTCCGCGGGCGCCGACTTCGCCGCGGCTGCGGCCTTCCTCGCCCAAGCCGCCATCCGGCGCACGCCCGTTGTCCTGGACGGCATCGTCGTCACAGCGGCGGCCATGGTTGCCGAAGACCTCGCCGGAGGCGCCAGCGCTTGGTGGCTGGCGGGACACCGCTCCACCGAACCCGCGCATACCCTCGGACTGCGGCACCTGCGCCTGGAACCCGTGATCGATATGAATATGCGGCTCGGTGAAGGCTCAGGTGCGCTCACCGCCCTCCCTCTGCTCCGTGCTGCCGTGGCGACTCTCGCAGACATGTCCACCTTCTCCGAAGCCGGCGTAAGCACTGCCGCGCCCGAGCGGGAACAACCCCAGCTCGACCTGAGGAAGTGAGCACTTCACGTCCCGCGATCCCCCCACGGGAGCACTACGCGCACGCCTGCGCTCACCATGCCTGGACCATAGGGATCCGGCACGACCAGCCGCTGGCTCGACAGACCGAGGCGGGCGCGGGGTGAGCGGGCTGCGGCTGGTGTTTTCCTGGCTCACAATACTGCCGATTCGCGGACCGGACGTCGTCGATCGCGCATCGGCAGGACCTGCGATCCGGTTGGCACCTTTGGTCGGTGCAGTGCTCGGGGCGGGCGCGGCGGGTCTGTTATGGGTCCTTGTTCACGTCGGCGCGAGTACCACGCTGGCCGGACTGCTTGTGGTCGGCGCGCTGGCGCTGGTCACCAGAGGCATGCATCTCGACGGGCTCGCCGACACCATGGACGGGCTCGGCAGCTACGGGCCGCCCGAACGGGCACGGCAGATCATGAAAAGCGGCGGTGCCGGACCGTTCGGCGTCGCGGGAATCGTATTCGCCATCGGAATACCAGCTGCATCGTTCGCCACCATGGCAGGCTCCGGCCAGTGGTTCGGGGTGGCGCTCTCCGTAATGACCGGCCGTGTCGCCACGGTACTCGCCTGCCGGGCGAATACCGCAGCCCCCGGCACCGGGTTCGGCGTTCTGGTCGCAGGCACACAATCGACGTTTGTCGCGGCGACCTGGACTTCGGTTACCGTCACTGTAGCAATCTGGGCTGCGCCGGATCTGCCGTGGCTCGGTCCGTTCGCTGTCGTCCTCGCCCTGGTCGCTGCGATGGTCCTGGTCAGCCACTGCACCCGCCGCTTCGGTGGGCTCTCCGGCGATGTGCTCGGCGCTGCGGTGGAGACGGCGGTGGCGCTGAGCGCGGCAGTGCTGTCTGTTTCCGGCCAGGCTTTCTCCAGCTGACCCGATCTTTCCGACATCCGCGCCAGTTTCTTCTCCACCGCACTGTTTCCGGCGACGAGCCTGTTCGGAGTGGGCCGGAGTCCGGGCCAAGGCTTGTTTCCTCCGGCCGCGATACCCGGAAGATCCCGGTAGGAGAATAGGGTGGGCGACATGTCTGAACGTCTGTATTTTCGCCAGCTGCTGTCGGGACGCGACTACGCCGTAGGCGATCCGATCGCGACACAGATGCGCAACTTCGCTTATCTGATCGGTGACCGGGAGACGGGCGAGTGCGTGGTGGTCGATCCGGCCTACGCGGCAGGTGACCTGATGAACATCGTCGAAGCAGAAGACCTGCGGCTCAGCGGCGTGCTCGCGACCCATCACCACCCCGACCACGTAGGTGGCACAATGCTCGGCTTCACCCTGGGAGGTGTGCGCGAACTCCTCGAAAAGACAGACGTACCCGTGCACGTCAACGCCGAAGAACTGCCGTGGGTAGCCGGCGTCACCGAAATCGCCGAGAGCCAACTGACCGGTCATGCGCACGGCGACAAGGTCGCCGTCGGCGCTTTCGATATCGAGTTACTCCACACGCCCGGACACACTCCTGGCAGCCAGTGCTTTCTGTTCGACAACCGGTTGATCGCAGGCGACACCTTATTCGTCGACGGCTGCGGACGCACCGACTTTCCTGGTGGTGATTCGGACGAAATGTTCCGCAGTTTACGCTACCTGGCCGGACTCACAGGCAATCCGGTCGTCTATCCAGGGCATTGGTATTCCGAAGAACCCAGCGCCGCGTTATCGGCTGTTCGGAACAAGAACTACGTCATGCGCCCGCAGACTCTGGAGCAGTGGCACATGCTCATGCCAGGCTGAGCCGCTTGCGCCGGATCACATCCGGCGCATCCACCCGTGGATATCGGCGAAGGTGCCGCGCTGGATTCCGGTCAGCGTGTCCCGCAAGGCCATAGTGATCGCCCCCGGCTCACCACCGCCGATAGTGAACTCACCCTCATCGGAACAGACCCAGCCGACCGGAGTGATCACCGCGGCGGTGCCGCAGGCGAAAACCTCGGTGATCTCACCATTTTCGGCGCCCTTGCGCCACTCTTCCACAGAAATCTTGCGCTCCTCGACCGGAAAACCGGAGTCGACGGCGAGGCTCAGCAGCGAGTCGCGGGTGATGCCGGGCAACAGGGAGCCGGACAGCTCGGGAGTGACCAAACGAGCCTCCGAGCCAGACCCGAAGACAAAGAACAAGTTGTTGGTGCCCATCTCCTCGACATAGCGGCGCTCACAAGCATCCAGCCACACCACCTGATCGCACCCCTTGCCCGAGGCTTCGGCCTGGGCCAGCAGTGATGCCGCGTAATTACCCGCCACTTTCGCCTCGCCGGTGCCGCCCGGCGCGGCGCGGGCATATTCGGTGGACAGCCAAACCCGCACCGGCTTCACCCCACGCGGAAAGTAGGCCCCCGCAGGTGAGCCGAGCAGCAGATACTTGTAGGACGCGGCGGGCTTCACACCCAGCCCAGCCTCGGTGGCGAACAGGAATGGCCGGAGATACAACGATTCCTCGCCACCCGCAGCGGGCACCCAGTCGCGGTCCGCCTCCAGCAGCTGCCGCACCGATTCGATGAACAACTCGTCCGGTAACTCGGCCATCGCCATCCGTCGGGCCGACCGGCGGAACCGCGCGGCATTGGCATCGATGCGGAAGCAGGAAATGCCGCCATCCCCCTGACGATAGGCTTTGAGCCCTTCGAAGATCGCCTGGCCGTAGTGGAACACCATTGTCGCTGGGTCCAACGCCAACGGAGCGTAGGGTTCCACCATCGCGTTCGTCCATGCTCCGTCGACGTAATCGATCGAGACCATGTGGTCGGTGAAGTGCCGCCCGAACCCCGGCTCCGCCAGTACCTCTTGTCGCCGCTGCACCGGAACGGGCGCAGGATGCGGAACACGGGTGAACTGTGCGGCAACGGTCATGCCGACGATCCTATCCACATTTCCCCCGGCCATCCGCCCACGGTCGACGCAGCCCTGGGCCTGCCTGGAAGCCGAACTGCGACACTTGCCCTGACCAGCCGCTACGGGTACTGAACGCTGAACACGTACGTACGTACCAGTTGCTACTTGGTGCTCGGCCGGACGAAAGGCGGACGCAGGACTTCACAGCGAAGCATGCGACCACGAACATCTACCTCGACCTCGGCACCGGGTTCGATGCCCGCCGAGGTATCGAGCAGGGCCAGCGCGATACCGAGCTCCAGGGTGGGCGAAAAGGTGCCGGAAGTGGTTTCGCCCACCACCACACCCGCATGGGACACCGCCTGACCCTGCCGGAGTACGCCTCGGTCGAGTGCTTTGAGTCCCAGCAGGATGCGACGTGGGCCTGCCGCCTTCTCCTGCTCCAGCGCGGCCTTACCCCAGAAATCCGGCTTCTTCCAGCCGACCGCCCAGCCACAGCGTGCCTGCACCGGCGAGATCTCCGGCGACAATTCGTGCCCATGTAGCGGATAGCCCATCTCAGTGCGCAAAGTGTCGCGAGCACCGAGCCCGGCAACCTGCCCCCCGGCGGCACGCACCTGCGCGACCAGGGCACGGAACAGCGGTTCGGCGTCGTCCCAACGCGGCAGCAGCTCGTATCCGTGCTCACCGGTATAGCCGGTGCGACATACCCGAACTCGACGACCGTCCCATGCGGCGTCGGCATAGGCCATGTACTCGAGGTCCGTAGGCAAGTCGAGTGCGGTCAGTACACCGGCAGAACGCGGACCTTGCACGGCGAACACGGCGTAGTCGCGGTGTTCGGTGGCGACGACCACGTCTTCGGGCGCGGCCGCGCGCAGTTGCGCGACGACCGCCGCGGTGTTGGCGGCATTAGGCACCAGAAAGATCTCGTCGTCACTCACATAGTAGGCGATGAGATCGTCGATCACTCCCCCCTCCGGCGTGCAGCACAGCGTGTATTGCGCCTTGCCGGGCCGGATCCTGGCGAGATCATTGGTGAGCGCCGAGTTCACGAAGACCGCGGCTCCCGGTCCGCGCACAGTGGCCTTGCCCAGGTGGCTGACATCGAACAGTCCGACCGCCGCGCGGACCGCCCGGTGCTCGGCCACGGTCCCCGCGTAGGAAACCGGCATCTCCCAGCCACCGAACGACGCGAAGGTGGCACCCAGCTCGGCGTGCACAGCATGAATGGGTCCTCGCAACAGGCTCGTCTCGATCACCAGCCGAGCTTATCGGGGCCGACCGGCAGCCACTATCTACTCACAGACATAGCGGAACTCCCGCTCGGCGGCGGCGCGGTGCGACACCGGGAAGCGACCGGTCAGTCCGACCGAATAGCCTGGGCCGATGACCGCTGTTGCAGATCGCTCGCTCGGACCGGAACTGGCATGCGCCGAGCACATCGACATAGACACCGATGTGCTCGTCATCGGGATGACCTCCTCGGAGGATGGTCCCGCCATCGTGCCCGAGAACCTGTTCAGCGAGGTACTCACCGCAGAGATCCGCGCGGAGTTGCTGAATCAGCTCGGCGCGGTGGGCGCGAAGGGCAAGGCCGAGGAGCTGAATCGGATTCCGGCCCCGGCCGGGCTGGATGGAGTATCCAGCGTGCTCGCCGTCGGCCTCGGCGCCCCCGACAAACTCGATGCCGAGCAGATTCGCCGTTCGGCAGGCGTGGCCGCTCGTGCACTCGCCGGCACGGCACTGGCGGTAACCACCCTGTCCGGCCTCGATCTGAGCGCCGCTGCGGAAGGCTTCTACCTGGGCGCCTACTCGTTCACGCCGTTCCGATCGGACAAATCCGCACCAAAACCCGACGAGCATCCGGTAGCCCGTGTCGAGTTGCTGGTGCCCGAACTCGAATTCAACGAAGCTGCGCTGTTACGCGCACAGCTCACTGCCGAAGCGGTAGCCACCGCACGGGATTTCGTGAACACCCCGCCCAGCCACTTGTTCCCCGCCGAGTTCGCCTCCCGCGCACAGGAGCTCGCCGAGACAGCCGGGCTCACCGTCGAACTGCTCGACGAGAAGGCACTGGAATCAGGCGGTTACGGCGGAATACTCGGGGTCGGCAAGGGGTCTTCCCGTCCACCACGCCTGATCCGGATCAGCTACACGGGAGGCCCGAAGAAAGTTGGGCTGGTCGGCAAGGGCGTCACCTTCGACACCGGCGGCATCTCCATCAAGCCCGCACAGAACATGGAGAACATGACCTCCGATATGGCGGGCGCAGCCGCCGTGGTCGCCACGACACTGCTCGCCGCTCGGCTGGGCTTGCCGCTCACCGTTACCGCCACAATTCCCATGGCCGAGAATATGCCGTCGGCTACTGCACAGCGTCCCGGCGACGTGCTCACCCAATACGGCGGCACCACTGTCGAAGTGATCAACACCGATGCCGAAGGCCGCCTGATCCTGGCCGATGCGATCGTGCGAGCGGTCGAGGACGAACCCGATTATCTCATCGATGTGGCGACACTGACCGGTGCGCAGATGGTCGCACTCGGCACCCGCACGCCTGGCGTAATGGGCACCGATGAATTCCGCGACCGAGTGGCCCGTATCTCACGCGAGGTCGGTGAGAACGGCTGGGCCATGCCACTTCCCAGCGAACTGCGAGCCGACCTGAAATCCAAGATCGCCGACCTGGCCAACGTCGCGCCGCATCGCTGGGGCGGCATGCTCTCGGCTGGGCTCTTCCTCGCGGAATTCGTCCCCGAAAACGTACAGTGGGCCCACCTCGATGTCGCCGGTCCGGCGTACAACACCGGCAGTCCATTCGGCTACATCGGCAAGGGCGGCACCGGCGTCCCGGTACGTACCCTGATCACCGTGCTGGAAGATATCGCCACGGAGTGATCCCGTACGGGGGCATCGCCCGTCTCGAGCGATGCCCCCGACCTAAAGATCGCGTAACTCCGCTTCGAACGCACGCCGCCGCTCTATCCGCTTGCGCGCATCGTAATCGCGCATCCGCTGCGGATACCCGGTTTTGCGCACGTCGTAGATCGGGATGCGCAAATCTTTGGCAAGCCGCTGCGCTCCCCGTTCCCCTACAATCCGGCGCGTCCATTCGCCGTCGGCGGCAATAAGAACTACTGTGACATCTGTCACAGTAGTTTTCGGTTCGACATAACCCTCGACGCCCACGTGCGCGCGTACCCACTCGAGTAGATAACGAGCCTCCTGCCTGCCTGGAGAACCCCCACGTAGCGTGTCGCCTGCTCGGGCCACACCACCACGGAAACGATCCAGCAATCCCACCGACGCCGACCTCCTTTCCAGCACCGGAGAATGTTCACCGCCGGTCTTCCCATACTGCCAGCTCCGTACAGTTCGCCGCCCTGCGCTACACGGCTTGCACGCGAGTGCAAGGATGGACTCCGGTACAAGAACCGCACGGATCTCCGGTGCCACGCAAGATTGTCGGTGGCTTCCGGACGAGCGTCGCGACCTGCGTCGGGCGTCCGCAGCGAGATCAACTGTTGTAGAACCCGTCGAGCAGTCAGAGGAGTCAACGGACATGGCCTTCTCAGTCCAGATGCCCGCTCTTGGTGAGAGCGTCACCGAGGGAACGGTGACCAGGTGGCTGAAGCAGGAAGGAGACACAGTCGCCGTCGACGAGCCGCTGCTCGAGGTCTCCACCGACAAAGTCGACACCGAGATCCCGTCCCCGGCGGCGGGTGTGGTGTCGAAAATCATCGCTAAAGAAGACGACGTGATCGAGGTCGGCGGCGAACTCGGTGTCATCAGCGAACCCGGCGAGACGGCGATCGATACTCCCGCACCCTCCCCGGAAGCCGCTGCCCCCGCGCAACAGGCGCCTGCCCCCGAACCACAGGCCACGCCTGTACCCGCACAGACCGTGCCGACATCTTCTGTCGAAGGCACCCCCGTGACCATGCCGGAACTCGGCGAGTCCGTCACCGAAGGCACCGTCACCCGCTGGCTGAAGTCGGTCGGTGACCAGGTCGCCATCGACGAGCCGCTACTCGAAGTCTCCACCGACAAGGTCGACACCGAGATCCCGTCCCCGGTCCAGGGCACCCTCCTGGAGATCACTGCACAGGAGGACGATGTCGTATCGGTCGGCGGACAGCTCGGCGTGATCGGCAGCGGTGCACCGGCAACCACACCAAGCCCGGCAACCACACCACCCCCGGCACCAGCCCCGAAGCTGGAACCGGCCGCTGCTGCACCTGCTCCCGCGCCGAAACCCGCACCGACGAAGGTCCCCGAGTCCGCACCCGCGCAAGCGACCGGATCCCCCAATGGCGCGACTCCCTACGTCACCCCACTGGTCCGGAGGCTGGCCGAGGAGAACAACATCGATCTGACCACGATCACCGGCTCTGGCGTGGGCGGACGGATTCGCAAGCAGGATGTACTCGCCGCCGCCGAGGCCAAGAAAGCACCGGCTCCGGCCCCGGCCCCGGCGGTCGCCACACAAACGAAAGCTGCCCCGGTCCAAGCTCCGGCGCAGCTGGCCCACCTGCGCGGGACTGTGCAAAAGGCCAACCGCATCCGCCAGATCACCGCGACCAAGACTCGCGAGTCGCTACAGACCACCGCGCAGCTGACCCAGGTGCACGAAGCTGATGTCACCAAGATCGCTACGCTGCGCAAGCAAGCCAAAGCGGCGTTCATCGAACGCGAGGGCGTCAACCTGACCTTCCTGCCGTTCTTCGCCAAGGCTGTCGTCGAGGCGCTCGGCGTGCACCCGAATGTCAACGCCAGTTATGACGAGTCCACCAAGGAGATCACCTATCACGCCTCGGTACATCTCGGCATCGCCGTCGACACCGAGCAAGGCCTGCTGTCCCCGGTGATCCACAATGCCAGTGACCTGTCCCTGGCCGGATTGGCACGCGCCATCGCCGATATCGCCGAGCGCGCCCGCACCGGTGGCCTCAAGCCCGACGAACTGGCCGGCGGCACCTTCACCATCACCAATATCGGCAGCCAGGGCGCGCTGTTCGACACTCCGATCCTGGTTCCGCCGCAGGCGGCGATGCTCGGCACGGGTGCGATCGTCAAGCGCCCGGTCGTGGTGACCGACGAGACCGGCAGCGAGTCCATCGGCGTTCGATCGATGTGCTACTTGCCGCTCACCTACGATCACCGTCTGATCGACGGCGCCGACGCCGGTCGCTTCCTGACCACGATCCGGCACCGGTTGGAGGAAGCCGCGTTCGAGGCCGATCTCGGTCTGTGAGGAAGGTACTGCGGCTCGTATGAAGGTCGTGATCGCCGGCTCGTCCGGATTGATCGGGACAGCGCTCGTCGCGGCCCTGCGCCGCGGCGGGCACGAGGTCGTCCGATTGGTACGTAGGAAGGCCGCGGGCCCCGACGAATTCGCCTGGCACCCCGCCCGTGCCCAGGTGGACAAGCGGGCTTTTCATAATGCCGACGCCGTGGTCAACCTCTGCGGTGTGAACATCGGTAGACGTCGCTGGACCGGAAGTTTCAAACAGGAACTACGCGACAGCCGGATAACCCCTACCGATGTGCTGGCCGACATGGTCGTCGCCACGGGTGTGCCGGTCCTGCTCAATGCCAGTGGCGTGCACTACTACGGCGGCGACGCCGGCGATCGGGTCGTGGACGAAACCTCTCCCGTGGGTTCGGGTTTCCTGGCTGCGCTGTGCCGCGACTGGGAGGCCGCCACCGAGCCCGCGGCAGAATCCGGTGCTCGCACTGTGCTGTTACGCAGCGCCGCCGTACTGTCTGGCTCCGGCGGCGTGCTCGGCATGCTGCAACCGCTGTACGCGCTCGGGTTGGGCGGTCGTCTCGGCAATGGACGCCAGTACGTGCCGTGGATTTCGATGGCCGACGAAGTCGGCGCGATCCTCTTCGCGCTCACCCATGACACCATCTCCGGACCGATCAATGTGGTAGGCCCGGCACCGGTCACCAATGCCGAATTCAACCGTGCCCTCGGTCGTGCGCTGCACCGGCCCGCTCCGCTCGCGATACCTGCGTTCGTGCTGCGCACGCTGACCGGTGAGATGGCGCAGGAAGTGCTCTTGCACGGCCCCAGAGCGATTCCCACAGCTCTGGAAAAGGCCGGGTACCAGTTCCAGCACCCCACACTCGGCGCCGCGCTGACGGCCACGGTGGGACATCCAGGAGACGGTCGATGAGTAACCGACTCGACACTGGGTCCACCACCGTCATCCGTGACGCGCATTCCGACGACCTGCCCGCGATCCTCACCATCCACAATACGAACATCGCTGCCTCCACTGCGATCTGGGACACCGAACCGGTCGGCTTGGACAACCGTGTCGCCTGGCTCCACGGCCGCAACAGCGAGGGCTTCCCCGTACTGATCGCCGAGATCCACGGCGAACCGGTGGGTTACGCCAGCTATGGTCCGTGGCGCACCAAGTCTGGATACCGCTACACCGTGGAGGATTCGGTCTATGTGGACGAACGCTTCCATCGTCGCGGTATCGCGAGAGCGCTGCTCGCCGAACTCATCGAGCGTGCACGGCGCGCGGGCACCGTGCACGCGATGATCGCCGCGATCGAATCGAGCAATACCGGCTCGATTCTGCTGCACGAATACTTCGGCTTCCACACCGTCGGCACGCTCCCCGAAGTAGGACACAAATTCGGGCACTGGATGGACCTGACCCTGATGCAACTGACCCTGCCCGTGAACATCACCGAGAGCACCGACCGCATCTGAGTCACTGTCGGCAGGGCGCTGGAACCGGTCATCGGGATGGGCGTAGCGTCGTGACCGTGAACAACACGCGCGCGACCTTGTCCGCACGATTCGATACGACCCCGATCGTGGTCGAGGATCTCGGACTCATCGACTATCACGCCGCCTGGGATCTGCAGCGCACCATCGCCGCCCAACGCGCGCAGGGCAATGGATCCGATCGCTTGCTCCTACTCGAGCACCCCTCGATATATACTGCGGGTCGCCGCACCGAGGCCACAGATCTGCCGATCGACGGCAGCCCCGTGATCCAGGTAGACCGTGGTGGCAAGATCACCTGGCACGGTCCGGGGCAGCTGGTCGGCTATCCGCTTGTGCGGCTGGCCGAGCCGATCGACGTCGTCGCCTACGTGCGCCGACTCGAGGAAGCACTGATCACCGTCTGCACCGCGCTCGGCCTCGACTGCGGCCGGGTGGAAGGCCGTTCCGGTGTCTGGTTACCCGCGACCGGACCATACGCCGAACGCAAGATCGCCGCGATCGGCGTACGCGTACAGCGTGGCGTCGCTTTGCACGGCATCTCACTCAACTGCAATTCCACCATGGACGGCTTCCAGGCCATCGTCCCATGCGGTATCAGCGACGCAGGCGTCACCACACTGACCCGCGAACTCGGCCGTGAAGTGACCGTCTCCGAACTCAAACCGTTGGCAGCCGAAGCCATCATCCGCGCCCTCGACGGTGATCTTCCGGTCACCGAGCACATCATCTCCCGCACGACCCAGGCAGACACTGCTCCACAACCGCCTGCAGCAACAGCGTAAGGTCGATCGAGTGACCTCAGTCGACACCCCGACACCGCACAACGAGGCAGCGGCAGAACCCGCTGCGGCACCATCTGGTTCCACCATGACTTCTCCAGCCGACACCCCTGTGGCCGACGCACGCGCCGCGAACGGCCGCAAACTCTTGCGTATCGAAGCCCGTAACGCGGAAACCCCGATCGAGCGCAAACCGAAATGGATCCGCACCCGCGCCACCATGGGCCCCGAATACTCCGAGCTCAAAGGCCTGGTGAAGCGCGAAGGCCTGCACACCGTCTGCGAAGAAGCAGGCTGCCCCAATATCTTCGAGTGCTGGGAAGACCGCGAGGCCACCTTCCTGATCGGCGGCGAACAGTGCACCCGCCGCTGCGACTTCTGCCAGATCGACACCGGCAAACCCGCCGCCCTCGACCGCGACGAACCCCGCCGCGTCGCCGAAAGCGTCCAGGCCATGGGCCTGCGCTACTCCACCATCACCGGCGTCGCCCGCGATGACCTGCCCGACGGCGGCGCCTGGCTCTATGCCGAAACCGTCCGCGCTATCAAGCATTCCAACCCCAATACCGGTGTGGAGCTGCTGATTCCCGACTTCAACGCCGTCCCAGGACAACTCGCCGAGGTCTTCTCCGCCCGCCCGGAAGTGCTGGCGCACAACCTGGAAACGGTGCCGCGCATCTTCAAGCGCATCCGCCCGGCCTTCCGCTACGAACGTTCACTCGCAGTGCTGACCGCCGCGCGCGAAGCCGGACTGGTCACCAAATCCAACCTCATCCTGGGTATGGGTGAGACCAAGGAGGAAGTCACCCAGGCCATGCGCGATCTGCACGAAGCCGGGTGCGACATCCTCACTATTACCCAGTATCTGCGCCCGTCCCCCCGACACCATCCGGTCGACCGGTGGGTGAAGCCGGAGGAATTCGTACAGCACTCGGCGATGGCCGAGGAAATCGGTTTCGCGGGTGTGATGGCTGGACCCCTGGTGCGCTCCTCCTACCGGGCCGGTCGGCTCTACGCCCAGGCCATGGCCCACCACGACCGCGAGATCGCGCCGGAACTGGCTCATCTCGCCGACGAGGGCACCGCTACTCAAGAGGCAGGCGCCGTTCTGGCCCGCTTCGGCAGCTGAAGCTCGGCCGATCGTCCGGAAGTTACACGCAGAACGCTGTCAGTGCACGTCAACTCTAGCTCGGGAGACAACTCGATCGAGAGGCTTCGCCCTGTGGGAACTGCGCACTGCCGAGACCGCTGAGCACGGCCGTTGGCTGTTCATCCGGTTCTTCACCGAGGCTGACCGGATCATTGTCGACCGTGCTTATGACTATTGGTCATCCCGGTACTCGCTAGACTCGTACTGCACCAACACGGCACCGACATGTCTTCACACTGGGCCACTCAGTAGGTATGCGCCGCCCTGGAGCCAGTCGGCGGCACCTTCGCGATCCGTCACACCCGGATCTTCCGATTCGCGGACGAGAGGCAACGCCCGGTGGGATGGTAGATGTACCGCAGGTGTCGGTAAGGGAGCGAGACGCATGGTGGACAAGACCAACGGAGCGCCCACGGGCAACGGCGCGATGACAGCGGATCGCCCCGAGCAGATCCGCAACGTGGTCCTGGTCGGCCACAGCGGATCGGGAAAGACCACCCTGGTCGAAGCCATGGCACTCACCGCACGGGCGGTGAACCGCGCCGGGCGGGTCGAGGACGGCACCTCATTGTCGGACTACGATGAGATCGAACACCGGCAACACCGCTCGGTGCAATTGTCGGTGGTGCCGGTGACCTGGGCGGGGAAGAAGATCAACTTACTGGACACGCCGGGGTACGCGGATTTCGTCGGGGAGCTGCGGGCTGGGCTGCGCGCGGCCGACGCGGCGCTGTTCGTGATCTCGGCAGCCGAGGGAGCGGCGGGAATCGCTGGAGCGACCAGGACGCTGTGGGAAGAGTGTGCCGCGGTCGGGATGCCCCGCGCGATCGTGCTTACCCATTTGGACACCGCCCGCGATGAATTCGACGTGATGACCGAGACCTGCCGAACTCTACTGGGCGGCGGATCTTCGGAAAACATTCTACCGCTACATCTTCCGGTATACGGTCCGAAGAGCCCGGACGGCCACCGGCCCGTCACCGGCATAGTGGAACTGCTGCCGCACTGCGTGGGCGACTATTCCTCCGGCGCGGAAATCCAGAGCGAACCCACGCCCGAGCAGCTGCCTGCGCTGGAAGAAGCACGTAACCGTCTCATCGAGGGCATCATTGCCGAGAGCGAAGACGAGACCCTGATGGAGCGCTACCTGGACGGCGAAGCAGTCAGCCTGACGACGCTACTGACCGACCTGAGACGGGCAGTCTCGCGCGGCAGCTTTCATCCAGTGCTGTTCGCCGCGCCCGCACCAGAAGGAGCCAAGCAAGGCTTGGGCACCGTCGAACTGCTCGAGCTCATCACCGACGGTTTTCCGACACCGGCGGAACACACCATCGCCGCAGCGAACAGCGCCGAACCGCACCCACTGCGCTGCGACCCGGACGGAGAGCTGGCCGCGGAGATCATCCGCACCGCGTCCGATCCATATGTCGGCCGGGTCTCGCTGGTCCGAGTCTTCTCCGGCACCCTGCATGCAGATGCCACAGTGCACATCAGCGGCCACGACTCAGCGGAAGGGGGTTATGACAGCCACGAGGTGGACGAGCGGATCGGTGCGATCACCGCGCCATTCGGCAAACAGCAACGTCCCCTGGGGCAGGTGATCGCCGGCGATATTGCCTATGTCACCAAGCTCACACACGCCGAGACCGGTGACACCTTGTCGTCCACCGGCAACCCCCTGCGGATCGAACCATGGCCGATGCCCGACCCCTTGCTGCCCGTTGCCATTCGCGCACACAGCAAAGCCGATGAGGACAAGCTCTCCCAGAGCCTGGCCCGTCTAGCCGCCGAAGATCCGGCCTTGCGCCTGGAACACAATGGTCAGACTCGTCAACTGGTGCTGTGGTGCCTCGGTGAGGCCCATCGCGACGTGGCTTTGGAGCGGTTGCGAACCCGCTTCAGCGTGCAGGTGGACGTGATCGACCACACGGTGGCATTGCGCGAGACATTCGCGAGCAAAGCCACCGGACGCGGCAGACATGTGAAGCAATCCGGCGGGCACGGACAGTACGCTGTATGCGAGATCGAGGTCGACCCGTTACCCGAAGGGTCCGGGATCGAGTTCGTAGACAAAGTGGTCGGCGGAGTTGTTCCGCGACAGTTCATACCGTCGGTAGAGAAGGGAGTCCGCGCTCAAGCGGCCCGCGGACTGACCGCCGGATATCCACTCGTCGACATCCGGGTCACCCTGTTCGACGGCAAAGCCCACTCCGTCGACTCCTCCGATGCCGCGTTCCAAACCGCCGGGGCGCTGGCACTCCGAGAGGCGGCGGCGACCGCAGGAATCAGAGTACTCGAGCCACTCGCCGAAGTATGGGTGGTGATCTCCGATGAATATGTCGGCCCGGTGCTGAGCGACCTGTCCAGTAGGCGCGGGCGCGTCCTCGGCACCGAACCACACGGCCCCGGCCGCACCAGGATCCACGCCGAAGTACCCGAACTCGAACTCAGCCGCTACGCCATCGACCTGCGCTCGATCTCGCACGGTACCGGGGACTTCACGCGCACGTACACGCGGCACGAGCCGATGCCCAACCAAATAGCCGCCACAGTACAGGGAACGAAAACCCGCGTATAGCGCGCAAAACGAGAACAGATCAACCCACACATCGACGTTCCGCACTTCGACAGTGCACGTTGCCGTGGCGATCCATCGGACACCCAAATGAGTATCCGGTTCAGCCGTATCGGCAACCATGAGCAGACGAAGGTCAGTTCGTTCGCCACTGAGGAGAAGGCACGATCAGCGGTGGCCGAGCAGATCGGCGAGAAGATTAGCAAAGGCTATGCGCCCGTGGTGCTGGGCGCACGCGCCAAGCGTTTGGTGACCCGACGGGCGATCAGCAGCAACCGCTCCACCGCGAAGTCCGCGCCTGTGCTGTGGAGTTCCGACGCCGCGGCCTTCGGCATCTTCGTCGACTCCGATCGTCAGAGCGGCATCACGGTGATCGATCATGAAGAAGAAGTCACTGTAGAGCCGTCACAACACCGGAAACTCGGGGCGGATGGTACGCATCGATGCGAGCGGCGTCTATCACGGGCACTCCGCCGGAGCCACCGCCTGTGGCCTGTCCCCAGCGAATGGACCGCTTGATGTGGTCCAGTCATCGGGGACCGGCCAGTCTGCCGAACCAGGATCTACGGAATTATCTCACGTCGCTGCTGATCGCGAACGGCGCGAACATCAAGGTCGTTCAGGCGCGTATGGGGCACGCGAATGCCAAGAAATCCCTCGACACCTACGGCCATCTGTGGCCGGGTACAGACGAGTCCACCCGCCAGATGATCACGGCTGTGATCACTGAGCGGGTGGACCCGAATCCGTCTACTGCGTACCGAAGGCCCGAATCGGGCCTGAACACGCAGGTCAGGCCTACACGTCGAAGTAGAGCTCGGACTACCTACCCGGCGTTTGTTGTCGCGGGCGAGATTGGGTGTGTGCCTCCCACCTGCTCATTCGCTATTGGCTGTGTTGGTTGAAGCGCACAGTTTTCGACCCTGCTGCGTACTCTCTGCGTACCGCGCGAGTTACGGCACGAGGAGCAGTCGACCGGCCTTGGACTGGACAATGGAGAAGTGTTTGCGGTCCAGCGTGGCAACGGCGGTGACCGGGAATCGTTCGGCCACGGCCACGACGGAGGCGTCCACCGTGCCGAGCGGCAGATCGGCGTACTTGTCCAAGAGTTCACAGATCCGCACGAGGTCAGCGGATGTCATCTCCACGACCGTGAACAGCCCGCTGGCCACATCCCGAACGAACTTCAGCTCGGTAGCGGTGCCACGGCGGCTTTCCAGCAAGAGGCATACCTCGGTGAACACGGGTGCGGGCACGAGCAGCGGACCGGGAGCGTTCTCGAGCAGATCCCGGCAGACCACATGCAGATTGTCACGGTTGTTCATCAGGGCCACGAGCGGCCCCGTGTCGACAACGATCACTCAGCCGTGCCCCGGTCGAGTTCTTCCCGAACGATCTCCTTCGCCCGTTCCGCGAGATCAGGCTCCCCGCTGAAGGTACCTGTGCAGCTGAACTGACGGCGAGCCGTGGGCCGCACCAACTGACGTAGGAACGCCGTCGCAGCTTGCACCTGATCGTCGGGCACGGCTTCAGCCAGCCGAACGAGTTCCTCATGAGTGGCGCGCATGCTGACCAGTGTAGTTCCGCCGAACCTCCACCGCAGACCGCCGCGTCGGCGGGTTCTTCTGCCCCTGGGTGGAGGCTACCACCCCAGGGGACTTACCCGCCTTGGCGTCACTGCTGATCGCGAACGGCGCGAACATCAAGGTCGTCCAGGCGCGTATGAGGCACGCGAATGCCAAGAAATCCCTCGACACCTACGGCCATCTGTGGCCGGATACAGACGAGTCCACCCGCCAGATGATCACGGCTGTGATCACTGAGCGGGTGGACTCGAATCCGTCTACTGCGTACCGAAGGCCCGAATCGGGCCTGAACACGCAGGTCAGGCCTACACGTCGAAGTAGAGTTCGAACTCGTACGGATGCGGACGCAGGTTCACCGGAGCGATCTCATTTTCACGCTTGAGGGTGATCCAAGTCTCGATCAGGTCCTCGGTGAAGACATTGCCTTCGGTGAGGTAGTCGTGGTCCTGTTCGAGCCGGTCGATGACCGAGGCCAGGTTGGTCGGGGCCTGCGGGATGTTCTTGGCCTCCTCCGGCGGAAGCTCGTAGAGGTCCTTGTCGACCGGGGCCAGCGGCTCGATCTTCTTCTTGATGCCATCCAGGCCCGCCATCATCATGGCGGCGAAGGCCAGGTAGGGGTTACCCGAAGAGTCCGGCGCGCGGAACTCGAGGCGCTTAGCCTTCGGGTTGTTGCCGGTGACGGGGATGCGAACGGCGGCAGAGCGGTTGCGCTGCGAGTACACCAGGTTGATCGGGGCCTCGTAGCCGGGGACCAATCGGTGGTAGGAGTTCACCGTCGGGTTGGTGAAGGCCAGCAGCGACGACGCATGATGCAGGATACCGCCGATATAGTGGCGGGCCAGGTCCGACAGGCCGCCGTAGCCTGCCTCGTCGTGGAACAGCGGCTTGCCGTCCTTCCACAGCGACTGGTGCACGTGCATGCCCGAGCCGTTGTCACCGAAGAGCGGCTTCGGCATGAAGGTAACAGTCTTGCCTTCGG
Source organism: Nocardia sp. TBRC8007 (assembly GCF_056629435.1). NCBI lineage: Bacteria > Bacillati > Actinomycetota > Actinomycetes > Mycobacteriales > Nocardiaceae > Nocardia > Nocardia sp. TBRC8007. The sequence continues at coordinate 378,630 of NZ_JBWSOR010000001.1, read as the reverse complement.
TCCAGGCGGTGTTCTTGACGATGTATTTGAACAACTGCAGGTCGTCGGCCGCGGCGAGCAGGGTGTTGAACTTATAGTTGATCTCGGCCTGACCGGCAGTGCCGACCTCATGGTGGCCGCGCTCCAGCTCGAAGCCGGAGTTCTGCAGGTTGGTGGAGATCTTGTCGCGCAGGTCGACATAGTGGTCGTACGGCGCGACCGGGAAATAGCCGCCTTTGTTGCGAACCTTGTAGCCGCGGTTGCGGGTGCCGTCCGGGTTGAACTCCGCGCCGGTGTTCCAGGAGCCCGAGACCGACTCGATCTCGTAGAAGGCACCGTTCATAGCCGAGTCGTAGCGGATCGAGTCGAAGATGTAGAACTCCGCCTCGGGGCCGAAGTAGGCGGTGTCGGCGATACCGGTCGAACGCAGGTACTCCTCCGCCTTGCGCGCGACGTTACGCGGGTCGCGGCTGTAGGCCTCCCTGGTGAACGGATCATGCACGAAGAAGTTCAGATTCAGCGTCTTGGCAGCGCGAAACGGGTCGACGCGCGCGGTACTGAAATCGGGCAGCAGGAGCATGTCCGATTCGTCGATGGACTGGAACCCACGAACGGAGGAACCATCGAACGCCAGCCCGTCCTCGGCGAGGTCGGTGGTGAATGCCTTCGCCGGAATGGAGAAGTGCTGCTGCACACCGGGAAGGTCGCTGAACCGGATATCGACGTATTCGATGTCCTCGTCAGCGATGTACTTGATGACCTCGTCGGCCGTGCTGAACGTCACTTGTTCTCCTTACGGATCGGTTCCCAGCCAGTGTCGATTGCATGGGCTCGTCGCGACCAGACGCTATGGATTCCGTGTTTCCCCGCAGTCAAGGCCGTGTTTCGCCAGTGTTACACGTAAGCTTGCCCGGTGGCGGTGACCTCCGAGCTCGAACAAAGCATGGTAGCTCTGCCAGAGTAGCCACGCCCGGTGGCCACATTCCGCTACCACCTCCGGGCCTGACCGCTCATGCGGTGTCGGATATCTCGCATGAGCGGGGCCCTGCGTCGGCCACACTCCACTACCACCTCCGGGCCTGACCGCTCATGCGGTGTCGGATATCTCGCATGAGCGGGGCCCTGCGTCGGCCACACTCCACTACCACCTCCAGGCCTGACCGCTCATGCGGTGTCAGAGGGCCTGCCCAGCCCGCTTATCCTGAGATGCATGGCGCGTATCACCGGTTCCTGGCTTTCTGGACCTCCGACGGATTCCGGTGATTCGGCGATCCCCGGTTACCCCGGAGAACAACTCGGACTGCCGAAAAACGGAGCGGGATCTCTTGCCGGAATGGGGCGCCGGATCGCTGCTCTGTTCGTGGACTGGATGATAGCGGTCGGCATTGCGGCGTTTATCACGCGCAGCGGTTCAGCATCGAGCCTGACCCTGCTGATCTGGTTCGTCATCGGCGTCGGTGCGGTGGCACTGTTCGGTTTCACGCCTGGCCAGTACTTCCTGCGGTTGCGAACAGTCCGCATCGACGCGCCCACATCTGTCGGCTTCATCCGGGCGCTGGCCAGGCAGATGCTACTGATCTTCGTCGCGCCTGCGCTGTTCACCGACGCCGATGGGCGCGGTATGCACGACCGGGCCACCGGGACGGCGCTGGTGAATTCGCGCTGAGCAACCAGCTCCGCCCGCCGAAATCCACCATCGCGCTCATCGTCTACCACCCGCTCGTCCACGACTGGATCAGTTGGCTACTCACTCAGAACCGAAGCACTGGCACAACACGAGCGCTCCCGTGCCCGAAAAGGCACGGACCGCTCACTGTCGTCGGTCAACGCCGACGAATGGTCCGCTGCACGCCACGCATCTTGGCACCCGCAGGCATGGGTCCCTTCGGCAGCGCGGGCCCGCTGCGCGCGCTCAGCGCGGACAACCTGCCTTCGATGAGGTCCATCCGCTTGGTGTCGATATTGCGAGGCAATTTGGTCAGATATCGCTGCAAGTCCTTGAGCGGAACCTGCCCCTCGTCGTTGCCGATGACGACATCGTAGATCGGAGTATCGCCGATCAGTCGGGCGGTGCGCTTCTTCTCCTGGGCCAAAAGCGATTTCACCCGCTGCGGCGAACCCTCGGCGACCAGCACCACGCCGGGCAGGCCGATCGCCCGATGCACAGCGTCCAGCTGTGTCGTCGCGGCAATGCCATTGCTCACCCGCCATTTCCCCTGCAGATTGTCCAGCACCCAAGCCGCGGCGCCCGCCTGTCCCTCGGCTTTGCGGTAGACGCTCTTCTGCACACGACGACCGAAAATGATGAATGCGATCAGCGCACCGAGCACCACGCCCAACGGCACGAGAAACCAGGTCAGCCCGAAGATCATGCCGATGAGGACGAAGACGGCGACACTGCCTGCCAAGGCCCCGATCATCAGCGGCAGCAGCAGCTTGTCTTCCTTGCGCTGCATCTGGAACGCCTGCCACAGTTGCCTGCGACGTTCTCTCGACTGCTGCTTGCGAGCCGCTTTCGCCGCGGCCTTCGCTTCCTTGGTGGGCTTGCCTGCTGCCATGCCTCTCAGAATAGTGCCCAGGTAGTGACGCCTTTGCCATGGGACGGCGGGCGCGATCACGGTCGGCCGCGGCGCGCGATCGAGCCGAGTGCAGTGAGATCCATATCACCGGATGCCTCGGTCCAGCCCATAGCGCGCAGCTCTACCGGGGTAGTCACCCCGAGCGCGTCGCGCAGACCGACAGCGACCGAGTAGGCGAAATCGAGCAGGTTGTTCGAGTCGATCGGCCAGAACAAAGTCCTGGTCCAGTTCCCGGCGCTCTGCCACGACACCGGCTCCTGCCAGCCGAGTGTGCGCAACTCTTGCGCGGCGGCCTGCGATATCGATCGACTCGAATACTGTTCTCCGGCCAGCTCGGCGGACAATTTGATGTCGTACTGGACGAATTGCACATAGCGATGGCCGGGAGCGGCGATGATCAGCGTCGCACGTGAGGGCAATTCCGCGAGGCAGTGCGCCAACGCTCGCACGAATCCTCCCCAGTCCGCGGTTACCGACTCGCTCATTCTTCCCCCCGATATTCACACTAGTGCTCGATCATACGCCGGTATCGTGATCGGAAGGCGCAGTCGACTGATTCCGGCGGGGTCGTCGAAGCGGAGTACGCGTTACCGACGTAATCGACCACGTGTAGGCACACTCCCTGATCTCCGCACCGGTCGCCGTCACCGTGGTCGATGTCACTGTTGCCTCAGTCGATATCGAATGCCTCAGTCGATATCGAACTGTCCTATAACGTCCCGGCCTGCCAGGAGGACGCACTGTGGAGTGACGGAATCATGGGGTGGCGAGATGAGGAAACGGTACCTCACACTACCCACATAGTGGACAATACGACAGTGCCCATGTCCCTGCCTGTCCGCACCGATAACCGATGACCGAGCCGGTCGACGACCTGACTGCCGAACGTCTCGCCGCCGCGCTGCGCTGCGCAACCGTGTCCACCGACGATCCACGCGACACCGACGATTCCGCGTTTCATCACCTCGATGCTCATCTCAGGCAGTGCTTCCCGCTGGTGCATGCCGAACTCGAACTGCGGCAGTTCGGGCACAGCAAGCTCTACCGGTGGCAGGGCCGCGAACCCACCCGGGTCGCCGCCATCCTGCTGGCACACCAGGACGTGGTGCCCGCGGACGACCCGCAGCGCTGGACTCATCCACCGTTCGCTGGGGTCGTCGACGACGAATATATCTGGGGCCGTGGCGCAATCGATGACAAAAGCCGTGTGCTCGCCATTCTGGAAGCGGTCGAGTCGGCACTGTCCTCAGGCCTGCGTCCTCGGCACACGATATATCTGGCGTTCGGACATGATGAAGAAGTCTTCGGCAGCGACGGCGCCGAACGGATCGCCGAGCATCTGCGGCAGGCAGGTGTGCGGGCGGATCTGCTGCTCGACGAGGGCGGTGTGATCACCACCGGTGTCGTCGACGGGGCGCGGCGTCCCGTGGCCACGATCATGCTCGGCGAGAAAGGATATGCGACGGTCCGGTTGTCGGTCACCGAGGTGGGCGGGCATTCGTCCATGCCGGGCAGACAGACTGCGATCGGACGGATCGCACGGGCAGTGAACCGGATCCAAGCTCATCCGATGCCGCTGCGCCTGACGCCGGTGATCGCGGACATGCTGTCCAGGCTGCGCGTGGCCATGCCGGAGCCACGCAGGCGCCTGCTGGCCCTCACACGCGTCGCGGCGCCGGTGATCACCCGGATGATGGCGACCCGGCCACAGACCGAGGCACTGGTGCGCACCACTGCCGCTCCAACGGTGATACATGGCGGGATACGAGCCAACGTGTTGCCGCAACAGGCCGAGGCGCTGGTGAACTTCCGCATACTGCCGGGCGATTCGGTCGCCTCGATACTGGCATACTGTCGGAAGGTGTTGCGCGACAAGAAGGTCCGGATCGAGCTGGTCGGCATGTGCACGGAGCCGACACAAAGCACCTGCCCCGGTCCCGCCTTCGACCTGATCGCCGACCTCGCCCGCGCCGTTGTCCCTGGTACCGCGGTGACCACCGGCCTCGTTCCCGGTGCGACCGACTCCAGGCACTACGATGACCTAGCAATCACTCGGTGCAATTTCGCCCCGATAGTGTTGGGCGCCGACGACCTGGCCTCGGTCCACGGAACCGATGAACGCCTTTCCCGGGTCAACTACGCTCGACTCATCACGTTCAACCGGCGGCTGATCGAGCACTTCGCGGCGAACAGCACGCCACCGAGACCAGGAGTTGAGGTATGAACACCGAGCCGACGGCGGGCGACACCGCGCGGACCGAATCGTCCGCCACGCCCGAGATCCGTACCCAGTCCGGCAAGTTCGCCGGCATCGGCGGCGCTGTAGCCTGGCGTGCATGGTTGCCCGGCGACGCGGTCTGTGGGGTGATCGTCCTGGTGCACGGCGTGGCCGAGCATTCAGGCCGCTACGCCCACGTCGGACAGCGCTTGGCCGCAGCGGGTTTCGCGGTCTACGCGCTCGACCACATCGGCCATGGCAAGTCCGCGGGCGGTAAGGCCAACATCGGCTCGATGGAAGGCGCCGCCGACAACATCGCCACCATGCTGACCATCGCCGAAGGCGAGCACCCCGGTGTGCCGCGCTTCTTGGTCGCCCATTCACTGGGCAGCTTGATCACCCTGTACTTGGCCACCAGGGCGCCGATCGACGTCACAGGAATCGTGCTGTCCGCTCCGCCACTGGACATCCCGCTGGGCAACCCGGTGCAACGACTGCTCGCGCCGGTACTGAGCAGAATCCTCCCGAATCTCGGTGTGTTGAAACTGGATTCATCGCAGATCAGCCGGGATCCTGCTGTGATCTCGGCCTATGACAACGATCCGCTGGTCTACCGAGGCGCACTGCCCGTCCGCACCGGCGCCGAGATACTGACCGCGACCGCTCTGGTCAAGGAGCGGTTGACGAAGCTTACTGTGCCGCTGCTGGTCCTGCACGGCACCGCCGACGCGGTCGCCGCGCCGTCCAGTTCCGATATCGTCGAAAGAGATGCCGGCTCAAAGGATCTCACTGTGTTCCGCTACGAGGGGCTCTATCATGAAGTGTTCAACGAGCCCGAGCAGAAGAAGGTACTCGACGACGTAGTCGCCTGGCTGGATGCGCATCTCACCGGTCGGTAGCAACCGAACACCGACGAGCGTCTGTTCGGCACATCTGTGTCGAACAGTTCAGCTCGGCTGAGTACCATCGAATACCGCGCACCCATTCGATCCGACCCGCGAGCAACAACCCTCCCTCCTCGATCACCTGCGCGCCCAACTCACCGACACAAGCAGCAGCGACCTCCTGCGAGCATTCTCACCAGCTGGACTTGCTGACACCGGGCAGTTCGCCGCGGTGCGCCTTCTCGCGCAAACGAACTCGTGACAGCCCGAACTTGCGCAGGTGTCCGCGCGGGCGACCGTCGATGGCGTCACGGTTGCGCAGGCGAGTCGGGCTGGCGTCACGCGGAAGCCGCTGCAGGGCCAGCTGGGCTTGCGCCCGTACCTCAGGAATAACGTTGATGTTCCTTGCGAGCGAACGCAATTCGGCGCGACGCTGTGCGTAGCGGGCCACGACCTGCCTGCGTTGCTCGTTCTTGACGATCTTCGACTTCTTCGCCATCAGCGGTCCTCCCGGAAATCGACGTGACGACGCACGATCGGGTCGTACTTGCGCAATACCAGCCGGTCCGGATCGTTGCGCCGGTTCTTGCGGGTGACGTAGGTGTAACCGGTGCCAGCGGTCGAACGCAGCTTGACCACCGGCCGCAGTTCGGTGCTCTTGGACGCCATCAGATCCGCTCCCCCCGCGCCCGCATCCGGGCGATGACGATGTCGATGCCGTCACGGTCAATCACCTTGATGCCCTTGGCCGACACATTCAGCGTGACTCGTCGACCGAGGCTGGGCGCAAAGTAGGTCTTGCGCTGGATATTGGGATCCCAGCGCCGACTGGTGCGGCGATGCGAGTGCGAGACCGACTTGCCGAATCCGGGCACCCTGCCCGTCACCTGACAGTGCGCAGACATGACACTCCCCTCTCTAGTTGAAAATCATTTTCGACAACTGCTCCTTGGAACTGTACGCTCTATCAACAGTTATTGAAAATGATTACCGAAAGGAGTGGAGGTGGGCACCAGGACGCCCGTCATCATGGTGGCCGGCACTGCCGACGAGGTACGCCACCTCGGTGAGACGCTGCTCGAGCCCGGAACGGTGCTGATCACGCACGACCTGAGCCTGCTGGGCGAGGGACTGGTCACCAGAACACTGAGCACGATCGACGGTGAGCAACTGACCCTGGTGGAGTCGGCACACGGATGTGTGTCGTGCACGCTGCGCAAGGATCTACTCCCGCTGCTGCGCACGCTGTCCGATCGAACGTCGGTGACGCGGATCGTGCTGCTGCTGGATCCGGCGCTCGAACCGGCCGAGATCCGCGAGGCCATCGACCACGTGATGGTCACCGGTATATCCGGCCGCATCGACGCACCGGCCGGACACGATGTGCGAGTCACGGCGGTGCTCGCCGCCGTGGACGCCACCACCTGGCTCGCGGACGCGACCGGCGACGACACTCTGGCTGAACAACTCGGTGGCGACGACGACCGCACCGTGGCCCAGGTCGCGATCGCGCGGGTGCAACACGCCGACGCCGTGGTGCTGTTCGGCAGACCCGACCCACTGAACGCCAGCGTACTGGCAGCGGTCCTGCAACGGCTCGCTCCGACTGCGGTGCGGTACTGGACAATCGATGGCCTCGATGTGGGCTCCATCCTCGCGGCGCTGCCCGAGCAACGCGCCGATCGCGGATTCGATCCACACGCCCCGCTGCTGGCCGGCGCGCCTCCACTAAATGTCGACACTGGCGTTTGCCTGGTCGAATTCACCGCACAACGGCCATTTCACCCAGAACGCCTGCACGAGGCCATCGACATACTGCTGGACGGCGTCGTCACCACCCGCGGCCGGGTGTGGCTGGCGACGCGCCCCCGACACGTTCTATGGCTCGAATCGGCAGGTGGAGGTCTGCGCATTGGTCCCGCTGGCCTCTGGCTGGACGCGATGCCCCCGAAAGAGCAAGAAGCCGAGGCTCCGCAGCGGCGCGCGCTGGCCGCGTTGAACTGGCACCCGCGCTTCGGCGACCGGCACTCCTCGCTGGTCGTGCTGGTACATCGCGCCGACCCCGGCGAGATCAAGCGCGCTCTGCGATGGGCACTGGTCACCGACCACGAACTACGGCAACCGGATTCGTGGCAGAAATTCACCGATCCGTTCGGCGAGTGGCACGACGATCCGTGTAGCGCCACCGAATCGACCCCCTCATCCTCCGCACGAGAAGGAGAACAACTATCGTGAGACCCGGCATCCACCCCGACTACCACCCGATAATCGTCGAGGACTCCAGTACCGGAAAACGTTTCCTCACCCGATCCACCGCAACCAGTGAGCGCACCGTGGCCTGGACCGACGGCAACACCTATCCATTGATCGTGGTCGACGTGACCGCGGATTCACACCCATTCTGGACCGGCGCCCACCGAGTGCTCGACAAAGCGGGCCGCGTGGAGAAGTTCGAGCAGCGCTACGGCCGCCGCGCACGCCCCGGAAAAGGAGCCTGATTACCATGGCCGTACCCAAACGCCGCATGTCACGGTCCAACACTCGCCACCGACGAGCACAGTGGAAAGCGACCGCACCCCAGCTGATTCCCGTCAATGTCGACGGTACGGTGCACAAGGTCCCGCCGCGTCTGGTCGCCGCGATCAAGCGCGGCCTGATCGTCCCGGCCCGACTATGACCGACACCCGCCTGCCGGTGAAAGTACCGTCCAGCTTCCTCTGCGCCAGGAAAATCATGCTGCTCACACACATTCTGGCCAATCGAGAAGGCCGTCGCGTCGCGGTTACCCTCCTGGATCAGCCGTAGAAACTATTGGTAACCAACAATATCGCGTGATGGAACGGTCATAGTGATCGCGCGCCGCGCTCCCCGATATCGTCATCCGCCGCCACCAAACCCTCGTTCACTGCGTGTTCAGCTCCTGCCGGCCCCATGGGCTCTACCACCATCCCCGACACCACGAACTTCAATCCCCTGCTGGCCCAAAACGATCCGAGCAGTCCACACCCGGCTGCCCCCTCGCTCACGCTACAACACTACTGGGCCGCGTAGCCGAAAGCGCCCCACCGTCTGAACTGCGACAACTGAGCGACACCGTCGGCGCAGGCCACCTCCTGCACTTCTACCTCTCAGACCGACCCAGCAAACTCCTGCTACGGTATTTGACATGACAAGTTTTCGGTGGTTAGTACTGGTCGCGGCAGTGGTGGCACAGGTTTTCGTGCCATCACTAGCGGCGGCTACACCCTCCTCAGGTATAACGGCCACAACTTTGAGTAAAACGAATTTCCACGTGGGCGATAGGACCACCGATGAAATCACCAAGAGGATCACCATCCAGCCCGGTGGAAGCACCGGCTGGCACTACCACGACGGTCAATTGTTCGCCATTGTGCAGCAGGGCACACTCACCCACAACGCGGCGGATTGTTCGGTCGACGGCGTCTATAAGTCCGGCGCGGCCCTCGCCGAGAAAGTCGGGCCGAATAACGTCCACATCGGCCGCAACCTCGGGTCTACGCCAGTAGTGCTGTTGGTGGTCTACCTCAACCCGGCGGGCAGCCCGCTGGCTGTGAGCGCACCCAACCCTGGCTGCAGTTTCTCCTGAATCGGTTCCGGGTAAGGGTTGCCGATACGCCCCACGTAGCGCCGAGGCATTGGCGTCAGCGGCTTGGGCTGGGATTCCACTGTGGGAAAAGCACTGTGGGGGTTCGGCCTGCTGGTATGGTTGCTCGCCGGTTAGCGCGGATGCGGTACTTCCATCCCATACCGAAGTGAAGAAGATTGCCCATTCGGTTGGTTCGTAGGGCTGAGCAGTTCAGGCTGCGTATGCATTCTGTAACTATTGTTCAGAGTAATGATCAAAACCTACTTCTGCCACAGTGCGTTTGCGGACCGAAGTCACCGAGGGGATCGGCCCGCGGGCAGACGGGCTTGCGATGGCCTACGAACTGATCGAGGCTGCGCACACCCGGTGACGTTGTCGACGCCCCGCGTCGACAACGTCACGATCCGCAACACCTGGCTGACGGCTGGAAGTTCATGGTGTCGGACGCGGGGCTGTCCGGATCGCCGTTGGTGAAAGCGAACTCAGGAAGCGAGTGCCCGGTGATCAGAGCCGGGAACAGTAAGGGAATACAGGTCTTCCGCAGTAGCATCGGCCAGCAGAATGTGGTCGATGCCGATCACCGAACCCCAGCGACGGCTGAACTACGCCACCTCCGCGCAGCCCACACCAGCACCACATCGACCACCGCGCCGATCATCAAATACGACGCCTTGGACGCGAGCGACATCAGCCCACGCCGCTGCCAGGCTCCGAAATACAGCGCGACTCCGACAGCGCCCACCGCTACAGCGCACCACCCCACCCCGAGTAGAATACGGTCTACCCACTGACGCATGCGGCCGAGAATAGGCGAAGCCCGAAAAGGTTTCCTGTCACGAATGCGAATCGCGGACGAATATCGATACATCGCCCAGCGGGGGTCGGGGTGGCGCTGATCCTCACGCCACCACCGATCCGCCCCTCGGTCGGCTACACCGTACTCTGTGCCCGGTCCTTGTCTTTGGTCGAGCGATATGTCTCCCAGAACGTAGCACCGACGATACCCACGGCCAGCGGATCGAATACCGGGTCCAGTCCCGACTTCTTCTGCCGCTCGTAGTCGCGCAACGCCTTGTAAGCAGGCTGTTGCACGATGATGATGCCGACGATGTTGAGCCAGGCCATCAATCCCACGCCGATATCGCCGAGTGTCCATGCGTCGGTCGTGGCCGACACCGCGCCCACCGCCACCGAGATCAGGATCAACGCCTGCAGCACAATCGTGAAGTTCGACCCGATCGTGCCGCGAATGATCGGAACCGGAATCGGCGCGTACTTGCCGAGCAGGAACCGCAAGTTCGTCTCGGCCATGTAGTAATACGCGATGATTGTGGTCAGACAGAAGAAAGCGAGCGAAACGGCGATGAAGGTCGATCCAGCACCGTTCCACAGCGTGTCGAAACCGACCTGGACGAAGGTCGGCCCTACCCCGGTGTCCGCGGGCAACGCACCGCCGTCGGCCAGCACGGCGCCGGTCGCGGACTCTGCTTCGAACACCCGGTAGGCGCCGGTGGACAAGATGAGAAATCCGGTCGCGGTGCAGATGAACAGAGTATCGACGTAGACCGCGAAAGCTTGCACCAACCCCTGCTTGGCCGGATGGGAGACCTCTGCGGCCGCGGCCGCATGCGGCCCGGTCCCCTGCCCTGCCTCGTTCGAGTAGACCCCGCGCTTGACACCCCACATAACCGCCGAGCCGATGATCGCGCCGAACACCGAGTCCGCGCCGAAAGCACTGGCGAAGATCAGACGCACGATGCCGGGGAGTTCCTCGGCGTTGACGAACACGATGATCAGCGCCAGCGCGATGTAGATGACCGCCATGAACGGCACCACGATCGACGCGAACGCCGCGATGCGCTTGACACCGCCGATGATCACGAAGGCCAGCAGGATGACCGCACCGACAGCGACGACCCATTCCGAAACGCCCCAGGCTTGATTCATCGCGACAGCCATCGAATTGGACTGCACACTGGGCATCAGCAAACCACAAGCGAGCACAGTCACCGCCGCGAATACGAATCCATAGACTCGGAACAGCGGAGCGGCACGGGTATGCGCCATCACCTTGCTGAAGTAGTACGCGGGCCCGCCACGGTACTCGCCGGTGATGCGATCACGCGTTTTGTAGATCTGGCCGAGGGTGCACTCGACGAACGAGGTCGAGGCGCCCAGGAAGGCGACAGCCCACATCCAGAACAGTGCCCCTGGACCGCCGAAAGCGATGGCGGTGGCGACGCCTGCGATATTTCCGGTACCGACTCGGCCGGACAACGACATGGCCAGCGCCTGGAACGACGACACCCCCGACGAGGATTTCTCCCCGTGCAGCATCAACCGGACCATCTCCCGAACATGCCGTACCTGGAGAAATCTGGAGCGGACCGAAAAATACACACCGGCCGCCAAACACAGATAGATCAGCGCATCGCTCCAGATATAACCATTCACCGTGTCAAGAAACTCATCCAAGACACAAACTCCTATCGAGGTAACGACGTCGGGGGATAGTCCCAATCGAGCGAGATGATCGCACAAGAAATCAGCTCGACTGTTATCGACCCGTGACAACGGCGCTCCCCGGCGCGGAGCGCCACCAGGACGTCGCCGGGCCGGATAAACGACGCGAGCACCGACTCAGGCACCGAATACCCGCTCTACCACGGCTTTGGCTCGTCGTGTTACACGCATGTAGTGGTCGAGGAATTCGCTTCCGTCGTCGTTCGGCCATCCGGCCACCCGAGCGACAGCCGAGAGAAGACGCCCCGGACCGGGAAGCTGATCGCTCGGCTTACCTCGAACCAGGACCAGCGCGTTGCGCGCCTTGGTCGCGGTGAGCCACGCGTCGCGCAGCAACGCCACATCGACCGCGTCCAACAATCCGGTCCGCTCGATCACATCCAAGGACTGCAACGTAGAAGTATTGTGCAGCGCGGGCACCTCATGGGCATGCCGCAGCTGCATCAACTGAACCGTCCACTCGATGTCGGCCAGGCCACCGCGCCCCAGTTTGGTGTGCGTGGCCGGATCGGCGCCACGCGGTAGTCGCTCCGCGTCCACCCTGGCCTTGATCCGTCGGATCTCACGCACCGCCTCGGCCGATACCCCTCCCTTCGGGTATCGCACCCTATCGATGATGTGCAGGAAACGCACCCCGAGTTCCTGATCCCCCGCCACCTGGTGGGCGCGCAACAGTGCCTGCACCTCCCAGGGCTGGGCCCACTGCTGATAGTACGCAGAATAGGCGGCCAACGTGCGCACCAGGGCACCGTTGCGTCCTTCCGGGCGCAAGCCGGCATCCACATGCAGCGGCGGATCGGTACTCGGTGCCCCGAGTAGACGCTGCACCCGGTCGGCTACCCCGATCGCCCATTTGACCGCCTCGGACTCGTCCGCGCCTGGTCGCGGGTCACAGACGAACAGCACATCGGCATCCGAGCCGTACCCGAGCTCCATCCCGCCGAGCCTGCCCATACCGATGACCGCGATATCAGCGGGCGCCGACGCACCCCGCTCGGCTTCGGTGGCCCGGATCACCGCACGCAGTGACGCCTCCAACACCGCTACCCACACCGAGGACAACGCCAGGCACACGTGCGGCACGTCGAGCATATCGAGCAAGTCGGCCGAGGCCACCCGAGCCAGTTCGTGTCTGCGCAGCGAGCGGGCCGCGGCCACGGCACGCTTCGAATCCTCGTAGCGAGCGGCGGCGGTGAGGATGCCGCGCGCGACTTCTTCCGGCCGCGATCCGAGCAGCAACGGACCGCTGGGCCCATCGGCGTACATCCGAATCGTCTCCGGCGCGTTGATCAACAGGTCGGGCAGATATTCCGAGGAGCCGAGCGCGATCATGAGCCGCTGTGCGACGGCACCCTCGTCGCGCAGCACGCGCAGAAACCAGATTTGGTCGGCGAGTCCCTCCGACACCCTGCGATAGGCCAGCAGCCCCGCATCGGGATTCGGTGTCTCACCCAGCCATTCGAGCAGGGTCGGCAGCAGCAGGGCTTGGATGCGGCCTCTGCGTGACACCCCGCTGGTCAGCGCTTTCAGATGTCCGAGTGCGTGTTCCGGCGCCACATAGCCCAGGGCGGCCAATTGCCGGATGGCCGCCGCCGGGCTCAGGCGCAGCGCATCGGAGTCCAGGCGCGCCACCGATTCCAGCAACGGCCGGTAGAACAGTTTGACATGCAAGCGCCGCACCCGCAGGGCATTCCGGCGAATCTCACTGACCAGCACCCCCACCGCGTCCTGTCTGCCATCCGGGCGAATATGCGCGGCACGAGCCAGCCAACGCATCCCCTCCTCGTCGTCAGCAGCGGGCAGGGTGTGGGTACGACGCAGACGCTGCAATTGCAGCCGATGTTCCAGCAAGCGCAGGAACTCATACGAGGCAGTGAGATTCGCCGCGTCGTCGCGTCCGACATATCCGCCCGCCGCCAGCGCGGTCAGCGCTTCGACAGTGCTCGCCACGTGTAAAGCCTCGTCCACCCGCCCGTGCACCAATTGCAAGAGCTGTACCGCGAATTCGACATCGCGCAAACTGCCCTGTCCGAGTTTGAGTTCGCGTTCGCGCAAATCGACGGGCACCAAGTCCTCCACCCGCCTACGCATCGCCTGGACGTCCGGAACGAAATCGGGACGCTCCGCCGCTGACCACACCATCGGCATCAGCGCGGTGCGATACTGCCCACCGAGGGCGAGATCGCCGGTCGCGGGCCGATTCTTCAGCAGCGCCTGAAATTCCCAAGTGCGTGCCCACCGCTTGTAGTACGCGATGTGTGAGTCCAAGGTACGTACCAGGGCGCCGGCCTTGCCCTCCGGCCGTAGTGCGGCATCGACCTCGAAAAACGCCTGGCTCGCCACACTCATCATCTCGGCTGCCAGTCGAGTCGCGATGGCATCGGCGGGTTCGGCGACGAATACCACATCGACGTCGCTGACATAGTTCAGCTCACATGCGCCACTTTTGCCCATCGCGATCACGCCGAGTCGTACCGACACCGGCCCGTCCTTGCACACCCGCGCGACCGCGACGGCCAAGGCCGCGGTCAGAGCGGCGTCGGCCAGATCGGTGAGGTGCCTGCTGACCATCTGATACGGCAACACCGGCTCGTTCTCCACGGTGGCAGCCAAATCCAGCGCGGCCAGCAACATCAGCCGATCGCGGTACCGCGTGCGCAGCAGCGCCACCGCGTCAGAGTCCGCGTTTCCGGCACGAAACAGCATCGGCGCCGCGCAGGGACCCTGCTCAGGCTCCGCTTCGACCACAGCGAGCAGGTCGGTGACGAGTTCGTCTCGTTCAGGTAAGTCCTTGCGACGCAATATCTCCCAGGCCGATGGTGTGGCGACGAGATGATCCCCCAAGGCGCTGGACGCGCCGAGCAACCCGAACAGCCTGCCGCGCAAGGGCACATCCTCGCGGATCGCCGAGTCGAGAGCCGCCCAGCCGGTTCCGATTTCCGCACGCAGCCGCATGAGCGTGTGTAATGCGAGGTCGGCGTCCGGCGCGCGCGACAGTGCCCACAGCACCGGGATACTCTCGACATTGTCCCAGCCCAACTCGCGTAGCGACGCGGCGGCGGTCGGCTCGAGCAGTCCGAGCCGGCCCACCCCTGGAACCGCAGAGCGGGCATACGGTGACCGAACCATACCTCTCAAATTACATGGCCGATACCGCGCGTATACCGCTGTCCAGCACTCCTCTGATTACAACCCCAGATATTCCTGGATTTCGAACCGCGTGACCTGACTACGGTATTCCGCCCACTCCCTGCGTTTGTTTCTCAGGAAGAAGTCGAATACATGCTCGCCCAGAGTCTCCGCGACCAGCTCGGAGCGCTCCATCGCCTGCAACGCCTCATCCAGCGAGCCCGGCAGTTCACGGAAGCCCATCGCGCGCCGTTCCGCGGCGGTCAGCGACCACACATCGTCCTCCGCCTCCGGGGGGAGTGTGTAGCCCTTCTCTATCCCTCGCAAACCGGCCGCGAGCAGCACGGCGAAGGAGAGGTAGGGGTTGCACGCGGAATCCGGGCTGCGGATCTCGACCCGGCGCGAAGACGACTTGTTCGGTGTATACATCGGCACCCGTACCAGAGCGGAGCGATTGGATCTGCCCCAGGAGGACGCGGTGGGTGCCTCACCGCCATGAATGAGCCGTTTGTAGGAGTTCACCCATTGATTGGTGACCGCGCTGACCTCCGATGCGTGCTCGAGAATGCCGGCGATGAACGCCCGCGCCGTCGCCGAGAGGTTGATCGGGTCGTCCGGATCGTGGAAGGCGTTCGTCTCCCCCTCGAACAGGCTCATATGCGTGTGCATGGCCGAGCCTGGATACTGGGCGAAGGGCTTGGGCATGAATGTCGCGCGCACCCCCTCGTCGATAGCGACTTCCTTGATCAGGTAGCGGAAAGTCATCACATTGTCGGCCATGGACAACGCGTCGGCATAGCGCAGGTCGATCTCCTGCTGACCGGGAGCTCCTTCATGATGACTGAACTCCACTGAGATACCCATGGATTCCAGCGCATCGATAGCATGGCGGCGGAAATTCGGTGCCGAATCGTGCACGGCTTGATCGAAGAACCCGCCGGTATCGGCAGGCACCGGCGAGTAGATGTCCTGCGAGCCATTCTTCAGCAGAAAGAATTCGATCTCGGGATGCACGTAGCAACTGAAGCCCACGTCCCCGGCCTTGTTGAGCTGACGGCGCAACACATGACGCGGATCGGCCCAGGACGGTGACCCGTCGGGCATGGCGATATCGCAGAACATGCGCGCGGAATGCTGGTGTCCTTTGCTGCTGGCCCACGGCAACACCTGGAAGGTCGATGGATCCGGCCGGGCGACCATATCGGCCTCCGAGACCCGGGCGAAGCCTTCGATGGCCGAACCGTCGAAGCCGATGCCCTCCTCGAACGCTCCTTCCAGCTCCGCGGGAGCGATCGCGACGGATTTCAGGTAGCCCAAGACATCGGTGAACCAGAGCCGCACGAAGCGGATGTCCCGCTCTTCGAGCGTCCGCAGCACGAATTCCTTCTGGCGATCCATGTCCGCGAGCGTAAGCACCCGGAGTTAAATCCGTGTTACATACACGCTTAAGATTGCTGAGCAAGTTTCTCCGGCGAACTCCGCACCGCCTGATCGCCCTGATTCGGGTTCTTCCTGTCCCGACCGCACGGCGTCAACCGCTCGGCGACCACTCCGAACGAAGGGATCAACAGGTAAGCCCTAGCGCGGGTTCGGTGAGGTCGATCAGATAGGCGATGACCGCGTCGTCCACGCAAGGCTCGCCCGTCAGTACCACCGTGTGCCTGCTACCCCGATACGTGATGAGCGCGGCGTCCAATTGGCCGGCCAGATCGACGCCGGCCTGGTACGGCGTCGCCGGATCCTCGGTCGTGGACACCACTACCGTCTTCGGCAGCCCTGGCACCGAGAGGCGATGTGGTCGGCTGGTGTTCGGCACCGGCCAGACGGCGCACAGCTCCAATGGCGCCGCCCCCGTGCCACGACCATCGTCCAGAAAGGGCGCCGCTTCGCGGTATTCGGCATCCAGCCGCCCCATGACGGCACGGTCGGTGATGCGCGGATCATCCACACACCGAATAGCGTTGAACGCGTCACCCGTGTTGTCGTAGTACCTATCGGCCAGTTCCAGCAAAGTGTCGCCGCGGCCTTCACGCAACTCGGACAGACCGAGCGTGAGTCGCCTCCACAGTTCGTCGGTGTAGAGCGCCTGGCTCACGCCGGTGATCGCGTCGCTGTAGCTCAGCCCGCGCGGATCAGTGGTCGGCACTGGGTTGTCCCACAGCGGGTCCACCAGCTCACGGAACCGTCGCACCGCGTGCGCCGGATCGACGCCGAGGGGACAGTCCAGTTGTCGAGCACAGTACGCGGCATAAGCATCGAATGCCTGCTGGAAGCCGGCCGCCTGCCGCAATGATTCCTGCATCGGGTCCTGCGCGGAATCGACGGCACCATCCAGTACCAGCGCACGCACGCGGTCCGGGAACTTCTCCGCGTACGCCGAGCCGATCTTGGTGCCGTAGGAATAGCCGAGATAAGTGAGCGCGGCGTCACCCAACGCGGCACGCATGACATCGAGATCCCGCACCACCTCACGCGTGCCGACATGGGCGAGAAAGTCCTCGCCGACCCGCTCGGCACAACGCGCGGCGTATCGGCGATTGTCCGCCTCCGCTTCCGCGATCCCTTCGGGGGAATAGTCTTCCGGCGGCTCAGCGCGCTCGGCTTTCCGCTCCTGCGTGGTCTGGCAGACAATCGCGGGGATAGAGGAGCCGATGCCGCGCGGATCGAAGCCGACCCGGTCGAAGCGCTCGGCCAACGGCGTGTCGCTGCCCAGCCCCACCAAACTCAGACCGGACATCCCTGGTCCGCCCGGGTTCATGAGCAGCGAACCGATCCGTTGTCCCGTCGCCTTGATCCGGGATATCGCGATCTGCGCGGTCGCCCCATTCGGCGCCGCGTAGTCCACAGGGACCGTGATCCGCGCGCACTCCGCGATTGGTGGAAGACGGCCGCCCGGCCCGCCGAATCCGGTGCAGTCACCCCAATGCACAGTCTGTTCGTAGAACCTCTCCAACCCAGCCGGCGGTGGGGGCATCAACTGGCTCGATTCAGCTCGGATCGCGGTACACCCCGCAGCGAACACTGTCAGTATCGACAGCACGACCAGATTGCGCCGACTCCGCACCATTGACATGCCTCGATACTGCCATCGGACAAAGCCGACATCGCTTCGGGCAGCCCGCGATCTCCCGGCGAGGTCACAGCCGACGTGTTCTTGTCCGCTCATCGAACCACCGGCGCCGAGAGCCGACCGCGCGACCGGCCGACCCCGGTGTACACCTGAATCGACATACCGAGCGCCTACCTGCCCGGTCTCTATGCGCAGAGGGGTTTTACGGCACGCCCCCCATACCGAGCCAGCAGACCGAATGCTGTCGCCACCATGGTGGCGATAACGTATCGGACAACTGGGTCAGCATCATTCAGCACATACGCGACACCTTGGAATATCGCGACCAAAACAGAATATATCGACCAGAACAACGGCCACAATCGAATATTCGACTCAGAAATACAGAACGAGTACTTCGCAGAATTCCCTCCGACCGGTGAGAATCTACCAGAAACTCACCGGAACCAGACTCCGAATTCGATATGCACGGTATTGCCATGTGCGATCCCGCCGAATCAGTCGTCACAATTCACCGAAGCCTGTGATATGGCCTGGATGCGACCGCTATCCACGTGGACATCTCCGCGCGGATAGCGATGATCGCATCATATCCAGACCACACAGCTGGTTCGGCAACTCGGTTCCCCGGCGGAAGAACTCGCTCCGGCGCGGCCGCACCCGGCGGTCACCGCTGTGACCGACTACACCATGTGTGACCAACTACATTGTGGACAAGTCTTAAACGTGAGATGTGTCAGTGGCAAACTGAACCTGGTGATACCAACCCGGGGACCCGCACGGGCCTCGAGGCGACACATGAAAGGACGATGATGTCCACATCAGATTCGGAAACCCCTGCCTACGGTGCCGCACCCGCCGAGTCCAAGAAGACTGTGCGCAAGATCCGAGTGCACCACCTGCAGCAGATGAAGGCCGCTGGTGAACGTTGGGCGATGCTGACCGCCTACGATTACTCCTCGGCCCGGCTGTTCGACGAGGCCGGCATCCCGGTGCTGCTGGTCGGCGACTCGGCGGCCAACGTCGTATACGGCTACGACACCACCGTGCCGATCACCGTCGAGGAACTCATTCCACTGGTCCGCGGCGTGGTCCGTGGCGCTGCGCACGCGTTGGTCGTGGCGGACCTGCCGTTCGGCACCTACGAATCCACACCGCAGCAGGCGCTGGCCACCGCGACCCGTTTCATGAAGGAGGGCGGGGCGCATGCGGTGAAACTAGAAGGTGGCGAGCGCGTCGCCGAACAGATCGCGGGGATCACCGCGGCAGGCATTCCAGTGCTGGCGCATATCGGCTTCACCCCGCAAAGCGTGAACACCCTGGGCGGTTTCCGCGTACAGGGTCGAGGGGACGGCGCCGAGCAGTTGATCGCCGATGCCATCGCGGTTCAGGAAGCGGGCGCGTTCGCCGTGGTCATGGAGATGGTTCCGGCCGAGCTGGCCGGGCAGGTCACCCGCAAGCTGACCATTCCCACCGTCGGTATCGGAGCGGGCGCCGATACCGACGCCCAAGTGCTGGTCTGGCAGGACATGGCCGGCTACACCAGCGGAAAGACAGCGAGATTCGTCAAACGCTTCGGCAAGCTCGGCGACGAATTACGCTCTGCGGCAACCACTTATGCCGAAGAAGTGCGTCGCGGAATCTTTCCAGGGCCCGAACACAGTTTCTGAACGACACTTTCCACCCGAGGAGAGCGGATGAGCTGACCGACCGGGCAGTGCGCACCAACCGCACTGCCCGGTCGGTCGTCCACCGCACGGCCCCTCCCACACGGAACAGCTCACCCGCAGGCGGGACCGAAACAAGCATTACCAGCCACCGCGCGCGATCAATGGCAGACTCGATACCGACAATACCGACACGACCAGAGGTACCGATGCCGAGCAGCCGTTGGATTTCCCGCAGCACCCTGCTGGTGGCGAGCGTTCTCACTGCCGTGGTTTCGACCGCGTGCGGCCCGGAATCGGCTGTCCCCGCCCCCAGCGGCAGCACGAGCTCTACCGCACCGACGACCACAGAATCGACCACCACGGCACCGAGTACGAGTTCCGGCAACAGCACGCCGACTACCCCGGAGGTCTCCGACGCGGCAGCGGCCAGGCTGTGCGGCATGATACGACCTGAACTGTCCAATTGGCGGGTGCAGGGACCGACGTTGGGCAAGATCGGCCTCAACGCGCTCGTGCACGAGTGGGCGCTGGTCAACGGCGCCATCAATGCCACGGTACTGGCCGACAAACCAGTCATCGACCGCATCACCAGCAAGAGCTGCCCTGACGTGCGACGACAGGCACTGGACGCGCTGGAACTCCCCGACCTGGCCTCCGGGCTCGCATTCTGAGGGGGTAAAGACCGGATGCGCACACCCTATCCAGAGATCGAACCACACGACTCCGGCATGCTGGCGGTCGGCGACAGCCAGTCGATGTATTGGGAAGTCAGCGGTAACCCAGAGGGCAAACCGGTGGTCTTCCTGCACGGCGGACCAGGCGGCGCCACCATACCGCGTCATAGGCAGTTCTTCGATCCGGTCGCCTACCGGATCGTGCTGTTCGACCAGCGTGGTTGTGGCCGCTCCATCCCGCACTTGTCCGATGACGCGGACTTGGCTCACAACACCACCCAGCACCTGATCGCCGATATCGAGACCTTGCGCGCACATCTCGACATCGAGCGGTGGCAGGTGTTCGGCGGGTCGTGGGGTTCCACGCTCGCGCTGGCCTACGCGCAACGACATCCCGAACGGGTAACCGAGTTGGTACTGCGCGGCATCTTCCTGTTACGCCGCAAGGAAATCGACTGGTATTACAACGGCGCAGCGGGATACCTCTACCCGGACGAGTGGGCGAAGTTCCTCGCACCGATCCCCGAGAACGAACGCGACCAAGATCTCGTCGAGGTCTATCACCGGCTGCTGCATTCCTCCGATGAACAGGTCGCCCGCACTGCCGGGATCGCTTGGTCTGTGTGGGAAGGTGCAACGAGTTCTCTGCTACCGCAACCAGATCGGGTGCGGGAAATGGCCGATTCCCGGTTCGCGCTGGCTTTCGCCAGGATTGAGAACCACTATTTCCGCCATGGCGGATTCCTCGCCGAAGGCCAACTGTTGCGTGATATCGATACCATCGCACATATTCCGGCCGTGATCGTGCAAGGCCGTCATGACATCGTCTGCCCGGCGGTCAGCGCGTGGGAGCTACACCGAGCTTGGCCCGGTTCGGTGCTGCACATCGTCGACGATGCCGGGCACGCGGCAACCGAGCCAGGCATCATCCACCATTTGGTCGAAGCGACCGACCGATTCGCGAAGCTGGGGTGAGCACTGTGCCCACAGCAGGAAGAGCCCTCGGTACCGCTCTCCGGGAGGACATCGACCGGCTCCTGGCCACTGAGCCCGAGGTACGCGCCGACGCACCGGACTCCGTGCATCAGATGCGGGTAGCTACCCGCAGGCTACGCAGTATATTGCGGTCCTACCGCGGGCTCTTGGTCAGGAAACCGGCCGCCGCTGTGAGCACCGAGCTCAAGTGGTTGGCCGGTCTGCTCGGGGAGGCACGCGATGCGGAGGTGCGCGCCGACCGGTTCGTCACCCTGCTGGCCGAGCACACCGCGCACACTGCGCCCGCCGACCTCGACGCCGCCACCACGCGTCTGACGAATGCCGAGCGGGATCGTTATCGCGCGGCTCATAGCGAAGTCCTGCACGCATTACACAGCGCGCGTTATCGCGCGCTGTGCGCGGGACTGGCCGAGTGGCGCACCGACCCGCCGCTACGTCATTCCCGCGCCGCGACACAAGCGGTGGACTTCTTCGACTCGGTACTGCGCCATGATCTCGACCGGGTGAAATTTCTTGTGCGCGCCGAACACTCGGTCGCCGCTACCGAACGCATCGAGCTGTTGCACGATATTCGCAAAAGCGCCAAAAGGTTGCGCTATTCGTGCGAATCGGCGGAGCCCTCGATCGGCGATCTCGCTGCTGACCTCGGTAAACGAGCAAAAAGACTGCAGACGGTGCTAGGCGATCACCGGGATGCGGTGGAGTCGCATGAGACGATTCTTCGCAGGGCGGCCGATGCCGCCTCGGCTGGCGAACACACCGCACTCTACGAGACTCTCGCGGCTGTCGAGGTCGCCGCGGCGAGTCGCGAGCTGAGCCGCTACCCGGCTACCGCCGCGGCTCTGTTCGCATAATTCCCCGTGGTTCGTCTCACTGCCGCGCCTGCCGCGACTCATTCCAGGCCGCCCAGCATTGCGGGAAGGCTCTATATGATGGCCGGCTTGTGATGGCCGGCTTGTGATGGCATAGCCTATCCGACTCATATCATCAGGAGAGGCAGGAGAGGTAGGCAAAGCGCACTTTCCGCTCCCTCGGGTCTGCCGAAGACAACCGTACCCGCACCGCCGCTCCCCCCGGTGGATTGCCTGTACAGGGCCCCGACACTGGCGGGTCGGCGATGAAAATCGTGGCGACCCGGTTGGCATTGGCCTCACGTATCACAACGGCGTCGAACTCCGTGCCCACCTGATGCGCCAGCAAAGCCGACTCGGTCAGGTCGATACAGGCGCGGTCGACCTTACTCGCCACGCTATCACTGCGCCGCATGGTGTCGGCCACGCTGTGCAGCCCTTCGCGCACCCAGCGCGGCACCTCGGCACCCGCGCACCTGGCCAGACAGATCTCGGTCACGAAACGATCCGATAGTCGCCGCAGTGGCGCGGTGACATGCGCGTACAGCGCGCTGATGGCACTGTGCCGCAGAGTTTCCGGTGCCTGCGACTCGCTTGTCGCGCCGTCGACCACGGTATAGGACGCACCACGTACCAGAGTTGTCGCCTCGGACAGCAGTATCAACGCCGCGGGGCTGTCGGGATTCAGTCGCGCCAGTATCTGTCCCACCGCTTCCTCTACTGGCCAGACCACGCCCAGGGTATGCGCGGTACGACGCATCGAATCGATCGCGGATCCGGCGGGTGGCGGCATGGTGCGCAGCAACGCGAGCCGCCGCTCGGCGGGCACGTCCCCGTCCATCATGATCCGTGCCGCACACATACCGGTCAGCAGTGAGACCTGCTCGTTCCACTCCGCAGCGGAGGTGCGCGGTTGCGCCACCAGCCGCCAATACCCCTCGGCTGTCTCGTCGCGCACCACGCGCCGCACCGGCAGCCGCAGGCCGATCGCACCGCGTGCCAGCCCCGCTTCGATACGTCGGCGACCGAACTCCGGCAGAGCCGCGATCGCGGGATGCAACCTGCCACGCTCGGCATCTGTCTGCACGCCGGTGTAATCGAGCCGGACTCGGGAACGAACCCAAGCCCGGACCACCGAGAACCGCTGCAGTTCAGCCTGCGCATCGAGCTCGATGGTCCACAGTGCGGCCGGGCGCGTGCGCTCGGGCAGCAGACTTGCCGCCCCTTCCGATAACGACGGCGGATGCAAGGGCACGATGCCGTCGGGAAAATAAAATGTTTGCCCCCGCATTCCGGACTCCGTAGCGAGCGCGCCATCGGGAGCGATCACCGCGCCCACATCGGCGATGGCGTAATGCACGAGAAAACCGGTGGGGGTACGTACGAGATGCAGGGCTTGGTCCAGGTCCATGGCCCCGGACGGGTCGATCGTCACGAATGGGATGTCCGTGCGATCGACCCGGTCGCCCGCGAAAGCGTCGACCACGTCGCAGGCCTCCGCGCTGGCCTCGGCAGGGTACGCCGAGGCCAAGCCGAATTCAGATCGAATAGCACCGAAATCAACTGGCGCCGAGACGATCCGCCGAGGCGGTTCCACGCTGCGACGCCGGTCCTACCGCAATGCCAGCATGGTGCCGTTCAGCTGATCTAACGGTCCGAAAACGGTGAAGGTGACCCGACCGCCGGGGACAGAGGACGATACCTGTGCCGCCGCGCCCAGTGCCTGACCGAACGAAGCAGCGGACGGATGCGGCAACCCGGCGATAGCCGAGCCGATGTTGTTCTGGTGCACCCACATCGTGTCGGCGGGGCTGAGATCGACCTGAATTCCACCCGGCAACGGGCTCACCGCCACCGCGCCGGCAGACCCGGCACCCAGCACCGCAAAAATCGAAGCGGCGCCCGCGACCAATGCGCCGGCAACCATTGAACGAACTACTCGCATATGTGTTGAGACCTGCTTCCCGCAATCGAAGTACGAAAGACCCGGCGCTGCCCGGCGCCGACCCTGACCAACGGCATCTACTTTATGACGTTGATCACGATCAAGGCCAGTTCCGCGCGCACCGGGAGGCGACATTCACACGTGGCAACACAACCCATGCCCACACTGCTAACGTGACCCGCCATGGCGGGCGATGCTCGCCCGCGCACTTTCGGAAGTGTTTTGCACATCGACAATGGAGAACCTCACAGATGTCAGCAATATTGTTCGACTACCTATTGCCGCTACTCGGCCCGGATCAGGCGGCGTATTGGGCACGGGTCTTCATGATCAACCCGACCTGACCGTACGATCGTTTCCCCGCTGCTCGTCGCCTCCTGTACTCCGGCCAAGAAGCCGCAAGCTGGCCGAGAGGCTGCGCTCCGACCAGGAGGCGTCGGCGAACGCGAGGGGATAGCATCCCGCTGCGTGACAAGAACTACCGCCGTGTTCGCGGCAAGCACCACCCTTTTCGCACTTTTGCTCACTGGTTGCGGAAGCGACGAAACCGACAAAGCCGCCTCGAAAACCGCTACCACCGTAGCGACGGCATCGGCTGCCCCCACTCAGGTCGATCGGGCGCTGACCGGTGCCTTCATCGTGAGTTTCCGCAGCGCATTCCCGCATCTCTCCGCAGGCGAGAACGACGCGCAGATCGGAGGCATCCTGACCGGGACCTGCGCAGACCTCGCGGCGGGCGGCACCGAAGACGAAGCGGTCCATAACATCGTCGAACGAGCGAACGGCACCACCCGACCAAGTCAGGAGGAAGCCCGCGCCATCTATCAGATGGCCGCGCTGATGTGTTGAGCGAAACACACCTCGCCAGGATCGCTCGATCGTACGGATGCCACACCGGCATGTGCGCCGATACACGGGCTCCGACGTGCGATCTCGGTAGCGGGCGGACGAGTTGGTCTATAAGCCGGATCCTGTCCCCGGTGACACCGGGTGGCGACCATCCATCTGGGCACACCGTTGCCGGGTACCTCGAGCAGTCCACCCGCGGGCTCGGGCGAGCAGCCCTCGAACACCCGCGCAGCCGCACCGCGGACGGTGCGACCTTCGACCTTGCTCCGGGCGGGGTTTACCGAGCCGTCCCGGTCACCCGGAACGCTGGTGCGCTCTTACCGCACCGTTTCACCCTCACCGCACAGCCCCGAAGAGCTGTGGGCAGTCTGTTCTCTGTGGCACTTTCCCGCGGGTCACCCCGGGTTGCCGTTAGCAACCGCCCTGCTCTGTGGAGTCCGGACTTTCCTCGATGTCGGGCAGCGGCACACTCGTGCCCGTTCCCGGCGCCGCGGCCGCCCGACCAACTCGTCCGCGAGAATATGATACTGGGTACGGTTACTGATCATGGAACGTGTCGAGGTCAGCTTCCCATCCGGAAGCGAACAGTGCGCGGCGTGGCTCTATCGCCCGGACGGCGCACCGAAACCCCGCCCGCTCGTGGTGATGGGACACGGTCTCGGGGCCAATCGGGAAATGGGTCTGGACCGATACGCGCGGCGATTCGCCGCCACGGGGATGGCGGTCCTGGCATTCGACTACCGGCATTTCGGCACCAGTCAGGGCACACCACGCCAGTTGCTGAACATTGCTCGCCAACGCGAGGACTGGCATGCCGCCATCGCGTATGCGCGCACACTACGAGGTATCGATGCGACCCGAATCGCATTGTGGGGTACCTCGTTCGGTGGTGGACATGTGCTGGCGGTAGCACCGGACGATGCCTACATCGCGGCTGTGGTGGCGCAGGGGCCGTTCACCAGCGGCACTGCCTCCACATTGGCGAAGGGACCGATCAGCCTGACCAAGGTCATCGTCTACGCGGCCACCGATCTGCTGCTCGGACCGATCCTGCGCAGGCCCATCGGCATTCGGCTGGCCGGCCCCAAGCACGCTGCCGCGTTGATGAGCGGGTCCGACGTGCCGAACGGCTATCGCAGACTGGCCGAGGAGAGCGAAACTTACCAGCCGAAAGTGGCTGCGCGCGTGGCACTGTCCATACTGCTCGACGCGCCCGGCCGGCGCGCGAAGGCACTGAAGATGCCCGTACTGTACGCACTGTGCGACAACGACTCCATCACCCCGGTGAAATCGTCGCTGCGCGCCGCCGAGCGCACCAAGCACGCGATCGTGAAGCGCTATCCGGTAGGGCATCTCGATATCTACTTCGATGAAACCTTCGAAAAGGCCGTGCACGACCAGACCGAGTTCCTGGTGTCGATCCTGCGCCCCTGACCGGCTGCGGCCCGGTCTGGTGACCGGGTTGTGGTCGGTCAGACATCCAACATGGATTCGTCCCACTCCCGGTCCAGATCGGGATCAACCGCGGCCAGCACTTCATCCAAGCGTGATGCCACCTCGACGACATTCGGCTCGGACATCATGTTCAGGTGATCACCTGGCACCGAGAACACTGTGAACTCGCGGGCCGCGTACTGCTGCCAGCCGTTGTCCGCGCTATCGAACATGGTGCCGATGGTCTGATGCGCCAGATCGACGCCCGGCGGCAATCCCTCGGCAGCACGCAGCAGCGTGATATCGCGCTCGTAAGGCTCGAGCGTATAGTCCAGCAGCGCCGAGTAGTTGGCATAGAACACCTCGTAGAGCCGCCGGATCGCCTGCGGGGAGCTGTCCGCGGGTAGGATGCCCACTCGCACCGACTCGGTGAGCATCGCCGCGAACAGTTCTTCGGAATCGTGTACCTCGGGCTCGAATTCGGCCAGCGCGGATCGGCTACCGCGCGCATACCACAATAATTCCAAGAAGAACCATCGGATCAGGTTCTCCTCTGGGATCGATGTACGATCGCGAGTACGCAGCGCCATAGTGTCCAGCAGCGTCACACTGGATACCTCGTCCTCGGGTAACTGCCGCGCCATCTCCAACGCGACAAAACCACCGAACGACCAGCCCGCCAAGTGATACGGGCCGACCGGATGCACCCGACGCACCGCCGCCAAGTACGACGCGCTCAACGCCGCTATCGACTGCTCTGGCGTACTGCCCGAGTCCGCGCCTGCCGCTTGGAGCCCGTACACCGGCCGGTCCGGATTCAGATGCCGCGCCAAAGCCAGGTAGCACAGCACATTTCCGCCGATCGGGTGCACCAAGAACAGCGGCGGTTTGGTGCCGCCGACATTGATCGGCACGAGCGGGTCGAAGGTGCGCTGCACCTCACCTGCCCGTATCAGCGCAGCGAGCCCAGCCGCGGTGGGGGTGCTGATGAACGCGTCCAACTGCACCTCGACTCCCCACCGGCGGGACAACGCCATCACCACGCGCATGGCACCGATGGAAGTCCCGCCTGTCGCGAAGAAATCGTCGTCCACCCCGATCGCGGGCGCACCGGAATATTCGGCAAGCAGCAGCACCGCCGATTGCTCGTACTCATCAGCCGGTTCCCGCTGCGTCGTGGCGGGTTCAGAGTAACCTTCGCTGTAAGTGCGCAGGGCCGCGTCGTCACGTTTGCCACTGGGTGTGCGAGGAAGCTCGTCGAGCCAGAGAAACCGCGACGGCACCATGTGCGCGGGCAATACGGCGCGCAGGTCGTGTCGCAGCGCGGCCAGGTCGGTCTGTTCGGGCGCACCGATCAGAAACGCGATCAACGACCCGTCGATGCCACCGAACCCGCGGGCCACGACAGCGACATCGGTGATTCCGGGGAATTTCTCCATCACACCGAGAACGCACAGTTCTACTTCGGCGGGCTCCACCCGGAAACCACGGATCTTGACCTGGCTGTCGCTGCGGCCGAGACAGACGATATCGCCGGAACGCAGCCGAACACCCAGATCACCGGTGCGGTACCGGATCGCGCCCCCAGGTGCGGGTACGAACCGCTGAGCGGTGAGCACAGGCCTGCCCTCGTAGCCGCGCGCAAGGGTGCGGCCGCCAAGGTAGATCTCGCCGAGCACGCCATCGGGTACCGGACGCAACGCGCTGTCGAGCAGCTCTACTGTGTCGCCCGTGACCGCACGCCCGATAGGCGGCAACGCGGGGAACCCGTCGACTGGACCGTAGAGGGTGAATGTAGTGGCGACATGGGTTTCGGTAGGACCGTATTGGTTTTCCAAC
Organism: Nocardia sp. TBRC8007; assembly: GCF_056629435.1. Lineage (NCBI taxonomy): Bacteria > Bacillati > Actinomycetota > Actinomycetes > Mycobacteriales > Nocardiaceae > Nocardia > Nocardia sp. TBRC8007. Next base: position 350,383 of record NZ_JBWSOR010000001.1, on the reverse strand, counting down.
ACCAAACCTGGCACCGCCGCACACAATGCGCGGATCTCCTCGGTGATGCGCAGCTGCTCACCGGAGGAGATCAACACCTTCAGCTCGGTGGGGAACAACTGCCGCCCGACGGCCGCCTCGGCGAACGCCTGTAAAGCGACATAGGGCAGGAACAATCGTTCGATACCCTCTTGCACCACGGTGCTCAGCAGTCGCTCGACATCCGAACGCAAGTCGGCCGAACTGATCCGCAGAGTGGCCCCGGAGGCGAGAGTGGTGAAGATCTCTTGGAACGACACATCGAAACTCAATGGCGCCAATTGCAATGTGCTGCGTAGACCGATGCCGGTCGTCGCGCGATTCTGCCAGTCCACCAGCGCGGTCAGGCCGCGATGCGGCATCGCGACCCCCTTGGGTTCGCCAGTCGACCCTGAGGTGAACAGCACATAAGCCACTTCATCGGGCGATACATAGTCCGGTAGCGCGACATCCGCCTCGGCGGTCGAATCGTCGAAGAGCACAGCGGTGTCCAGCACCAAGGCCGCGTCGTCGACGATGTCGCGGTAGTCGGCGTCGGTGATTACCCGGTGCGGGCGAGCGCAAGTGATCATCAAGTTCAGCCGGGCGCGGGGATAGCTGATATCCAGAGGCACGCATGCGGCGCCGATCCTGATCAGCGCGAGCACGAGCACCACCAGGTCCGGACGGCGCCCGAGCAGAATGCCGACCCGGTCTCCCGGCGACACTCCCAGCCCGACCAGCCGTCGCGCCAACTGATCACAGCGCTCGACCAGTGCGTCGTAAGTGACGAATTCGCCGTCGCCGGCCAGGGCGATGCCTGCGGGGTTGAGCGCGGCGGCCTCGGCCACCAAAGTGCCGACGTCGCGAGCGATCGCCGGACCCTCGTCTCTGGCGATCACCGTATCGGGGTCAGCCACGATGCCTGCAAGCATACGGAGCTGAGTACGCGCCACCGACTCGCACTGTTCGTCGGACAGCGTGGAATCGCCATCGACCCGCAGCCACATTCTGCCGTCGCGGGGGTCGGTCGCCGCGGTCACCAGAAGCTGGAAGTTGGTCTCCTCTCTGGCATCGAAGTCGAGCAAGCGGACCTCATCCAGCTCGAGCATGGGCTGGAAGAGGTGGTAATTGACGAAGTTGAACGCCGTCTCGAATACCGGCCCGCCGTCCGTGAGGATCGATTGCAGGGGGTAGCGGCGGTACGGATACGCCTTGCGCTCCCGCCGCGCGATCTGCTCCACCGCCGCGCGCCATGTGGTCGCGGTGGCGTCCAATCGGATGGGCAGGGTATTGAGGAACAACCCGGCCACCCTTTCGGCGCCCGCGCGATCGGGACGCCCATGGCTGACCACACCGGTGGTGATATCCGTGCGCCCGGTAAGCGCTCGCAGGGTGAGACAGTGCGCGGCCAGATAGACCACCTTTTCCGAGACCTGCTGGCGCGCGGCGAACTCCGACACCTGTTCGGCCAGTCGCCGGGGAACCAGCGCTCTGGCCCTGGATGCCCGCGCGAAGGCAACCTGGTGCGCTCCGAACGCGATGAGCGCGGTGGGATCGGCCCCTACAAGCTCATTGCGCCAATAATCACGAGCCGCAGTATCACGAGTGGTGTCCTGCTCGCTCTGCGCGTACTCGGCCAGTACTGTCGCTGGATGCGGGATGGTCTCGAACCGGGTCGATGACATGCCGACATGGCCCAGATAGTCCAGCAGCAATTCCAGTACCGAAGTGGCGACGCTCCAGCCGTCCAGGATGGCATGGTGGAAACTGAGCACCAGATCCACCGTAGCCGCGGACTCTGATGAATTCGGGCGGACGAATACCCGGATGGCGAACAGGCCTGCGACCGAGATGTCGTACTCGGCGTGCGTACGTTCCTGGAGATACGCCTCGATGAGCTCCGCACCAGCTGTCTCGTCGATATCACCGAGCTCGACGATCTCCAACTCGTACGGCAACTCGGTATGCACGATCTGCAGCGGAATCGAGTACTTGCTCAGTTCGAACGATGAGCGCAACACCGGCTGGCGCCGCACCAACCGGTCCACCGCAGCCTGGAATTCCACTCTGTACCAGGGTATTTCCAACCGATACCGGAAAGCGTCTCGATAGGTGATCGAGTCGGCCCGCTCGATGCTGTGATACAGCATGCCCAGCTGCAATGCCGTGGCCGGGAACGCGTCTTCCACCTGGTGCAGCGCGGCGCGGTCGATCAGTGGCACCGTCTCCAGCGGCCCCACCACCTGTGCCTTGTTCTCGCTGCTGTCGGCGCGGGCAAGGAGCGCCAGACCAGCAATGGTCGGCGCCTGATAGAACGCGTCCACATCGAAGAAGAGCCCGGCACGCTCGGCAGCGGTGCGCACGGCCAGCGCGAGAATGGAGTCACCGCCATGGGTAAAGAAATTGTCGTGCACTCCCATCGACTCGACACCGAGCACGTCGCACCAGACCTGGAGGAGTTTCACCTCGATCTCGGTACGCGGCTTTCCGTGCGCGTTCGACGCGCTGTGAGCGCGGTCGAACTGTTCAGCGAGCGCACGCCGGTCGAGTTTACCGTTGCGAGTCACCGGGATCCGCTCCATTCGGATCAGCCGGGAAGGCACCATGTAGCGGGGCAGTTCGGCCGCGAGCCGATCGGTGATCTCCTCGCCGGTCACTTCCTCACCGGTGAAGTAGCCGATCAGCTGCACACCATGTGCCTCGGATATGTTGTCTACGACCGCGGCCGCGCGCACTCCGGGACAGCCGAGCATGGCATTACGTACCTCACCGAGCGTGACTCGGTTACCGCGAATCTTCACCTGGTCGTCGAAGCGCCCTAGGTACTCGAGATTGCCGTCCGGTAGCCAACGAACCAAGTCGCCTGTGCGATACCTGCGCCGTCCCGGCACTGTGCGATCGGCGACGAAGGCGGCCGTGGTCAGTTCGGGCCTACCCCGATAACCACGGGCTATACCGACACCGGCGATGTTCAGCTCACCCGGTACGCCGATCGGCATCCTGCGGCCACTGTCGTCGAGTACGAGAAGATCGATATTGTCGATCGGGCGGCCGATAGGCACTCGCTCGATCGACGCGTCCTGGGGGCAGTCGAAGTAGGAGACATCGACGGTGGCCTCGGTCGGGCCGTAGAGGTTCACCAACTGCGGGGCTGCGACCTCAGTGGCGGCGAAGACCGTGTTGAACCGGCGCACCAACGCAGGCGGTAAAGCCTCGCCGCTGCAGAACACACGGCGCAGGCTGCTGATCCGCACGATGGTGGCCGGATCAGCCGCCAGTTCGTCGACGAATGCGGCCAACATGGAAGGCACGAAGTGCAGCACGGTCACCCGATGCGTGTCGATCGCATCGATAATACAGCGCGGATCTCGCTCTCCACCCGGCTCCAGCAATGCCACCGCGGCGCCGGTGATCGACCACCAGAACAATTCCCACACCGAGACATCGAAAGTCGCCGGCGTCTTCTGCAGGATCACATCCCCGGCGTGCAGCGGGTAACGCCGCTGCATCCAGGTAAGCCGGTTCACCACTGACCGATGTTCGATCATCACGCCTTTGGGCATGCCAGTGGAGCCCGACGTGTAGATGAGGTAGCTCAAATCAGCTGGATGCGAAACGTTTTCGCTAGCACTCGCCTGCCCTGTGTCGGCCATCGTGATCCGGGTGATACCCAGCTTGTCGAATACCGCTTGGTGTTCCGGTCCGGCTGCCACCACGCGTGCGCCGCAATCGGCGAGCACAGTTTCGATGCGTACGGCCGGAAAGTCCGGATCCAGCGGCACATACGCACAACCGGCGCGCAACGCGCCGAAGATCGCGACGAGCAGCTCCGGTGAGCGCGGCAATACCACCGGGACGCATTCGTTGCCGGTCACGCCCAGCGCGCGCAGCTGGGCGGCAAAGCCGTCAGCCAGAGCCGACAGCTCGTGGTAGCGCAACGGCTGCTCCCCCGAGTCGAGAGCCGGTTCGATCGCTACCCGCTGTGGATGCATGGCGGCCATCTCGGTGAACAAGCGGTCGATCGTAGTGTACGGGAACTGTTCGTTTGGACCGGATTCGAATGCTGTAATGGTGGACCGCTCACGCGACGACACCAGCGGCAGCGCCGAGACCGGTAGATCGGGGTCATCCAATGCTGTCGTCAAGAGCGTGCCGATGCCGTGCACCACCGCATCGAGCGGAAAATTCTCGTCGAAAACATCCTGGTCGTAGTAAAGTTGCAGCTTCAGTGAACCGTCGCGATCGTGTTCGACAGCGAGGATGTTCAGTGCCTCTAGCACTGTGCCTGGATTGACGATATCGATGGTGTCGAGGATTTTTTCGAGATAATCCGATGACGGCATCTTGATATAGGAGTACGCCACGTCGAACAGCGGCGGCGCCGTCGGATCGCTGTTCAGCGCGCGTGCCAGTTCTCCGTAGGGAAAGCGTTCGTGCCGCTTGAGTTCCCGGATCTGTGTCGTCACCGCGGCCGCTACCGAGGACAATGGTTCGGCGGGGTCGACCCGGATGCGCAACGGCAGCACATTGGTCTGATGCCCAGCGGTGCGGAAGGCCTCCGCGCTGTGCCGATTGAGCATCGGCACCCCGATCACCACCTCCGCGCAGCGATGGATAGCGGTCAGATAGGCAGCCAGCGCCGAAACAGTGAAGGCGAAGACGGAGAAGCCGGTACCTCGAATCCGTTCGAGAAAAGCGGGTTCCACCATCACCTCCCAGCGCCCCCGATCCACTTTCGGAGTACTCGACCGGCCGGAGAACAGCGCCGGAACCACTCCCTCGAAGCGATGCACCAGTGCGTCGCGGTCGGCCACCCACTGCTCGGAGTGCAGATAAGCCTCGTGCTCAGCGGCAATCTTCCGGTAGGTGAGTATGCTGCGATCGGTATGCTCGGTGACCGGGTCCGGTTCGGCGAGCAGCTCTGGCGGCAGATCCGAGCGACTATAGTTGTCTACCAGCGCGGCCCACAGCAAGTTCGCACCCCAGCCGTCCATCATCGCGTGGTGCACCGATACATAGAGGTAGAAATGGTCGGAGCCGTCGACCAATGCCGCGACCCGGCACGACTGTTGCGCCGCCGTGGGCGTCATGTTGGCCTGATTCACCCAGTCTCGGCGGGCCTCGTCGGAATCCGACATCCCGGTGAGATCGATCAGTTCGACCTCTGGGAGTTCATCGGATACCCACTGCCAGAAGCGACCTTCGGAGAACTCGAAACGAAGACGGAAGGTGTCGTCGCCGAAGAATGTTCGACGTACCACTGCCCGCAATCGGGCCATATCGAAAGGTTCGTCCAGGAACGCGCAATAGGCGTTCCTGGTAACAGGCGCAGGGGCATATCGGAAGGCCACCGACAACACATCCCGCTGATACGTGCTGACCGGCCATGCTTCGACAGGCTTTTCAGGAATCGCATTCGGTTCGGATGTCACAGTCACTCCAATCGCGACATTCGTGATACCGGCTGTGCGATCCGATCGAGCCCACCCTGATCAGCAAAACGCAAAGCTGCACCACAGTTATCGATATTGCGGATCACGGCATCAGGCTGCACCCGTGCCGCGATCCTGCTGTTGTATTTGCGACGTGGGCCCCGAAGATCAGCAGACCGATGACAACGCCCGCATACTGGCGTCGGCGAGGTATTCGGCACGCTCGCGCGACACCGCGGGTTCGACGTAGCCGATGTTGAAGAACAATGCGTCATGGGTGGCGTTCGCGGTGGCCATGATGAAACCGCTCACCGACATGCCGGAGACGATCTGCGCGCCTTCCAGTTGCCAGGAACCGATCTTGGCCGGAAAGGGATACTGGCCCAGGTAGGTCATGCAGAGATGTCCAGGGCCGCGGGTGTCCATGAGTTTCACCGTGGATTCGCTGGCAGCCACCGATTTCGGTGCGGCCACCTTCAGCAGATTCAATGCGCACAGATGGTCGCGCCGATCCATCCGCGCACCGTACTCTCGTTCGATCTCGGTCGCGATATCCCACAGTGAGGCCCAGGGCGCGTACTTCGCCGGAGTCGCGATCATGCCCTGATAGGTGCCTACCTCGGTGTCCGCGGCAGCGCCATCGAGATGTTCACGGAAATTGACCGAACTGCCGACGGTGTACCAGGTCGCCTTCTTCGTTCCCGCTTCTTCGGCCGTAGCCATCAACAGGGCCGCGGACAATGCGGACTGTAGACCGACACCGTGGCGTGCGCAGCCCGCGGTGAGCGCATCGAGCTGGTGGGCGGCGAGGCTACGATGCACCACCCGGCTGCGCCGCTGTTCGGGCGGGGCCAACGACGTGGGTTCCAGCCTGCGTGGCTTGCGCAACTGCGATTTCTGATCACGCAGTAGCGAACCCATTGTGCGCAACGCGCCTGCGGCGCCGTGAAAACGTGGCGGGAACAACTCTTCCGGCCCAGGCCGCACCGGGGCGGGCGGGAATTCACCTGCTTGTCCGGCGGCCACCTGGAGCACCTGTTCGGCCACCGACAGCGCGCTCTGCCCGTCTGCGATGGCGTAGTGCAGCGTGATGATCAACTCATTACTGCCATCGCTTTCTCTGATCAGCACCGCCCTGGCCAACGGTCCGGTGCGCCAGTCGAACGGCTCACGCAACTCGACCTCGTCGATCTCGGTCAACCAGGTTGTACTGTCCTCGGATTCGATGACGCGCAGCGGGATAGGCGCCTGCACCGGCACGAAACGCGGTGCGGTGCCGTCGGATTCGGCCGCGACGGCGACGCGCAGGAGCGGATGACGCCGCTGCACAGCGCCCAAACCGGCCTGGATCTGCTCGATATCCACCTGTCCGCGAATCCGCACCCTGGACAGGATATGCAGCGGCGCGAGCTGATCGGCGATCCAGTGCCAGCGCTCGACCGGCGAGAGTGGTCGAGGAAGCCGCTCGGTCGGCCCGTCCAGCGAAGGAAAAGACATCGGCTTGGCGAGTTCACGCAGGAAGAATTCCGTAGGCGCGTACCGGAAGTAGGTGTCACGCACTTGCACCAAGCGTGGTTCGCTGGTCTGCTCTATCTTGGCGAGCCCGGCCGAACCATTGACGAACATGACGTTGCGGGCGGCACGCATTTGTTCGTAACGACGCAGACCCGCGGCAGGATTCATGGAGGCCCGAAGCACGCTTGCCAACACCACCGCATCCTCGATGGCAGAGTTGGCACCCTGGCCGAGGCTGGGCAGCATCGGGTGCGCGGCGTCGCCGAGCAGGGTCACTCGGCCACGGCCCCACTGCGCCAGCGGCGGGCGGTCCTGGGCAGGCACCGCGAGGATGGCGGATTCTTCGGTCTGCTCGATGCAGGCACGCACTTCCGGCGCCCAGTCGGCGTAGCGGCGCAGCAGGTCGTCCTTGCCGCCTTGCCAATTCGCGGCCTCCTCGGCGGACATGGTCTGCGTACCCCACCAGTACACCCGACCGTGCCCGATGTCATGAATGCCGAAACGCATTCCGGTACCCCAGAAATGCGCTGACAGACCACGCGTGACATTACGGTGCTCGAACGGGATGCAAGCCAGCCAGCACACGAAATTGCCCGGACGAGGCGCGGCGCGACCGTGCAACTGAGCACGCACCATAGAGTGGATGCCGTCCGCGCCGATGAGCACATCCCCCTCGGCGACCCGACCGTCGGCGAACTCGACGCGTACATGCTCGCCGTCATCGATGAACCGGGTTGCTTTCGCGTCGACGAAAGTCGGTGTGTCGCCGATCGCGCTCGACAAGACGTCGTGCAGATCGATGCGATGTAATGCCACAGCGGGCGCGCCGAGCTGGGCATCGAGCCGATGCACCGGAAGAACCCGGATCGGGGTGCCGTCGGGTTTGCAGAATCGGAAGCTCTCGACCCTCCCACCACTGTCGAGCAAGCGCTCGTCGAGGCCGAGGCCAAGAGTGCGCAACGCGTTGATTCCGTTGGCCTGCAACGAAAGTCCGAAACCTCGCGCACGAAGCTCGGGAGCCGCCTCATAGAGCTCGACACCGAAACCCGCCTGCCGCAGCGCGGCCGCTGTGGTGAGCCCTCCAATTCCCGCCCCGAGAACGACAACCTTGCCCCGACTGCTCATTGAACCTGCACTCTCGTCGAACTGCTCAATGGCACAAATGTTTCCCACCGAAAAGTGAGTTACGAGCGACACTGCCCGCAATTCACCATCCCCCTGGTGAACATCGGATCGAGGGTCGTATCGACCCCGATCGAGTAAGCCGGGTAGGGCGCTTGTGCCTGCCGAACCGAATCCTACCGTCACGCACCGCACTGACAGCGATGAAGTGAGATACGACGCATCGCGCAAATGTCAAGCGAAAACAGGTCACGATAGGGCATAATTCGCCCCTCGCCTACCGTATTCGCCCCTGTCACTACAGCTCGGAGTGTCCTCAGAGATAGGAAGTGTCGTTCACCAGACGCACCGAAGATCCGCCATCGGGATAGAACTCCGCTATCGATAGCGAAGCTAGATCAAGATGCAAGCGATACAACAGTTCTGGACCGACACCGAGTGCCGACCGCAATAGCGTCTTGATCGGGGTCACATGACTGACCACCGCCACGACCGCACCGGGATACCGCTCGATCAGATCACGACAAACCGCGGCTACGCGCTCCCTGACTTGATCGAAGCTCTCCCCGCCAGGTGCGGCGATAGCCGGATCACCGAGCCAGCACGCATGTAGCTCGGGATCGCGCTGCGCGGCCTCGGCGAAAGTCAGGCCTTCCCATGCGCCGAAGTCGGTCTCGATCAAGCCATCATGGATCTCCACTCCGACCTGGGCAGCAGCGGCCACCGCATGCGCGGTTTCCCTGGTCCGTCCGAGTGGAGAGCTGATTACAGCGGTGATACCGCCTGTGGCCGACAGCATCTCGGCGGCATCAGCGGCCTGTTGCCTACCCAACGAAGTGAGCGGCGGATCGCTACGGCCACAGTAACGGCGTTGCCGAGACAACTCGGTCTGGCCGTGACGAAGCAACAGCAGCCGGGTGGGGCTGCCAGTGACACCGGTCCAGCCTGGACCATGCCGTAGGGGCTTCGCCTGCCCAGCGCTCGCGATCGCCGCTTCCTCGGCTTCCTCATCCCGACTCGGCCGGACGCGCTCGGTGCGGCCAGGAGCCGGATCGTCCTGCACAATCGCCTGCGTGCGGGGGGCGACGGCCTGACTCGGCTCGTCCATGGCCTCATTCGCCAGTCGGTCGGCATGGGCATTCCGCGCACGGGGAATCCAGGTGTAGCTCACCTGCGTGAATTCGGCGGCCAGTCGGCGAGCACGGTCGGCGAGCGGAATCAAGGCCGGGTGCTTGACCTTCCAGCGATCCGACATCTGCTCGACAACCAGCTTGGAATCCATGCGTACCACAACAGACTCGGCGCCGAGCTCCGCTGCCGCAGCCAAGCCGGCGATCAAGCCGCGATATTCGGCGACATTGTTGGTAGCGACACCGAGGAATTCCCGTCGTTCGGCGAGCACCCTGACATGGTCGGCGTCGTAGACCACCGCGCCGTATCCAGCCGGACCGGGATTTCCTCGGGAGCCGCCGTCCGCTTCGACGATCACCTCGGGATAGGACATCGGCGCTCCTACCTTTGCCCGGTACGAGCGAACGAACCCGGTCGGGACAGGCTCATAGCCCAGATTCCTTGGTTCGGACCAGCACCGCTCCACACTCCGGACAGCGCACGATCACCTCGGGAGCGGTCTTGGCGATACGCGCGATCTCACCGCGGTCCAGTTCGATGCGGCACGCGCCACAGCGGCGAGCCTGCAACAGCGCGGCGCCTACGCCGTACTGCGCACGCTGCCGGTCGTAGATCGCGAGTAGTTCGGCGGGCATCAACGCGACCGCAGCGGCACGGTCGGTGTCACAGCGGGTTTGCGCCACCTCCAGATCTGCGAGCGCTTCATCGCGGCGCCGCTGCGCGGCGGCCAGATCCTCTTCGGATCTACTCAGCCGGGCGCCTGCGTTGTCATAGTTGGCGGCGGACGCTTCGCGCTGTTCCATGACCTCGAGCAGTTCGTCCTCCAACACCGAACGACGACGTTGGAGGCTGCCCAGCTCGTGCTGGATCTCGGAAAGCTGTTTGGCGTTCACCGTCCCCGCGGCGAGCATCTCCTTATCGCGGTCCTCACGCTTACGCACCGCCTCGACTTCGCCTTCCAACTTGCGAATATCACGATCGAGGTCGTCCAACACGATCTGCACGGCAACCGCGGCATCGGCATGCACATTACGCTCGGTCTCCAGCTGGGATACCTCCTGCTGTTCGGGCAGCACGGTTCGACGATGCGCGATCCGGGTCAGCTCGGCGTCAATGGCAGCGAGCCGGAGCAGCTCGGCTTGGACCGGGGGTTCGACATTCAACGCGGACAAACTCCTGGACGGGGTGGATGGGACGAAGTTCCACCGTACTCCGCCGTATCGGCGACCTTGCGCTACCCGCCGACAGCGCGAGTCTTGATGGCGTCTCTGGAAATGTAAACGTCATATTCGCCGGGGACCGCGATCACCGCGTTGCCGTAAGCAGAACGTACGAACGGCTGGGTCCACCAGCGCCCCTCCCGCATATCGGCGAAGAAATCCCGGTCGCCGTCACCGAGGAAGATCTGGTTCTGCGTGGTCGCGACACCGTCGAGGCGCTGGCCGTACAGGCGACTGACCCGGTAGCCGGAGTGGAAGCCGAGAGCATTGACCCACGGATGCAATTCGACGATGCCCGCTTGCAACACCCACAGGTCACCCTCTACTCGGTAGGTCGCGCGCTGGTCTACGCGTCCGTCGTCATCGTAGACAGTCAGCTCGACATCGAGCTGATGTTCCTGGCCGGCTACCGGCTCGGCCACTACGTGCGCCGCTTTGATCTCCCCGGTCAGGCCCAGATACGTCTGCAGCAGGGTCACGATCCACAGCAGTACCGCGGCGACCAGCAGCAATACCAGCCCCCCTGCGCCACGCCCTAGCAGCACCCGCAACCCGAGCCTGCGCAGGGCGAGCAGGCCGGATACCAACAGCGCCGCGCCAACCGACAGCAGCAGGATCAGACCGAGCTGCACGAGACCGAAATCGACCGGGAAGCTCATACCGTAGATGTACCCAGCGCGACCCGAACGACTCTCATACCAACTGCTGGAACCAGCCCGGTGCCGCTCCCCTTCGGCATATCGGGAACATCAGCGTGGCAATGGGTTCCGGCCCGCCACCTGAGTCATCCAGTCGATGCCACCGTCCACGGGTCGGTACACAGTGCGGACACGGTGGTCACCACACCGGGCAGCGCGCTCCGGACAAACGATTGCGCCTGTGCGCACCAGGGGAATTCGGTCGCCCAGTGCGCGGCGTCGACCAGCGCAGGGCCACCCTTGCGCACATGCTCGTCGACCGGATGGTGCCGTAGGTCGGCGGTGAGATAAGCGTCGACGCCGAGCCGGGTGACGGTGTCCAGCAAGGAGTCACCCGCGCCGCCACACACTGCGACGGTGTGCACGACACGCTCCGGGTTGCCCGCGGCACGCACCCCCCATGTGGTGTCCGGGAGAGCTCGGGCCACCCGAAGAGTGAAAGCACGCAACGATTCCGGTTCCGGGAGGGTACCGACCCGGCCCAGACCAAGCGCGGTGGGCAGCAACGCGCGCTCGCTGAGGTGATAAGCCGGTTCCTCGTATGGATGGGCGGCACGCAGCGCGGCGAGTATCGCCGACCGCGCCGCGGGTGGAGCCACCACTTCGACGCGGTCCTCCTCGACGTGCTGGAGTTCACCGAGCACACCATGCGCTGGAACCGCCTCCGCCACCGGGCGGAACTGAGTCGTCGCGGGCACCCGCAGCGCACAATCACGATAGTTCCCGCTGCCACCCGCGCCTGCGGCGAAAAGCGCGGCGAGCACGGCGTCGGTGTACGCACGTGGCACATGGACCACCCAATTGTCCACAGCGGAATCAAGTTTCGGTACCAACGGGCCGGTCACGGTGAGACCGAGCACTGCGGCGAGCGCATCAGAGACTCCAGGGGCGGCGGAATCGGCATTGGTATGCGCGGTGAACAGCGCGCATCCGGAACGGATGAGCCGATGCAGCAACGCGCCTTTCGGAGTGCTGGTGGCGACAGTGTCGACACCGCGCAGCAATAACGGATGATGGACAACCAAGGCTTGGGCACCCCAGCTGATCGCTTCCTCGACCACCGCTGCGGTGGCGTCGACCGCGAACAGCACGCGAGTCAGCTCCGCAGCAGGATCGCCGCAGACCAGCCCGACCGAATCCCATGACTCGGCCAGTGCGGGCGGATAAGCCGTGTCGAGCACCGCGATGAGATCCGCGAGCGTGGTCATCATCCACCTCTTTCGCTTCGGTAGTACCGTACGCCATGTGTTTTCGGCGTCACTCGGTGCGCTCTTCCTGCGCCGCGGTCCCGGATCCAGGTCCGTAGCGCCGCGATCACCCCTGCGGGGGCACGACACCCGACGAGTGGATCGCGGCGACCAATCGGTCGACCTCCGCGGCACAGCGAACCGCGACGCGGAGATGGTTCGGGCCGAGTCCCGGAAACGTGTCGGCGCGACGGACCGCGATAGCTCGGCCGGCCAGATGCCTGCGCAGCAGTTCACCGTCCGAGACATGCAACAGCAGAAACGGCCCCTCCGCCGGAGTGTGGACTCGGATGCCGAGACCGGTCAACCGCTCGATCATCACGGTGCGGGCCGAGGCGAGGGACTCGGCGTGCCGCTCGGCTTCCGCGACCGCCGTAGCGCTCGCGGTAGCGATGATCGCCTCCAACTGCAAAGTGCCCAGAGGCCAATGGGCACGCCCGTGACCGAGACCTGCCAGCAGGTCGGGGGCACCGAGAAAATAGCCACAGCGCAGACCCGCCAACGCCCACGTTTTGGTCAGACTACGCAATACCAACAGGCCGGGCGCCGGATCGGCGGCGAGAGACTCGGGCTCACCCACCACCGCGTCGGCGAAGGCCTCGTCGACCACGACAATACGACCCGGCCTGCACAGGGCGCGGATGACAGCGGCCGGATGCAATACCGAGGTCGGATTGGTCGGATTGCCGAGCACCACCAAATCGGCCGCAGCAGGTATCGCGGCCGGGTCGAGCAGGTACGGCGGTTCCAGTACCACCCGCGTCACCGGAATGCCCGCTTCGCGCAGCGCGAGTTCGGGCTCGGTAAACGACGGATGCAGTACCGCTGCCAGCCGCGGCGCGAGACGGGGTAACAACGCAAACCCCTCCGCAGCGCCTGTCAGCGGAAGCACCTCCTCAGGAGCGCGGTTGTGCCTGGCCGCGACCGCGCGACGGGCGGTATCGGTGTCCTCGGCACTCGGGTAACGACCCAAGTCGGACAGCCGCGCGGCCAAACGCTGCCTCAACCATTCCGGCGGCGCGGCACCCTGGACATTCACCGCGAAATCGAGCATGCCCTCGCGTGCGTCCACGTCCCCGTGGTGGCGCAGTTTCACGCGATCGATGACGTCTTCGAGCACAAAAGCACACCCTACGTGGCGCGCTCGGTGTACAAACAGCCAGAATGGCAGTCGTGGGTCAGTTGCACGTCTTGTTCGTATGCACCGGCAACATATGCCGTTCTCCGATGGCGGAAAAGATCTTCTCTGTGCACTTGTATCGGGCCGGGCTGGCCAATCGAGTACGGGTCAGCAGTGTGGGTATCGGGGCGTGGCACGTGGGTGCCGACGCCGATCCGCGCACCAACGCGACCCTACGCAAGTATGGATACCCGACCGGGCACGTGGCTGCCGCATTCGGCGCCGAGCATCGCGACGCCGATATGGTGGTCGCGCTGGATCGCTCACACCAGCGGAAACTGGTCCGCCTCGGTGTTCCGCCCCAACGGCTACACCTGCTGCGTACCTTCGATCCAGCTGCCGACAGCCACGAGGTCGCCGATCCTTATCACGGCGACACGGCGGACTTCGAGCGCGTGCGCGACCAGATCGAAGCGACCGTCCCAGGCCTACTGGACCGGGTACGCGCTGAGCTGGACCCGATCGCTGAACCACCTGATCCCGACCCCCTACCCGGTCGGCGGTCTTGATGCGCAGGCTCACCTTCCTGTTGCGGCCCAGTTGGCTGATCCTGGCCGTGCTGGTCGCCGCATTCGCCTATCTGTGTTTCACCGTGCTCGCACCATGGCAACTCGGTAAGAACACAGCCACCGCACACCGTAATCAGCTGATCGCCGACTCGGTGCGGGCCGATCCGGTCGATATCACGTCGGTGCTCTCCGATCCGAAACTCTCCGATCCGACGACCTCGGCGCACACCGAGTGGCAACGCGTCACCGCCACGGGCAGCTACGTACCGGACTCGACGGTTTTGGTGCGACTGCGTCATCTCGGCGGCGCACCCGGCTATGCAGTGCTCACAGCCTTCAGATTGAACGATGGCCGCATGCTGCTCGTCGATCGCGGGCTGGTGGCCGCGGTCGACGGCACCCGTCCGCCGCTGATCCAGGAACCACCCTCCGGTCCCCAACGCATCGAAGCTCGTATCCGCAGTTCCGAAGGAGTCGCGCCAGGCAAGAACCCCAGTATGCAGGACGGCTACCGTCAGGTGTATTCCATCGATATCGACCAGGAATCCACAGTCCTCGGCCAACCCCTCACTCCGATACCAGCCGGCGAACGCGGCGGTTACCTGCAGCTGGACGAGAACCAGCCCGGCGCGTTCACGCCGAGCCCGCTCCCCCAACTCGACGCTGGTCCATATCTGTCCTACGGCCTGCAATGGCTGGCCTTCGGCATCATGGCCCCACTCGGCCTCGGCTACTTCGTCTACGCCGAGATCCGAGAAAGAAGGAAAGCAAAAGGATCCAGCGGAGGAGCTCACGCCCCGACACCAGGATCCGGGGCACCCACGGCCGAGACCGACCAGGAACGGCGGGCCGATCCCACCGCTCTCACCGCCTCCTCCGACCGCCTCGCCGATCGCTATGGCCGCCTCCGGGGCTGATCCGCGCCGGTCGCCGCGTACCGGCGGCGAAGGCGGCGGCGAACAAGGTGGCAGTCAGTTGCACGGCTTCGGAGAGGCGAACCGCGCGGCGCAGATCCTCGACGGTAGGGGCGGGACCATCGCCGAGCTGCGGGCGCGACTCGAGGCCGTGCGGGTACTGCGTGCCGCCCCCCAACCGGACGCCGAGCGCACCCGCCATCGATGCCTCGACCACGCCCGCGTTGGGGCTGGGGTGGCTCGCGGCTTGGCGGCGCCACGCGCGTAGCGCCGCGGCCGGGTGTCCACCGATCAGGGGGGCGAGCACTGCTGTGAACAGGCCGGTAAGCCGCGCCGGGAGCAGATTGGCGAGATCGTCGGTGCGCGCGGCAACCCAACCGAAACGCAGGTAGCGCTCATTGCGGTAGCCGATCATCGCGTCCAATGTGTTGATCGCTCGGTACCCGAGCAAGCCGGGTATACCAGCCACCGCGCCCCAGACCACCGGAGCGACGGCCGCATCGGAGGTGTTCTCGGCAACGGACTCCAGGGCAGCCCGCGTCAACCCCACCGCGTCGAGCACTGCCGGATCACGGCCGCACAGTGCGGGCAACAACGCGCGCGCACCCTCCACATCGCCATTCTCCAGCCGATCGGCCATCACACGGCCGGTACGCGCAAGACTGCGGCCACCGAGGACAGTCCAGGTGGCGGCCGCGGTCGCCGCTACCCCTCCTGTCCCTGCCGCGATGCCGAGACCGACGACCGCGCCGACTGTGACCACCTCGTGGACCAGTCCCGCTGCTCGCCGATCTGCATAGGTGACCGACTCCACAGCGGCCGCCGTCGAACCGAATCCGGCCACCGGATGCCAGCGCCGGGGATCGCCGAATATCCGATCGAACGCGAATCCGAACAACAACCCGCCCGCGATGGAAGTCCCCTTCTGCACCCGGCGAGAGTATCGAACGGGTGCGCGGCCCGCGCACCCGATATCCACTGCCCACAGGCATGTGGCACAACTCGACCTGCCTGTATCGTCGCCTGCGATTCCGAGTGCGCCGTGACTGTTGCCGATCAGCGCGTCCCCCCGAACCGACTCGAACCTTCTTGCGCGTCGGCGACTTCCGCCGACAGCAGCCGGCCCGCATCCGCAATGAGCCCATGAGCGAGATCCGGATTCGCCACGCAAGCCTGCCGCCAACCGAGGTCTGCGATAGCGCGTACATAGGGCAGCGTCGCGTTGGTGAGCGCGATCGTGGCGGTGTGCGGCACCGCACTCGGCATGTTGGCGACACAGTAGAACAGCGAATTCGCCACGCGGAAAGTCGGGTTCGCATGCGTTGTCGGGCGAGAGGAGGCGAAGCAACCACCCTGGTCGATAGAGATGTCCACTAATACTGTCCCTGGCCGCATATCAGCGACGAGATCATCGGAGACCAGTTCCGGCGCGCGCGCTCCTCGGCGCAGCACAGCGCCGATCACCAGGTCGGCCGAGCGCACAGCACGCTGGATCTCAGCGACGTTCGACGCAACAGTAGTGACCCTTCCGTGGAAGCGGTTATCGAGTTCGCGCAACCTGAGTAGGTTGGTGTCGAGCACGCTCACGCGGGCCCCGAGGCCCATGGCGACCGCAGCCGCGTTCGCACCGGCGACTCCGCCGCCGAGTACGACCGTCTCGGCCGGACGCACTCCGGGGACACCGCCGAGTAAGAGTCCAGCGCCACCGAGCGGTGCCGTCAGATAGTACGCGCCGACCTGCGCACTCAGCTTGCCCGCTATCTCACTCATCGGTGTCAGCAATGGCAGCGACCCGTCGGCGGAACGCACCATTTCGTAGGCGACGGCGGTGATCTCCGAGTCCAGCACGGCCTCGGTGCACTCGCACGAGGCAGCCAGGTGCAGGAAAGTGAACAGCACTTGGCCGCGGCGCATGCGCGGATACTCCTCGGCGACCGGCTCCTTCACCTTCAATACCAGTTCGACTTCCTGCCACAGCAGCCCAGCGTCCTCGACCAGCCGCGCACCCGCCGCGGCATAGCCTGCGTCGGTAAACCCCGAACCGGCACCCGCGCCGGTCTGCACTATCACTTCGTGTCCGTGCCCGATCAGCTCTCCGGCGCCCGCCGGAGTCAGGGCTACCCGGAATTCTTGTTCCTTGGCCTCCCGTGGTACTCCGATCCTCATATCACCATCGTGGTACCGGCACTGGATCCATACCATCACCGACGCGCATCGCGGTCAGCTGCATCCCCCGCAAGGCGCGACTTTCCAGGCACGGCGGCCGACAAGATTCCGAATGCGCAGTTCACCCACTCAGGCCAAGTCGACATCAAAGATCGCTGATAATATTCAGCCAGCGTGCCCGGCGACCCGGGCTCTCCTGCGGATACGGCTCCCGTGCGGCGTGTAGCGCAGTGGTCAACCCACCCGGGTCGATATGCGGGAGAGCACGCGAGCAGGAGGTATCACGATGTCGTCCATGCAGTCGGGTGCGTATCGGCTAGAGGGCCGGATCAGTGTCGCCGACATCGCGGCCCAGCCAGGCGGAGTCGAGGCGCTCCAACACAGAATTCATGAACTACGTTCCCGTGGCGTCTACTTCGCCGCCAATGCGATCGAGCAGGAGATGGCTGAGCTGGATCTTCCGTACCGTTGATTTCGCTGTCGCGGTCACGACGCTTCCGCCGACGCACCTCTCACCGGTGATCGGCGCCCAGGTCGGCATGTGATCGGACACCGAACGCGGACGCGACACGCTCGTCCAGCTCAGCTTGTGCCTCGGGACCGGGTGGGCAACCCTCCACGAACTCACGGACCAAATCGACCACAGCCGTGGATCGGGCGGTCATCGGATCGGGCACAGGCAGTCTCGACACATACTGTGTGATCCACCGCCGCCTGCCTGAGTACAGCCGATTTCCACAAACCGCGTCGTAGAATTGCAACCCGAGTACCGAATTGGCCACGCCCATCAACAGGTAAGCCAGTCGCGTGGCTTCGGTGGGAACACAGGACAGATCTGGTAACGAGATCCAATAGCAATCACCGTTGACCACCGCGCCCGAACGGTCCAGCGCGAAACGCGGGCGGTCGCTGATATCCGGAAAGACCAGCTTCGGCTCCTGCCATAGGTTCGGACGCTGCGGAACCCAGATCTCGAACCAGATCCGACCACTCTCTGTGAGATAGCGACGACCCGCCAGTGTCTCCTTATTCGCCAGCAGATACGCTGCTGCCCTGGGGAATTCGGCAAGGTCGATCGGTGTGCGGCGCGAACGAGCCAGATCGTAGGGGTACAGCACACGCAGGTCGTGGCTGCGACTGATCCGCCACGGCGCGAGATCGCGGTGGGTGATCAAGGCGAGCAGCAGTTCGGACTCGGGGCATGGGTCGACCTCGGCCCAGCGGTCGGAGATGAACACACGGTCGGCGGTCGTCTTGACCCCGACTCGGATCCGTGCCACGTCCCCGAAGGTGCGCCACGTAGCCGCACCCACCCGGGCCAGCCAGGAGTCGACCGCATCATGCGACATCCGCCACCCGGCCTGCGGTCCGAATGTCGGATTACTGCCCTTTCTTCCTTCCCCGATACGCGCGGATCGTCCCGCACGTGGCGCCGGATCATCCGTGCTCATGCTTACACCACCATCGAGTCCGGCACCACCATCGAGTCCGGCTCCGTACACATCGCGAGTGACCGCAGGTTCCTGACCGGTTACCAGCCTGCCGACCTCGACGAAGAAAGTCCGCCCCTTGTGCTCGACAATCGAACCGCGCTGGTCGGTCAGTGCCTCGAAAAGGCTCTTTCCACATGAGCTGTGCCCGACTGTCTCGTAGACGGAGACATATCGGCAGTCGCCGCGGTAGCTTTCACGCCGTGCGATGGTGATCGCGGGAAGCACCGCGGCGGCGAAGAGTTTGGTATCCCCCAGGTCGTACAACTCGACCGGTGACAGCTCGGTCAGCATCGTGGCCCGGATATTCGCACCAGCCTTGGTGGTCAGAAATCTATTGGCACACAACAAGCCGAGCACACCCCCGGCAGCCAGTAACCGTGGCAGCGTAGCGACGAACGGATGGGTCAAGTCGATCCGCCCACGTAGACCGAACCGCTTGCGCAGCAGTTGCGCGGTCGATCCACCCAGCTGCTGCGTGCGTACATACGGCGGGTTGGTGATCACTACGTCGAACGAACCAGTCGCGAGACTGGCCTCAGCCGCGAGAAAATCCGCCCGTCGCCACCGCACGGGCACGCCTGCCGCACCAGCTCGATCGCGGGCGACAGCGAGTGCCTTCGCGTCGAGATCGTAGCCGGTCAGCAATAGTCTGGTACCGGGAAACCGCACCGTGGCCTCGGCATGCACCGCGAACAGCAGCTCACCATCACCGCACGCCGGATCCAGTACTCGCAGAACTCCGGCTCGGGATGGTACGGCATGCCGCAGCAACCGGTGCGCGAGAAACCTGGCCAGTGCAGGTGGGGTGTAATGCCTTCCCTGTCGTTTGCGGTCCCGCATGGCGGGGATTTCGGACGCCATAGCACAGGATTCTGCCGCTTTCGGGCATATCGATCACGACAACACGGACAACGACAAGAGGGCGGCATAGGCGAACGATGCCGTCGGCCTCGGCATGCTACCAGGACCTGCGGCGCATGAGATCCGGTGGATCAGAGGGGAATGTTCTTGTGCCTGCTCTTACGGGCCGGTACTGCGGCAAGAGCCGCTGCGAGCGTGCTTCGGGTCTTGACCGGGTCGATCACCGCGTCCACGACACCGATCGCCATGGCGCGCTCCACGCCACCCGCGATTCGCTCGTGCTCGGCGGTGAGCCGCTCGTGCAGTGCCTCGCGCTCTTCTTCCGGCGCGGCCGCGAGAGCCTTCTTGTGCAGAATGCCGACCGCTGCCTTGGCCCCCATCACGGCCACCTCGGAATCCGGCCACGCGTAGACCGCCGTCGCGCCCAGCGAACGGGCGTTCATCGCGATGTAGGCACCACCGTAGATCTTGCGGGTGACCAGGGTGACCCGCGGAACCCGCGCTTCAGCGAATGCGTGCAGGAGCTTCGCACCACGTCGTACGACACCTTCCCATTCCTGGCCGACACCAGGCAGATAACCGGGGACGTCGGTGATGACGATCAGCGGAATACCGAATGCGTCACACAGCCGTACGAAGCGCGCCGCCTTCTCAGCGCTTTCGGAGTTCAGACAGCCGCCGAGCCGGATCGGGTTGTTGGCCAGCACGCCGACGGTACGGCCGCCGAGACGACCGAGCCCGGTGACGATACTGCGGGCATACAGACCCTGCAACTCCTCGAACGACGACCCTCCTTCGACGTTGTCGAGCAGTTCGCGGACGATCGGCCGAACATCGTAGGCACGTTTGGCCGATTCCGGCAGCATCGCCTTCAGGTCGACATTGCCGTGTTCGACCGCGAGTAGATCGAATTCACCCTGCCCGGCGAGCATCGACACCAGACGGCGCGCATGATGCAATGCATCGGCCTCGTCGCGGGCGACGATGTGCGTGACACCGGATTTCTTCCCATGCGTCTCCGGACCACCCAGCGTGGCCATATCGACCTGCTCGCCGGTCACGCTGCGCACCACATCCGGACCGGTAACGAAGATACGGCCTTCGGGAACCATGATCACCAGATCGGTCAGCGCCGGGCCGTAGGCGGCACCGCCAGCGGCGAAGCCTAATACCACGGAAATCTGCGGGACCAGACCAGATGCGCGGACCATGGCCTCGAAGACCTGGCCCACGGCGTGCAACGCCTCGACTCCCTCGGCCAAGCGGGCGCCACCGGAATGCCACAATCCGACCACAGGGATATCCGAATCGATAGCGGTGTCGATGGCGTCGACAATGTGCTTACAGCCCGCCACACCCATTGCGCCGCCCATCACGGTGGCATCGGAGCAGTAGGCCACAGTACGTACACCGTCCACTTCACCGATGGCAGCCAACACGCCGGATTTGTCCCGCGGATGCAGCGGAAGAATCGTACCGGGGTCGAAGAAGCGCTGGAGCCGCCCGAGTGGATCACGCGGATCGGATGCCGTTCCTTGTCGCAACGCGGGAACGATGACTGTCATCGCGTTCTCCTCACCTGGATGAGTATGCTGCGGCCGCGGCCGCGTATAGCGAAAACCAGCGGGGTCGTACCGAGTGAGTCGGCCGACCCCGCGAGGATTGTTGTGCAGTCGATCGTGAGGCTACGCTCGACCAAAGGCGAGCGCCACATTGTGCCCACCGAATCCGAAGGAATTGTTGATCGCGTACTCGATCTCCTGGCGGCGAGCCTCGCCCTTCACCACATCGAGATCGACCTCCGAGTCCTGGTTCTCCAAGTTCAGCGTCGGCGGAACGATTCCGTCCCGAATACTGAGCACGGTCAGTACGGACTCCAGTGCGCCGACTGCGCCGATCGAGTGACCGAGCGCCGACTTGGGCGCGTACACCGAAGCATGGTTTCCGACTGCCTTGTTGATCGCGTTCGCCTCGGCAATGTCACCGATCGGCGTTGCGGTCGCGTGCGCGTTGATGTGCGTAATGTCCTGCTCGGTCAGACCCGCGGTCTGCATCGCCCTGGTCATCGCTCGCGCCGCACCATCGCCTGTCGGATCTGGTGCGACCAAATGGAAGCCATCGGAGGTTATCCCGGCGCCGAGCAGGCGCGCGTGGATCGTGGCGCCACGCGCTTTGGCATGTTCCTCGGTCTCGAGGACCATCAGCGCACCCGCCTCGCCGAAGACGAAGCCGTCGCGCTCGGAGTCGAAGGGGCGCGAAGCGCCCTTCGGATCGTCGTTACGGGTACTCATAGCACGCATCATGGTGAACGCCGCGATCGGCACCACATCGATGAAGCCTTCGACGCCACCGGTGACGACGATATCCGCATCACCCATAACGATCATTCGCCAGGCATTGGCGATGGCCTCGGAGCCGGATGAGCATGCCGAGACCGGAGTGACCACTCCTGCCTTGGCCTTCAGTTCGAGACCGACAACGGCCGAAGGGCCGTTCGGCATGACCATTTGCACAGCCAACGGCGAAATCTTGCGATAGCCACCGTTTTTCAGCTTGTCCACGGAATCGATGAGGGCGTCGCCACCACCGATACCGGTGCCGATGGCCACACCCAGTCGCTCCGGATCGACCTCTGGACTGCCCGCGTTCCGCCATACCTCACGACCCAATACAGTCGCGAGTTGCTCGACATAAGCCATGCGCCGGCACTCGACCCTGGACAGCAGAGTATCCGGCCGGACCTTCAGATGGCCGCCGATTCGGACCGGAAGGTCGTATTCCTCGATGAAGGAATCCTCGAGAACGTCGATGCCGCTCTCGCCATTGAGGAGTCCCTTCCACGTCGCATCGACGTCACCCGCGATCGACGTGGTCGCCGCCAGGCTGGTGACGACGATGTTGGGGAAGTTTCCGTTCAAGGTGGAAGGAGTGGTCACAGTGTCGGCCCTACTCGGCGTTGTCGAACTTGGCCTTGAGCTCAGCCGCCGCCTCGACGTTCTCGGCTTCGAGCTTCTGAATGTACGCGACCGCGTCGCCGACCGTCTTCAGGCTGGCCAGATCCTCATCGGGGATCTTCACGCCGTACTTGTCCTCGGTCTGCACTGCGATCTCGACCATGGACAGCGAGTCGATGTCCAGGTCATCGACGAAAGACTTCTCGATCGTCACCTCGGAGGGCTCGATGCCGGTTACCTCTTCGATGATCTTGCCGAGTTCCTCGACGATTTGTTCCTGGGTCAGAGCGGCCACTTCGTGGCTCCCTTCTTGATAGCCGTAGGGCGTTACTGGTTTCTTTCTGACAGAGCAACGGCAACGGTTGCCGTATGCTCGGCCACGACCTCGCATATCAATCACATATCAATGCACGGTCGCGCAGGAAAGCTAACCGGATGCAGTCAGCTCAGCCAACGCGGGGAGGTCTTGCGGGGACTTCAGGGGCAGGGTGGGCGTACCCTTCAACTCCCGTTTCACGATGCCGACGAGGGTGCCCGCCGGCGGCAGCTCGGCAACTGCTGAAATACCGGCCTGCCGAACGGTTTCGATACACAGATCCCATCGAACGGGCCGGGTGACCTGCGCGGCAAGCTTGTCTACCGCGTCCTGTCCAGAACCGACGGGCTTGCCGTCCGCATTCGACAGCAAGGTCATGATCGGCTCGCCCGGCGTAATCTTCATTATAGCCTTGGACACAGCATCCTGTGCCGGGGCCATGAATGCCGTGTGGAACGCACCCGCGACGGGCAGCGCACGAACCCTGGCCTTTTCCGGAGGGTTCGTGGCGAGCTCGGCGAGCGCGTCCAATCGGCCCGCGGCCACGATCTGGCCTACCGCGTTGCGGTTGGCCGGTACGAGGTCGAGTTCGGCGAGCCGCTCCAGCACGGCGGTCTCGTCGCCACCGAGCACTGCGGACATGCCGGTAGGTGCCAGGGCGCACGCCTTGGCCATCTCCACTCCGCGAATCGCAGCCAATCGGACCGCATCGTCAGCGGGGATGACTCCGGCGATCGCCGCAGCGGCGAGCTCACCGACCGAGTGTCCAGCGACGAAAGTGTCGGCTGAAAGCCCGTCCTGTGAGATTTCCGAAAACGCGAGCAATGCCGCGGCAACCACCAGTGGCTGGGTCACGGCAGTGTCGGTGATCTCCTCGTCCGTCGCGGTGGTACCGAGACGGACCAAGTCCAAGCCACAAGCCTTGGACCAGAGTGCGAGACGCTCATCCGCGCCGGGAAGATCGAGCCAAGGCGCGAGCATGCCGGGTGTCTGAGAGCCCTGTCCAGGGGCGAACAACGCGATCACGTCTCTAAGAAAACACTGTGAAGCAGGCCGCACGAGATGTCGGCGCGAATGAAGCTTGGGAAGTACTTTTGTGAGGGTCCCACAAAAGGCCACGTGGTCCGCTCGGATCGACCGACTCGGCAAAAACGTTACAAGCCCTCTGAACCGAGTGCGGCCTCAGCGACTTCTGGGACAGAAGCAGTCGATTCTTTACGTGTTCGTGTCAGACGACCCACGGTGGCGGCGATCCTGAGTACATACGCATCGCGCGGATTCATCGGGTCACGGCCCGTGATCTCGGCGATGCGTTTGAGCCGATACCGAACGGTATTCGGATGGACGTATAGCTGACGTGCGCACATCTCGACTGCTCCACCGCAATCCAGGTAGGCATCGAGAGTGTCCGCCAACGACGACCCTGCCGCGGCCAACGGCAGGACGATGTACTCGTTCAGCGCGTCGATCGCAGCCCGATCACCCAGCAGAGCGCGCTCGGGTAACAATTCCGCCGCATGCACCGGTCGCGGAGCCCGGCGCCAGCCGACCACCGCCTCCATCCCAGCCAACGCCTCCACCGCGCTGGCGTGCGCCGCGCCCAGCGTCCGAGTAGTCGGGCCGATTACCACGGGGCCGTCCGAGAACACCTCCGAAAGCAGGTCGAACAGGAAGGGGGAAACCTGCGAGACCTCTCCCAGATGCCCGGATACGACCATCACTAGCCTGGCGCCCTGCACCACAGCCAGCGCAGCGCGCCCATGCCGCGCCGCGATGGTATGCGCCGACCCCACCGAAGAAACACCCTGTTCTCCGGGTGGGGTACCGACCAGCACTGTCGCAGACGCGGTGGCGTCCCAGTTCAGCGTCGCGGCTCTGGAGAGCATGTCCGGACCGGTATCGCCCCGCACTACGGCATCGACAACGAGTGCCTCCAGCCGAGTGTCCCACGCACCGCGCGACTCGGCGGCGCTGGCATATACCGAGGCGGCGGCGAACCCGAGCTCGCGCCCGTAACGCAACACCGCCTCGGTGAGTGCGACCAGCTGCCGGTCGTTGCGCGCGAGCGCGGGCAGCCACTGCTCGAAGAACTCCATGGCGACGCGGACCATGTCCACGGTCTGGCGCAAGGTCAACCGTCGCGCCAGGTCCTGCGGAATCACCTGGAACGCGTCCAAGCTGAACCGGATGTCGCTTTCGGGATCCTGTAACCACTCCAGGAAGTTCACCACCGCGGTCTGTACCAGCATCTGGACTCCGGCCCGCTGGGCGGCGTCCAGGCCACCGAAAAACGGCAGCCGCTCCTGCATCGACCCCACCGCCTCGGTAGAGAGGCGACCGGAGAATTGCTTCACCCGCTTGAGCAGCGTATCCGGAAGGGGGTCGCGGGTCTGCCGGTTCGGTGAGAGCGCACCTGTCGGCAGATACACCTCGTGCTCGGCAGAGCCTTCGGAGATCCGTCGCGGCCGCGGCGGTTTACGGTCCACCATGCAATGTTCCGCTATGCGAGTTCTTCTTCGGCGCTTGCCTCGGATTTCGGCGCGGCGCAGACGTCGTCGATGCGGTACTTCGCCGCCGCCTCGACCGCAAGAGCTGGATCGATTCTGCCCATCCGAGCCATTCCGGCCAATGCGGCTACCGCGATGGACTGCGCGTCGACATTGAACACCCGGCGCGCGGCCGAGCGAGTGTCGGAGAAACCGAACCCGTCCGTGCCGAGTGTGCTGAAATCACCGGGAACCCATTTGCGAACCTGGTCGGGCACAGCGCGCATCCAGTCGGTCGCGGCGATGTACGGGCCTTCGGCCCGAGCCAGCGCCTCGGTGATGTACGGAACCCCCGGCTCGGCACCAGGGTCGCGCAGCGCGGCGATCTCCTTGTCCAGCGCATCCTTGCGAAGTTCACCCCAAGAAGTGACCGACCACACATCCGCCTGTACGCCCCACTCCTGCGCGAGGATCTCCTGCGCGCGCAGACCGTCCGGCACCGTGACACCCGAGACCAGAATCTGGGCGCGCAGCGCGCCCTCACCTCCGCGTCGGTACAGGTAGATGCCCTTGAGCAGCCCTGCGACGTCCAGATCCGCCGGCTCGGCGGGCTGTGGGTACGGCTCGTTGTAGAGGGTGATGTAGTAGAGGATGTCTTCGCCACCGAACTCGCCACCGCCACCGTGCGGTCGAATGCCAGGCAACGACGTCTCGTTCCGCGGGGGCGTGCCGCCGCCGTACATCCGGCGCAGGCCGTCGCGCACGATATGGGCGATCTCGAACGCGAACGCCGGGTCGTAGGTCACCACCGCCGGATTACTGGAGGCCAGCAGCAGCGAGTGCCCATCGTTGTGTTGCAGCCCCTCCCCGGTCAACGTGGTACGCCCTGCGGTCGCTCCTAGCACGAACCCACGGGCGAGCTGATCAGCCGCCGCCCATAGCCCGTCGCCGGTGCGTTGGAAACCGAACATCGAGTAGAAGATGTACAGCGGGATCATCGGCTCACCGTGGGTGGCGTAGGAGGTTCCCGCCGCGGTGAACGAAGCTGTCGACCCGGCCTCATTGATTCCCTCGTGCAGAATCTGCCCAACCGCGCTCTCTTTGTAGGCGAGCATCAATTCCGCGTCGACAGACGTGTACAACTGGCCGTCGCGATTGTAGATCTTCAACGAAGGGAACCACGAGTCCATCCCGAAGGTCCTTGCTTCGTCGGGAATGATCGGGACGATACGCTTGCCGATCTCCTTGTCCCGCAGCAACTCTTTCATCAGCCGCACCAGCGCCATCGTGGTGGCTACATTCTGTTTACCCGAGCCCTTGCGCACCGAACGGTACACCTCGTCGCCAGGAAGCCGCAGTGGCTTCGCCGCGGCGCGCCGCTCGGGCAGGAACCCGCCGAGTGCCTTGCGCCGGTCGAGCATGTACTGGATCTCCCTCGCCTCCATGCCTGGGTGATAGTACGGCGGCAGGTAGGGATCCTTCTCCAGCTCGGCGTCGCTGATCGGAATCCGCTGCAGATCACGGAAATCCTTGAGATCCTGCAAAGTCAGCTTTTTCATCTGATGCGTGGCGTTGCGGCCCTCGAAGTGCTTGCCGAGGGTGTAGCCCTTGATGGTCTTGGCCAGGATCACCGTCGGCTGCCCCTTGTGCGCCACCGCTGCGGCATAAGCGGCGTGCACCTTACGGTAGTCGTGGCCGCCACGCTTGAGGTTCCAGATCTCCTGGTCGGTCAGATCCCGCACCAGCGCCTTGGTGCGCGGGTCGCGACCGAAGAAATGATCGCGAACATAGGCGCCGTCGTTGGCCTTGTAGGTCTGATAGTCGCCATCCGGGGTGCTGTTCATCAGGTTCACCAGCGCACCGTCCCGATCGGCGCCCAACAGCGCGTCCCACTCACGGCCCCAGATCACCTTGATGACATTCCAGCCCGCGCCACGGAAGAACGACTCCAGCTCCTGGATGATCTTGCCGTTGCCACGTACCGGACCATCCAGACGCTGCAGATTGCAGTTGACCACAAAAGTCAGATTGTCCAGTGCCTCCATGGCCGCGACATGCGCCAGACCGCGCGACTCCGGCTCGTCCATTTCACCGTCGCCGAGGAATGCCCACACATGCTGACCTGAGGTGTCCCTGATACCGCGGTCATGCAGGTAGTGATTGAACCGTGCCTGGTAGATGGCGTTCATCGGGCCGAGGCCCATAGACACGGTGGGGAACTCCCAGAAGTTGTTCAGCAACCGCGGATGCGGATAGGACGGCAATCCATGGCCTGGACCGCCATGGCTGTACTCCTGGCGGAACCCGTCGAGTTGGTCGGTCGACAGCCTCCCCTCCAAGAACGCGCGGGCGTAGATACCAGGCGAAGCGTGTCCCTGGATGAAGATCGAGTCGCCACCGCCGGGATGGTCTTTGCCGCGGAAGAAATGGTTGAAGCCGACCTCGTAGAGCGCCGCCGAGGACGCGTAGGTCGAGATATGGCCACCCACGCCGATGCCGGGACGCTGGGCGCGATGCACCATGATCGCGGCATTCCAGCGGATCCAGGCACGGTAGCGCCGCTCCACCTCCTCATCGCCTGGGAACCATGGCTCGTTCTCGGTGGGGATGGTGTTGACGTAATCGGTGGAAGTCAAAGACGGGATGGCGACATGACGTTCACCGGCCCGCTCCAACAGGCGGAGCATGAGATAACGCGCCCGGCCAGGGCCTTCCCGGTCGAGCATTCCGTCGAACGACTCCAGCCATTCTCTGGTTTCCTCCGGATCGATGTCCGGCAGGTAGGACGCCACCCCTTCACGGATGACCCGCACCCGCCCGCCTGCCTGCGGTGCGGGCGACCTGTTCGGATCGCTGCGCGGGGCGGAAACGGGAGGAGAGCCGGTACCAGCGGATTGCACTGGTGCGGAAGAGTGGATCAGGTCGGTCAAAGCTGCTCCTCGTGCAGGGGTGGACATGCTGTTGGCGTCGTATTCCCCGGCGGGCTCGCGTGGTCGGCGGCCCCCCGTTGACGAAAGGGTGTGGCGCACCACCCATCCTTATCGATGGTGCGTCCTAGGTCATCATGGCAGCCGGAAGTCCAGTACGGTTCGACAGGCGGTGCGAGTCGGCCTGGAAGCTGTGAGGAGCGGGGAGGACAATGAGATTGCTGAACTCACAGGGGTTCGGGGTGATATGCGCGACCAGCGCTGTCACCATCGGGTTGGTCGTCGCGGGATGCGCCGACCGAGTGAATGGTGCGGCCGGCCCGAATGCGAGCGACCTGGCTGCCTACCGTACCGAGGCAGCGGCCTCGTCCGCGGCGGCGACTTCCTCGCAGCGCGCAGCGGTCAGGGCTCGGGCCATCGCGAACAACTGCGGCCGGTTCCCCGCCACCACCGGTATAGGCGTCGCCAAGTACAACGAGTTCATCGCCGCGCTCGACTCGAATGCATCCGACCTCGTCAGCAAGCGGGATATCGCCGTCCAGATCCTCGAAGACGCCGCGAACAAAGTGGAAAGTGGGGTCGACGCCGATCGAGACGCGCTGCCGGAGGACCTGACCGCCAGATTCACCGAGTACGTGGACTCAGCGCGCGTGCTGGCCGACGAGACGCGCAGAATGACGTACAACACACCCGTCGGGCCGCTCAACAAGGCCGGCAGGCGGGTGAACGGCGCGCGCGACGCTGTTCACGACTCCTGCCCCGACCGCTGAACGTGTGGTCGCCATGAGTGTGCTCGACACCGGCGCAACATGACATTCCATAGCTATTTCGCCGGATCGGCTTGCGCTGAGGCCCATAACCATGTTCGCTTGCAACTACCTATTGTCGGGAGTTGAGGAGGACGCCACCGTGGTCGCCGCGGCGGACGCGCAGAACTACGCTCAGAAGCTTGGCATTTCACACGGCTTGGTTGTCCAGGAATTAGGCTGGGACGAAGACGCCGACGACAACTTGCGAGCCGATGTCGAGGATGCGATCGACGGTGAACTCGTCGACGAGGACTCCGACGAGGTGATCGACGTCGTCTTGCTGTGGTGGCGAGACGGCGACGGCGATCTGGTCGACGCACTGATGGACGCGATCGGCCCACTGGCCGATGACGGTTTCGTCTGGGTACTCACACCCAAGACCGGAAAACCCGGCCACGTCGAACCGAGCGAGATCGCGGAATCCGCGCCTACCGCGGGTCTGACCCAGACTTCG
Source organism: Nocardia sp. TBRC8007 (assembly GCF_056629435.1). Taxonomy (NCBI): domain Bacteria; kingdom Bacillati; phylum Actinomycetota; class Actinomycetes; order Mycobacteriales; family Nocardiaceae; genus Nocardia; species Nocardia sp. TBRC8007. The sequence goes on along the minus strand of NZ_JBWSOR010000001.1, from coordinate 320,949 downwards.
GCGATCAGCCTCGGCACGTGGACCGGCAGTCGTCTGGTGCAGCCCAAGGCTCCCTCGAAGCAGCGCTGAGCCGCCCCGCTATGGTTTCCACCGGGCGGCGCAGGCCGCCCGGTGGAGACTCGACACGATGGAGGATTCGCTATGCCACTCGAGGTCGGCACTGCCGCGCCGGACTTCACGCTGAAAGACCAGAACAACCAGGATGTCACGCTCTCGGATTTCCGTGGCAGGAAAAGCGTGCTGCTCGTGTTCTACCCGCTCGCTTTCACCGGGATCTGCCAAGGCGAGTTGTGCAAGGTCCGCGACGAGTTGCCGAAGTTCCAGAACGACGACACGGAAATCCTCGCGATCTCCGTCGGCCCGCCACCCACCCACAAGATCTGGTCCGCCGAGCAAGGCTATACCTTCCCATTGTTGTCGGACTTTTGGCCGCACGGCGCGGTCGCCCAGGCCTATCGCGTCTTCAACGAGAAATCGGGCTACCCCAACCGCGGTACCTTCGTCGTCGACCGTGCGGGATACATCCGCTTCGCCGAGATGAACGGCCCCGGAGAGCCCCGTGACCAGGCGGCTTGGGAGAAAGCGCTCAGCGCGCTAGATTCATAGTCCGCCGGTAACGGCCCGGGCGCATAGCTCAGCGGTAGAGCTCTGGTTTTACACACCAGCGGTCGGGGGTTCGATCCCCTCTGCGCCCACAGAAGGACCACCGGGCAGATGCCTGGTTGCGTGAGTAGCAGCTGAGGACGACGGTCGCGATAAGGGCCGAATGCGAGGCAGAGGCGTCGACTGCGAGGAGAGGCGTCGACTGCGAGGAGAGGCGTCGACGGATTTCGCGCCTGCTCGCTCAGGCACCCTGACGTAGTCCACCGACGCCTAGAATCGAAGGGCGTCAGCCGAGTACGCAACCAGCCCGGTAGTCGAGAGGCTGTCTCCCATGGAGCTACGGATCTTCGCAACACCCCCATCAGGATTGGCCGTGTACGAGCAATATCTTCGATTGGCGCGGGCCGCAGCGGCCTGCGGTTACGCAGGATTCGCCGTAGCCGATCATTACAAAGCGGAGCATCCGCCTGGGTCGTGCGATGCCTGGGTGACCTTGGCGGGACTAGCCCGCGAGACCTCCACAATTCGGCTCGGGGTGCTGATGACTGCGGCGACTTTCCGCGAACCGGGCCCCCTGGCTATCCAAGTCGCCCAGATCGACCATATGAGCGGCGGTCGAATCGACTTCGGTGTGGGCACAGGCTGGCACCAGATCGAGCACCGCTACTACGGCATCACCTTCCCGCCTCTCAAACAAAGGTTCGACCGGCTGGAGGAGTATCTAGCGGTGATCAGCGGGCTGTGGCGGACACCGATCGGTGATCGGTTCAGTTACCATGGCAACCATTTTCGCCTCGACGACTCACCGGCACTGCCCAAGCCATCCCAGCGCGGGGGCCCGCCTATCGTTATGGGCGGTTTGGGTCCCAAGCGCACTCCGGCGCTCAGCGCTCGCTATGCCGATGAGTTCAACCATCAGGCGTTCAGTACCGCGTCCGGCTATACCCCGAATATTCCATTGGTCGGACTCGATGTTGTCGCGGCGCAATTCGAGCGGGTCCGCGAGGCATGTCGAGCCATCGACCGCGACCCAGACGATCTGACGTTTTCCGGCACGTTGTTTTTATGTTGTGGACGTACCGATGCCGAGGTGGCCGCACGTGCCGCGGCGATCGGTCGCAGCGTTGCGGAACTTCGCGAAAACGGGGGTGGTGGCTCCCCTGCCGAAGTGGTCGACGCGATCGGTCGCTACGCGGAAATCGGTGTTAGTCGTATTCATCTGGGAATTCTCGATATCGATGATCTCGACCACATCGAGTTGGCGGCCGCGGAAATAATGCCACAGTTGAGCTGATTCATTACCTGGTCGATACCTTGACCTTTTGGTGTCGCGCTTACTGTATGGACCGCGCCAATGCTGTGGTCGCTGCCCGGGCACGCTCATCGGCGACACCGTGCGCCAGCCGGTTGCTCACGACCTGTCGGAGGACGTCCTTAGACGCTCCGAAGGACGGGTCGTAGGTCAGCAGAAGGGGAATCGCGGTGGTGACCAGATAATGCAGGTAGGCATCGTTGCGGTCGGCGACGTCGCCCATCACATCCATGGCGGTACGCGACAAACCGGTCGCGCCGGCGAGCGTGAGCTGCGGGGTCTGGGGTATGTCGGCAGAAAACGAGGCCAATGACCACAGTTCGTTGCGACGCAGTAACGGGTTGGCTTTCAGCTTTCGGTGATAGACGACAGCCGTATCCAGATCGTTGGTCTGCAGCAGCACACCGATGGCTCCGCTGCGATACGCGAACGCCGAACACCGCTCCGCAGTGTCCGGCGAGATATCGGCCGGTACAGCGCCGGTCAGTCTGGTGAGCTTGTGCACAAGAATCCCGTATCCGACGGTTGTGTGCAGACAGTTGGTGCCGGTATCCACCGCGTCGATCATTCGTAGCGCATTGTCGACGACCGCACTGGGATCGGTAAGCACGCTGACGGCTGGGGTAACGATCGCATCGAGTGCCGCGCTTTGCTTTGCTCCCCAGCATCGAGCCAGGTTCGACACCGTGTCTCGTTCATTGCCCCGCATCATCCCCGCCGCAGCCTCCAGTGCGGTAGCCAGGTACTGCACGCATTGCCCCTCAGCGACCAGAGTCTCCAACCGCTCTATCCGCACCGCGAGTCCGGACTCAGCGCATCGACGCAAAGCCGAGGTCAAGCGGGCGGCGTGGCTGCGACCTTCCACATATCGTGTCAAGTCGGGTATGGCGGTGATCAACCGCTGCAGAGTCGCTCCGGATACTCCGTCCAGCCAGGACTCCTCATGCCACAGCCTGGACAATGTGCTGCTGGGCACCTGGGACAGGAAGGCGATATCCGCCATACTCAGCAGACTGGCCCCAGCGATCACCGCCAGCGGCTGCGGCGGCGGCAAGTCGAGGTTTGCTACGCCACCAGTGCTACGCGCCGAGTATCGACGTCCCGAAGCATTCGTCGGCATAACACAATGCTATGGCGATTTCAAGAGTTGTTCCATCTGTGGGACAACTCTCGCCAGCGGCGCAGCACCGGACCACGATTCGAGCAGGAATCCGCTGTCTCTATGTCCAAAACCTGGTGTGCCCTGGAGGGACGTCGACTATGCACCACAACCCTGCCCGGTCTGCCGGCGAAACAGCCCGTTATCATTCGGTGCGGCCTGGTTCGGGGCAGGAGTCGGTCCGCCATACTATGGCCGCAGAAGAACCGAGCCATTACGGGCAGGTCGGACGACCTCATTCGCGGCAAAGCTGGACGGTAGTCGAGACGCTGACCGGTCCGGACCTGGCATCGGTCGTGTTGGATGGAGTGCAGCCACGCGCATTCTCCGCACTCTCCCATGTCAGTGCCGCACCCGACCGCGTGGTAGCGCGCTTTCTGGCGCCTTTAGTGCAGGAGTGCGCCGAGTCGGGACGGACTCGCGACAAATGTGTCATGCTTGCTGACAAGCGGGTGATGCGGCTGGTAGCCGTACCTGTGCTCGGTCCGTCCTGCCTGGTCTACGGAGTCGCCGTATGGGTCGGCAGCATTGCGGGACAGCTACCTCCCATGCCGGTCATCGGCACGATCGAGTGGCATGCGTCCGGTACTGTCACCGCTTCCCCTGCGGCGCAGTACCTTCTTCGGCCGAAGCATGGCGATCTCCCGCACGGGTACATGATCCAGGAAATGCCCGCTCACCTCGATTACTGGGATGATCGGGCGGCCTTTCTGGCCGTGTTCGATCCTCTAGCACCCGTAGACCACTGGGCCGGTACAGCCACAAGGACTTATGAGGACGGGTCTCGTCGGCAGCTGCACATCGCTGTCCGCGGCGATGGCACTGGTCCCGATCGGATGACGCGCGCGATCGTCTGCGAGGTCACCAGAAGCCGGATGCCGGCCGACTCCGACCTGCGCTCTCTGACTGGGCAGCTCAGATCGACCCTGTCCGATCATGCTCTCGCATTAATGGATCTGAAGACCGGCTTCGTACGTGAATGGCTCACCGACGAACACACTCCACTCGCGGGTTGGCAACACCACAATCCCGAACTGGATGATGAAAGTCGACTTCTGGTAGCTGTCACCTGCGTCGAACTCGATACCGGAATGCGCGAGTCCGCGGATATTCGAGTGCGCGTGCGCTGCTCGCCCGACGACGATTGGGTACTGCTCGACGCTAAATGCAGCCGCATCCGTACGGGCGACCGACCGCAGGCACTCATCAAGATAGCCCCTATCTCGCCGAAACCGGTACCGCTGGTAAGTCGATGCCGGACGTGCCAAGAATTGGTGCACTGACCGGATTCCGATTTCAGGATAATCTGCAATCGGTCGGCAATATCTATCGCGCGCCTGCCGACGTCCACCGCTACCGAGCACCGCGCCATAGTCTGCGGTGAAAGGAGGATCACCATCGGGTATGTCCCGTGAACCCGCATCACCCCACCCCACCATATCGTTCCACACGGACGCGATTCCCCGCGGTCGCTCCGAGGGCACCCCGGATACGGATATGGTCGCCACGCTTATCCGCATTCTCGACCTGCAAGCAGCACTACCGGCCATCCAGCGAATGCGCCGATGGGGCCACGATGCCCTGGCCGTCGGACCAGGAGAGCGGGCATTGGATGTCGGCTCCGGCACCGGTACCGAAGTGCTGGAGTTCGCCGACCGGACCGCCCCCGCCGGAGAGGCGGTCGGCGTCGACCCGAATCCCGCGATGCTCGACGTCGCCCGAGCTCGCGCCGAGGCTGCCGGTGCCGGCGCCCGCTTCGTCGAAAGCACCGTCTATCACCTGCCGTTTCCGGACGAGTACTTCGATGCGGTTCGCTGCGAACGCGTCTATCAGCACCTCGATGACCCCGCAGCAGCCACTGCCGAAATCGCGCGAGTCCTGCGGCCGGGCGGACGCGCACTGCTCATCGACAGCGACTGGAGCACTATGATCGCCCATCCCGGCAACCCTGAAGTCATCGCCCGCCTGACTGCGGCGCTGCTCACGACCGCCCCGAACCCCGCATCCGGCCGCCGCCTGCGCGGCCTGCTCCAGGCCGCCGAGTTCACGATCGATGATATAGGCGCGGAAACCTTGATCTGGGGTCCAGAAGCCATCCGCCCACTGTTCACGCAGATGACCGACCGCGCCCTCGCCGATGGCACGATCACCGAACAAGAACGTCTCGACCTGGCCACCGAGCTGGACACGGGTGTCACCAAAGGTGACTATCACTTCTCGGTGACCATGTTCGCCGTACTCGGCCATCGCGCGTGAAGTGAACGGACACATCTGTGTGTTCTTGCCGCGGCCGCACATCGATATCCGGACGGCGCAGCAGCGCGGCACAGTGATCGCAGGCGAGCACGGCCGAGAACTCGGCACCGCTCCCCCGGTGTGTCCACTGCAATGCTGGACCTTCCGGAGTGTGGTATCAGCGCTCGAGCCCACTGCAGAGTCGTCACGACGACTAGAAGGAATCCGAGCCCTTTTCGGTCAGTCGGTACTCCACCCAGCCGGGACGCTCCTGGATCCGCAGCGAAGTCAGGGCGCGCGAACGGCGCCGGGTTGTTGCCTCGGGACCGAGCGCGGCCGTCAACCACTCGGTCCCCATCGCGTGCTGACATCGACGACACCAGCACACCCGGCGCAGAGCGAACAGCACAGCAACGGAGCGAACTCCGCGCCGCAGCCTCGGTGCCATATGGCAGACAGCACTTCTGGATGGTCGGGGCCCCAGGTAAGCTCCCACTCCCAGACGGACAACAGTATCGACCACCCCGAGCGACCGCGTACCGTCAGCACATACTCCGCGCAGAGCGGATGCTCTCGATATACGCGACGCTCCAGCTGCGATTCCCGCACCAGCGTCTCGAGCCGCGTGGCCGGCATCGCGTCGGGGATCGGCAGCTCAGCGCGGCATCGGTGGTAGCGCGTCGCGCCGAGCACCGCAATAACGGCAGTGTCCATTCGTCACCGAGGTCCATTCGTCACCGAGCAGACCGAGCGTTCTGGTCGATGCGTTGGCAGCTCCCGGCTCGAGCAGAGTGGGGCGACGACGCCTCCGGCACTACCCTGCTGCTCACCACCGAGCTCATTGTCACAATCCGATCGCCTCGGCAGCGGTGTCCGCGGTGCGCCAGCGCCGCAACTCGGCACCATCGGCCCAGGTCGAATGTGTGCCACTGGAGATGCGTTCCGGCAGCCTCAGCGTGCACACTGGACCGTCGGACATCCGGGCGGCGTCGAGCACCAGACAGTACGACGCGTCGGCATTCATATCGGTGGTCAGAGTGATCAGATAGCCGTCGTCCTCACCGGTGCTGCCGACTCGTGGCGCCATGGCGGCTTCACTGCCGTAGACGCCGTCGCCGAAGGACAGCCGATCTTCGGCGCCAGTGCGCAGGTCATGGCGCACCAGCCCGTCCAAAAGGAACCAGCCGGGTTTCCCGGTCGCCGCCCACGTATATCGGTAGGGCCGACCAACATGCCCGCTGTTGATCATGCCGAACTCGGTGATGCTGTCGGTGAGCCGCTCTTCTTTCACCTGTCCGGTGGCGAGGTTCAGCCGCCAACGGTGCAGGCGAGTCTGCATACGATCCAGTGCCAGGAAGCGGAAGGCCCGCTCCCATTTGTCGCCCATCCCGTTGTCGGCGGGTTCTGGGTCGCCTTGGAAGAAGCCGTCGAGCACGATCTCATCACCGTCTTCGTAGGCATTGGTGAAGTGCAACACGAAGGTCGGTTCGGCCTCGAACCAGCGGATCTCGCTAGTCTGGCCGCGCCGCGGGATCACCGCGAAACGGGAGGGGATATCGCGATGCAGCCGCGGAATATGTCGTCCTCTGGCCAGTTCCTCAGCAGGCCAGAACAACGGAAAGTCGTTGAGGATCGCATAGTTTTCGGTGAAGGCCATGTCATGCGGAAGCCGTGGTCCCGGCAACGGGACATCGACGTAGTGCACCAGCGCGTTATCGGCGTCGACAACGCCGTAGTGCATAAAAGGGTCTTGCTTGCTGTAGTTGAAGAACAGCAGTTCGCCGGTGTGAACATCGACCTTCGGGTGGGCGGAGACTCCCCAGTCGAACGGGAACGCACCGCCCCAGGTCTCCTTGCCTCGGGTTTCGGCGGTGAACGGATCGACCCGGTACAGATCGCCGCACATATAGAAGCTGGTCAGTGCCGTACCGCGGTGCACGATCACATCAGTGCTCGACGCGTCTTTCATCCGCTCGCGCGCACCCCAGCCCTGCTCCCGTTCGGCCAGCTCAGGCTGCTCCGAGACGCCCGCCCACAACGCCGCCCCAGCCGCCATCTCGGCCATCAGGCCATCAGTGCGCACGAACCTGTTGCGGTAGAAAGCTTTTCCATCGCGAAAACCCACCACATGAATCATCCCGTCACCATCGAACGGGTGGTAGTTCTTCAGCGAAGGATGTACGGGGTTCTCGGTGTTGCGCAGATACACGCCATCGAGATCAGCGGGAATCGCCCCTTCCACGATCTCGAGATCATCGGCGCGCCATTCGGCCGTCTGCGGACGCCACGGACCAGTCCGATACGGGTGATCGTCATCCTCAGGCAGGGTGGACAGCAATCGACCGACGATTTCGACATCCATGATGAAGTTCTCCTATGCCCCTAGAGCGGCCTGCGCGCCGCCGACGACGAAGCTGACAGTGGTGGCGGTGCTTCCGCCGATATTGAGGGTGCCGAACGTGCGAGCTCCCTCGACCTGATAGTCCCCGGCCGCACCTGCCACCTGACGGCAGGCATCGAGCAGCATCCGCACCCCCGTGGCACCGACCGGATGGCCGCCGCCGATGAGACCGCCGCTGGGGTTGATCGGCAGTCGCCCGTCGAGCGCGATATCCCCGTTCTCGATCGCCTTCCACGATTCTCCAGGTCCGGTGAGGCCGACATGGTCGATCGCGAGATACTCGCTGGCAGTGAAGCAATCGTGGATTTCCAGCCCATCGAGCGTATCCAGACCGATGCCTGCGCGGGCGAAAGCGTCGTGTACCGCTCGCCGCACATGCGGCATGATATAAGGATCGCCCTGCGAGCGGCGCAGTTTCTGCTCCAGCGGCAGCCCGACGGTACGGTGGCCCCAGCCGAGCAGCCGGGCCCACGGTCGCAGGTACGGGTTCCGGCGCAGGTAGTCGACGGTCACGAGGACGAGACCCGCTCCGCCGTCAGTGATCTGGCTGCAGTCGAAACGACGCAATCGGCCGTCCACAACTGGGTTGACCGCATCCGATACCACTCCGGTCAGCGGCGGTATCGTCCAGTCTCGGGTTTGCGCGCGCGGATTGCGCCGCGCATTCGCGAAATTGAGTTCGGCGATCGCCCGCAGGTGTGCTTCGTCGAGGCCGAATCGATCGGCGTATTCCTCGGCGATCCGGCTGAACATATTCGGCCAGACGAATTTCACGTCCCTGCCCTCGTGCCCGGTCCACGCGGCAGTACCGAGATACTGCGCACCGGTATCACCCGGCACGGTCTTCTCCAGCTCCACCCCCACGACCAGCGCGGTGTCGTAGTTCCCCGCGCGCAGGTCGGCCAGCGCCGACAACACCGCGATACTGCCCGAAGCGCAGGCTGCTTCATGGCGCGCCGCAGGTACTTCCCACAGCTCCTCGCACACCGTGGCGGGCATAGCGCCCAGCTGCCCCTGACCGGTGAACAGTTCCCCGAAGGCATTGCCGACGTGCACGACTCCGATCTGCTCACCGCGAATACCCGCCGCTTCCAACGTGCCGTCCACGACTTCGCCGGTCAAGTCGGCGATGTCCTTTCCCTCCCTGGTGAGATTCCGGGCGAAATCACTCTGATAACCGGCCAGTACCCAGATATCGGTGCCGGTCATGCGCACTCCCCTGCCTTCTCGACCACAGCTTTCGCTATCGCGTCCACGCACATTCAGCGATCGGATACGCTGGCTTGGCAAAGCGACGCCGCGAAGCTGCAACTAACAGAGTAACTCTCCCTGCGGGAGTACAGCAGCCGTTCCGAGGAGATCGCATGGCCGACGTCGCACTCTGCCGCATGCCGCGAATTACCGACGGTAGTCGAATGGCTGTCGAACAGCGCTCTGGTGCCACCAAAACACTCCGCTCACTCAATGGGTTAAGCAATCGGTACAGGATGAGTGTCCGGCGGGGTGCGTGCAGAACAAAGCACTGACCGCGCTCTATACGACGGCAAGCGTCAGGAAGCAGTTCCGCCACAGGCGGCATATAGTGCAGTTCCGGATCACACGGCCAGGTGATATCGAAGTACTTCACACCCCTTCCTGACTTGTCACGAGCAGTCCGACGTGGACTCATCGAGTCCTGCTTCTTCCGTTTGTCGCTGATCAGTACACTTCGCCACGTCACCACCGGCAACCGCACAGACGATATGGTCCCTCGGGGGGCGAGGACTTAACGGGTCTGCTCGGCGGTCATATCAGCCAGAGCGACATCGCTTCGGTGGAGATCCGATATCACGGACACACGGGATGGCCCAGTTCCAGACTGGAAATGCGCTGGAAATTCCTGCGGAAGAACAGCATTCATCGGCAGTCCGCTATGAACTCAGTAATGCGGCCGGTAGCGTTCGTACTCTCGGCGAGAGGGATAGGGGACGACGATGGATGGCGTGGATGATTTCTCACAGTGGGTTCTCGAATTCGCGGAGAAAGCCACGCGGCGTGCTGTAGCCGGCGAGCCCGAGTGGGCGCAGGGCGCTCGACTGGATGCCGCGGTCGTGCGCAGCGTGCAGCGGTTCCAGGTCGGGGAGAACGGGGACGGCGCCTCGCTCATCCGCAAGGCGAAGCAGGCTGGTGACCCAACGTACGTGGACGCAGTACGTCTGTTCGTGGCGGAAGAAGCCGGTCACGCGCGGATGTTGGAGCTGCTGTTGTCCGCTGCAGGACACAGTACGATCACCTCGCATTGGAGTGACTCATTTTTCATGGCACTGCGTCGGGCGCTGGGACTGCGGCTGGAGTTGATGGTGCTGACCGTTGCGGAAGTCATTGCGCTGCGGTACTACCGCGCCTTGCGCGATGGCACGGACGATCCGCTGACCACCCAGGTCGCTGGGCTGATCCTGGCCGACGAAATACGGCACGTCCCGTTCCATCGTCAGCAGCTACGCACCTCGTTCGCGAGAAGTTCGCGCCCGGTGCGTCTGGCGGCGGTCGCAACCTGGTGGGTCGTGCTACTCGGCGCACTGACAGTGGTGGCCGCGGACCATGGTCGAGCCTTATGCCGGTTGGGTGTTACCCGAATTCGATTCGTCGCTGATGTGCTCACCCTCTTCCGGCCGGTATCGGCCGATTCGGTGTCGACCCGAGCGGGTACCCGCGTCGGCTATATCACCGATCACGGACAGTCAGTCGGCTATGCCGAGTGACAGGGAGGTCGGCTATTTCGGGGCGTTCGAAGGCGAAAACGTCGACATGAGAACCGGTCTCATGTAGACGTCACCGCGAGAAGACACCACCGGACCGTGCTCTCGCACCCGGCGCCCACCGATCAGCGGACCACTCCTCACGCCGGCGGTCAGGTAGCCTCGATGTGTTTGATCTGCATTGTCAGGTCGATCACCCGCCGATCCTGCTCCCCTAGCGAACCGCCATCTGGCTGCACAACCGTTGCGGCCGGGTCAGTGCGGCAGCGACCTCACCGACCGGCAGTGGACCGCGCAAGCTATACCGGCGTATCGATGACCATGCGCAATATCTCCGGCATCCCGTACGGCTTTGCCTCGGCAACCAAGTCCCTCGGCAACACGATTACCGCCCAGGTGGTGTTCGGCCGGCCCGCCGATACGCAACCCGACCGTATCGAGCTGCACGACTCGATGTTCTCCGACGGAGCAGCCGCTTCGCTGCGGTGACCGGTCCACTTCGATGGCCTGGATCACTCGATCTGCCGCACCGGTCTCGATCCGAGGTCGCCGCCGAGTCGTCGCAAGCTGGGTTCGACACGCTAGTCTGCTTGTCGGCAGTACGGGTCGGATCCCAGGGGCGTCCTGGTCTGCCGGTATGGCGACGACGGTGCAGACATCCGACGGTCTACCGCGGGCAGGGGTGGGGCGGCGGCATGACGAACGAGGAGAACAGGACTGCGCGCGTATGGAAGAGGGTCGGTGGGAAACGGTCACCGAGTCGAGCTTCGAGCACGAGCGCCGGGGGCTGGAGGCAATCCGGACGAAGCTGCCGGACTTCGCTCCGTGGCGCGCGTGGTCCAACTTCACCTTCACCGCGAAGACCGGCCATATCCGTGAGGTCGATCTGCTGGTCATCGCCCCGAACGGGGTGTATCTGATCGAACTCAAGGATTGGAGCGGGCGTCTGGAATCCCAGGGCGGCGACTGGGTGCAGACCCTCGAGCGCGGCGGCCGCCGCTTCCACCGCAATCCACTGCATCTGGCGAACCAGAAAAGCAAGGAACTGGCCGGCCTGCTCGCCGAGCACGGCGCCAGGGTGTTCGTGCACCCGGTGGTCTGCCTCACCAATCCCAGGCTGCGCTTCGAGCTCGGTGTGGGCGATCGAGCGAACACGCACACGATCCGCGAACTGCTCGACCGGCTGAACGCGCCGGTCCGGGATGTCAAACACACCATCGATAACCAGCGGGCCAAGGCCATGGGGAAGGCGCTAGAGCGGGTGGGCATCCGGCGCAGCGACGCCGATTTCACCGTCGGCCCCTACCGGCTGGAACGCAAGCCGCTGGATGCCGGATCGACCTGGCAGGACTACCGCGCCACCCACACCGAGCTGCGGGAACAGGTACGGGTTCGGATCTATCTACGCGAGCGCGGCGCGGACGAGCAGAGCCGCGCGTCGGTGGATGCGGCGGCGCGACGGGAAGCCACGGTGCTGCGCAGGTTCCGACATCCCGGCGTCGCGCAACTGGAGCTGTTCGACCCGTCCGGCCATTCGACCGGCCCCGCGCTGATCTTCCGCTACCATCCGGATACTCTGCGCCTGGACGATTACCTCGCCCAATACGGCGATCAGCTGGATATCGTCGACCGCGTCGCCCTGGTGCGCCAATTGGCGGAGACCTTGAAGTCGGCACACTCGATACGGCTGTACCACCGCGCGCTGTCTGCTCGCTCGATTCACGTGCTCCCGCGTGGCGGCGAGGCGGAACGCTGGCGCGCGCCGCGGCTGCAGATCTCCGATTGGCAGGTGGCCACGCAACGGTCGACAGGCACCGCGCCGACCATGACCAGGCATGCCCCGACCGCCCTGTCCGCGCAGCATCTGTCCACCGGTTCGGATGTCTATCTCGCCCCGGAGCTGGCCGCGGCCGCCCCCGACCCGATCGCCATGGACGTGTACGGGCTGGGCATGCTCACCTATCTGCTGATCACCGGCAAGGCCCCGGCGAGCACGCAGACGGAATTGCTGGCGCGCCTGGAATCCGGCGAAGACCTGCGCCCCGGCGCCCTGGTCGACAACCTGCCCCAGGATATGGATCTGCTGGTGGCGGCGGCCACCGACTACCAACCGGCCAAGCGGCTCACCGCCATGGACGATTTCCTCGAACTACTGGAGGATGTGGAAGAAGCCCTCACCGCGCCCGAAGACGGCACCGCCGCCGAGGCGGAGCACAACCCGCTGGAGGCGGCGCCGAATGAGGTGCTGGCCGGGCGCTGGCTGGTACGCCGCCGCCTCGGCACCGGATCGACCAGCCGGGCGCTGCTGGTCCACGACCTGCAGGCGCGGCAGCACCGCGGCGCCAAAGCGTATGTGGTGCTGAAAGTGGCGCTGTCGGACGACCGGGGCGAGTCGCTGGCCCGCGAGGCCGCCGTGCTGAGCAATCTGCGGCGGCATTCCGGCGTGATCAGCTTGGTTGTTCCCGAGGTGCAGACCATCGGCGGCCACGCCGCCTTGGTGCTCGAATATGTCGGCGACGAGCAGGGCTTGGACGCGAAGACGAATCAGCGCACCGAGGAGACCGTCGCACGCGAGCTGCGTGACAACGGCCGGTTGCCGGTGGGCAGGCTGGAAACCTATAGCGACTACCTGTTCGGCGTCATCGACTTCCTCGAAGGCGAAGGCGTCTGGCATCGCGACCTGAAACCGGACAATATCGCGATTCGGGTGCGCCCCAACCGTACCCGCGAGCTGGTGCTCATCGATTTCTCGCTGGCCGGCTATCCAGTGCAGCACACCGACGCGGGCACCGCAGGCTATCTGGACCCGTTCATCGGCACCCTGTCCCGATCGGTCTACGACGCGCACGCCGAACGCTACGCCCTCGCGGTGACTCTGCACGAAATGGCCTCGGGCGAGCTGCCGCGCTGGGGCGACGGCAGTGTGCTGCCCCGGCAGCTGCCCGCAGCGGAATTCCCGTACCCGCGCATCGCCGCGGACGCGTTCGATCCCGCGGTGCGCGACGGCCTGGTGGCGTTCTTCCGCAAGGCGCTGCATCGGGATGTCGCGCAGCGGTTTCCGGAACTGAAACCCATGCGCGACGCCTGGCGCAAGATCTTCCTCGACCTGACCCGGACGCTGCCGCCGCGGCCGCTGAGCGCGCACCCGCGCCCCCCCGCCGAAGTGGACGCGATCCCACCGGAGCAGCAGCGAAAGGCGATCGCCGAACAGGCGACCCACGACACCCACCTGTCCCAGGCCGGTCTGACCCCGGCCGCCGAACAATTCCTCTACGGCTTGGGCGTCACCACCGTCGGCGAACTGCTCGACTACGGCCGCACCACGCTGATCAACGCCCCCGGACTCGGGGTGCGCGCCCGCCGCGAGATCCACGAACGGCTCAAACAGTGGCGCAAACGCCTCGGCGCCGCCGAGCCCGCCCCGCTCACCCCGGCGGCCCGCGAACAGGCGCGCGCGGAGATCGACGCCGCCGAAGCCGATCTCGGCACGGACCTGCTGCGCACCCTGAGCCTGGACGCACTGGCCGACCGCTTCGTTCCGGAACGGAACAACAACGGCTCCAACGCCACCAAGGTGGATGTGCTGGCGCGACTGCTGCGCATTCCGGGCGCGGGGGACCTACCGGAGCTGGATGCCTGGCCCACGCAGAGCTCGGTCGCGGAAACCCTCGGCCTGACCCCGTCCCGCATCGCCCAGCTGCTGAAAGCGCAGCGGCAGCAGTGGAAGAAAGATCCTGCGGTGAGCGCATTGCGCGAGCAGGTGTTCGAACTCCTCGCGGGCTTCGGCCGGGTCGCGGCCGCGAACGAACTGGCCGACGCCCTGGTCGCCCGGCGCGGCACCCGACTGGACGAGCGCGCGCAGCGCCGCGCGCTCGGCCTGGCGGCGGTGCGGGTGGTGGTGGAAACGGAGCAGTTCGCCTCCGACGAAGTACAGCTGTCCGTGGTCCAGAAACGCGATATCGGAGCCCAGCCGGTGGTCGTCCTGGCCCTCGGAGCGGGCGAGGACGCCGACCCGAATACTCCGGCGGCCCCCGCCCTGGCGAATTACGCCCTGCGCCTCGGCGAGGCGGCCGACGCGCTGGCCACACAGGAAACACTGCCGACCGCGGCGACGGTACTGGCCCGGCTCGCCGCCATCGCTCCGCCCCCAGGCACCCTCGCTCTGGACGAGCGGCGGCTGGTGCAGGTGGCGGTAGGCGCGTCCAGGAACGCGGCGGTGACACCGCGCCTGGAGATCTATCCGCGAGATCTGCCGCTGGTGCGGGCCGTCCGGCTCACCCAGGCCGGGCTCTTCACCATGACCCCCGGCCTGCCGCTCGCGCAGCAGCCGGGCTTGCGGGCCGAGCAGGTGTTCAAGCGAATCCTGGCCCGCTTCCCCGAGCTGACTATCGCGGGCGGCGACCGCGACCAGCCCACCCCGGAACTGACCAAAGCCCTGCGGGAAGCCGGTTTCGCGCTGGTAGTGGCCACACATCCGGACAACCGGGTGCAGCGCTACCTGCCGGAACACGCCGATTCTCAATCCAGCGTCACCCAGCACACCCCACGCTGGTCCTCGGCCGTCACCTCGCATGCCGCAGGCAGCTACTCCGACGACCCCGACCTGGCCATGGCCGCCCGCGCCGAGGAACTACTCGCCGGCGCCGCACCGCGCGACGGCTTCCGAGTATTGACCACGCCCACCTCCCCCGCCACCGCCACCTCCGCCGCCATCGCCGAATTGCGGGAGCGGTTCGCCGCCCGCCCGATGTCGGCGACCGCGCGATTGCTGGCAGTGCTGCACGACCTGGTTCCGCCCGGCGGTAAACCCACCTGGGGCACCATTCTGCGCGCCGATATCGCCGAACCCGGTTCGCGCGCCGCGCTCAAGTTCTCCGAATACGTGCGCACCGCGTGGGCCCGTATCGAGCCGGAGATCGCCGCCGATATCGCGGGCGACGGCCCGCTGCTGCTCACCGACACCATGGTGTTCGCCCGCTACCACGCCATGGGCGTGCTCGGTCGCCTGGCCGAACAGGCCCGCCGCGGCCGGGGCGGCCTGTGGCTGCTGTGCCCGCAGGCCGATCCGCTGCACCCACCGCACCTGGCCGCGGTAACCGTGCCGTACCAGTCCGCGCTCAACGAATGGATCCAATTGCCCGAATCGTGGATCCGCAATGTGCACCGCACCACCCCCGCACCCGATACAGGAGTCCCAGCATGATCGACCGCGCCGCAGTGCTTTCCGACCTGAAGAAGCAGGTCGACGCGGTGCAAGACGACCTGGACCAGCAGCTGCGCGCCCTGCCGGAGCCACGGGCGCGGCTGCACGAGGAATGGGCGCTGGCCCGCGAACTCAACCGCACCGCCGCCACCGAGAGCACCTGGCTGACCGAGCGCCTCACCCAGGTCGCCGTGGCCTGGGTGCTCGGCTCCGTCTTCGTCCGGTTCTGCGAGGACAACCGGCTGATCGCCGAACCGTATCTCACCGGCCCCACCGCCGACCGCCGCGAACTCGCCCAGGCCCGCTACGACGCCTACGTGGAATCCGACCCCGACCCCACCTACCGTGGCTGGCTGGAACGCGCCTTCGCCGAACTCGGCGCGGGCCAGGCGGGCACCCTGCTGTTCGATCCCGCGCACAACGCGCTCTATCAGATCCCGCTCTCGCACGACGGCGCCCGCGCCCTCGTCGAATTCTGGCGCGAACGCGACGAACACGGCGCCCTCGTCCACGACTTCACCGATCCGCTGGACGACGACGGCGGCACCGGCTGGGACACCCGCTTCCTCGGCGACCTCTACCAAGACCTGTCCGAGAACATCCGCAAGCACTACGCCCTGCTGCAAACCCCGGAGTTCGTCGAGGAATTCATCCTCGACCGCACTCTCGAACCCGCCATCGGCGAATTCGGCTACGCAGACATCGAGCTCATCGACCCCACCTGCGGCTCAGGACACTTCGTACTCGGCGCGTTCAAACGGCTGACCCGGCGCTGGGCCGACGAACAGCCCACCAAGGACCGGCACGAGCGGGTGCGGGCGGCACTGAACTCAGTGCACGGCGTGGACATCAATCCCTTCGCCATCGCCATCGCCCGCTTCCGGCTGCTGGTAGCCGCCATGGCCGCCGCCGATATCCGCACCCTCGCACAGGCCGCCCGCTACGACTGGCCGATCAAGCTCGCCATCGGCGACTCGCTCATCAAGGCACGGCAGCTGGAACTCACCTTCGACGGCGAGAAGGGGGATCCGCTGGCCGAATTCTCCTACGCCACCGAGGATGTGCACGACTATCCGAAGATTCTGGAGCCGGGGCGGTATCACGTGGTAGTGGGCAATCCGCCGTATATCACAGTGAAGGATAAGAATCTCAACGAGATCTACCGAGGGCTGTACAAGGCGTGTGCCGGTAAATACGCGCTGTCGGTTCCGTTCGCACAACGGTTCTTCGAGCTCGCCAAGCTCGGCGATGCCGATGGACGCGGCTTCGGGCGTGTTGGGCAGATCACCTCGAACTCCTTCATGAAGCGAGAGTTCGGAACCAAACTGATCGAGGAGTTCTTCGCTCATACTGTGGAACTCACGGAAGTCATCGATACCTCAGGGGCCTACATTCCCGGCCATGGCACTCCCACCGTCATCCTGGTCGGCACCCGCCGCTCCGGCAAGAGCCGCGCCTCGACCATCCGCACGGTCCGAAGCGTGCAAGGTGAACCCAAAGCACCGGAACAAGCCGAGAACGGGCTGGTCTGGCGAGCGATTATCGACCAGATCGACACAGCGCCCAGTGCGAGCCAATGGGTTTCGGTGGACGATCTCGACCGAGAGCGATACTTCAACAAGCAGCCGTGGATTCTACTTGACGGTGGACTTGAAATGGTCGAATCGCTTGAGAACAGTTTAACTTCAAGGCTCATTAATGTCATAGAATCAACAGGATTCTCGGCGATTACAGGCGATGATGATTTATTTACCTCTCCTGCTCCGACAGCTACCTGGATCATGAATCAACGACGACCTTTGCGCCCCTTTGTCGAAGGAGACCAAGTTCGCGACTGGGATACCTCAATTGGAGCCGTCGCCATTTTCCCACCCGATGCCACAACCGCTCAGCGATCCGAACTTGAGAAGAAGAGCATGTGGCCCGGACGCACCGTTCTTCGACGCAGTCTTATGTTTTCCAAGACCAAGGAAGATCGCGGTATGTCATGGTCAGATTACGCGTTCCATAAAGACGACCGCCTCAATAGCAAATTCCTTCTGATTTTCGCCTTCGTAGCGACGCATAACCATTTCGTGCTCGACCGAGGCGGAAAGGTGTTCAACCGTTCCGCGCCGGTGATCAAGTTTCAGGAGGGGGCTAGCGAGGAGGAGCATCTACGGCTGCTCGGGCTGCTCAACAGCTCCACCGCCTGCTTCTGGCTCAAGATGGTGAGCCACAACAAGGGAAGTACTGTCGACTCGAAAGGAGCACGCCAGACACGTGTTCCTTTCGATGACTTTTATGAGTTCACAGGAACGAAGCTCGAGCAATTCCCTGTTGCCAATCAATTTCCGTTGCAAACGACAAAAGCATTGGATGAGCTAGCATCCAAGGCAAAGCAGGTACTTCCAGAATCTTCAGCGAATGCCGAAACACCTGATGCAAACCAGCTCCGTGCTAGCAAGAAAGAATGGCAGACTACCCGTGACCGTATGATCGCATTACAAGAGGAGCTGGACTGGCAGGTTTATTCAATATACGGCCTACTCGCCGAAGAGCTATACGCGGCCGGAAACAATATACCTGAAATCAGCTTCGGCGAGCGTGCTTTTGAGATCATCCTCGCCCGCCGCATCGCTGAGGGGGAGGCTCCCGACGACTGGTTCACTCGCCATAACGCGACTCCAACAACCGAGATCCCCGATCACTGGCCGAACTCATACAAACAGGTCGTCCAACGCCGTATAGACATGATCGAATCCAATCGCGCCATCGGCATGATCGAGCGCCCAGAGTACAAGCGCCGCTGGGCCACCGAAGGCTGGGATGCCCTGCAAGAGAAGGCTCTCCGCTCCTGGCTCCTGGACCGCATGGAGTCCCGCGACCTGTGGTTCGGCGACAATGGCCAACCGCAGATCCTCACCCTGTCCCGGCTCACCGACCGCCTCGCCGCCGATGCGGATTTCGCCTCGGTAGCCGCCCTGTACGCCCCGCGCACCGAACTGGCGCGGGTAGTGGCCGACCTGATCACCATCGAACACGTTCCCTTCCTGGCCGCCCTGCGCTACAAACCGTCCGGCCTGAAGAAACGCAAGGACTGGGAACACGTCTGGGACCTGCAGCGCCAGGAAGACGCCATGCCGGACGGCCACGAGAAGAACACCTTCCGCGCCGCGATCCCGGTGCCGCCCAAGTACACCTCCACCGATTTCCTGCGCGCCTCCTACTGGCAGGCGCGCGGCAAACTGGATGTGCCCAAGGAGCGGTTCATCTCCTATGGTTCGGCGAATACCGCCACCCCGCAGCTCTACGGCTGGGCGGGCTGGGATCACCGCGAGCAGGCCATGGCGATCGCCATCCACCTGGCCGAGCACAGCCTGTCCACCGAGGAGATCACCCCGCTGCTGGCCGGCCTGCTGGAACTGCAGCCGTGGCTGGACCAGTGGCACCACGAGACGGACCCGGATTACGGCATCTCGCCCGCGACGTTCCTGTCGGGCGATCGGCGCACCATGCAAGGTGAACACGGCTTGACCGACGACGATCTGCGTGCCTGGCGCCCGCGACCCGCCGCCCGCGGCGGCAGGCGCGCCGCGACGAAGACCAAGAAGACCGCCGCCATCCCGGCAAGCGGAGACAGCTGATGAGCAGGCCGCCGCGGCCGGGCAACTCCGACCGAATCCTCACACTCATCGAAACCACGTGCGACGGCAACGCCTTCGAGGAAGGTTTACGTGCCACCAGATGTCCGGCAGACTGTGAGCATGCCCGATCATGCCGGTGTGCCGTTCAGCTTCGCTGAGGTCAGACCTTATGCGGTCGTCGACTCTTTAGTGGAGTTGCGCGGGCCGGAACACGGTGTACTCCGGCTACCGGTCGAACTGGCGTGGGGCGGCCGGACCGAGTTCGATTTAGCTGACGCCTACGACCGGACCGCAGCCTACAAGATTGTCCTCGAGGAAGGGACAAGGCGGCATCTGCGGGAACTGGTGAACGGGCGCCTGCTCACCGCCATCTGGCCGCAGATGCGGCCGGCGCGACCGGTACGCGCCCTGTGGGAGAGCAAGTTCCCGCAGCTTCGAGCCGCTGCTTGAGGGATCCACGCCAACAAGAACTGGCGCGCATCGCACCGCACGCGGTCGGCAACCGCGGATTCGTACTCGGCGGCGACCATGCTGTCGCGCTGCACGGAATGGGCGCACGGCCGTCCGAGGACCTCGATTAGTTCTGCGACAAACGCGGAACACCAGGCACGGTAGCCGACGACGTGACCACCGCATTCGGCGAGGCCGGACTTACCGTCACCGTCTTTCGTCGGACTCCCGACCTGGTGCAGATGACGGTGACCTATCCGGACGGGCAGGCATCCAAGGTAGACCTCGGCGTGTTCTGGCGGTCCCGATCACCGGTTCTGCTCGAGGTCGGACCGGTCCTACACCCCGACGACGCCGTGGCAGGCAAAATGGCTGCGCTGTTCAACCGATGGGCGCCGAGAGACTATCTCGATATCGACGCGGTCCTCATGAGCGAGCGTTACACACGCGAACAGCTCATCTCGGTCGCAGTCGCACACAATCCCGGATTCGACCCGCGTATGTTCGCTGAGTCATTGTCGTACCTCCACCAGATGCCCGATCGTGACTTCACCGCCTACGAGGTCGCGGTGGAGTGCATCACGGCCATGCGAAGACGCTACGCCGAATGGGAAGCCGAACTGATGCGTTGATCGGACCGGGCAACCATACCCGCTGTATCACGAAGCCTCGACACGAGTTCCGTTGACACCTGCGCATTGTACGGATCCAACCGGAAATCACGCCCGCACAGTACATCCTGCTTCTGTGGCACTCGAACAGTCAGTGGCGGAACACATCCCTACCCGCACCAGAGCCGAGTGCGACTCAACGAGCCGCGACAGCCCCGTCCCCCGTGCGCAACCGAACCGGACTGTGACCTATCGAACAGCTCTACGCCGAGCAGGCATCCGATGTACGAGGCGACCACAACACAGTGCGTCGTCACCGAGTACGGTGCGATACGGACGTCGGCGACGGCGTGGGGACTACTGTCAAGACATGCCCGAGCCCGCGACACCCCACCCCGACGTGTGGTTTCCTGTGGACGCTATCCCCCGCGAACACCGGACGAGCACGGCGTGACCGACGACGACCTGCGCGATCGGCGCCCGCAGCCGGCCACCCGCGGCGGCAAGCGCGCCACGACGAAGAAGACCGCCACCACCCCAGGGGGAGGAGACAACTGATGAGCAGGCCTCCGCTGCTGCGCGACCTCATCGATATCCAGGAGCACGTAGCGGGCTCCGACTACGTGCTCACTCTCGCCGACGCGGTGACCGAGGCGGGCTCGACCAAGGCCGTCGCGGACTATGTGCTCACCGAGCGGCTGCTGGGCAATTTCGACGAGGCCCTCGCGTTGATCAAGTCCGCGATGGACGGCAACACCTCGAAACCCGCGTTCCTGCACGGCTCGTTCGGCGCCGGTAAATCGCATTTCATGGCGGTGCTGTACGCCCTGCTGTCCGGCATCCCGGCGGCCCGCGCCCGCGACGAGTTCGATTCGCTGCTCACCAAGCACGAATGGCTGCTGTCGGATGGCAAGAAGTTTCTTATGGTGCCGTATCACATGATCGACGCCAAAGCCATGGAGCAGCGGGTGCTCGGCGGTTATGTCGAGTTCGTGCGACGCGCGCATCCCGAGGCGCCGATCCCGCCGGTGTATCGCACCGACGCGCTGTTCACCGATCTGCGGCAGCTGCGCGCCACTATGGGCGAGCAGCAGTTCCTCGACGCGCTCAACCGCGACTACAGCGCCGCCGAGGACGACGAATGGGGTGAGGCGGCGGCGTTTTGGACCACGCAGCGCGTCGACACCGCGCTCGCGGCCGACGAAGCCGAGGACGGCAGCGGACTCGACCTGGTGCGTCCGGCCACGCCGCGGGAGCTGCGCGCCAAGCTGGTGCACGATGCGAGCACCACCCTGCTGCCCGGGTTCACCCAGCGCGCCGCCGAGGAGGAGTGCGGCTTCATCTCTCTCGACGCCGGGCTCAGTGTGATTGCCGCGCATGCCGAATCGCTCGGCTACGACGCCATCATCTTGTTCCTCGACGAGCTGATCCTCTGGTTGGCCAGCCTCATCCACGATGAGAAACGAGTGGCCAGGGAAGCCAGCAAGATCACCAACTTCCGCGAGGGCGGCGACGCCCGCCGCGCCATCCCGATCGTCTCGTTCATCGCACGCCAGCGCGATCTGCGCGAACTGGTCGGCGAAGAGCTCGCGGGCGCAGCGGAAACCGCTATTCAGGACGCGCTCAACCATGCCTCCGGCCGGTTCGAGCTGATCCGGCTGGAGGATCGCAATCTACCGCAGATCGCGCACGCCCGCCTGCTGAAGCCGCGCGACGCGGCGGCGGCCGCGCAGATCGACGCCGCGTTCGAGCGGACCAAGAAACTCGGGCCCAAGGTGTGGGATACGCTGCTCGGCTCGGACGAGAGCACCACCGGCGCCGATGAGGCGTCTTTCCGGTTGAGCTACCCGTTCTCTCCCGCCTTTCTCGACACTCTGGTGCATATCTCGGCAGCCTTGCAACGCTCGCGCACCGGCCTGAAAATCATGGGCCAGCTACTGGCCGACCACCGCGACGAGCTGCGGTTGGGCGACCTGGTGCCGCTCGGCGACCTCTACGAATTGCTCTCCAGGGGCGGCAACCGGCCGTTCGTCGCCGATAAGAAGGTGCTGTTCGATGCGGCCGACAAGCTGTACAAGACGCGGCTGCGGCCCTACCTGCTCAGCACCTGCGAGGTCACCGAGGACGATATCGAGACCTACCTCAATCGCCGCGACACCATGACCGACGCCAGGCTGGCGGGCAATTGCAAGAAGTTCGTCGGTCACAACCGGCTGGCCTGCACGGTGCTGCTGGCGGCGCTGGCGCCGAGTGTGCCCGCGCTGCGGGACTTGACCATTCGCCGGCTCGGCGCGCTCAACCACGGCTCGATCACGACCATGATCCCGGGCCGGGAGGAGGGCGTGATCAAGGACATGATCGACGAGTGGGCCTCCCGGTTCCCGGAGATCAAGCCCACCGGCACCGATCTCAATCCAGGTGTGCGCCTGGAACTGTCCGGGGTCGAGGTGGAGTCGGTGCTCGCCAATGCCGAGGTCAACGACAACCCCTCCAACCGGGCGGCACTGGCCCGCGACCTGCTCTGCGCGGAACTGGGGCTCGATCGTGCCGATGGCCGCTACGATGCCGATGAGCTGCGCTTCGTCTGGCGGGGGTCGCACCGCGTGGTCGAGGTGGTGTTCGGCAATGTCAGCGACGAGGACGCACTGCCGGACTACGACCTGCACCCCACGATCGAAGGTCGCTGGCGCATCGTCATCGACCTACCCTACGACGAGGGCATCCATACTCCGGTGGAGGACGCCGACCGCATCCGGCGGCTGCGGGAACAGCAGAGCGGCAACCACCCTCGCACCGTGGCCTGGCTGCCCACCCATCTGACCAAGCCGCGCCGGGAGGATTTCCGCCGCCTGCTCGTGGTCACCAAGGCGCTGGCCGACCCGCACCGGTTCGACACCCAGTACGCCCAGCACCTGAATCAGGACAATCGGGCCAGCGCCAGGCAGTTGCTGGAATCCCAGCGCGAAACGCTGCGCAAACAGGTGCTCGCCACCTTCAAGCAGGCCTACGGGCTGGCCGAGCGCAAACCCAACGACGTCACCGACGATCTCGACCAACACTTCCACCCGCTGCCGGATATCGACGGCTTGACCGTCTCGATCGGCCAATCCCTGCACGATGCCATCCGCACCGTCGCGGGCAAACTGCTGGCCCACCAATACCCCGCCCACCCGAACCTGGACCCGGACGCCGCGGGCACTGCCGTGAAACCGACCGAGGCGAAGCACGTGTTCGTCCAGGTCCGTGCCGCCGCCGAAGCCAGGGACGGGCGAGTGGAGGTACCCGCGAAAGACCGCCCGCTGCTGCGTCGGATCGCCGAGCCGCTCGGGTTGGGACAGCAGAAAGAAGCCTATTTCGAGCTGTCGCGGCGCTGGGCCGACCATTTCCGCAAAACCGCGCAGAACCAGGGCATCACTGGTGATCTGTCGGTAACCACGCTGACCGACTGGACCGATCTGCCCGAACCACGCGGTTTGGAACGGCACATCGCGCACCTGGTGGTGGCGTCTTTCGCTGAGATGGACGATCGGGTCTGGGTGCGTGGCGTGCCCATCGACACCCCGGAGCTGGCCAAGATCCAGTCCAGCGACGCGCTGCGCACCCAGCCGCTGCCCAGCGAAGCGGAATGGGACACCGCCCGCCACCGATTCGAGGTGATCTTCGGCGATAAGCCGCCCACGCTGCGCCGGGGCAGTCTGGTACAGCAGTTCGCCCGTCAGATCACCAGTGCCGCGACGAAATACCACGATCCGGCGATCCGGCTGGTGGAACAGCTGGAGAAGCATGCCGACTTCCTCGGCTTGGACGACACCGCGTCCGGGGGACGCCTTGCCATCGCCCGCCGTGCGGTCGATCTGCTGACCACCCTCGCCGCAGCGAGCGGCGGGTCCGCGGGCGCGAAGAAGACCGTCGAAGCGCTCGCCCGCTTCGAACTGGCCGAACTCACTCCGGGCCGCTACGCCACCTCGATCAAATCGGCAGACAAGGTGATCTCGGCACTCACCCACACCGCGTGGGCGAATCTGGAGCAGGCCCGCTACCTCGGCCCCGAAGGCGACGCGCTGCTGGAGGCACTACGCACGGTCGCCCGCGCCGACCAGCGGTCCGCCGACCTGGCCGAGGCGCTGCGCAGCACGGACGCCGAGGTCACCGCACTGTCCACCCGCAGGCTGCGTGAGGAGGCCGAGCGCAAACGGCAGCAGGAGACGAGCGCGAAACCTCCTATCGCACCGGATCGTATAGCCCCGCCGGGACCGGACGACATCGCTCTCGACATGACCGGCACCATGCCGCAGGCAACCGACAGCACACCGCCAGCGGCCCGCAGCACACCGCAGCCCGGCACTACCCAGCCCCTCGGCACCGGGGCGCGCGCCACCCGCCGTTACGGTGAGTACACCGCCCCGACCGGCGCGGCGGCCGCGACCCTCGCCGCCGAACTGGCGGAACTGGAACCCACGGCCACAGTGGAAATCCTCTGGCGGGTGGTGGAATAGTGCTGCGGACCATCGCGCCGACCGCCCTGCGGCTGTCGCGAACGACAGTCTCCCACTATCTCTGCGCACACAAACGTCTCGCGGACGTACTCGGCGCCGCGGGCACTCCCGTGACACTGCTGCTACGAGGCGAACCGGTGTGGGAAGGCGAGGCCGTCTTGGACCTCACCGGCGACCGACACGCACGGGTGGTGGCCGCGGCTTCACCGCTGGCGCTGCACGAAACAGTGCTGGCCCACGCCGACGAGACCGATTCCGATCCGCGCGTGCTCGTCGTGCTCACCGACGTCGAGGAACACGACCTCGATCCGGCGATCCTCGCCCGCACCCACCGCGCTCGCGTGCACACCGTCGACCGCTGGGACGTCGTGCGCGAAACGTTCGGCGCCAAGGACCTGGATCAGTGGCTGCGCCGCGAAGACTGGGCCTGTGAGGCGCTGCTCGACGCCACCGGCGCGCACGGCTGGCCCGCCGAACTGGCGTGCGGAACGCTGACCCGCGCCTCGGCGCTGGCCGCGCTGACCGCGCGCAGGCTGGATCTCGGCCCGGTCGGCGACCGCATCGACCCCTTCACTCTGCTCGACTGGACCCAACGCCAAGACGGCCAAGCACTGCTGCTCGGCCTGCGTGCCCCCGAGCGCGAGGGGATCACCGAATTCCTCAGCGAGAAAGAACAATCCAGCTCTACCGGCCGCATGGTAACCGCACTGGCACACACCGGCCACGGTACCGAGGCCGTCGCCTACGGGCTGGTGTGCGCGGCGCTGTGGCAGCATGCGAGCCCCAGCAATGCCGTATACCAGGCGCGTGGGCGGGTGGAACGCTGGCTCGGCGACCCGCCGCCTGTGGTGGGCGAGGCACTCGACCGCCTGCTGGCCGCATTCGGCCACACCTGTGAGCAATACGTCCGCGACCTGCTGGTCCGCGCCCGCGCGGGCGCCGAACTCCACGACGAGGCCGATGAGCAGGCGCGCCGAGCTCGCAAGATCGCCGATACCGCGCTCACCCGAGCAGAGGCCTTGGTTCGGCAATTCGGCGCCGAAGCGGCCGCGACGGACAGCCCGATCCTGCCCGCGGGCCTGGCGGCTCGCTGCACTGCCGCGGGCGAAGCCCTCGGTCGCGGGCGGGCCGAGGAGATCGACGCGGCGGTCACGTGGCTGCGTGAGCATGATCTCGCACCCGACCATCTGGTGCGGATCAGCCGGGTCCGGATGGCGCAACGGCTCACCCGCTGGCTGCACACCGACCCCGATCCGACCACCGATACCGTCGCCGCGGCGCTGAATCGTCAGATGCGCGATACCGCGTGGGCCGATCGCGCCCTCGATTACCTCGAAGCGGGCGGCGACGAAAACGCCGCCCTGCGGCTCGCCTATCGCACCCTGATCGCCCGAACCAGGCGACTGCGCCGCGAATTCGATCGAGAATTCGCGAAAACCCTTGCGATATGGACCGAATCGGGCTCCGATCCGGGTTCGATGCTCACTGTCGAGACCTTTCTGCACCGCATCGTGCGCCCACTCGCCACCACCCGCCGAGTATTGCTGATCGTCGTGGACGGAATGAGCGCCGCCATCGCCACCGAACTGGCCGGCGAATTGCGCGGCAACTTCGCCGAATACGATCCGCTGCCCGGCCGGGGCGAGTCTTGCCGCCGCACCATGGCCGCGGCCCTGCCCAGTCTGACCGCGGTATCGCGCACCTCGCTGTTCGCCGGCGCCCTGCGGAAGGGCGATCAGGCGACCGAGAAGCGCCTCTTCCCCGCGCAGCCGTTCTGGGGCGACAAGGACGCGCAGGTCTTTCACAAAAACGACCTGCGCAGCGCGCCCGGCGACCGTTTCGGCGCCGACCTGCACGCCGCCCTCGCCGACCCGAAAAAGCATGTCGCCGTGGTACTCAACACGATCGACGATCGCCTGGCGAAAGAGAGCAAACTCGACGACTCCGGTTGGGAAGCGAGGGAAATCGGAGACTTGCGCGCGCTCGTCGGCGCCGCCACCGCACACAGTATGGTCGTGTTGATCACCAGCGACCACGGTCATGTCGTCGACCGGCACGGGACGCCGGTGGAGGCTCGCACCGCCGCCTCGGCACGTCACCGCCTGCCTGCCTCCGGCGACCGGTTAGCCGACAGCGAGATCGCGCTGCACGGTCCTCGCGTAGTCTGGCCAGAATCCGGCGCCTCGATCGTCGCTCTCTGGGACAGCGACTCCCGCTACAGCACACAGCAGGCGGGATACCACGGTGGGGCAAGCCTTGCCGAGATCACCATCCCGGTGCTCGCCTTCCTGCCGTTCGGCGCGCCACCGCCCGCAGGGTGGCGCGAGCTGGGCGAACAACGACCGCTATGGTGGACCGATCCGTCCGAAACCACCCAGCCCGTCACCGAAGCGCCAGCAGCGGCCACCGCCGCCAAACGACGGATCACCCGCACAGTCCGCGAACAACTCACCAACCAGATCTCGCTGGACATCCCTATGTCCGCCGAACCAGCCGCCGAACCCGTCTCGGTCGCTACGAATCCGGCAGACGTACTGATCGCCCGGCTGTTCGCCTCGGAAATATTCGAAGCGCAACTCGGACAGCTGAGGCGCAAGCCGGCTATCGCCAAACTGGAGAACGCGATCCGCGCCCTGCTCGACGGACCGCAGTCCAGCACGGCCCTGGCGCAGCGTGTGGGTCACCTGCCCGACCGCGCACGGGGCTTCGCCGCGATCCTCGTCCAGCTGCTCAATGTGGATGGAGTCCAGGTGCTGGAAACTCTCGGCGACGGCCGCACGCTGCGGCTGCACACCGAGCTGTTGCGGGACCAGTTCAGGCTACCCAGATGACAGACCGCAGACGCGTCACCGGACGCGACTACGCGCGGCCGCGGCACGCACCGATACCGGTATCGGCGGTCCACACCCGGCCGACCGCCGCCGAACCGGACACCACGCGTGCGAGACTGGCCCGGTGAGTAATGTGCGGCCGCTCTCGGTGAGCACGGCCCGCCGCAGGGCCGTGATCGACGCACTGCGCCGAGGTGCCGTCCCCGACAGCGGGCTCGACCTGCTCGCCACCGGGCTCGATCGGTTCGAGGCCGCGTTGGACGCCGAACTCGACGCCGTCGCGGCAGGCGGCGCGGTCTTCAAGGCGGTGCGCGGTGAATACGGATCGGGTAAGACGTTCTTCTCCCGCTGGCTCGGGGAACGGGCCAAACGCCGCAATTTCGCCGTCGCGGAGGTGCAGATCTCCGAAACGGAGACGCCGCTGCACAAGCTGGAAACGGTCTATCGCAGGCTCACTGAACGGCTCAGCACGTCCAGCTTTCCGCCCAGTGCGCTGCGGCAGGTGATCGACGCCTGGTTCTACGCCCTGGAGGAAGACGCCATCGCGGCGGGCGCCGCCGAAAGCGATCTGGCCGCGGCCGTCGAGCAGCTCATGTCCGCGCGATTGGCCGAAGTCTCCCGGCACGCCCCGTCGTTCGCGGCAGCCGTTCGTGGCTACCGGACCGCCGTACTTCATGGCGACGAGGCCACCGCGGCAGCTGTGCTGGCCTGGCTGGGCGGGCAGCCCAATGTCGCCGCTTCCGCCCGTCGAGCCGCCGGAGTGCGCGGCGACCTCGATCATTTCGGCGCCTTCGGCTTCCTGCAGGGCCTGCTGACGGTATTGCGCGACTCCGGCCACCGGGGCCTGCTGGTCGTGCTCGACGAAGTCGAGACTTTGCAGCGAGTGCGCTCCGATGCGCGGGACAAAGCGCTCAACGCGCTGCGCCAACTCATCGACGAGGTGTATTCCGGCCGCTTTCCGGGAATGTATCTGCTGATCACCGGCACTCCCGCCTTCTTCGACGGGCAGCAGGGCGTGCAACGGCTGCCGCCGCTGGCGCAACGGCTGGCCACCGATTTCACCACCGACGCGCGGTTCGACAACCCGCGCGCGGTGCAGATGCGCTTGCCCGGGTTCACCCTCGATTCACTCACCGCTGTCGGGATCACCATTCGCGGCCTGTATGCCGAAGGCAGCGAGCACAGCGTCCGAGTGCGAGCCGTGGCCGACGACGCGTATATCGCCGATCTGGCGCGGGCGGTAACCGGGTCGCTCGGCGGCAAGGTGGGCGTCGCACCGCGGCTGTTTCTCAAGAAGCTGGTCGGCGATGTGCTCGACCGCATCGATCAGTTCCCCGATTTCGATCCCCGACAGCACTATCGGCTCACGGTCGGCTCCGCCGAATTGACCGACACCGAGCGCAATCTCGTCCACGCCGACGATATCGATCTGGACCTGTGAACAACCAAGCCGAGGCTCGGCTCGAGACAACAGTCGATCCGGTCGACCGGCTCGACCCGGTGGTAGTCCACCATCTCGTCAACACCCTGGGCTGGCCCGACCTGCGCCCGCTGCAAAAAGCATCGATCGATCCGCTGCTGCGTGGCGCGGACGCGATCCTGCTCGCCCCCACCGCAGGCGGAAAAACCGAGGCCGCGTGCTTCCCGCTGCTGACCGCGATGAGCCGGGACGACTGGCGCGGGGTATCGGTGCTGTATCTGTGCCCGCTCAAAGCCTTGCTGAACAACCTCGCCACCCGCGTCGACAGCTACGCGCGGTGGGTGGGCCGCCGCGCGGCACTGTGGCACGGCGATATCGGCGAATCCCAGCGCGACCGTATCCGCCGCGAACCGCCCGATATCCTGCTGACCACCCCGGAATCGTTGGAAGCCATGCTGATCGGGGTGAAAACCGAACACGACGAACTCCTCGGCGGCATCCGGGCGGTCGTCATCGACGAGGTGCACTCTTTCGCCGGCGACGATCGCGGCTGGCATCTGCTCGCCGTGCTGGAACGGCTGCACCGAGTGGTCGGGCGTCCGATCCAGCGCGTGGGTTTGTCCGCGACCGTAGGCAATCCCCACGCCCTGCTGACCTGGCTGCAGGGCTCCGGCGCCGGGAAACGGCCGGGCACGGTCGTCGCCCCGGACCTTCCTGCACCCG
Organism: Nocardia sp. TBRC8007; assembly: GCF_056629435.1. Classification (NCBI taxonomy): domain Bacteria; kingdom Bacillati; phylum Actinomycetota; class Actinomycetes; order Mycobacteriales; family Nocardiaceae; genus Nocardia; species Nocardia sp. TBRC8007. The sequence goes on along the minus strand of NZ_JBWSOR010000001.1, from coordinate 291,141 downwards.
CCGATAATGCCGCGTCTTCGTCGGACCCTTCTCCGACACAGCTCTTCCCGGCTCGCATCACTGCCCGACGTCCGCCCGGCGAGGTGGAATTGGACTACGTCGGCTCGCTCGACAATGCCGCCACGGTGATCGCAGCCTTGCACCGTGGCGAAAAACGGCTCGTCTTCTGTGATTCCCGCCGCCAGGTGGAGCAGTTGGGCGCGGCCTTGCGAGCGCGCGCGGTCACGGTGTTCCTCTCGCACGCCTCTCTGTCCGCCGACGAACGCGCCCGCGCCGAACAGGCCTTCTCCGAAGCCCGTGACTGCGTGATCGTCTCGACCTCCACTCTCGAACTCGGCATCGACGTCGGCGATCTGGATCGCGTCATCCACATCGACACCCCGGCTACCGTGGCGTCGTTCCTGCAGCGCATCGGCCGCACCGGACGCAGGCCTGGCAGTACTCGTAACTGCCTGTTCCTGGCCACCGGCACGGATGCCCTGCTCCAGGCCGCCGGATTGCTGCTGCTGTGGAACCTCGGCTGGGTCGAACCCGTCACCCCGCCCGCACAACCTCGCCATCTCGTCGCTCAACAACTGCTCGCGGTCACCCTGCAGCACGGCACGCTGGGCGATCGACTCTGGTGGCGGGAATGGAATGATCTGCCGCCCTTCGACCGATCCGCCGAACCGATAGTGGCGCATCTGGTCACCGCCGGGTACCTCGACTCCGACCAGGGGCTGCTGTTCATCGGCCCGGAAGCCGACAAGCGCTTCGGCAGAAGGAATTTTCTCGAACTCACCGCCTCGTTCACCGCACCACCACAGTTCACCGTGCTCGCCGGACGACAGGAGATCGGCCGGACCGACCCCTCGATCCTGACCGACAATCGGCCCGGACCTCGGCTCCTGCTGCTCGCGGGCCGCAACTGGCGGGTCACTTATATCGACTGGAAACGGCGACGCGCCTTCGTCGAACCCACGGAGGGCGGCGGAATCGCGAAATGGTCGGCTACCGGCGTTCGAGGCCTGTCCGCCGAACTGGCACGCGCAATGCGCGCGGTGCTGCTGGGCGAAGACCCCGAGGTATCGCTGACCCGGCGCGCCCAGCGCGCACTCGCCGAGGAACGCGCTCGCCGCGCCGGAACGGTCGCCGCCGACGCCACGCTGATCACTGCCGCCGCCGGCGGCGTCCGCTGGTGGACCTGGGCGGGCTACCGCGCGAACGCCACCCTCGCGGCAACCCTGGAAGCCATCGCAGCTCCGGCCCAACGCCCCAACGACTTCGCTATCCGGCTCCGCGATGATCTGACCCCGCGGAACTGGCAGGCGGCCATCGATTCCATCGATCCCGACCGGCTCACCCTGCCCGGCGTCGATCCCAGGACCGTCGCCGGACTCGAGTTCTCGGCACTACTGCCCGAACACCTGGCGACAGCGAGCGTCGCCGCCCGGCTCGCCGACGTACCTACCGCCCGAGCTGTGCTGGCCGAGCCGACGAGATGGCATGTCACGACGTAAACCAGCCGACTGTATCGTCTTCCCGGATATGCGGTACGCGCCCCATATCCTGAGAAAACCGACCGGTCTGGCTCTCGAATGGTGTGCATTGCGGGAACTGTTGTGATATCAGGTATTACGCCCACACCAGTCGACCGATCTCAGGGGGATATATCGTGGCACTCGACAGTCCGAAGCTCCAGGACGTCCTGAAGCAGATCAGGACCGGCGCCATGCAGCTTCCCGACTTCCAGCGCGACTGGAAATGGGACGACCAACGCATCCGTGAGCTGATCGCCACCATCACCCTGGACTACCCCATGGGGGTGGTGATGACCTTGGAGACCGGCGGCAAATCCCCGTTCCGCGCCCGCCCGCTCACCGGGGCCGAAACCGCGCAGCCGAAGGAACCCGACTTGTTGCTCCTCGACGGGCAGCAGCGCCTCACCTCGCTGTTCCAAGCGCTTTACATGGATGTCCCCGTTCGCACCACCGACGCTCGTGGCAACGAACTGCACCGGTGGTACTACATCGATATCGAGAAGGCCGTCGGCCCCTCGGCGGATCGCGACGACGCCATCGTCTCGGTGCCGCCCGACCGGCAGGTACGTGCCAAATCCACCCGCACGGTCGAGCTCGACCTCGCCGATACCGAATCCGAATGCCGTGCCAAGCACTTCCCGCTCAACATCGTCTTCGACACCGATCGGGTACATACCTGGATGCGCGAGTTCGTGAAGCTCGACGATGCCAATTGGACTCTGTGGTCGAGTTTCGACCAAGCGGTGCTGCAGAAAGTCCGCTCGTTTCTCATCCCGATGATCCGGCTCGAAGCGGCCACCACACCTGATGCGGTGTGCTCGGTCTTCGAGCGGGTCAATACCAACGGCGTACCGCTCAATGTGTTCGAGCTGCTCACCGCCACCTATGCCGGTGACCGCGACTACGAGAGCCGCCACTCGGATTACTACCGGTTACCGGATGTCTGGCTGGATATCAAGAAAGACCTCACAACCTCCTTCCCAGTGCTCGGGCAACCGGAAATCAATCTGGAGAACGGTCTCAGCAGCGCCGAATTCCTGCAGGCGGTCGCATTGGTGTACACATGGGAACGCAAACAGCACGGCCACACCGCATCGGTGTCGTGCAAGCGCCGCGATCTACTGAACCTGCCGCTGCCGGACTTCGACCGCCTCGCTCCCCGACTGCGCACAGCTTTCGCCTGGGTCGGCGAATTCCTCACTCGGCAGTGCATCGTCCAACCCACCGATCTCCCCTACCGCACACAGCTCATGCCGCTGGCCGCTGTCCATGCGATCCTGGGCGATCGCATGGACGATCCGGCTGTCCTGAGTCGGATCACACGCTGGTACTGGTGTGGGGTTCTCGGCGAAATGTACAGCGGGTCGACCGATAGTCGCATTCCGCGCGATGTGGAGCAACTGATCGAATGGGCCCGACCGGACGGCCGCGCTCCCGATACAGTCGCCGAAGCGGTCTTCCTCGAAGACCGGCTCGATACCCTCAGCACCCGCAACAGCGCCGCGTACAAGGGGATCTACGCTCTGCTGGTCAAGCAGGGCGCGGTCGATTGGTATTTCCACCGCGAACCCCTGTCCCCCAGCACGATGCTGCAGAACGCGGTCGACATCCGCCAGATCTTTCCCAAGAACTGGTGCAATCGAAACAAAATCTCTGCTTCGAAAGCGAATTCGATCGTCAACAAGACCGTGCTCTCCCATCGGGCCAGTCGCAACCTGCTCGGACCGCCGAGTTCCTACCTCCCCGTACTCGCCGGCGATTCCGGAACCCGAGACGAGTGGTTCGACGATATCGTCGCAACACATCTGATCGATCCTGCCGATCTGCGCACCGATGATTTCGACGCGTTCTACGTCAACCGCTCCCGACAGTTACTGCGACTGGTGGAAAACGCCATGGGCAAGGGAACTCTCTTCCGAGAGCAGACAGCGCGGTGACGGTGTCAGAAGGCCCGTCGGCCGAAGTTATCGAGAAGCTGAAGGGCACCGATTCGACAGTATCGGAGCTGCTCGCGTTCTTCGGCTTTCGCTACCGCAACTTCGAGTCCGTACCGGTAATCGGCGCGGCACTAGCGAACGCCGGGCTCACCACCGAGCCCTCGTTCATCACCTGCGGACACAATACGTCCGTGCGGATCATCGATCTCGACGAAACCGCGGCGAACTCGCCGGAGGGGTCGGAGGAAACCGAGGAGCCGGAGCCGGGCACTCTGCCGACCCGTCCTTTTCTCGTCAGCGATATCCCCTCCGCCACAGCTGGTTTGACTTCGGTAAACTCTGCGAACACACTCACCTATGCGCTGCACCTGATGCAGTCCGAAGACTACTCCCAGATACCTGTCATCGACGGCACATCCAGCCTCAAGGGAATAGTCACCTGGAAATCGGTCGCGACCATGTATCTACGCACCGGTGTGGCGCCTACGCTTACCAATGCCATGAAAAATCCACAGACCGTGGATCTCCACGAGGACTTGTTCCGGGAACTGCCCAACCTTTGCGAACACGGGTATCTCCTGGTGCGTAACGGTGATGGCGAACTGAAAGGAATCATCACCACCACAGATATCACCAACCACTTCCACGAAACCGCTCTCCCATTCTTCCTGGTCGGCAAAATCGAGTTCCAGCTACGCTCTTGTCTCGGTGCGCGACTCACCCCCGACGCCATACGAGCGGTCCAGGGAAGGAACAAGACCGGAGTCATCGGCGACCTCATGTTCGGCGAATATCTCAAACTATTGCGCCCCCATCATCAGAACGCGTCGTTCAATGCTGCCGCAGAGGCTAATTGGCGGGCGCTCGGTTGGCATGGCATCGACCGAGCCAGCTTCATCGATCATCTCAGCCAGGTGAAGGACATACGCAACAACATCGCCCACTTCGATGCGAAACCTCCGAGTGCTGCGGATATCGAAGTCCTCCGGAAGTTCTCGGTACTGCTGAATGCGCTGAACTAGGGTGTCGCGCCTGGAATGCGTTGAATATATTCAGTGAGTGAATCGAGAATAGCTTCCGCGGTTTTGCGTCAATCGACGTGCTCACCGACCGCGCCTGCGCTCGTGTACCAGCCGCAGCACATGGTGGCGTCCGAGGTGGGGAAACCGTGCGCCGCTGCGCTCGCGCCACCGGTGTCGAGAAGTTACTGGTCGACACCGGCACCGGGCGGCGGACCAGCCTGCTCGACTACCGGTCGTTATTGACGGTAGTCGAATGGTGGCCGAACAGAGCTGTGGTGCCGCCAAAACACTCCGCTCGCCCACTTCGAACACAGCCGACCGATATGGAAATCTTTGGGGTCGAACCGCTTTCTCATCGCACGGCATCTTCGGCGGCCCGGATTCGTTGCAGGGCACGGTCGATCCAGGTATCGAACAGGGTCGCCAAATCATGGGGAGTGGTCGGGCGGATCGAGACGTTCTGGCCGGTGAGCTCGGTATAACGGCCATCGTCGGTAATGTCGTACCACTGCACCGTGTTCGATGGCTCGGGACGGCTCAGCAGCGGCCCGACCAGCAGCCCGGCCGCGCCACCGCCGTCGGCGGGACGATGTAGCATTCGTTGGTACTGCTCGCGTGGAGTGTAGCGGGCGGCACTGTGCCAGTGCCCGTCGGATCGCGGACGGAGATCGTCGGCATGGAATGTCGCAGGCTGCCGGGCACCGGGCGCACAAGCCGGGATGGATCGCACGAGGAACGACGACAATGACTCAGGCCGGAACAGACGAACCCTGATCGGCCCGTCCTGCTCGCCGAGGACGGCCTGCGACAGTACGACCGCATGGTCATAGGTACGCGCTCCCACGACGCGATACTCTTTCACCTCGCCGGTGCCGCTCTTGTGCCTGCGGGTGCCGCCGAGGATTTCGATCCGCAGCGGCGAAGTGGACAATGTGTGCAGCGCGAGCGCGATCTGCTCCAGTTCATCGGACGAGTAGCGGGCCCGTACCGCGGCGCGATGCGCGGTGAAGTCGTTTTCGTGGGTGAAGCGACTGCGATAGTTCAGTGGGCGAGGGAAACGGTCATTCGCATCGCCGTACCACATGGCAGCGAAATCCTCGGTATCCCAGGTCCATTCAAGCATCAGTATCCGTTCGAATCGGCCTCCGGACAGCAGGCACACCGGCCCTGCAAGCCCCTCAACTGCGCGGAGGGCAAGTTGTTCAGCGTTCGGCCCTGTGCTGGGACGATGCGTTCCAGTCGCCGCCGATCACCCCATCTGGCAGTGCTTTGGGCAGCTCGCCGATCAGTTCGTCGGCGTTGTCCTGGTTGACGAGATAATCCGGGATCGGGCGAGTGGAATCCTCGTCGGACTTGCCGCGCCCGGCGACAGGCGCACCGTAACCGGGCAGACCGGCGGAGCCACGCCCCGGTGTCGAACCAGTGGCGGCAGCACCGGTTTTCGGGCTCCATGTGGTCGGCGAGCCCGGCATACTGCGGCCCGGTCGGCCGGGATGTTCGCCCGCGCCGCCGGAGGCCCCCGGAACACGGGTGCCCGGTGCTCGGGTTCGGGTGGGCGCTGGTGTTGTGCTGGTCGGACCGGCACCAACCGGACCTGCGCCGGTCGGACCGGCGGGCGAATCTCTGGTGATTCTACTCGGATCATTTCTGGCCGAACCTGTTTCAGCAGAACCCGCACCGGCCGAGGTGGTAGTGGAATCGCTCGCCGAAGCCGTTTTTCGCTCGGGCACAGATTGTTCGGATACGGGCTGGCCGGATACTGACCGATCCGATGCGGACTGATCACCGGGCACATCCGGAGAATGATTCGGATCGCCGGGATCGACACCGGACGGATCGGATGCGACGGGCGCGGCTCCGGAACCAGTCCCGCCGGGAAGGTTCGGACCGCCGAGCTGTCCTGTGGGCCGCACGACATCCAGAGGCTCGACCGGGTCCACCGGTATCGGCAATACCGGAATCCGAGTGTCCAGCCCGAGGAATGGCCGCACATAGTGGGCACGCATCACATCCTGGGCTTGCTCGGCCCGCTCCTTGATGACATCGTCGCGCGCGATGCCGACCCACGGCCAGGAATCCTTGTGCCACCAAGGCTTCTCGTCCGGAACCTCCGGGATGGCGGTTTTGGTGGTGAGGATGCCCTCGGCCGCGTCGAACACGAGGCCGCTCAGCCGCGTCATCGGATCGATCAGCTCCTGCGCGGCAGTCGCATAGCGGGTGACGGCATCGCGCGCGGCCTCGGCGGCAGATCCTTCCCACGCACCGGCGATGGATTTCCGGATGCTGGACGAGAAGACCTCGACACCGGCCTCCCATTCGGCAGACAGATCGCTGTAACGCCCGGCGATACCGAATGCCTCGGTCGGTCTCAGCGGGTCGAACGTGTCCTTGATCTCCTGATGCGCGAACTGCTTCACCCATTCCCCGCCGTCGCTGATCCTCGGCGCTTCGTTCCCGCTCATGATCGCGCCCTCGGCACCGCCGCGACCACCTCGGGCTGCCCCGTGCCCGGCACACTCTGCGCGGGATCTATCCGAGTGGGCTGCTCGGGCAACCGCGCCAACAGATCACGCACCCGAGCCGCGAACTCACTGTCCGCCCGCATATACCGCTGACAGATCTCCCGGTGCAATGTCTGGATTCCCTCGACGATCTGGTAATGCTGCTCCAACACCGCGTACACGCTATTGTCCGAACCCTGCGCCTTTTCCCGGAACCGCTCGACCAACGTCTGCGCCGATGTCAATCGCGGATTGTCCTCACCGAGGCCCCACATGCCGCTCTCGATATCCGCGATCGCCTTCGCCTCCCGTTGCATAAGGCGAATCAGTTCCTTGAATCGCTGGCAGTCACGGTCGATGTAGACGAAGTCCTCTGGATCCACCCGCAACCCCAACCGGCCCTCCCTGGCCTCGGTGATCAGATCCGCCAACGGACCCGACGACGTATCGTCCGCACTCATCTCTCTCATCCCTCCCTGGTCGAACTCGGTGTCCCGGACTCACACCCCAGCAGGCAACATCTGCGCCACCTTCTCCGCCAATGTGCGCGCCAACTGGCAAGTGTCGATATGTCCCGTATTCCGGTTCGACGCGGGATTGTCGAGGAACACTTCGAGACTGCCACCGACCATCTCGACATTGACCACGCACGTTTCACTGGGCCGGGAACCGCGCCGCGTGGAAATCGCCGCACGACCCGCGAGCGTGAACTCCTGCGGATCCGCAAGTCCCCGACTGCGAACATAAGGGATCGTCACATTCGTCACCTGCACACTGGCCGCATACCCATCGGACTGTACCCAATCGCAGCCACGCCATCTGGTGCCCCCCGGACCGTCAGCATCCGCCCGATTCGGCTCGACAGCCACGTGCAACCGCTCCGAATCCAGCACGCTCTGCGGCACATCCGTGCAGGGATCGAACCCCTTCGGCACCTGCACCGCCAACCCGGACTCGGTCACCGTACTCGTCACCGACGACCATCCGGGACCATCCTCCGCCGCAGACTCGCAACCAGCCGATGCCACCCCCGCGACCAGACCTGCCGCCACGACCAACGCCTTCGCGGTCCCGCGCATCCGCACCTCGATCCCCCTATGCCATCAGTCGTTCCCCGCGACTATATCCCGGCTCCCACGGATATCCGACCTCAGCGCATCGCGCTCCCGCCGAGGCAGTGGGAGGAATACCGTCGAAGTATGCCGCGCGAACCCACACCCAGTACGCTCTGCCGTTCCACCTGAACGCGATACGCATCGACGGCACTGCGGACGACAACCAGACGGCCACGCTGATCACAAGTGACTGTCGCTTCTCAACGAGAAGTGTTCCCCGTGCTCGGTCGGCATGCGGCGCGGGCGATCTGCGCCAGGGCAGGCCGTGCCGACCCGCTTCCGGCCGAATACGCCGCGCCGCCAGCGGCATCCGCCGCGCGGTCGACGGGCGCTACCCTACGTCGCGGCGCAGCCAGGTGACCTCGGCGCCCGATTCCGCTCCATAACGGTAGGTTTCGAGGTCCTCGTCCCAAGCGGTGCCCAGGGCACGGTCGATTTCGGCGGCCAGGTCGTAGCCGGAGTGCTCGCCGAGTTCTCGGGTGGATCGCAGCATGGCGCGCAGGCGCGTCTCACCGAGCACGGTATCGCCGTTGGCACTGGTAGAGCCATGCCAGAGACCGAGGCCGGGAACGAATGTATAGCGCTCACCGTCCACACCGTCGCTGGGGTCTTCGGTTACCTCGAACCGGAGCACCGGCCAAGAGCGCAGCGCTTTGGCGATCCGGGAGGCGGTGCCGACCGGGCCGATCCATTCGCTGTCGGCGCGCAATTGGCCGTCGACCGGTTGTGCGGTCCACCGCAGTTTCGCCGGGGCGCCGAAAGCCGAAGTCAGTGCCCACTCGACATGCGGGCACAGCGCGGCAGGCGACGAGTGGATATAGACCACACCCGCCGTCACGTCCGCGAACTGACTCGATGCGCGCACCACCAACACCTCCAGCTTCGACGAGAGCGTCTTCCCCAACGACTCATCGGGCTGGTGTTACTCGACTATACTGAAGCGACCCAAGGGACACGTGTTACTCAGCAGTCGTGTCGCGTGCGACGGTCGCCTCCGCGATAACCGCGTCACTGAATGATGGCCAGGCCGCTCGCGCCCAATCACCGAAATTCTCGTCGCTCAAGGCGAGACACGCCAACTCCGCGCGCGGGTCGACCCACAAAAATGTCCCGGATTGGCCGAAATGCCCATAAGTGCTCGGCGAATTCGTACTACCGGTCCAATGCGGCGTCTTTGCTGCGCGCAGCTCGAAACCCAGCCCCCAGTCGTTCGGGCGTTGTGAGCCGTAGCCGGGCAACACGCCGAAGCGACCAGGGAACTGTATCGAGGTGGCCTCGGCATGAGTTCGCGCGGAGATCAGTCGCGGGTGCAACAACTCGGCGGCGAAGCGGGCGAGATCCGCTGCGGTGGAGCGTCCCGCGTGCCCGGCCGATCCGGTCAGCGTCGAGGCCGTCATGCCGAGCGGCTGGAACACCGCCTCACGCAGATACTCGGCGAACTCGATCCCACTCTGCTCGGCGACGAATTCGGCGAGTACCTCGAAACCGGCGCTGGAGTAGATCCGTCTGGCGCCGGGTTCCGCCCGCACGTCGGTGGTGTCGAACGCGAGCCCGGAAGTATGCGCCAGCAGATGACGCACGGTGGAGCCGGGCGGACCGGCGGGCTGGTCGAGTTCGACCGCGCCTTCCTCCATCGCGATCAGCACTGCGTAGGCCACCAGCGGCTTGGTCACCGAGGCGAGCGGGAACACCCGGTCGACATCGCCTTCCTTCTCGATGTCGCCGTTGGCGGTGACCACCGCCGCCGCCGCATGCCGAACCGGCCATTCCCGAATCTGTTCGAGTGAACGCACTGTGCAAGCCTACGAGACCTGTGCGGCTATGGCTGCCCCTGTCATGGCGGACGAGCCCACCTACCAGGCAGTCGCCAGGGATGCAACACCGCAGACCTGCTCGGCGAGCCGATCTCGGCCGGACTGATCGAACCGATCGCCCGCCTGACGAGAAGGACCGGTCTACCAGTCGGCTTCGGTGTATTTGATGATGCCGCGAATATTCTTGCTGTCCAGCATGTCCTGGTAGCCCTGGTTGACTTCCTCCAGGGAGTAGGTGCGGGTGACCATGTCATCCAGGTTGAGCTGACCGGCCTTGTACAGTTCGAGCAGGCGCGGGGCGTCCTGGCGAGCATTGCCGCCACCGAAGATGCAGCCCTTCACCGTTTTCTGCAGCATACACATGAGGAAGCTGTTCAGCTTGACGTCACCATCGTCCATTCGCCCCATCGAAGTGACCACGAGGGTGCCCGTCTTGGCGGTGAGGATCAAGCCTTCTTCGATGTACTCGCCGTGCATCTCGCCCATAGTGAGGATGACCTTTTCGGCCATTCGCCCCTCGGTGGCTTCCATCAACGGCATGATCGCGGCGGTCATGCTCTCGTAGGTGTGCGTGGCGCCGAATTTCTGCGCCTGCTCCCGTTTCCACGGATTCGGGTCGATGGCCACGACTTTCGAGGCCCCGGACAGCACCGCGCCCTGCAAGGCACTCATACCGACACCACCGATGCCCGCGATCACCACGGTCTCTCCGGGAGATACCTGGGCGACATGAGTGGCCGAACCGAAGCCGGTCGGCACCCCACAGCCGACCAGACAAGCCACCTCGAACGGAATGCTCGGATCGATCTTCACCACCGAGGTGTGATGCACCGTCATGTATGGCGCGAAAGTGCCGAGCAGGCAGATCGGGATGACATTCTGACCACGCGCCTGGATGCGGTAGGTGCCGTCGCTGATCGACTGGCCCAGCAGCAACCCCGCGCCCAGGTCGCACAACGCCATATGTCCGGCGACGCACGCCGGACAGCGGCCGCAGGCCGGGATGAACGACAAGATCACATGATCGCCGACCTGCAGATCGGGTGGGCAGTTGGGACCGAGTCGGGTGATCACGCCCGCGCCTTCGTGCCCGCCCATCACGGGGAAAGACGGCATCGGGGTCGCACCGGTCACGATGTGGTGGTCAGAATGGCACATGCCGGCGGTCTCCAGCCGGATCTGCACCTCACCGGCGACCGGATCGCCGATCTCGATCTCCTCCACCGACCACGGCTGGTCGATCCCCCAAAGGATCGCACCTTTTGTCTTCATTCCTGTCGACCCTCTCGCATGCGCGTGCTTATATGTGACTGCACCCACAGTACGAGAAAAATGGAACGCGTTCTAGTGTTGACTCAAAATTTCCGAGTCACCGAATCGCATAGATTCGGAACACGTTGCAGTTCTACCGCTTCCCCGCTTCTCTACCGCTTCCCCACTTCCTGGGCGCGCACATCACGCAGATGGTGTGTCAGGTCGTGCAGGAAATACCGCGCCAGCGAATCCACTGTGAATACCGCCCCGTCACTGCGCGCGCCGCGCAGGCCGCGCCGAGCATCCGGCACGGATTCGAAGGAGTGCGCTATACGCTCAGCCGCCTCGCTCAACTCTGCGGCGACCTGGTCCGGAGCCTGTTCCCAGTAGCGATCGGCCACCGCGGTAGCGTCCTGGTCCCAGTTGTCGAAGCGCGGGATCCCCCCCTCGGCATCGCCGGCCAGCAACAGGCCGAGACGGGAATTGAACACCCGGCACATATCGCGCACGTGCGCGCAGTACTCCAGGGCGGACCAGGTGGATTCGTTCGGCCTTAGCCGGATGTCAGGACGGCTGAGCACCGCGACGAAGCGGGCAGCCGCCGCCCTGGTCAGCGCGGGCACGGCCATGTAGCTGGTCGCGGCGGCATCGAAACCGCATTCGGGGCAGGCGCGTTCGAGCACCCAAGTCCAGTCCTTGACGTCGGGGACAATGCCATCGGGAACTATCGTCATGCGACCACCCTAGAAATGGCTTAATGTATTCGTCCAGCGATATCAGGCCAATCATCGGCAACATGCCGACAATCACCCACCGGACAGTGTGCCTGTTCGAAGTGTTCCAGCGTGATCGCGTGCAGGAAGTCGCCGACCCCGTAGGCGCCTTACCCGCGCACGCACGCCCTCCAGAACGATCCCTAGGCTGACAAGCCCGTCTGCCTGCGGGTCTCCGGATCGCGCGCATGCAGATCGGGCAGCTCGTTCTTGGGCATGATGTTCTGCGTTCCACCACCAAGGACGGTCACAACCTTGAATTCGACTACGGGCAGCCCTTGTGCGTCCACCCACTTTCCGACGGCGGCGAAATCGACAACCGTGGGATCCACATCGGCCGGTTACGCAACAGACATACCCACCTTGCGCACCACCTGACCAAAGGCATATGCCGACAATTTGCCCCGACCGGCGCGGCGTAGGGTTTCGAGAACCATGCGCACGCTGTTGATCGACAATTACGACTCGTTCACCTATAACCTGTATCAGCTGATCGGTGAGGTGAACGGGGTCGAGCCGACGGTCGTACGCAATGACGAGGCGCGCACAGTCGCCGAGCTCGATCTCGCCCGCTTCGACAGTGTGGTCGTCTCACCGGGACCAGGGCGACCGGAGGTGGCGCGCGATATGGGCATCTCCGCGGCAGTGATCCGCGAGACCGACCTGCCGCTACTCGGGGTATGTCTGGGCCATCAAGGCATCGTGGGCGCGGCGGGCGGCGTGATCGCCGCCGCGCCCACTGCCAGGCACGGCTATCTCGACCGCATCGAGCACAACGGCCGAGATCTGTTCGCCGGTATCCCGCAAGGCTTCACCGCCGTGCGGTATCACTCACTGTGTGCCCTGCGGCCGCTACCGGACGAGCTGGAGCTCACCGCGGTGGCCACCGACGGCGTCGTCATGGGGGTACGGCATCGCACGCGACCGCAGTGGGGGGTGCAGTTCCACCCGGAATCGATCGCCGGTGAGTTCGGCGCCAGGCTGCTGCGCAACTTCTCGGAACTCTCTGCACTCTCAACACCTCCAGCACTCTCAACACCTCCAGCACTCTCAACACCTCCAGCACTCTCAGCGGCACCACGATTTCAGGCCGGATACACCGCACCGCGCCGACCGCTGGAACCGAAGCGCACGCGTATTACCACGTCGACCACTCCGGACTTTCCGCCACCACGGACTCTTCGGCTACGGCGAGAGTTGATCGAGCGGGCGATCGATACCGAAAGTGCGTTCACCCGGCTATACGGCGAATCCCCAACGGCATTCTGGCTGGACAGCGAACATGTGGAGCCGGGGAAGGACCGCTTCTCTTTCCTCGGTGACGCGAGCGGTCCGCTGGCGGAAGTGGTGCGCTACCGGGTGGGCGACGGGAAAGTGACAGTAGAATCCTCCAGCGGGCATCAGCGCACCGTCTCCGGCGGAATCCTCGACTATCTTTCCGCCGAACTGGCCGCACGCCGATGCGAAGTACCCGATCTTCCTTTCGATTTTGCCGGAGGATACGTCGGCTACCTCGGCTACGAGGCCAAAGCCGATTGCGGTGGGAGTGCGATCCATCGCGCTCCCACCCCGGACGCGCAGTGGATCTTCGCCGATCGGATCGTGGTGGTCGACCATATCAACGGGCAGACGCATCTGCTCGCATTGAGCGATACACCGGATACGGCCCGCTCTGGCGACGACTGGCTGCACACCACTCGCGCCACTCTGGAAACCCTTCCGACCTGGTCCAATCCGGCACCGCTCGCATTACCGCAGGATGGCGATGCTGTCGCACCGCTGCTCACCCGCGGCCGGGAGCGCTATCTCGCCGATATCGCCATCTGTCAGGAACGGCTGCATGCGGGTGAGTCCTACGAGATCTGCTTGACCGACACCGCGAAGATTCCCGCCGCCTCGACCGACGGCCTCGATTTCTACCGTACGCTGCGCCGCTGCAACCCCGCTCCGTATGCCGCCTACCTGCGCTTCGGCGACCTCGACATCGCCTGCTCGTCGCCAGAGCGTTTCCTCAAGATCGATCGCCACCGCATCGTGGAGAGCAAGCCGATCAAGGGCACCGCGCCACGCGGGACTACGCCGGAACAGGATGAACGCTTACGTCGCGAACTGGCCGACAGCCCGAAAACGAGGGCGGAAAACCTGATGATCGTCGACCTGTTGCGCAACGATCTCGGACGAGTCTGCGAGATCGGCACTGTCCGCGTGCCCTCCCTGATGGCTACCGAGCAGTACGCGACGGTGCATCAGCTGGTATCGACGGTGCGCGGCACGCTACGACCGGATGTAGGCGTGGTCGACTGCCTGCGCGCGTGTTTTCCCGGTGGCTCGATGACCGGCGCTCCGAAGCTACGCACCATGGAGATCATCGACGAGCTGGAAACCGAAGCGCGCGGGATCTACTCGGGCACCATCGGCTTCCTCGGCCTCGGCGGCACCGCGGACCTGAACATCGTGATCCGCACCGCGGTGCGCTACGACGGCTACTGGCGGATCGGGGCGGGCGGTGCCATCGTGCTCGATTCCGACCCGGCCGATGAATACTACGAAGTGCTGCTCAAAGCGGCCGCCACCTTGCGTGCGGCCACCGACCGCGCGCACCGTTGAGCGCATCTGGCCAGCGCAGCGAGCCATCGGCCCACCTCTCGCCACACCAGGGAATATCTTCGCGAATTCGGCGTGTCGGACAAGCGTGGCATATTCGAAGACGATGAAACTCAGCAAGGGCGCGCACGCACCGGTACCGACATCCCTGCTCGCCGTGGTTATTTCCTGGCATTCGGACCATGCGGTAGACGCGCACGCCCTGTTGCTCGACACCTCCGGCACGGTTCGCTCCGACCGGGACCTGGTGTTCTACAACGCGCCGCGGCACGTCTCCCAAGCGGTGACACTCGATCAGGAACCCGCGCCACGCACGGCGCGGTTGAGTGTCTCGCTGCCACGCACCGAAGCAGACATCGACCGCATCATCGTCTCCGGCTCGCTCGACGAAGGGACTTTCACCGATATCCATGACCTGACTGTCACTGTGCATGCCGTCGATGGGGTGATCATGACTTTCGAGATCGGGGGCGTGGACGCGGTGTCGGCACTGATGTTCGGCGAGTTCTATCGTCGGGACGGGCGGTGGCGGTTCCGCGCCGTCGGCCAAGGCTGGGCCAGCGGCCTTCCTGGATTGGTCACCGAATTCGGTGTGCAGGTCAACGATCCGGCCGAGCCGACCCGAACCACACATCCAGCCAACCCATTCCGACCACACCGGTCGGTCCGTACTCCACCTGGGCGGGAACGGCTTATCACACGGTCCGGTCACGAACAACGCGACCAAGTGCCCACCCGGCCGCCCGACCGTGTTCCGGTCCGGCACGCTGTGCACGGATCGCACGCGTCGAGCCTGCTCCACCGCGAATCCGGCTCAGCCCCGCCCGAACAGGCCGCACAGCCGAATACGGCTCCGGAGGACATGCCCGCGCACCGGGTCGCCGAGCGCCATCTCCCTCCGGTGAACGGCACGGCACAGCCCGAGGACAGTGAAACCCGCGGCCGCTCCACTCGAGCGGATTTCGGCGAACAGCCCAGGCCACACGCCGGTTCGCTCGACCACGCGCAGCCATCCGCCGGGCCCCGCGCGCCGGCCGACCACACGGTCGACCTGAGCAGGCACGCCCAGGAAGCCGCACCAGCCGCGCCCCCACCGGACCCAGAGCGCGCCGACTGGCATCAGGACCCAGAGGACCACCAGCGCATGCGCTGGTGGGACGGCTCGGAGTGGACCACCGACAGCTACCTGCCCCGACCCAGCGATAGCAGGCGCTGCGAGCGCTGCGCGAGCCCGCTGCGCCGCAAGCTGTTCGGCGGGCTGGCGCCATGCGAGAAATGCGAACAAGAGATCGAGCAATACCTCACTCACTGGCACACCCGTGCCTGGCATGTGCTCACCACCCACGGCCCACGTGGGCCGGAGTGGGCGGCATTATGGGCATCATTGCGCTACCAGCGTATCCATGCCGAGGCGGGTAGGATCGCGGTGCGTGATATAGCGCTGAGCTACGTGGAGCGCCTGGTCGCCTTCGCCTTCGCTGATGGCGAGGTCCGTGACGCGGATCTGGAACTGTTCGAGCAGTCGGTTACCGAACTGGCGCTCAGTGGCCCGCTGGTCGAGGATCTGCGCAGGCGAATGCAGCGCGGAAACGCGCTGCATCGGCTCCGGGCCGGTGACCTGCCGGTGGTCCGCACACCAGGCCTGCACCTGGATCCGGAAGAGACAGTGCATGTGGATCTGACCGCGACGCATGTACGTCAGTTGGCCCGCGGACCCAAACTCACCGCAGGCAGGCTGATCGCGAGCAATAAGAAGCTACGCTTCGTCAGCGATAGCGCTGGCACCGAAATGACCTGGTCGCGAGTGGTTTCCGTGCATACAGAACAGGACACGGTCGTGATCGCGGCTACCTCCGCGCGCGGCGGCGCGAGGTTTGCCGTCGACGACCCGGACTATGTCGCCGCCGTATTAGAGGGTGCGTTACGGGTGGCGAAACGCCTTGTGCTCACTCCAGGCCAACGCGACACCCGCAGCATTCCGCAAGAGGTGAAGGCACAGGTGTGGCAGCGCGACGGCGGCAGGTGCGTGGAATGCGGCGAAGGGCATTACCTGGAGTTCGATCACATCATCCCGCTCAGCCGCGGCGGCGCGACCAGTGCCGCCAACCTCCAGATCCTGTGTCGCGCCTGTAACCGCGCCAAGGGCGCTCGCATCTAGCCGAGTAATCTGCTGAACAAAGGCTCATCCGGCGAGCATGCCCGTCGTTCGCCCCAAGTCGTCGAGCATGGCATCGAACAGGATCTCCGGATTGTCCAGCGGGATCGGGTAGTTACCGAACACCTCTAGGGTGACATGCCCGTAGAGCCGCGCCCAGATCTGGATCATCAGGTAGGTCACCCCGAGGTCCAGTTTCTCGGCGGGGAACTTCTGGCCCGCTTCCGAAAGCGCCACCAGCAGCTCGGTCTGGAAGTGCGTGAGCTCCTCGTGCAGCTCCGGCGGGATGACGTCGGTGGGCGGGGTGATGATGTCGTAATTCGCCAGCACCCTGCCCGCCGCGGCGAGGAAGACCCGGGCGAACTGCTCGTCGAATCGCCGCGACGCAGGTCTTCGCCCGCCGCCGGGCGAAGCGAACACCAGGGTGAACTCCCTGGAATGCGCCAATGCCCAGCGCCGGAAACCCCGACAGATGGCGAAGAACTGCACCACGCCGTCATCGGGCAACGGGGCGATCTCAGCAGTCAGTTCCTCGGCCAAATCGGCACAGAAGTCCAACCTCAGCCGCTCCAGCAGATCCTCGAGCGACTTGTAGTACCGGTACAGCGCGGGAGCGGTGACACCCAGCTCACGTGCGATGGCGCGTAAGGTGACCGCATCCGGCCCTCGCTCGACCAGCAGCATGGTGGCGATCCGCCGGATCTCGGCGTCGGTCACAACCGGCGTACGGCCCCGCGTTTTGGACTTTTGCACCCAATAATTCAAGCGTATTCGACCTCCCAGTGCTTGATCCCGTTCAGCCAGCCTGAACCCAGCCGCACCGGTTCGGCTACCTGCCGCAGATTCGGCATCACATCGGCGATGGCGTTGAACATCAGATCGATCTGTAGCCGGGCCAGGTTGGCGCCGATACAATAGTGCGTGCCGGTACCGCCGAAACCTACATGCGGATTCGGATCACGCGATACGTCGAAAGTGAACGGGTCGGCGAACGCATCCTCATCGAAGTTGGCCGAGCTGTAGAACAACCCGACCCGCTGCCCCTTCCTGATCTCCTGTCCGCCGAGGACGGTGTCTCGAGTCGCGGTGCGCTGGAACGCGATCACCGGAGTAGCCCACCGGACGATCTCGTCGGGCGCGGTGCGCGGACGCTGCTGCTGATAGAGCTCCCACTGTCCGGGATTGTCGACGAACGCCTTCATCCCATGCGTGATCGAGTTACGGGTGGTCTCACTACCCGCCACAGCCAGCAAGATGACAAAAAAGGCGAACTCATCGGAGCTCAGGTTCTCGCCGTCGATGTCGGCATCGACCAGCTGGGTGACGATGTCCGCCGCAGGGCAGGCTCTCCGCTGCTCGGCCATGTTCCACGCATAGCTGGTTATTTCGGCGGCGGCAGCGTACTGATCGCCCTGGAAATCCGGATCATCGTAGGAGACCATCTGATTGGACCAGGTGAAGAGCTTCATCCGGTCCTCCTGCGGGACGCCGATCAGTTCGGCGATGGCCTGCAGGGGCAGTTCGCAGGCCACCTGCTCGACAAAGTCTCCACTGCCGGATTTCTTGGCCGCGTGCACGATCCGGTCAGCGCGTTCGGTCAGCGCGGCGCGCAGGCTTTCCACGGCGCGCGGGGTGAATCCCTTGGAGATGATGCGGCGGATCTTGGTGTGTTTTGGTGGGTCGAGGTTCAGCAGCAGCGTGCCGCCGAGCATGTCGATCTGCTCGCGAGTGATGTCCTCGTTGAACCGGATGATCGCCGTGTTCTGCTGGGAAGAGAACACCTCCGGATTCTTGGAGACCTCTTTGATGTGGTCGAGCTTGGAGACAACCCAATAACCGCTGTCCGCGAAACCACCCGCGTGGGGAGACTGAGCACACCACCACACCGGAGCGGTGCGGCGCAGTTCAGCGAACTCCGCGATGGGTAAGCGAGTAGCAAGCAGATCTGGATCGGTGAAATCGAATCCTGCGGGGATCGAGGGCATGGTCACGACTAACTCCTACCGGTCTGGTCCGGACGCAGACCCCACGGTGTTGCGGGGACCCGGTACATATCGATAAAAGCACAGATCAAAGCCCGTGAACAGTGTTTAGTAATACTTGTTTATTATTGTTGTGCCCGAGCCACCGAAGTATCGATCCTCCAGACGTGCCCCACCGATCGGTCACGAGACTCTACCGGGCTGGATCACCGCAAGGGCGGCAACGCGACGGAACCCGAGCCCGAAGCCACCGCAGCGCGCGATCAGATCGACAAGACGGCGTTCATAATCGTGCCCGCGCTGGTGGCGACAACGCCGCCGATCATGGCTCCCGCCACCATCTTCGGCGACTGCGAGCCGCCCGACCACTTCTCCCAAGCGAAGCGACCTCCAGCGTAGATGATGCTGATGACGCCCGACATCAGAGCGAACCACGTGAAATAGCGGACGAACTGTAAAATCTTGTCCGCCAGTGGCGGTGGCTCCGGAGTCGGATTATCTATCTGCGCCAGTGTTATGAACGTGTCACCGACTGCCGCCTGAATGCTGCTCACCGTCTACTCCCCATACTCCACTGCAACTCTGCTGTCGCCGGGCTGCTACACGAAAGCTTTTCGGCCAACGATGAATTAGCCCACCGACGACAATACGCGAAGGTGGCCCTGGTGCGCGCACCACACAGAACGCCAGGTGAGCGAGCGCCGGGTTCGGTTTCCATCTCGTCTGGACAGTCGTAGCGCCGCACCACCGAATCCGGCGATGCCGGAAAGCCGGTCGACAGACAGGCTGCCCGCGCCATCCCCAGCATCGGGTACCCGTACCGGACGGAATGCGAACTTCCCTGTGCCGCACCGTCGCGACTGCGCCGACCCGACTGCATCGGGGCGAGCAAACGGATACGATTGTGGCAGCGAATTACTGAACTCATGCATTACTGCCCTTGCCCCGAATCCAGAATGAGCGAACGACGATGATCCTGGCCGCTGCTTACGACACCCTGGCGCAGATCGGCAATCCCACTCCAGAGGCACCGCCGATCTCCGACAAGTTCCTCCAACTAGTCCGTTACCTGACATGGTTCGTACTGCTATCGGGCATCTGCGGCATCATCTACGCAGGTGGCCGCTTCGCCTGGGAGAAGTGGACCGGAGGTGGGCTAGAGTCGCCGAAGATGGTGGCGGGAGCCATGATCGGCGGCATCATCGCCACAAGTGCGGGCACCATCATGAACGCTGTGATCGGCTGACCCGGACACTCTCCTCGCCACAGCGCTTCTCGCTGTCACCACCACCGCGCCGGCACAGCGACCATGCCTGGTCAAGTCATTCCACGCGCAACCGCTCCGCGGCGTCGGTGATATTGCGTGCCATCCCGCCGAAGATAACCGTGTGCAACGGCGCGATGGCTTTCCAGTACAGGTGTCCGGCCAATCCGTGCGGTTCGAACAAGGCGCACTGGCGATAGACGGCACCCCTGCCGCGCGGCTCGACCGACAGCTCCAGCCAGGCCCGTCCTGGTACCCGCATCTCGGCGCGTAACCGCAGCCTGGTCGGTCGCTCCAGCAGCTCGACCCGCCACCAATCCAGGGCCTCCCCCTCGTGCAGTCGATGCGGGTCACGGCGGCCGCGCCGCAGACCTACGCCACCAGCGAGCCGGTCCATCCACCCGCGCAACGACCAGGCCAACGGGAAGGAATACCATCCGTACTCGCCCCCGATCGCCTCGATCACCTGCCACAATGTTGCCGGATTCGCGGTGGTGTAACGTACCTGGACGTCCCGATACAGCGAACCACCCGACCACACCGGATCGGTGGGCAGCGGATCCGACGGCATACCTGGCTGAGCGGCATCCGACCACCTGGTCGGAACATCCAGAGCACGAATCTTCTGTAGTGCCAGCGTCACTGCCCGCTGATAGCCGATCAGCCCCCCAGGCGGGTCCGGGATGAGAGTAGCGATGGCATGGTCATGGCAGACCACATCGTTGATAAGCGATTCCATCAGCGGCACGGCGATCGCGCGGGGCACCGGCGTCACCAGATTGATCCACTGTGCCGACAACCATGGGGTCAGCACAGGAACCGGCATGATCACCCGCCTGGGCAGCTGCGCCACCTCGGCATAGCCCCGCATCATCTGCTCGTAGGTCAGGACATCCGGACCACCGATATCGAAGACACCGCAGGTTCCACTCGGCAGCTTCGCCGCCTCGGTCAGGTAATACAGCACGTCGCCCACCGCGATCGGCTGGATGGTGTTACGCACCCACCGAGGGGTGACCATGATCGGCAACCGCTCGGTCAGATAACGCAGCATCTCGAAGCTGGCCGATCCAGAGCCGATGATCACCGCGGCCTGTAGCACCAGCGCAGGCACCGGCCCGGAACTCAGAATCTCACCGACCTCGGCGCGGGAGGCCAGATGCCGCGACATCCGCTGTCCATGTGGAGTGATACCGCCCAGATAGACAATCCTGCTCAGCCCCGCGTGCGCCGCCTCGGTAACGACCAGCCTGGCCGCATCTCGGTCCACTGTGTCGAAATCCGCGCGGGTAAGCGAATGGACCAGGTAATACAACACATCGGCTCCGGACAACGCGGCGCGCACCGAGACAGCGGAGGTCACATCTCCCGTCACCACCTCCACACGGTCACGCCAGGGTGCTTCGGCGAGCTTGCCGGGGGTGCGAGCCATTACTCGCACCGAATGGCCCGCCCGCAACAGCTCCGGCACCAGTCGACCACCGATATAGCCAGTCGCGCCCAACACCACACAGCGCACGAGAACTACCCTTCCGGTCGCTTTCTTTGGTGATGACCGGTAATCCGGGAGTCAAACAGGATGCCCTGTCGCCGACCGATCATGAGCTCTCCCCAGCCTAGACTTCTGCCAGACTTGGCCCGTGAGCGAAGCTGTCGAGAATCACCGACCGGAGGACCGCTCCCCACGGGATCGCGGTGAGATCATCGGCGCGGGTCTGCTGTGGCTGGCCAAATGGGCGCTGTGCATCGTCGCGATCGCTGCCGGTGCGTGGGTACTCGGATTCCTGGTCGCTCAACTATGGGTGGTGATTCTGCCAGTGGCGCTGGCCACAGTGGTCGCCACCGTGCTGCGTCCGCCGGTCCACTGGCTCACCATCCGCGGCCTGCCGCCCGCGGCGGCGGCATTGCTCACCGTCCTCGGCTTTCTCGGTGTGCTCGGCGGTACTATCGCACTGATCGTGCCCTCGGTGATAGACCAAACGCCCGAGCTCGCGGACAAGGCGAGCACAGGCATCAACCAGGTGCGGGAATGGCTCCAGGGCCCACCACTGAGAATCCGTGACGAGCAACTGGACTCCGCGGTCGATGCGATCGTATCCCGATTACAATCGAGTTCCGAACAGATCGCGACCGGCGTCTTCAATGGCGTGAGTACTGCGGCATCGGTATTGGTGACCACGTCTTTGGTGCTTGTGCTCACGTTCTTCTTCATCAAGGACGGGGCACATTTCCTGCCGTGGGTGCGCACTGTGTGCGGCAATCGCAGTGGTAGGCATGTGGAAGAAGTGCTCCACCGTACCTGGGTAGTTCTCGGCGGGTTCATCCGGATCCAGGCGCTGGTCAGCTTGATCGACGCGGTGCTCATCGGCGTGAGTCTGGTGCTCCTCGGAGTCCCGCTGGCACTGGTACTCGCGGTGATCACGTTTCTCGGTGGATTCGTCCCGATAGTCGGCGCGTTCGTCGCAGGCGCGCTCGCGGTACTGGTCGCATTGGTCGGCAACGGTTTCTTCACCGCGCTGGCTGTGCTCGGCATCATCATCGCCGTCCAGCAACTGGAAGGCAATGTGCTGCAACCGGTGTTGCAGAGCCGCGGCATGCGATTGCACGCCGCTATCGTGCTGCTGGCCGTTATGGCCGGTGGCTCGCTGTATGGGATTATCGGCGCCTTCCTGGCCGTGCCGGTCGCCGGTATGGCCATAGTCGTCTTGCGTTATATCGGTGAACAGATCGATGCGGCGACTATCGGGCAGCCGGAGCCGGGAGTCGAGACCGGACCCGCCGAATAACGGTACCGGTCAACGGGTTCACTACCCACGATGCCTCCAGTGTCGGAACACCGATCGAGGCATGAAAAGAAATCCGCCTTCCGCGTATCCGGAAGTCCTCCTGGATCGAACTAGAAGGGTAGGTATATGTCCTCTTCAGAATGAGGTGGAAGGTCTATGGCCGTAGCAACACCCAGAAAACCGGCACACCCCCTTTTCCGCCGCGCTGCCACCTTGGCCGTCGCGAGCACGATCCCGCTATCGGTGGCCGGCGCCGTGACCGCCTCAGCCCACCCGCTGATGCCGGAGAACGCCATCCAGCTTCCCTTCGAGCCGGTGCCCGCCATTGCCCCGGCAGCCCCGATCGCCGCTCCATTCGATCCGTTGGCACCATTGGCGCCGCTGGCGCCGTTCCTGCCGCCTGGCATTCTTCCCCCGCCTCCCCCCGTGCCCGAGACACCACCCGTTTCAGCCGGCCGCAACGACATGAGCACCAACCGGCCGATGCCGGATTCGAATGAACTCGCTCCCGTCATCCCGGAAAATCTGCACCTGCCCGATCTGACTGCCTTGGCTCCTCCGGTCGCGCCGATCGAAGCGCCTCCCGGCACCTTGCGCATTGGTTCTCTGGTGGTCGGCAGGCCGGACTTTCTGACTCCCGAGCAGGGGAAGGTGATCAACGACGCAATCGCGGGGCCGGAAGCAAGCATTGCCCAGGCCCTGGACTCGGCGGGCTTCGAACCGTCGCGCTCCGACCGCATCGCAGCAGATGTTGTCAGCTCCGCCGCCATAGGCGCCTCGGTGGGCAGTATGGTGGCTGCCCCAGTCGCGTCGGTGGGATTGGTCATCGGCGCGATCAGCGGTGCTATCGCCGGCCTCCCCATGTTTCCGACCGGGACGGTCGTTACCACCATCTTCGGCGCGGCTGTCGGCTACGGGTTCGTCGCTTCGCCCGCCATCGCGCTCGGTGCGGCCGTCGGCGCCGGAGTCGGCGTCGCCCAGGGACTGCTCGCGCCGCCCACAATCCCGGCCACGTAACCCAGAGCTCCCTGCGGCACTCCACAACAGGTGACCTTGCCGGTGCCGGTGAGCTCAGCGGGACCGCAGGCACATATGCGCACCGCCCACAGAAAGGCCCGGCCTCGGCCGGGCCTTTCTGTGGGCGGTGGAGTAATAATCGTTCACACCCGCCGCAACAAGGTCGCGACAGAGCAGGACGGATCAGTTCAACCGTATCGGCGCTAAAAAAGATGCATTTTCGATGCATATCATTCGAACAATCGACTAATTCTCCGATAGATATTCATGAAATGCGTCATTTCCGCATCGCTCCAGAAAACTGGAGCGTAGACTTATCTATGTGCCACGCGCCTAAGTGGCGCAGTAGATGTGTCATAGCAACCGATCGACAGCCACAACAGAAGGTGATCGACATGCGCGGTACTTTCCA
This sequence comes from Nocardia sp. TBRC8007, assembly GCF_056629435.1. Lineage (NCBI taxonomy): Bacteria > Bacillati > Actinomycetota > Actinomycetes > Mycobacteriales > Nocardiaceae > Nocardia > Nocardia sp. TBRC8007. The sequence goes on along the minus strand of NZ_JBWSOR010000001.1, from coordinate 266,985 downwards.
GATGCTGTTCACGCTTGTGCACGACCCATTGGTCCAGCTGTATTACATGATCGACAACGCGCTGGCGATGTAACGCAAGTCGACTCTCCCCGCGCCGGATCCAAGCGGATCTGTTCACATAGGCCGGTCAGGTCAATCTCGTAAAGCCTGTTCGCGCAGCGATTTCAAGGTTTTGGCGAGAATGCGTGAGACCTGCATCTGCGAACAGCCGATCTGCCTGGCTATCTGCTCCTGCGACATCGAGTCGAAGAAGCGCATGGCGAGCACCTGCTTCTCGCGATCCGGTAGCGCGGCCAACAACGGTTTCACCGCCAGGTAATTGTCCACGGTGCCGAAGTCGGGGTCCTCCTCCCCAAGCGAGTCCAGCAATGAGGGGCCACCGGATTCCCCCTCGTCGGTGTCGGAAGCCGCGTCGATCGAGGATGTCTTGTACGCGTTGCGCGCGATGAGTGCCTGGGTCACCTCGTTGAGGTCGACGCCCAGTTCCTCGGCCACTTCCCGTGCCCGCGGCACCCGGCCCAGCCGCTGTGACAGAGCCTCCACCGTAGGACCGATCGTAGACTGAATCTCCTTGAGCCGCCTCGGTACTCGCACCGACCATGCGTAGTCCCTGAAATGCCTGCGCACTTCCCCCATGATCGTCGGCACCGCGAAAGACAGGAACGTCGCGCCACGCGCGGGATCGAATCGGTCGACCGCGGCGAGCAGGCCCACCCGGGCGATCTGCAACAAGTCTTCGAAGCTCTCGCCGCGTCCACTGAACTTACGGGCGATATGTTCGGCCAGCGGAAGACAGCGGTCGATCAGTTCCGTGCGTACCGCCTCCCGGCGTGGATCATCCTGGGTCAGCCCGACCAGTTCCACGAACAACGGCTCGATATTGTCGTAGCTATCTCCCCTCGACTCCCGCTTGGCAGCGTCTCGATTCAGCTTGTTATTCATCCGAGCCGCCACGCACCCAGCGGAAGTCGACCACGGTGGGATAGCCGCCGACGACGGGATCATATGCGGCCCGCGATACGCAGACCGCATCAGTAAGCGTCGCGACGATATGCCAGCCGAAGCCCGACTGATCCGGACTGGTATCCGAGACCGTGATCGCGCGGACATGTACGTCCACCGCGGTGTCGTCGAAGCTGAACGCGCAGTCGATTTCGGAGCCGTCTACCGCGTCCAGCATCAGTACGCTGGCCACCTCATCGAGCGCCAACCGGATGTCGGTTACCTCGTCGATGCCGAAGTCTGCCATGAGTACGACGGTCTCGGCCAGGGCCCGCAACATCGCCAGCTGTCCGGACTCCGCAGGCACCCGCACACTGATCGTGCCGGTCCGCGTCGTAGCGGGAGGAGTCCCCTCACCCTTGCTCATGCACCGCTCCCAGAAGTCGCGCCGGCCGTCGGAGCGACCAGCCTACGCCCTCTCGCCTGCTCATTTCGATGTGCCATGACGCGATGGCGCGTGTCATATCGAACCAGGCCTCCGAGGCATGCGGCACCGAGCCAGGATATGTGACCCCCTTGCGCAAAGCTGGATGGCGTGGCCGATCCGGCCCTGCATTGTGACCGTTATCAAACTGTAGCCTAGCAGGAAGGCATCGAGACACCCCGTAGCAAGGAGTTGAAAACCTTGGAGGAAGTGTTACGGCCGCTCATCGTCTTCAGCGGCACACTCGTGGCAACCATGACGGTCGGCGTGTTGATCGATCGCCTACTGCGCTACAGCGCGAAAAAACACCCGAGAATGCGGTTGGCCGGACTGCTGCGCCGCGTACAGTTGCCATTGCAGGCGCTGCTGGCCACGACCGGATTGCATTTCACCTACCCATTGGCGCACCTGGAATTACAGCAGAGCGAAGTCATTCTCAACGGTCTTGCCGCTACGGCGATCATCGCCGCCGCCTGGCTCACCATGCGCGCCGCCGACGCTGTAGCCGAGAACACACTCGACCAATACGCCACCCGCACCGCCGACACAGCGCGGGTACGGCGGTTGCACACCCAGCTCACCCTGGTTCGCCGCATCGTCACCACAGTGCTGGCCGTAACGACTGCGGCCATGACCACATTGATACTTTTCCCCGACCTGCGCACCTTGGGCACTTCATTGCTGGCTTCGGCCGGCGTGATCGGCATCATCGCCGGTGTGGCAGCACAGTCGACACTCGGCAATCTCATGGCCGGGTTGCAGATCGCATTCGGTGATTCGGTGAAGATCGGCGATACGGTAGTGGTCGAGGGAGAATGGGGCACTGTCGAGGAGATCACTCTGTCCTTTCTCACTGTGCGAATCTGGGACGATCGCCGATTGACCATGCCGGTCTCCTATTTCAACAGCAAACCCTATGAGAACTGGTCCAGAGGCGGGCCACAGATCACCGGCACCGTATTTCTGTATCTGGACCACAGCACCCCTGTACCGGAACTACGCGAGCATCTGCACAAATATCTGCGGGCCCGCCAGGACTGGGATGGACGGGGCTGGAACCTGCTGGTCACCGACAGCACGCCCACCAGCATCGTGGTGCGCGCGTCGATGTCCGCCCGCAATGCCGACGATGTGTGGGCCCTGCGCTGCGCGGTTCGCGAGGAACTGATCGGCTGGCTGGCGCACAACCACCCCTACGCGCTACCGAAGATCCCCACCGCCGCCGCGGCATCGCCCGCGCTGACCTAGCGGCCGTGGGGCCGCTTTCTGTATGCCGCGTGTGACGCACGGCGATAGCCGACAGTAGTGCGAGGCGATACTGTCAAAAAGTATGAGTGCACCAGAATTCGTCGATTTTCATTTCGACCCCATGTGCCCGTACGCGTATCAGACGTCGCTATGGATACGCGAAGTCCGGCGAATGACCGGACTGCGGATCGACTGGCGGTTCTTCAGCCTGGAAGAGATCAATCGGGCCGAGGGGAAGAAGCATCCCTGGGAGCGCTCATGGTCCTACGGCTGGTCGCTCATGCGCATCGGCGCTCTGCTACGCCGCCGCGATCAGGACGCCGTGGATCGCTGGTATGCCGAGATCGGCCGGGAACTGCACGAACTCGGCGGTAAGCCGCATGACCCCGCGATAGCGCGCCAGCTCCTCGAACGACTCGGCTTCCCCGGCTCGGTGCTCGACGACGCGATGGCGGACGAATCGACACACGCGGAAGTACGCGCCGATCATGAACGCGTCACGGCCGCGGGCGGCTTCGGCGTACCCACGCTGTTCTTCCCCGATGGTTCCCCACTGTTCGGACCGGTACTGATCGATCCGCCGACCGGCGACCGCGCGGCCCGCCTCTGGGCACTGGTCACCGGCATGCTCGAATTCCCGGATGTCTACGAAATCCAGCGTCCCAAGAGCGCCGCTGCCACCGAACGCATCGGGGAAGTACTGAAACCATATGTGCGTGGCCGCGATTGGGTGAGCATCAACCGCGGCGAGGTCATCGATATGTCGGCGCTGGAGGAATCCACCTCTTGATCCAGTAGCGCCTGTTCCCATTACGCGCGGAAGCATCCGCACTCCGAACCCAGCAGCGGTAATCTGCGCACAACGCTCGACGACGCCGGTCACGGGCCGGCTCGAGTTGATCAGGCGACCTTCGGATTCATCAGGACAGCAAGTTCATCGGGGATCGGCATAGGTTGGAGTATCCCGACGCGAGCTCGTCCGGTATTGCCCTTGGGATAGCGGCCGGACAGCGAGCCGGGAGCAGCCACGACAATGCGTACGACCTGCCCGAGGGCTTCACGGCGGTCACGTTGGCGCACCGCGAAGACGAACATAGCGACATGATTGCAGGTGTGCAGCCACGGGTCGGGCTGAGACAGGATATGAGCGCGTTCGAGGTGCGCCCACCGCTGATCGGGAGTGCGGCTGGTTTCGGCGGCCTGCATTTCATAGTGGTAGCGGGCGCGAGCCGCCCCCGGGATGCGGGACATCAGAAGCCCTTTCCGTAGTGTCCGATGATCGTAGTATCCGATACTCCGGGACGAAGCGACAGCGCAACCGGCTGAGCAGGGTCCGCGGATGCGGAGTGCCCGACTGCGACACAGCACGCACAGCTGGACCTGGCCGCATCGCGGCCGCCGGGAACCTCGAGCGGCGTACAGCAGACGTCACCACGCCAAGCCACACCACTGCCGAAGTCACCTCGATCACCGAGTCGAGGCCGAATCCGAGCAAGGCGGTCGAGGAGACCCGGACACCTTCGGTGACAATGATGGCTGCCTCGACGAGGTTGTAGGAGATGGTCGCGGCCACCGACCAGCGAATCCAGCGTGTCAGCAGCGTCCGTCGCCGCGATGAAGGACCCGGGCGCGGCATCCCCAGCTGCTACCCCATCAGCAGCACCCCTCGGCATCCACGGCCGGGCAACAGGCCGGGTCGACCGCAAGCACCACACCGAGCAGATCGTCGAGCGCGTGCCCGATACGCGAATCGGCGAGCTCGTAGCGGCTGCACGGAGTGCAGGGTGACCAACACGTATGTAACAGTTGCCGACTGCTTCGCCCGTTGCGTGAGCGGAGTGGTTTGGTGGCACCAGAGCTCCGTTCGGCCACCATTCGACTACCGTCAGTAGTTCACAAAAGCTCTTTGTGGGGCGGGCGGGGCTCGAACCCGCGACCAATGGATTATGAGTCCACGGCTCTAACCGACTGAGCTACCGCCCCATGCCGCGGGGACCGCGGGCGTTGGGAATGCTACCGCGTCGGACGGGGTTGAGACCAGTCGGATAGTTGACGAAGTTCTAGAACTTACGGAGAGGGCAGGTATGGCTGGTCTGTTCGCGAAGGTACTGAAGGCGCATCAGTGGATGTACGACAACAGCGGCGGGCTGGTGGGGCATCGGCTGTTGTTCGGAAACCCGACACTGCTGCTGCGGACAGTGGGACGCAAAACCGGACGGGAAAGAACTTCGGCACTGACCTACGGCCGCGATGGTGCGGACTATCTGGTGACCGCGTCCAACGGTGGCTCGCCACGGTCGCCGGGGTGGCTGGCGAACCTGAAGGCGCGATCGGAGTGCGAAATCCAAATCGGGCGGCGGAAACTGGCAGCGACAGCACGGCCGACACTGCCGGATGATCCGGAATACGCGCGCCTATGGGCAATCGTCGATAAAGTGAATCGGGGACGCTACAGCGCTTATCAGAAGATGACCACCCGACCCATCCCGGTCGTGGTGCTCAGCCCATCGTCCGGAGGAAACCAGTCCTCGAGGTAGTTCTCGTTCCGGCCCGTGCGGCCGCGGCGCTACCACCAGCCGACCGACTCGATACATCACCACGACGGCGAGGCCGGAGACCACGATGGCAGTACCAGCGACGGGGAGGTTGCTGCCCGGCGCTGCCGCCGGACCAGTCGCCAGTCCAGCTGGTTTGCGCACACCCCCGTTAAAGTGCGTTCCAAGGCGATCCTGGACTCGACTGCGATATGCGCTTGATCGGCGTGCCCGAGCAGAGACAACCGACCGACGAATATCCAGCAGCGACCTCAGCCTCGGCACCTGGCACGTTTCCGCCGAACGACGGTGGGTCACCCCCCACCGCCACCACCGCCGCAGCTACCACCGCCGTAGCTGGAACTGTCGCCACCGCCATAGCTGGAACTGCTTCCCCCACCGCTATCCGCTGCGCTGTGACCACCCGACTGCCCGCAGTCGTGCTGGTCCATCAAGCCGGCGCCGCCTGCCGTCCAGAAAGAAGCAGGGGAATTCGCATCGCCATGTCTCCCAACCTGATTCCCGCCACGTCGCAATACATACCGCGATGGTCGGTGGCGGTTGAATCGCGAGCGGATGGCACCGAACACGACAGCGATCAAAGCCACTAGGAAAAACAGCAGTACCAGTGCAGCAACCGTAAAAACGATAATGGTGATGACGCTCATTCGGAGTCCTTTCCTGGCATGAGCGAGCCCTACGTGACAAAGCCGCGCTACCACCTCCGGGCCTGACGCCCATACTGAAACGATAGCGGCCCAACGGTTCCCGAGTACAGTGCATTGTGCTGTCCCTCAACTTCCGTAGATACCGATCCCGCGAGATCGATCTACTGACCGTTCGCGCCGCCGTCGATGCGCTGAAGCTACCCGAAGCCGTGTACAAGACCTGTCCCTGGCAACCGCGGGAGCTCGTGGAGCAGGGGCTACGACAGTGGCTGCTCTGCTGCGGCGCCGCACTGCGCGATGACCAGGTGATCGGCATGCCATCGCACGCGGTGGACGAGGCGTGGCACGGGTTCATCCTGTGCACGAAGCGCTACGCTGAATTCTGCGCGACAGCCTATGGGCGCTTCCTACATCATATCCCGGAAAACTCTGGGCCACAGAGTAATTCGCATGAGGCGATAGCGCGGCAGCTTGGTCGCACAGTAGTGGCGTGGTGGTTTGTCGCGGCCGTGGACGAAGAATGCGTGCTATGGGATCTGGATCGCCGGGTCGGCGTCCAGCGCCCATGGGGCATCGAGGCCCAGCGAGTCGCCGCCATCGAGACCGAGCTCACCAGAGTGATCTCCACCTGATTCCAGGTCGGTTTCACTGTATTAGCTGGAAACCGACGACGGCCGACGGACTGTTCGGCTACCCGCTCTGAACCACGACGCCGCACCCGATAGCGGTTGATACCCGTTCCTCTGCGTCTGTACCACCCGCTCGAAGCCGGGACACACCTCGAGATCGGCACGTAGCCGAAACCGACGTGCTGATGGACGCGGACCGCAGGAAAACGGCCCGAATCGCAGACGCAGACAAAAAATCCTTACCAGTCCGTAACAATAATCGCACTCATATCGAACAGAGCAGCCTAGCTGCCGTCGGTTCGAGAGCAACATAGCTGGTCCGCATCCCCCGAGTAAAAAATTGATCATTTCGATTCAATATATAGAACTTTCGGTCACATGAAAAGGTGATCATCTCCTTCTTATCACGTGTCTTCGCAACAGCCGATAGATCACGTTCTCGATACCTCACTAGAACGCGTTACAGTACAATTCCTACATGGAGCGACTCACAGGGTTGGACGCCAGCTTCCTCTACTTGGAAACCAAGACCCAGCATCTACATATATGCGCGCTGTTGATCCTGGACCGCTCGTCAGGAAATTACTCGTTCAATAGATTCAAAGCTGAGCTCGGCCGACGGCTTCCACTGATCCCGCAGTTGCGTCGCCGTGTACACGAGGTGCCGTTCAATCTGGATCATCCGGTATGGATAACAGATCAGAATTTCGACCTGGACAATCACGTTCACCGGATCACGATCACCCCACCGATCGGTCGCTACGAACTCGAGCAACTCGTAGGAGATATCGCAAGCCGCCCCATGGACCGCGATCGTCCGCTCTGGGAGGTATCGGTGGTCGAAGGCCTCGACGACGATAAGGTCGCGGTGATCGTGAAATACCACCACGCCGCTGTGGACGGCGTCACCGGCGCCAATCTGTTAACGCATCTCTGCGATCCGGAACCGGGTGTCACCAAACTAGTGCCCCATCAGGAAGAACACCCCGAACCAAGTCCGAACGACTGGCGACTGCTGGCGGAGGCAGTGGTGAAGTTGCCCGCCAAAGCAGGCTTCCTCGGCATGGTCCCGAAAACCTTCGAAGTAGTCACAGGCTTCGCACGACGCCGCCGCAAGGACAAAGCCGGGATGGCGATACCGTTCTCCGCCCCGCGCACACCGTTCAACCTGGCCATCACCGAGCGGCGCGCCGTCGCGTTCGCCGAGGCCGAACTCGACGCCATCAAGGAGATCCGATACGCGTTCGAGGTCAAGGTAAACGATGTGGTGCTGACCATTGTGGCCGGGGCGCTACGCGCCTACCTGGACAAACACGGTGAACTACCGGATCGCTCACTCATCGCGTCGGTGCCGATATCCGTGCACGGGTCGACGCGGCACACGGCGGGCGTCAACAAAGTCTCCGCGCTGTTCACCTTGCTCGGCACCGATATCGCCGATCCGGTAGAGCGCTTACAGCGGGTAGCCGAGGCCAACCGTGGGGCTAAGGAGGAGCACAAGATCGTCGGCGCCGACTTCCTGCAGGACTGGTCGAAGTACGCGCCGCCGAACACCTTCCGGTTCGCGTCCCGAATATACTCGTCGTGGCGGCTGGCCGAGATACACCCGGTGGTGCACAATCTGGTGGTGTCCAATGTGCCCGGCCCGCCGGTGCCGCTGCACTTCCTCGGCCTACGCGTGGACGGCATGTATCCGTTCGGGCCGGTGTTCCATGGCGCGGGACTGAATGTGACCGTGTTGTCGAACAATGACAAACTCGATTTCGGCTTCATCGCCTGCGCGGACCTGATGCCCGATATCGCGGAGCTCGCCGACGCTGTACCGGCTACAATCGCCGAACTGCTTTCCGCAGCACGGAAAAGCTTCTGAGCACAGGGATTTCTATCCAGGTCACGCCAGGACACGCATGACCATCTCCGCGACGCAGACCGGCTTGTCACCGTCTTCACGCTCTATGGTCACCGAGGTAGTCGTCTGCAAACCGCCCGGCACCTGCTCGACAGTCACGATCCGCGCCCGACCTCGGATACGAGAGCCGGAAGGAACCGGCGCGGGGAAACGAACCTTGTTCACGCCGTAATTGATTCGTGCCGAGGCATCAGTGATCCGAAAGATCTGGCCCATGATCGACGGCAGCAACGACAAGGTGAGGTAACCATGTGCGATAGTCGTGCCGTACGGTCCCGCCGCGGCCCGCTCAGGGTCGGTATGGATCCACTGACGGTCTTCGGTCGCCTCGGCGAACGCGTCGATACGTTGCTGATCGATCTCCATCCAGCCGCTCGCGCCGAGGTCGGCACCCGTAGCGGTGCGTAGCGTGTCCATCGTGAACGTCATCGGTTCGCTCATACGACGAACCCTAGACCAATTTCGATTCGCGCAGACCACACGCACACAACGAGTTTCATGCGGAATCTGGGCTACCGTCGCACAGTGAGCCGAGTATACGGCGCAGTCGGTGACATTCATTCCTGGAATGAGACTCGGGAGAGATGAGGTATCACGATATGGGTCGGTTAACCGGAAAGGTGGCATTGATCAGCGGGGCGGCGCGCGGCATGGGCGCAGCACACGCCAGGGCACTGGTCGCCGAGGACGCGCGAGTGGTGCTGGGCGATGTGCTCGACGAGGAGGGCGCCGCGGTCGCCGACGAGCTGGGCGACAGTGCTGTCTACGTGTCTCTCGACGTGCGTGAGCCGGATGACTGGCGCGCGGCCGTCGCCGAGTCGGTGCGCCGGTTCGGGTCGCTGAATGTGCTGGTGAACAACGCGGGCGTCGCGAACGGTAAGGCGCTCGTCTCCTACGAGCTGGCCGAATGGCAACGAATCATCGACGTCAATTTGACCGGCACCTTCCTCGGCATGCGGGAGGCGACTCCGGCCATGGTCAAGGCGGGCGGCGGCTCGATCATCAATATCTCCTCCGTCGAGGGTATGCGGGGCAGCCCCCAGCTGCACGGCTATACCGCTACCAAATTCGCCGTGCGTGGACTGACCAAGTCCACCGCACTCGAGTTGGCGCAGTATAGGATTCGGGTGAACTCGGTACACCCCGGCCTGATCCGGACCCCGATGACAGAGAACATCCCCGCGGACTTCTTGCAGATTCCGCTCGGCCGGGCCGCCGACCCGGCCGAGGTTTCCGCTCTAGTGGTATTCCTCGCCTGCGACGAATCGTCGTACTCCACCGGAGCCGAATTCGTCATCGACGGCGGCCTGACCGCGGGTATTCCGCACAAGAACTTCGGCGACTGATTCCACTATCGCGAGCCACGGCGGTGAGCAGCCGCCGACCGGCGCGGCTACCTCGGCTTTCTCCGCTCGTCTCCTAGAGTGATCGAGTCCGTATCTCGATAATGGGGCGAATGGGATACGGAGCGTTCGACTTTAGCACGCCAACATAAACGAAATGTCGTGATGGATGGGAGTCGACGAACGTCATGCTTCGATCAGCTACTATCACTACCTCCGTGGCCGCGTTATCCCTGGTCGCGCTGTCCGTGGTCGCATCGATGTCGGCCGCACAGCCGATCTATCCGAACCCGGATCCCGATCCGTTCTACGCCGCCCCGACGGAGCTGGACCGCGCCGCACCCGGTGACGTCCTAGCGGTCCGGACGATGCCCGCTCTACCTATATTCCCCGGAACGAGCATCACGATGATCAAATTCCGCTCTACCAACTCCACTGGTAAGCCGATCGCGGCCACTACCACCGTGCTGACTCCGTCGAATCACGCACCCGGCGGGCCACTGTTGTCCTATCAGCACTACGTCAATTCGCTCGGCGCGCAGTGCGCCGTATCTCGACTGCTCTACACCGACGATCCCAGCCTGGTGATCCGGGAGATACCCGGGCTCAACGCGATGCTGCTGCGCGGCTGGTCGGTGGTTCTGCCCGACCATCTCGGTCCGACCAGTGCCTACGGTGCCGCGAAATTGGGGGGCTTGATCACCCTCGACAGCCTCCGCGCGGCACGGCGCGTCGCGCAGCTGGAGCTGGCCGACAGTCCGATCACCATGCTGGGCTATTCCGGTGGCGGCATGGCGAGCGCGTGGGCGGCCGCGCTGGCACCTCGATACGCGCCCGAACTGCCTTTCGCCGGTGTCGCCGCGGGCGGGGTGCCGATGGACCTGATAGCCATGACCGATGGCATCGGCCACGATGCGCATGCGGCCTTCGGCCTCGCCTTCGCAGCAGCGGTCGGCTTGGAACGAGAGTATCCGGATAGATTGCCGATCAGCGAATACTTGAATTCGAAAGGCATGGAGATCCGGGACCAGATCGCCAACAGCTGCACCAACGAAATCATTTTCAGGGGTGCGGGACTCAGCGTCAATGAAGTCTCGACCTCGGTTTCACTTCTCTACGAAGAACGCGCACGCGCGGTACTCAGAGAAAACAGCCTGGAGTTCTTCGACGGCATACCGACCATGCCGATCTTCCAGTGGCGGGCACACCAAGACGTGCTGATCCCGGTGGAAGCGATCGACAATACGATACGACGGTATTGCGCCGCGGGCGCGCGTGTCCAATACGAGTTGTATCCGAGTCCTGATCACCTGTCCGCTGGGGCGCTCGGCTTGCCTGCGGCGTTCGGCTGGCTGGACGCGCGGTTGCGGGGCGAACCCGCGCCGAGTAATTGCTGACAAAAGTATGACGCCGCGGCCGCGCCACGCGACTTCCAGCTGGAATACGGACAGAATCGGATCATGCATGCCGACCAGGCGGGCAGTGCCCGCCGAGCCCGCCCCACACGAATCCGATACCTGTGCGAATTCTGCTGACCGGCGCGGCCGGCTTCATCGGATCTCACGTGCACCCGGCATTGGTCCAGGCCGGGCACGAGGTGATCGCCGTAGATCTCATGCTGCCCGCAGCACACGGGCCCGGCGCGCGAGCCCCGGAGGGCGTACATCAGATCGACGTTCGCGATATCGACGGTTTGGCACCGCTGCTGCGCGGTATCGATGTGGTCTGCCACCAGTCTGCTGTCGTCGGGGCCGGAGTGAGCGTCGCTGATGCGCCTGCCTATGCCGGCCACAACGATCTGGGCACAGCCGTGGTTCTTGCCGCTATGACAGAGGCAGGCTGCCGTCGGCTCGTGCTGGCATCGTCCATGGTGGTCTATGGCGAAGGGTGCTATCGGAACACTCGCGGCGAGTCGGTCCAGCCCGGACAGCGCACCCGCGCGGATCTCGATGGGGGACGGTTCGAGCATTACTGCGCGATCACTGGGGATACGCTGCGCTGGACACCGGTACCCGAGGACAGTCCTTTGCGGCCGCGCAGCCTGTACGCGGCGAGCAAAACAGCGCAGGAGCACTACGCCGCCGTGTGGGCGGCGGCTACCGGCGGCACTGTCGCCGCCTTGCGTTACCACAACGTCTACGGTGACGGTATGCCGAGGGACACCCCGTACTCCGGTGTCGCGGCAATTTTCCGATCGGCACTGGCGGCAGGGCGTGCACCACGCGTATTCGAAGATGGTCGGCAGACAAGGGATTTCGTGCACGTGTCCGATGTCGCGACAGCCAATCTCGCGGCTGTCGAGCAGCCGCTGCCCGGGTTCGTGCCGCTGAATATCTGCTCCGGACAGCCGATCACGATCGGCGAGGTCGCTACGGTGCTCGCGGACGCTTGCCACGGCCCCACACCGGTGGTGACCGGCGATTATCGGCCCGGTGATGTCCGCCATATCGTCGCGAACCCGAATGCGGCCCGGCGGCTGCTGAGGTTCTCCGCCCGGATCGGTCCGCACGAAGGGCTCGCTGATTTCGCGTTCGCTCCGCTGCGTGCCATCGCGGGATCGGGTGCGCCGACACAGTGAGTCAGTTCTCCGAAAGCGGCAACCGCACTTCGAAACGGCAGCCACGATCACGATTCTGAGCGGTGACATCACCATCGTGGTCCTCGACCAGGCCCGCTGCAGTAGCCAGCCCCATACCGCTGCCCGCGGACATACCGTCCACAGCGACCAGCGAACGGACTGCTGTGCCACGGTAGGCGATCTCGAAGTTCCGGGTCAGGTCGCCTCCGGCGATACCGGGGCCGGTATCGTCCACTCTCGCCCACGCCCGCCCGTCGACCACTCCGGCCGAGATCGCGACATGACCACCCGGCGGGGTGTGTGCGATGGCGTTGGCGACGAGATCGGTCAGCACCCGGCCGAGTGCGCGGTCGTCGGCAGCGACCATAACGCGGAAGTCCGGCTGTTCGGCGCGCAAGGACACCACTGCGCGCTCGGCAGTCGAGCGATTGGCTGCGAGCACCTCGTCGATCAACTCACGCAGATCTATCGGCGCCAGCGCCAGACGTAGCGCACCAGTGTCGACCTTCGACATCTCGAACAGGTCGTCGACCATGCCGGAAAGCCGATGGATCTCCCGACCGATCTGCTCGGCGTAGTGCGTGACCGCCGCGGCGTCGGACACCATGCCGCCCGACAAAGCCTCGGCCATCGCGCGAATACCCGCGAGCGGGGTGCGCAGATCGTGACTCACCCACGCGACCAGTTCACGCCTGGAGCGCTCGGCGGCTCGTTCTTGCTCGCGGATCTGATTCTCCCAGACAGTTTTGCGCGCCTGCTGCCTGCCGAGCAGCACCGCGGTGGGTACGGTAACCGCGGCGACAACAGCGAGCACCACCAGCATGCGATGCAACTCTGCGGTGAACATCAGCCCGCTGACCACGGCCAGCCCGGCGAGCGCCGAGAGGATCGGGATCAGAACCAGCGCGACCATACTGCTGGTCAGTGACCTGTTACCGACCACATACAGCAGAATCGCCCCGAACAGAACCACCGGCACCGACCCTGCGGCGGTGTAGAGGATCAGATGCAGTGCCAGCTCATCCATGTAACCGATCCTGCTCGGTACCTGCGCGCCCCCACGCATAGCCACACCCCCATATGGTGTCGATCCGATGATGATCACCGAGCTTGACGCGCAATCGCTTGACATGCACAGTGACCGTGGAGAGATCACCCAAGTCCCAGCCCCATACGTCCCAGCCCCATACCTTGGCCAGAAGATCGCATTCGCGTGAGGTCAGCTCCACCTGGGCACCGTCGGTAAGCACCAGCCAGGCCGCAGAGCGTACCTCGATCACACCGTCTCGCAGCACCGAACGGTCGGCCGGGACTACAAAACGAGACCGATACAATACCGAAGCTACCCGCAACGCCAACTCACTCGGGCTGAACGGCTTGGTCACATAATCGTCGACGGTTTCGAGCACGGTCGAGCCATCGCGTTCCAGATAACGACGGACCACGTCGCGCACAACAGGATCATCATCTGCGATAAGTATGCTCATGGCATTCACCAATTCGTCAGGATCAGATGAACTAACAACAGAGCACCAAGCGCCTGCACGCCGAGCCAGATCCTGGTGGTGGCTCTCGGCAAGAACGCGGTGGCAGCCAACAACCACACATCGAACGGCAGCCAGATCCGCTCGGTCTCGGCCTTACTCAACCCGCTGGCATCGGCAACCAGGACAGCACACAGTCCCGCGGCCACCAACAACGTCGCCGGGTCCAACGCGCGCACGCTTGCCCGCGACAACGTTCTCGGCAGCGCCGCGACAACAGCCAGACCGATAGCGCACACAGTCGCCGCGAGATTCCCCCACCACCAGTAGCCGAACGACCGCTCAGCGGCAATGCCCTGATAATAACGCTGGATGACCAGATGATAGCCATCCAGCCACCAGAAACCGGCGAGAGTGAACGCGGTGGCGACTGCCAACGCGCCGACAAGGGTTGGAAGCAGCGGCCGGACCGTCCGCCCCGCCACCAGAACGGCCACGGCCGGAAACACCATGAGCGCCAGACCGTAACTGAGGTAGACACCGAGACCGAACAACACCCCCGCCCCGACCGCAGTCACTGTCCGACCGGACCTGGTGGCCAGTGCGAGCAGTGCCACCGCCCACGCAGTGACACCGGCGAATACCGCGTCGGCCGACACCGCGATCCAGATCGCGGCGGGCGCGAGCACCAGAAACGGCAGCGCCGCTCGCGCGCGGTACTCGGCACCGAGTGCGCGTAAGGCGACCGCTACCGCGACCACCGCACTACATCCGATCAACAGACAGGCCGCTCCCGCCCATGCTCCGCCGCCGAGCCCGACCCAATCCAGTAGCACGAAGAACAACAAGGCGCCCGGCGGATGCCCGGAGACATGCGTGGTCCACGAGTCCGGCTGGAAGTCGAGAATCCGGCTGGAGAACTCGCGCAGCATCACGCGCAGATCGGTAACTCCGCCAACTTCGTACAAGTACTCATTGTGGTCGGTGAGCCGGTCGGTGAAGCCACGACGCCATCCGTCGACCAATGCCAACGCGAACGTCCAGCACACCGCGACGACATATGCCGCTATCAGCAGTCGAGGCCAGGACAGCCGGGCCGCGATGGCCGGGCCGGTCAGCACGACTATCACGGCTATCAGGACAGCTGGGACAGTCCCCCAGCCGACATGCGGCGACCACACGCCGAAAATCGGCGCGGCGCCCGCATAGAGCGAACGCTGCCACTGACCACCGACAATTCGCGGAACTTCGAATGCCGCGGCGACCAAGAGGACAGCGACACCCGCGGCGAGCAGCTCGCCACGGAATCGGCCGACCTGCCCTCGGGTGGCTTCGGTGAGATCGTGCACACGGCCACGATAGGCTCGAAGTGCACGAGGATCCGCTGACAGTCGCAATGAAACAGACACCGTCAGAGTTTCGTAACCGTTTTCGCAGTCTCACCTGTCCGTTCCGGACCTAGCGTCTCAAGGGTGACCGAATCCATGGACGAACGAGACGGCGTCACCGTCATCATTCCGTGCCGTGATGAAGCCGAGGCGTTGCCGGATGTGCTCGCGGCGATTCCACACGGCTACCGGGCGCTGGTCGTGGACAACGGGTCCACCGACGCTACCGCCGCCGTCGCGCGGGCGGGCGGAGCATGCGTGGTCGCTGAGCAGTGCCCCGGATACGGCGCCGCAGTACAGGCAGGGATCGCCGCGGCACGGACCGAATTGGTCGCGGTGCTCGACGGCGACGGATCGATGGACCCCGCTGAACTGCCTGTTCTGGTGCACGAGATACGCGTAGGTGCGGATCTCGCAGTCGGGCGGCGCCGTCCGGTGCGGGGGGGCAGCTGGCCCTGGCACGCTCGGCTCGGCAATCGGATGATCGCCACTCGACTACGTCGCAGGTACGGCGTACCGGTGCACGACATCGCCGCGATGCGGGTCGCCCGCCGGACGGCGCTGCTCTCGCTGGGACCGCTGCACGCCCGCTTCGGCTACCCGCTGGAACTGCTGATGGGGGCAGCCGCCGCAGGCTGGCGGGTAGTCGAGAAGGACATCACCTACCGGCCACGGACAGGCGGGATATCGAAGGTGTCCGGCTCATGGCGCGGATCGGTGCGCGCCACCCGAGACTTCTGGACGGTGCTGAAATGACCTGGCCAGCACCCCAGCCCGCCACCTTGCTGATCGTGGCGAAAGCGCCCGTTGCCGGATTCGCCAAAACCCGGCTTACTCCGCCGCTCACCCCGCACGAAGCAGCCGAGGTGGCCGCGGCATCCCTGCTCGACACTCTCGATGCCGTCCTGCACTGTGCCGTCGTTCACCGCGTTGTCGCCATGACCGGCGACCTCGCCGCCGCTGAGCGACGCAGCGAATTGAGCGAACTACTGGCCGGTGTCGAGGTGCTGTCGCAACGCGGGCGCACCTTCGGCGAGCGGTTGGCCAACGCGCACGCCGATGCCGCTCGGGCGGGGCTACCGGTCTTGCAGATCGGCATGGATACTCCACAACTCACCACCGAGCTGCTGAACCATGCGACCAGGATTTTGCTCGACACCGGCGACGCCGTTCTCGGCCCGGCCACCGACGGCGGCTGGTGGGCGCTCGGCCTGCCCACACCACAACCCGCGCGCGCGCTCACGGATGTACCGATGTCGACTTCCCGCACCGGACTGCTGACCCGAAACGAGATACAGCGATGCGGTATGCGTGTTCGCTTACTGCCGACTCACTCCGATGTCGATCATTTCGAAGACGCCCTGCGGGTCGCAACAGCCACCGAGGGCCGATTCGCCGATGTCGTGCAGCGGCTACATCATCGCACCACGGCATGGTGAACGAGATCTTCGATCGGGCGCTGGCAGGCGAGGACTGCTGGGTCCGCACCATCGACGGGTCCATACGCCCTCTGCCGACACAGCAATGGCTGGGCGCGGGCGAAGACGCCGATCACCTCGCCGACACCGCCTTGACCTGCTGCTGCGACGGCCCCACCATCGACCTCGGCTGCGGACCCGGTCGCCTGGTCGCCGCGCTACTGCGCCGCGGCGTCGTCGCACTCGGGGTGGATATCTCACCGATGGCGGTAGCGGTCACCCGATTTCGCGGGGCACCCGCGCTGCACCGCGATCTGTTCGGGCCACTGCCCGGAGCCGGGCGTTGGACCTATGCTCTGCTGGCCGACGGCAATGTCGGCATCGGCGGCGATCCGCTACGGCTGCTCGACCGGACGCGCGATCTGCTCACTGCGGACGGAGTCGTCGTAGTCGAGTTCGACCGTCCCGGCACCGGCATCGCTCGGCGACAGCTCCGCTTGGAAACGAAAAATTCCGCGGGGCCTTGGTTTCCGTGGGCATATGTGGGCATCGAATACGCGGAGCCACTGGCCCGCGCGACCGGGTTCCGGCTGCGCGCGACCGCTGAGGTGGCCGGGCGACACATCGCCTGGCTGAAAAGGCACCCTGATGAGCACGAGAATGCGAGTACACCATGAGTGCGCGCGGACCCGAAGTAGCAAGCCGGGTTGGCATCGCGCTCGGCATCGCGATCATGGTGTGCTTCGGCACCGGGCTGCTGAGCCATGGGATTCAACATCCACCGACGTGGTTCTGGTGGCCCACCCGGCCCTTCTGGCTCTACCGACTCACCCAGGGCACACACGTGATCGCGGGGGTTGTCGCCATTCCCCTGCTGCTGGTGAAATTGTGGGCGGTCTATCCGAGATTGTTCCAGCGGCCGATATTCGGTTCGCCGCTTCGTATCGCCGAGCGCGGATCGATCGCACTGCTGGTGGGCTCGGTCATCTTCCAGTTGTCGACCGGACTGGCCAATATCGCACAGTACTACCCGTGGAAGTTCTTCTTCCCCACCGCGCATTACGCGATGGCCTATGTGGCCGCAGGGGCACTCGCGGTGCATCTGGCGGTGAAGTTGCCAGTGGTGCGGGAAGCATTGAGCCGACCGGTCGAATCTAATTCGAAGCAAGCATCTCTCGATGGCTTTTCCCCGCAACACTCGATACCGATCGACACCGATCATGGCGCACCTCGGATCGCTCGCCGCACTGTACTGAACACAGCATGGGTGTCCGCGGCGGTGGCCGGGCTGGCAATAGCCGGGCAAACCGTGCCATTGTTGCGGTGGGTGGCAGTCCTCGCGCCGCGTAGCGGGCAAGGACCGCAAGGAGTTCCGGTCAATCGCTCGGCTGCCGCCGCCGGTGTCTCCGAACGGGCACGCGATCCCGGCTATCGGCTGCGAGTGCGCGCCGGGAAACGGCAACGTGAGTTCACCCGGACCGAACTGGTAGCGCTGCCACAGACCGCGGCGCGGCTACCGATCGCGTGTGTCGAAGGTTGGTCGGTGTCCGCGCAGTGGTCGGGTGTCCGACTGCGCGATGTCCTCGCCCTCGTCGGCTACACCGGCGGCGACGTTCGGTTCGATTCGCTGGAGACCGGCGGGATCTATCGCAGCTCGGTACTGCCACAACGACATGTCCTTGCCGCGGACACGCTCATCGCGATGACAGTGAACGGGGAACCCCTCGACCTGGACCACGGCTATCCCTGCCGTCTCATCGCACCGAATCGCCCCGGTGTGCTGCAGACAAAATGGCTTTCCCGAATCGAGGTGCTGCCTTGATCACAGCCATCCGGGCAGCGCTGCTGCTGGCCGGCCTCGGGCTCAGCGGATATGGCCTCACGCTACTGCTCGAACTCGCCGGCACGGACCTGTTCTCGGTCGTACTGTGGTGCGGCGGGGGGATCCTGTTGCACGACGCGGTTTTCGCGCCATTGTCGGCGACAGCGGGGATCGGCGCGCGACGCATCCTGCCCACAGGCTGGTGGGGCCCCGCCGCCTGCGGCGCCGTGTGCACCGTCACGCTTGTGCTGCTCGCCGCGCCAGTGGTGGGAAGACGACATGCGCTGCCGGACAACCCCACTGTGCTGGATCGTAACTATCCGACCGGCCTGGCCATCACGCTGTTCGTGGTGTGGACGCTGGTCGTGCTGATCGGACTCGACCGGACCACGCGAGGAAGCCGGACCCGACAGTTGCCGGACAAGGAAACCTGAACCCCAAGAGTTCTCGGCAGGCTCGGTAACTCCTGTGGGATCCTCCCGGCCCCGAAAGGCATCTTGATCACGGGCGTGCCCGGCTGTGGAAAAAGTTTGACCGCCAAGTGCATGTCCAGCCTGTGGGGACTGCCATTGTTGCGGCTGGATGTCGGACGGGTCTTCTCGGGCCTGGTCGGGTCGAGCGAGCAGAACATGCGGGAGGCATTGCGCCTGGCGGAAGCCGTATCGCCATCGATCCTGTGGATCGATGAGATCGAGAAGGGTTTCGGCTCGTCAGCGTCCGGGGGCGACTCCGGCACCGGTCAACGTGTATTCGGCACCTTCTTGACCTGGATGCAGGAGAAGACGAACCCGGTATTCGTGGTGGCCACAGCCAACCGCATCGAAAGCCTGCCCTCGGAGTTCCTCCGCAAGGGGCGGTTCGACGAAATATTCTTCGTCGATCTGCCTACCGAGGCCGAGCGGGTCACCATCTGGGAGCTGCACATCCAGAAGCGCATCCGCGAGCACTGCGCCGGTCCCGTCGTACAGCCCACGGACGAGGTCACCACCTCGCTGGCCGCGGCGAGCGAAGGGTTCTCCGGCGTCGAGATCGAGCAGATGGTCATCTCCGCGTGCTTCGACGCTTTCGCCGAACGCCGCAATGTGCTTATCGGCGACTTGCAGCGCGCACTCGCCAATACCGTTCCGCTGTCGATCACCCAAGCCGAACAGATCGCGCACATCCGGGAGTGGGCAGCCACCCGCGCGGTGGCGGCCACCGGCGCCGAGGACCGCGCCGCCTACACCAAGAGCGCGCCACAAGGTTCTTCTGAGATCGGCAACTGGCGAGGCGGCAGGACCTTCGAGTTCTGAGCATCCCGGAGAGGAACACCGCGTGAGCGTGGAACTTCTATTGATCCCACTCGGCATCGCCGCCGCGGCGGCATGGCGAGAAAGCCGCAACACGGACCTGTGCCGGAAATGCAAAACGACCCGGATCACCGACCACGCGCTGCTGATCGAAGCACTGCACGTACTGGGAGCTCGGAACATCGTCCACACCGAAGACACCGTTACCGCCGTCACCCAGCTGGGTGCGGCGACCTTTCAGCGAGTAGGCGAGGTCTTCCTCGGCCGGATCAATAACGACGAACAAGCCACCGATACGATGCTCGCCGACCTCGAGCACGCCGTCGGCCGGGTCCTGCAGGCCCGCAACGTGGCCGTGGTCCGGCAGCATGCCCGAGAGCTCGGTTTGCGGCTGGTCACCGAACACGCCACCGACGGCACTGTCCAGCTCGTCTTCGAAGAGCAACGATGAACCGCCGCATTGTCGTGACCGTCTCCGCGGACGGCACCATCAGCGCTCAATCGACCGGCCGTCCCGGACCTTCGTGTCTCGACGACGTCGCACTCATTCAGCAGCTGTGCCGTCAGGCCAAGGTCGTCGACTCCCGCCTGACCCAGGAGTATCACGCGTCCCAGACCGTCACCGACGCCGCCTTCGTCCAGCAGGAAGACCTCGCATGACAACTCCGGAAGAACGCCTCTGCTCACGGAGATGGCGAGTAAGCAACAGTGCTTGGACCCTGTGGAGCCTGCTGCCGTTGTTCGGCATACTCAACTTCGTCGGATTTCTGATCATCGGACTGCGAGTCCGTAACAAGACCTGGCTACTGGCAACAGCAGGATGGCTGGTGTACAGCATCGCCCTGGTGATCGCTCTGAGCACGGTCGACACGGGCACCAAAGCCGAGCCGAGCGACTCCACCGCCAGCTCCCTGCTCTCGGCGGTCTGTGTGTTCACATGGATCGGCGGAATCATCCACACCTTCGCCACGAACCGCGCCTATCTGAAATGGCGGGCCTACAATCCCAGACGCCCGTGGCACGCCGTCGAGTCAACGGCGCAGGCGGGTGCGAACCCGACGACGGTCACTGCAAGCGGCGAGCTCCCACCCGCCGTCGACGCGGCCATGCGCGGGTACCCCGCCGCACCGAACCACTCCCAGCGCCCCTGGCCCGGACCGCCCGCCACCACGGCGGCTCCGTCGTGGACCGGCAGCCCCGGCCCCTCCGCCGATCCCTCCGCTCCGGCCACCCCTACGCTGTTTCCCGACCAGGCCACCACGCCTGTGCCGACAGCGGGACCAGTGGACCTCAACAGCGCCGAACCCCACCAGCTGCAACACGAGCTCGGCCTGGACGCTGCCGCAGCCCAGGCGATCGTCACCGCCAGGCATCGGCTCGGCCGCTACTCCGCACCCGACCAGATCATGACGGAAGCGGGGATACCCCCACACGTCTACCTGGCGATCCAAGATCGCATCACCACATCGACCACCACGACAACGGCGCCCCCGCCGGCCGCCGGCCGCAGGCTCGAGTTCTGATGCTGCGGATCGCCCACGTCCTGCACGGCACCACAGCCGAAGGCCCAGGGCTGCGGACCGCTGTCTGGGTGCAGGGCTGCGCTATCCGCTGCCCTGGATGCGTCAATCCCCACCTGTTCACCACCCGCGGCGGGCGCCACTTCGCTCCGGAGACGATCGTTGCCGACGCGATCACCGCAGGCTGCGAAGGGATCACTCTGCTCGGCGGCGAACCCTTCGACCGGCCCGCGCCCGGCGCCGATCTAGCCGAAGCAGCGCACGCCGCCGGCCTCGGCGTCCTCGTCTTCACCGGCTACTTGCGGGAAGACCTCGCCGCACGCGGCCGTGACGAACGCCGTTTCCTCCAGCACATCGACTGCCTCGTCGACGGCCCCTACCTAACCGATCAACCAGAACAGCACCGAGCGCTCGTCGGTTCGACCAACCAGCGATTCCTGCATCTCACCGACCGCTACCGCCACTATGATCCCCGTACCAACCGAAACCAGCTCGATGTCCGGGTCCGGTCCGATGGCACCGTGGAACTCGCGGGCTTCCTCGGCAAAACCCAACTCGATATGCTCGGACCCGCCCTCGGCAGCAGACAGCGGCAGAGCGGGTGACGGCCCTCTGACGCGACCCGATCCAAATGGCGCGCTGTGGATGAGAAGTCGGCTTCGCGCAGCGCATTCCATAGAGCAGCGCATTCCATAGAAGAATGCCTGAATTCTGTGACGCCGCAAGGCTGGAGTAGCTACCCGAGCCGATACTCGTCGACCGATGTGGTCAAGCCGATGCCATTGAGATCCAGGTACAGCAAACGCTCGGTGACCGACAAAGTCACAGTGTTGCGCCGCTCGAGTGCAGTACCCGCGGCAGCGATGAACTCGCGGTCGAAGCTGTAGAGGGGAATCGTATCGGCTCGGTGGATCCGCTTGCCCGCGAGCTGCGCCAGTACCTTGGTCGGCTCACGATGAGTGTAGACGACGACGCGGTCGGCCGATTTACTGCCGCGATGCACCCGCTCCGCATCGGGTGCGCCGACTTCGATCCAGGCGGTGCGGTGTCCGGTGAGATCGCGCACCAGCACTGCGGGCTCGTCGGTGGACGAAACACCGCCATCGCTGAAGACGATGCCTTCCTCGTACTCGAGGCAGTAGGCCAGCAACCGCGTCAGCATGAACTCGGCCGTTTCAGAAGGATGCCGCGCTACGCGTAACTCCAGCTCCTGATAGACGCCACGATCGACGTCGGCCAAGTGGACGGCGAAGGTGTACACGGTTGCACTGAGAGCCACAGGAGCAGGAGCTTAACCGACAGTGGTCGCCACGCCTACCACGCGGTGGTCCGGTCGCTTCGGCATGCGGTTATCCGGTCACCGGGTGCACCTGTAACCCGCAGGTGGCGATGGTGACCGGCAGGGAGCGAGTGTCGGTCGAATCGGGTGGGGTGACAAGAATCCTCGAAGACTGCGCGCAGGTTCGGCCGTTGCTGTCGTAGACAACTGCCTCCAGCAGGGCATGAGCCGCACGGCCCGGCTGGAGCAGGACAGTCGGCGCCGTGTCCTGACCGGCGGGCAGGCCACCGAGGTAGCCGGTCGGCGTGCGGTCGGCGTGGACGACCGGGCCATTGCCGACAGCGTCCACACCGGGATAGCCGGTCACCGTGCACGGCTGCGCGCCTGCGGCGAGGCTGAAGTTCAGCCGGACCCCACGATGCCCCATAGCCGCTTCGCTTTCGCCGATCGCCGTATCCACCTGGCCGGATCCGCAGGCCGCTCGGTCCACAGCAGTGGTCACCACGACCGACTGCGATATCGGTGCGGAGGTGGCGCCCGCCGGGCTGGAGCCAGTCGGCGCGGCGGACGCCGTCGAAGAGCTTGTCACCGGTATGGTGGCCGGCGAGTCGTTCGCCGCACACCCGGACAGCAGCACCAGCACCGCACATCCGGATATCAGCACTGTTCTTGTTGTTCGAGTGGTCATCTCCACCCTTCCTCCCGCACCACGGGATCAGGGCCGCGAGATCTCCGGCTGCGAGATCTCCAACGTCTCCCAGAGTAGCCCCGCACACGGGATTCCTGTCGGATGCGCGTGCTGGCCGAGGCCGGTCCACGCCCAGCACGAAGACGGACTGCCCGAAGATCGCACAGTCCGGGAGCGGGAGCCACTACACATCGGATTCTGGAGCTGACAGACCGAAATGCGCTATCGGCAACTACCGAAATCCGTAATACTGCTGCACCAGTCGCTCGTATACGCGCGCGGGCACCAGTCGGCGAGTCCAGAAGGACAATCGCACGTCCTTGCCGCAGAGATAACTCGGCCGGGGCCGGTCGGCCGCAAGGATCATGGCGACCTTTTCGGCGACCGCCGTAGCGGGCTGTCCCGCCGCCAAGTAGCCGCGCACCAAGTCCAGCACAGATGCGCGGTCGCTGTCGTACGCGGCGATCGGGGCGCTCACGTGCTCGGCCGCTTCGATGATCGGGGTAACGGTCCATCCCGGGATGAGCACTGACACCTGCGCACCGAAACCGGCCGCCTCCATCCGTGCTGCTTCACCGATCCGCTCGACTGCCGCCTTCGTCGCCGAGTACCAACCGCCGTACGGCTCGGCGATCGCACCAGCTCCCGAGCTCACCACGATCGCCCTACCCGCCCCTTGTTTACGGAACAGCGGCATTACGGCGCGCAGCGCCCGCTGCGTGCCGAGCACATTGGTGTCGAACAGCGCCGCGGCCTCCTCCGGGGTGGTCTCCTCGACCGACCCGACTACACCGTAGGCCGCGAAAGTGACCACCGCGTCGATCCGGCCGTGCCTGGTATGTGCCTCGCGCACCCAGCGGTCCACCGCCGCCGTATCGCGCACGTCCACTTCATCGAGGCCAGGTGCCGCTACCACGTCGCAGCCCTCGACCGTATACCCCAGGTTCTCGAGATGATGAATAGTAGCCGCGCCCATACCATTCGCGGCTCCTGTGATGAGTACGACGGTCATGTTGTGTCCTTTCTTCCATGAGCGGGACCCTGCGTGGTGACACCACGCTGCCGCCTCCGGGCCTGACCGCTCATGTTGTGCACACTCGCAGTACGCGTGGAAGAACTTCCAACCGCGCCGATTCCACTACTGTTATCTCCCCGTCCAGCTCCAACGGGGTCGGACGATCCGGCCGCAGCTCCACCGTTGTGTCCCGATAGCACACCGCCAGCCCCGAGCGTCGGAACCGACCTGCGTACAATCCGGCGATCAGGCCGAGCACCCGTAGCCGACCGGCCGCGGACCAGATATTCACATCGAACTGACCATCGGCGCGGGTGACCGCGGTGTCGTAGTGCATGCCACCGGCGAAGTGCACGCTTTTGAGCACGCCGACGTTGGTGATCGGTGCGGTGTGGACCCAGTCGCCACCACGCACCGTGACCGGCAGCGGCCGGTGGGTGGCGATAGTCGCCAACGCTGTGGCGAGGATAGCGGCGTCGACGCTACGTGCCTTGAGCCAGCTGAGTAAGCCGGTGGCGTGGTTGAACGAGTGATTGCCCGCCGCGACCAACCCCATGCTGGCATTGAGCAAGAAATAGCGGACGACGTGCGTACCGTCCGATAGCAGCATGCTGGCCTTGCCCACATCGGCGAGTTCGGCGCACGCGGCATCCAGCCGCACCGGGACGGTACCCACATGCGAGGTTTCGGACATCGGCTTGTGGAAATCGTTGGAGCTGCCGAGACCCACGGCGCCGAGCGCCGAGCCCGCGGCCCGCGGGCGATCGGTTTCCGGATCCATAAGCGCGTTCAGCACCAAGTTCACCATGCCGTCGCCACCAGCGGCCACGAGCACTGCGGGCGGATCCGGGCGGGTGACGGCCGTGCGCACGACCTCGGCGGCGGCTTGCTCGTCTGCGGGCAATTCGACAGTCAAGTCTGGATACCGCTCGCGCAGTATGGTTTCCACCGGTTTCCAGCGCTGCAGCGCGGTGCCCGCATTCGACTGCGGGTTCAAGACGACAAGCATGGATCCTCCTCGATACCGAGCCACCGACGCAATGCGCGATAGTCGCCGGTGGTGACCAATCCGGTCCTGGTCATCGCGACAGGCACCTCGGCGATCCTGGCACCGAGCAGGAAGACTGGAATCCCCAACTGCGTTGCCGGTCCGTCGTTGCCGGGGTCGTTACCGACCATCACGCAATCGCCTGCCGCCACACCGAGCCGGTCGAGTAGTTCGCGATAGAAGTCGAGCCGCGGCTTGGCACGATGCATGTTCTCGCCACTGGTGAGGTAGGCGAACGAGCCGAGATCGTGCCCGCCCCAGCCGAGCCTGGTCACCACGGTGCTGCGTGGCCACAGCGGATTAGTCGCGACCACCTGGCAGGCACCGGCCTGCGCCAAATGCCGCACCATCGTCACAGCCTCCGGTTGCGGCGTGAAACACGCGCGCAACCGGATGAATTCGACCTCCGCCAGCCGGTCCAAGCGGGCTGAGACCATGTCATAGCTGCTGCCGACTCGCTCGGCGAGCAAGCTCAGCATCAGCTCTCTATTGGTGTGGTCGGTGTCATTGGCGCGCACGTCACGCAGTGTGCGGCGTAGCATCGGCAAGAAACGGTGTGGCGGCATGAGATCGCGGAACACCCAGGCCGCCGCGGCAGGCATCAATGTCGTGAAGGTACGTCGCCGCAGACCGATCAGGGTGCCGTCCAGATCCCACAGCACGGTGGGGGGTGCGCTCATTCCTGACTGTCCAGGACAGCTTGCAGATCCGCCCTGGTCAGCCCGAGCCGAGCCGCGTATTCATCGATGCCCGGCGGCGTGGGACGGGTGCCGCCGAGTCCGGTGCGCGTCCGGAACTGCCCGGCGTAAGACGCACCGAGGTCGTAGACTGTCTTGGCGAGCGCGGCGGGGAACAACCACTTACCGAGGTCGCGCTGGAACACCCTGGTCAGCCGATACGGCGCGATCACTCGAGCGCCGAGAGCACCGAAAGCACCCGGATCGCGCAGTGAACTCATCCGGGCCGCCTCCTCCGTGGGAGCCAGCAACAACCCCGACCATAATCTGCCGAAGCTGTCCAGCTTCTCCTTCGGGTCGGCGGTCATATTGAACTCGGTGTATGCCTTCTCGATGCGGGAGGTGTGCGTGGAGCGGCTACGCAGCAGCGTGTGCACATCCGCGACCTTGCGCACGGTGTCGGCGCGGGTGAACCGGTCTACGCGCGGTGCGATCCGGTCCAGCAGCGCGGCGAACTGCGAGTTGGGCACCAGCCGGTGTGCCAGCGAAAGGGCGTGGTACATCAGACCTTCGGTACCCGCCGTGGCGATCTCGGCGGCGAGCAGCTCGTAATCGAGATCCGCGCCCGCATAGCGGGCCAGGTTCCAGATGTCCCCGAGTTCGCGGACCCCGGTCTTGTAGTAGGGCAAGTGGATACCCAGGTGGTGCAGGTTGTCCTCGGATGCCATCGCCCATGCAGGAACGCCGTGGAAGTCGATGCGCCGCACTCGTTTCCAGATCGAGGCGTAGTCGATCGTGTAGGGGGTCAGCGGTGTGATCAGTCCCCAATGGGTGCCCACGACCAGCGCACCGTCGCGGGAGACGAACGACGGCAGGTGGTGCGAGCGCTCGGCCCGCACCTTGGGCGCCTTGCCGAGCAGCTCCGAGGTCGCGAACAGACCCAGCTCACGATAGATCGCGATAGCCGCGTCGACCTGCTCTGGTTCCAGCAGGATGTCCAAGTCGTTCATCCGCTTGTAGCCGGGGTCGTGGTAGATCTCGGTGGAGAAGAGCATGCCCTTGAGCACCACGCAGCGGATGCCCTCTTCGTCGAACCGCCGCAGCAGCGGCACCACCCCGGCCAGTCTGCGGTCGTTCGCGGTCGCGATCCGCTGCGTAACAGCGTCGAACCGGGCCTGCACCGCAGGAGGGACAAGCGAATATAGGTCGGCGGCAAGCAGGGAGCGGCGCACCAGCGGCACGGTCGCGTTCAACTGGGCCAGCTCGAAGAAGGCTGCCCAATCGGTGACCCGGTGGGCCAGCTCGGCCAGTTCGCCGCGTTCCTGCTCAGTCGGCGCCGCCAACGCGGCATGCACCAGCAGCCGCTCGGCGGCCGTTCCACCCGCGGCGAGCACAGTATCGGTCATATCAGGCGATCCCTTCTTGTTCGGGATGGAAGCCGAAGCGGCGAGCGACGAGGGCGATCCTGTCCAGCGCGCGATCGAGATGTTCCCTGGTGAGGGTGGCCATCATGCTGATACGCAGGCGCTGCTGGTCACGGGGAACAGCCGGGAATTCGACCCCGTTGACGAACACGCCCTCGCGATGCAGGGCGGTGACTACGTCCGCGACGGCGATACGTTGCGGCACCAGGATCGGGATGATCGCAGTCTGCGGATCTACCGCGAAGCCCATGGCCCGCAATCCCTGGACGAAATATGTGACATTGTCGTGCAGTTGCCGCACCCGCTCGGGATGTTCGTCCAAGAAGTCGATCCCCGCGAGCACTGATGCGACCACTGGCGGCGTGAGCGCCGCGGAGAACATGTAGGAGCGGGCGAAGAAGCGCAGAGTGTCCACCAAGTCCTGGGAACCGGCCACAAAACCGCCGGTACTCGCGAAAGCCTTCGAGAACGTGCCCATAGACAGCTCCACTGTCCCTGGGCCGAGCCCGAAATGCTCGGCGGTGCCGTGCCCGTAGGTACCTAGCACGCCGGTGCCGTGCGCGTCATCCACTGCCAGCCACGCGCCGAATGCGTCACACAACGCGCGAATCTCCGGCAGCGGAGCGATATCACCGTCCATCGAGTACACACCCTCGACAGCCACCACGATGTTCGCCCCCGGATTGCGCCAGCGGATCTGCATCAGCCGGTGGCGCAGATGATCCAGGTCGTTGTGCGCAAAGGCCATCGAACGCACTCGACCGAGCTGGATACCATCATAGAGACTCGCGTGGCTCTGTTCGTCGTAGAGCAAGATGTCGCCCTTGCGCAACAGACCGGTCACCCAGCCGACATTCGCGGCGTAGCCGGAGGCGAAGAGCATGGCCGCCTCACAGCCTTTCGATTCGGCAAGCCGTTGCTCGAGTTGCCGGTGCACCGTGGTGGTGCCGTTGAGCAGCGGCGGACCGCCGTGTCCCACACCGTATTCCCGGATGGCCGCAATAGCGGCCTCGGCGATCTGCGGTTCATTGCCGAGGCCGAGATAGTTGTTGGACCCGAGCATGATGAGCTCGTCGGTCGCTCCGGTCTCCGGATCGCGTACCGGCACCACCGCCCCAGAAGGGCCGGCCACCTCACGGAGCACGAACCCGCTGCCGCGGGCGTGCTCGACGTACGGATGAAACTCCGCGAAACGCTGTTCGAAGGTGTGTGCCGCGGGGTCGAGATAATGCTCCAGGCTGAAGTTCTCACCATGAGCGAGATCGGGAGCGGTCATGATTGTTGCTCCTGTCCGAGCGTCACTGTTCCGGCCCGGCCGTCCAAGACCAGGACATCACCGTCGCCGACCAGGCGGGTGACGTCCGGGACGCCGACGACCGTGGGAATGCCGAGTTCGCGTCCGATGATGGCGGTGTGCGAGAGCAGGCTGCCCCGCTCGCTCACCAGGCCGCCCGCGGCGACCATGAGGAACACCCAGCCGGGATCGGTGGTCGAGGCTACCAACACCTGTCCATCGATCACCACATCCGGGTCCGGAGTGTGCAACACCAGAGCCGGGGCTTCGATACGGCCCGGGGCACAGCCGATGCCGCGCAGCACCCGCGTACCTTCGACAGCATCCTCTAGGGGTTGTTCCAGCGCGGGATCGTTGATCCCCGCTGCGGCAATGCCCGTGGTGACGATGCGGGAGGGCAGCTGTTGGGTACGCCAGTGCTCGTGATCGGCCTTGCGGAGCGACACGAGTCGAGCGACATCGGTGTCCACCGCCGTACCGCGAGTGAGAGCGATGATCTCCTCATAAGTGAGCCAGAAGATATCGCGCGGATCATCCACCAAACCGGCAGCGGACATCTGCTTGCCGTATTCCCGGAACACCCGCTTCACCAAGCCGAAGGAGCGGCTGCGGCCGAGCCGCATGTTCTCCCGCTGCTTCACATGCTCCCGAGCGAGCCGGAGAGTGAGCCGGAAAAGCAAACGCTGCAATGGTTTCTGTGCGAACAGCGCGGATGCCGTGCGCTCTGCCGCGCGCCGGATGGCTTGTTCCCGCGCGATCATGTCATCGGCGTTCTGTCCGCCGCGCAAGTAATTGCGCAGCATCGGAACCAGTCGCTCCGGATGCTCGCCCAACGGATCTGTTTCGAGTTTGAGCTCATCCACCGTACGGTCGCCGAACTCCGCGATATGCCGCAGGCAGGCGGCACGGAAGCCTGCGAACCGCTTGTCCGACAATGTCGCCCACACCTCATGCGCATCGGCCGTGCCCTCGAACAGCTCGCGCAGCGCGGGATCGGAGCGCACCATGGCGGTGAGCGCGAGCGCAGAGCGCACCGGATCGACACTGTCGACGCCGTCCTCGCCACAGAACAACTCATTGCGCAGGGTGAGCGCCGCGTCCTCGGCCATGCCCGCCCGGTTCAGCTGCAGTCCGACCACATGGAACATCTGCTGAGCGATGAAGTCGTTGAAGATCTGCACCGAATACGCGGGCACCAGTTCGTCGAAGAAACGTTCGGTCCACGCCAGTAGCGCCTGGGGATCACGTTCCCGCTCTAGCGTGTCCGGGTCCAGCCTACGTTCGAGGTCGGCGGTGCTTGCCGCCAATTCGGTGAAGAACGCGCGCAGCCGCCGCGGCAGCCGCAACCAGCCGAGCAAGATGATCGCGAATACCCGCAACCGCAAGATGATCGCCCGCAGCCGGGCAATGCCACGCGGTGGCGCATCCGGCCGCCGATAACGGTTCTCGATATTGAGTGCGGCTTCCCAGCCCTCGATGGCGAATTCCATACCGGGTATCTCGAGGAACAGTCGGTACCAGTTGGTGATGTTGTAGTAGATCCGGCCGCGGGCGGTCCCGACCAGATAGGGGTACAGGTCGGTGGCATTGCGATCCACGATCTGCGCGGTGGCGCCGAAATCACGATGACAGGCACGGAAGACCTGTTCATAGGCGGCCCGCAACACAGAGAAGGTGAGCGGACTCGACAGTCCCGGATACGATTCGGCGACATTGACGTTGTCGAGGACGGTCTCCCGCGCACCGGTCGCGGTGACCGGCCTGGCCTGCAACAGATGCAACCGCCCATCGGATGTATAGGCGAACTCGATATCCTGCGGCGCACCGAAATGGTCGGCGAGCTCACCCGCTACCTCGGTCAGTTCCCGGATCTGCGCGTCGGACAACACGGCACCGGTCACCGCATCGCCCAGCTCTTCGACGGTAGTTCCGGCACCATCCCCCGAAGACACCACACGGCTGCGTTTGTCGACCACAACCCGGGAGGTGATGGCGCCGGTGCCACGGTCGACGAAGTAGGTGTCACAATCCACCGTCCCCGCCACCACGCCTTCACCCAATCCGAGTGCCGCCGCGACCACCGCTTCGGTGGGATCGCCGGTCTGCGGGTTACAGCTGAACACCACCCCGGATACGGCGCTGTCGAGCAACACCTGCACCACGACGGCGCAGGCAATCGGCGCGCCGTCGAGGCCACGGCGAGCCCGGTAGAACAGCGCACGCTCTGACCAGGCAGAGGCCAGGACGGTGCCGATCGCGGCAGGCAGATCTGCCGCCGCGACATTGAGCACAGTATCGAGCTGTCCGGCGAAAGAGTCGGTGGCCGAGTCTTCACCGAGCACCGACGAGCGCACCGCGAAACGCACCTCGCCCGCCGGGGCGGAGCCCGTGGCGGACAGTTCGGACACCACAGTATCGAGCTCAGCCGCGATATCGGCGGGCAAGGGCAGTTGCGTGATATGCGTGCGGATCCGGGCCGAGACCTCTCGCAAGGCGGCCGGGTCGTCCGGATCGAGTCCGGCCAGCAGCTCGGCGACAAGGTCGGCCGACGGATCGAGCACCCGGGCGCAGGCGTCAGTGCTCAGCACCGCGAACGGCGGTACCCGATATCCCGCGGCCTTTAATCTGGCCAGGTTGGTGGCTTTGGCGCCCGCGTACGCGGCGAGCTCCTGGTTCATGGCAAGGGCTTCGGCACGCATAATCGCGCCAGAGGTAACACTGGTCATCGCGCCTCCTGTGTCCTGCGGGAGATCCCGCACCCCATCGGCGCGATCAGCGCTCCGCGATTGTGTCTCATCGCGCCTCCTGTGCGGCAACGTGTTCGCGCCGGGTCAATCGGATCATGACTGGGTCGGGGGTATTCGAGATCTCGGGGTTTTCGCGCACCCGCATCCCGTTCACCAGTTCGATGTCGTAGCGGGACAGCAGCATCGCGAGACCCACCCGGATCTCGATCAGCGCCATCTGCTGGCCCACGCATAAATGCGCGCCCCAGCCGAAGGGGAAGTACCGGAACGGGGGACGCGCCCTATTGCGCTCTTTGGTGAATCGGTCTGGATCGTAGGTCAGCGGCGAGTCCCAGAACTGCGGCAGCCGGTGGTTGACGAACGGACTGATCACCACGATCGCGCCAGGGGCCAAGTCGAACCGGTCGAAGTGGTCCGTCTCCAGCGCGGTGCGGCTGAACGCCCACGCCGGGGGATGCAGGCGCATCGCCTCATCGATCGCGCGACCGGTGTACTCCAGCGTGGGCAATGCGGCACGCACGGCCTCCGGATCGTCCAGCGCATCCGGGTACGTGTCGATCTCGGCGCGCACTCGGTCGAGCACAGCCGGGTTCCGGCACAGCTCGTAGATCGTCCAGGCCAGTGCCCCTCCGGTGGTCTCGTGCCCAGCCAGCAGGAAGGTCAGTACCTCGTGGCGCAGTTGCTCATCGTCCATCGCATGCCCAGCATCGTCGCGCGCCGCGAGCAACCGGGCCAGTAGCGAGTGGGCATCGCCCTCGGTGTGCCGGTGCTTGCCGATCACCTCATCCACCACCTGGTGCAATCGGCGCCGCGCACGATACAATCGCCGGTTTCCCGGCGTCGGCAGCTCCGGTGGCAGCTGGATGGGCGCGGACATATGCTCCATCACCCAGGAAACCCCTTGCCGCACATCGTCTTCGATTTGCGGTAGCACACCGTCGAGGTCTGCGCCGAGCACCGCGCGGCACACCACGTCGGCAGCGAACCCCATTACCTCGGGCACCAGATCGAATATCGCCCCGTCGTCGGCACGCGCGTCCAGGCGGGTACGCATCCGCTGGGCGCATTCCACCATGAGCGGGATCTCGGTCTCCACGTGCCTGCGCGCGAACGCGGGTTTGATCAAGGCACGCTGCCGTTTCCACAGTTCGCCACCGCTGGTCAGCAGACCTGGGCCGAGCAGATAGTTCAGACTTCGGTAGCTGATCCCCTTCTCATATCGTTCCGCATGAGTGACCAGCACCTGTTCGATATGCTCCGGCTCGACCAGCAGGTGCACCTGCTGGTGCGCCAGCCGCAGCCGCACACTGCCGCCATAGGCGAGCGCATTGTCATAGAACAGGGTGAGCGGATCGGCCCGATACTCTGGATAGGCACCCAGCGGATGCCGCAGCACAGGACCATCCAAACGGCGCTCGCTGGTTCTGGTCAGCACAGTCATCGCGCGCTGTCCTTCCCGTGTCCGGCGCCGACGAGGCCTCCCGACTCGTCATCCAGCAGACGCCGCGCCGCGGCGCGCTGCACTTTGCCGCTGGTGGTCTTGGGGATGCTGCGCGGCGCGACGATCCGCACACCAGCGGCCAGCACCCCGGTGCGTTTGCTCACCGCGGCGCGCACTGCCCGAGCCAATGTGTCGTGCTCGGCGGAGTCCAGGGTGGTTTCAATGATCAGATGCAGATCCTCCGACATTCCCTCGGCGTCGGTGCGTCCCACTGCGGCCACTCCGCCCGGCCGTACCCCCGCCACTTGTTCGGCAGCGATCTCGAAGTCGGTGGGCAGATAGTTCGCCCCGCGGATAATGATCAGATCCTTGCTCCGCCCGGTGATCCGCAATCGGCCATCCCGCAGGTAACCGACATCGCCGCTATCCCACCAACCGTCCACCAGCGCCGCGGCCGTGGTCTCCGGCAGCTGGAAATAACCTGGTGTGGTGGACGGCCCACGGAACTGCACGCGGCCCACGAGGTCCGGACCGCAGAGGGAACCGTCCTCGGCCAGGATACGGACCTCGGTGCCAGGCACAGGCGCACCGCAATCGACGATGTCGAGGCCGTCGCCATCACCGACAGGAACATCCACGACCACGCCGTCTTCGACAAGCTTCTGGCGAGAGACCGTGTCGTGGGCGAGCGGTGCGCGCGGCTGCGAGACCGTCACCGCAAGTGATGCTTCGGCCAACCCGTAGCACGGCACGAGCGCGTCGGCGGGCAACCCCCAGGCGCGGAATCGGTCGACGAACCGCTGCACCGTGGGTGGATAGATCGGTTCGGCGCCGCAGAACATGAACCGCCATCCTGACAGATCCACTCCGTCGAGTTCCCGGTCGGCGATCCGCGCGGCGGCATAACCGAAGGCGAAATTCGGTGCCGCGGTGAGTGTTCCGCGGTAGTGGCCAACTGCGCGCAGCCAGTCTGCCGGGTGGCGCAAGAACCGGCTCGGCGGCAGCAGCACTGTATCGACGCCACGGAAAAGCGGCGTGAGGAAACCACCGATCAAACCCATGTCATGATGCAGCGGCAGCCAGCTCACCCAGGTGTCGCCGGGGCCGATCGTGGCGACACGGGCGATCTGCTCGCAGTTGGCGGCCAGATTGGCGTGTGTGATCTGCACTCCCTTCGGCACCCCGGTCGAGCCCGAGGTGGCCTGGATGAACGCGAGTTCATCCGGCGCGGGTAGGTGCGGCGTCACGGTGGGAGCATCCAACTCGTTCGCCGTCGCATACAGCCCCTCGGCGTCGATCCCGGACACCGATGCGGGCAAAGACATATCGCTCAGCACCGAAGGGCCTGCCACAACGGCAGTCGGCTCCAGATAGTCCAGCAGTCGAGTGAAACGGTCCTGGAAGATCTCAGCGGCGCCGAATCCGCCTGGGGTGGCGAGTGCGGTAGGCACCGCACCGAGCAGCAGTGCGCCGAAGAACGCTGTGACGAACTCCGGCGAAGTAGTCAAGCACAGCAGCACCCGGTCGCCACGGCGCACGCCGCTCGCGGCCAGCCCGGCCGCTGCCCGGCTCGCCATCACCACGAGATCGTCGTGCCTCAGGGAGATGTCGGCATCGTGGTGCGCGGTGGCACGCTCAGGCATGATGATCGTCGATGCCGCCTCCGTACCCCGCGCACCACCTGCCAGCAGCGCGTGCACGATACTCGCGTGCGCGGGAAGCAAGTTCTGGGACGGTGTGGTCATGTCTGGTCCTCGACGTATTGCACGATCGTGGCGACCGTGGTCAGCCGGGCGGCGACGTCCTCCGGGATCGTCACCGCGAAGGCAGTTTCCAGCTGAATGGTCAGTTCTATGGAAGTGGGTGAGTCGAGCCCGTAATCGACCAATGGTGTGGTCGAGTCCAGGTCGGCGGCGGACACCCACAGCACCTCCGCGACAATCGCGCGGACCCGTGCCTCCAGATCGGACCCGCCGGCATTGCTGCGTGTGCTCATCCCAGCAACTTCCCTTCCATCACGCAGGCACGCACTGATTCCTCGATGTCGATCCCGTCACCGCTCTCGATGCGATGGAATCCCACCTCGGGAAACGCGATCGCGAGGGTTTCGCGCACCCGCTCGTAGCCTGCGCGCAGAGCGGTCAGCCGCTCCGCGGTCTCGTGGGCCTCGACTGGTCCGTCCGCCGACCGCTGTACGCAACGCGCCGCGGCGTGTTCCGGTGGCGCGTCCAGCCACAACACCGCATCAGGCAGCGTGGTGCGGAACCGGTCGGCGAAACCGGATATCGCGCCTGCGACATCACGACCGACCAGTTCCGCGATCTCCGATAGCAACATCCACGGGTCCGGTGAGCTACCAAGTCGCTCGGCTTGCGCATGCTGCCAGGCCAGGATGTCGGCGAAGGTGCCTGGTTGATGCCGTTCCAACACCGCGGCGATCTCGCCCTCCCGCTCGCGGCAACGCCCATCGGTGCCCCCGAGACCCACATAGAGCGGGCCGTAGACCAACAGCTCGATCAGCGGATGCCGTTCACACACCAACACATCCGGCGCCCAAGTACGCAGAAAATGCTGTTCCACCGGACCGAACAGAGTCATCTGCAGATACATCGCGGTGGCCTTCATCGCCACGTCACCGATCTCGTCACAGCCGACGCTGAACGCTCTCAACTGCCGAGAGAGGTCGGCGAGTGGAACGTCACGAGTGTCGTGGAAGTCGGGACAGGTCATCGAGGCGAACTTGCCGATCCCGGCGGGCTCGGCAAGCACGCGCAACCCGGCCAACACCGAGGACTTGCCCGCGCCGTCGATGCCGACCAGGGCCACCCGGCGGGTACCAGCGGTGCTCATCGGTCATCCTCGCTCAGCTGAGCGATCACGGCGCGGGTGACCTCGGCGGGCGCCGCGGTGCCGTCGAGCCGTATCCAACCCAGCTCCTCCGACAACGCGTCGAGCGCATCGTGGCTGCGCTGCTGGAAAGCCAAGAACGACTCCTCATCGCCGTAGCCACTCTCGTAGTCACTGCGCAACTGCTTGCGGCCCAGCGCGTCCTGCGGACTCACCGCGAGGTAGAAAGTGCGATCCGGTTCCGGGAAACCCGCAGTCAAGCTACGCAATACGGCCGGATCACCGCCATGGGCGACCTCGGTGGCGTAGTACTTGTACCAGTAGGCGTTCGCGAGCATGATGTCCGCGCCGCGTTCGGCAGCCAGATCCAAGGACAGCTGCATGGCATGGAACAGGAAGTGCGCGCGACTGAGCGGGGTGAGCAACTGCAAATAACCGTAGATCTCGGCGGGGCTGTTCCAAGGCAGTTTCGGCGAGACTTTCGGATCGAGGAACGCGTCCCAGATCGTCACCGCGGCGACGCTGTGTCCTTGCGCTTCGAACTCGGCGGCGATCCTGGCCACCTGAGTGGTCTTACCTGAACCGTCACCACCTGCGATGCAGATGAGACGTTTGCGTGCGGTCAGTGTTGTGTCCTTTCCTGCGCCGCGCGATGCGGCAGGATCCGTTATGGTCGTAGTTCTTTCGTGGAGCACCCGGACCGGCGACCGGTCCGCTTGCGGCCGATCCGCTTCTGGCTGAAAGCGAGTAGCGATATCCGGCTGAGGCGCTTCGGCCGTCGGCTCCGGCGCACTCATTTCCTGGACCACCTCGGTGGCGGAATCCAAAATCTGGACCAGGCCCGAGCTGCCATCGACCCGGATGCGCTGCCCTGAGCGCACCGACTCTGTCGCCCCCGCCGCATTCAACACAGCGGGAATGCCGTACTCGCGGCCGATCACAGCGGCGTGCGAGAGCATGCCGCCTACCTCGGTGACTACTCCGGCCACCAAACCCAATGCGGGCGTCCAGCCAGGGTCGGTGAAGCGGGTGACCAGAATGTCGCCCTCACGCAGCTGGTCGATATGCGCCAGGGAGGTGATCACTCGCGCCGTGCCTTCGGCCACACCCGGACTACAGCCGAGACCGGACAGGTCGCCGTCACCGACTGCGCGCTCCGCCGCGACGGTCACTCCACCGCCGAGTTCGTGCGGCGGTGTCAGATCACGGTAGCCCGCGTACATAGCACGGCGGTAAGCGATTACAGGCGCGAGCTCGGCTACGGTCAACCGGCCCGAGACCAGATCGGACAGCTCGTGGATGGTCAGCTGGAACACGTCGTCGGCATGTTCCAGCGTGCCCGCGGCGACCAGCCGAGTGCCCGCTTCCACCACGTAGGCTCGCACCACGGCGTAATACTGCGAAGAGAATTCTCGCATTCGCTCACGGGCGACGAGATAGCGCCGCATCCGCTCGATCTGCTTGTCCAGCGACTTGGCGTAGCGCATCCGCGTCATCGGCCGGGCACGGACCCTGGCACGCAATGCCGCCAACTCGTTCTCGTAGCGTTTGCGCTGTTCCACCAGGGTGACCGCGGGATCGGCGGGCGCGGTGCCGTGGTCGAGCATCACCTCGATCATCGACCGCACCCGCTGCGGGTCCTCCGACCAGCGTGGGCAGGTCAAGTCGAGCTCGGCGTCGGCGTGGAAGCCTTGCTCATCGAGGAAATCGGCGAGCGCCGACTCCCACGCCGGGCTATCGAGTCCGGATTCGACTGCCACGCGGTGTAATTCGACGATACCGCGCTGCAACGCCATATGACTTATCTCGGCGAGACCACCCATGAGGTCGATGGCCGAGGTGGTCGCCCCGGTCGCGGCGTCGATCTTGTCCAGCAGTTGTTTGACATCGGTCTGCAGGCTGGAGTTGTGATAGATGGTGGTGAAGTAGGTGCGCTCGGTGACAGCGTGCACGGTGAGCAGGCAATCGGCGAGATCGGCGGCGAACGTCGCCTCATCGGTCTGCGGCAGCGCGCGTACCCGTTCTCGCCAGGCCGCGTATTTCGCCGGCCAGCTCGCGGCGAACGTGTCGACGGCGGCGAGCTGTTCTCGGTAACTGCGCTGCACCGCTAAAGCGACAGGCAGTGCTCGGGCGATGGTCAACGGCGAGTTAGGAGTGCGAATCGGTCCTTCCGGACCGTATTCGTTGAGCACGCCGAGGTCGTCGTCGAAATGCTGCTCATCGAAACCGGGAATGCGCTGGAAGCATTTCTTCGCCGCACTCACGTTCCAGTAGGCCCGACCGTAGTACATAGCCATCCAGTCCGGTTCCTCGCCCGGCTCCGCCAGCCCGAGTCTCTCGAAGAACCGCTGCATCGAGTGCTGGAAAGCGTTGTCGTACAACGAGAACATCATCGGCGTGCACACCCGGGCCGAAACCCCACCGTCGCGCAGATCCGCATCCGAGAACTGGGCGATATCGGTGCGCCAGTAGATCGTTGTCACCGCGCGCGACTGCAATAGCCACAGTGCGCCCTCGGCATCGATCGCCCATTCGATGTCCTGCGGCCGATGCCGCCGCGCCTGCACTTCGAGCAGCAGCGCCGCCAACGCCTCGGTGTCGGCCGCGCGCAAGTGGACGTCCTCGTCCCCCGCCTCACGCTCCACCACGCCGCCGTCGGAAAGCCGTATCGTGTAGCGAGTAGGGGTGACCTGCCCGGAGACCAAGCGCTCGCCCACACCATGGCAGGTCTCCAACACCGCGTGCTCCTCGATACCGGAAAGCACATCGATACTGAAACCTACACCGGCGTAGCGGGCTTCGACCATACGCTGCACCAAGACGGCCACCGTCGCATCCGCTTCGGCCAGACCACGCCGAGATAGATAGGCCTGCACCCGCTCGTTGTGTACCGAAGCCCGACACTGCTCGATGTAGGTCCGTAGGGTGGCCGCGTCGGTGATGTCGAGGTAGGACTCGTACTGACCCGCGAAACTGGCGTCATCGAGGTCTTCGAGTACGCCGCTGGAACGCGCGGCCACCGGGAACCCGCCAATTGCCCGCACCCAGTCGGTCAGCTCGTCCTCGGAGACCGCGGCCAGATCCAGCTCGGCGGGCACCACGAAGCCGGGCGGGACATCGAATCCCTCGGCCAGCAATTCGTGCAACGTGGCGGCTTTGGCCCCGGCCGAAGATGGGCTGAAGTCGGCCGCGCCGAGGAACATCGGGGTAGGACCGGACACGGTCACTGGGGTGATCACGGTAGTGGCTCCTGTCGGCAACAGCACCGGGCGTACATCGTGACGGGTGGCCAGCTCACGTGCTGCGCGCACGCCTGTCACGGTGAGCGCGCCATAGGATGGGCTCGCGGTGCGCGGCTCGAAACCGAGCAGCAGCGTCTCGGCCATGCACGCGTACACGATTCCGGCGGGCAACCCGGTTTCGGGAAAGGAAGGGGTCTGTCCGAGCGGCAATGCCATGCGTCCACCGTCGAGCAGGGTGAGGTGTGAGTGCTCTGCTACCGCCGGGTCCACATCGCCTGGCACGGCCAGATCGCAGATCAACACCGGGTGATCAGCGGCGAAATGCTGGGCGCCCACCAACGGCTCAGCCGAGTTGGTCGCCGTAACCACGACCCGGCAGTCCCGCAGAGCGGCGAGATCCTCGCTCACTACGACCGTACCGGGTAGCTTGGCCGCCACCCGACGCAATCGGGCTCCAGCACCGGGCCTACCCACCAGAACCAGCGAATCAGCCAGCGGTGCGAGGAGTTCCGCCATCACCGCGCCGATATTGCCTAGCGCGCCGAGAATACCGACCCGCCGCTGTGCCTGCGGGAGTGCGACCAGCTCAGCGCGCAGCACTTCCAACGCACAAGCCGCGGTCAGCGAATTACCGGACGTCACGGTGATGGCGTCCTCCGCCACTTCGCGCGCGGCATCGGTGACGATCGAAGTATAGCCACCCAGCCCGATCACCTTGGCTCCGGCCGCCGCCGCCTGTTCCACCGCGTGTAACACCAGATCACGCACATAGGCGCGCTCGCCCGCCCGCTGGTGCGCGACGATCTGTTCGGCCGACAACGGCACCGCGATCAACAGCAACTCGACCTCGGCGCCGTTCGGCGAGTAGATCATCTGCCTGGTCAGCTCGAACGGATCGGCTACCGCGCGCAGTCGCTCGAACAGCGCGGCGAACTCCGCATCGGTCCAGGTCGCCAGCTCGGGGGCGAACCGACGCAGATCCGCGGACTCGGGCAGGTTCGCCAGGAAGGCGACCCGGGTCGGTGCGTGCCGGTCCCGCGCCGGTGGCAACTCGGCACGCCGAGGCAGCGGCGCGCGGTCCGGCGCCCTGGTCACAGTAGTGACCGGTGCGCCAAGGTGCTCCAGCAACCGGGCGTACTGGCCGCGGTGCAGCACTGCGGCAACATCGTCCAGTGCCGCCGCCAGCCGGGCCAGGTCGGCGTCGGTGACGAAAGCCGAGGGCTGAATGCGCAGCGTGGTAGGCGCGGACAGGGTCGGCAGCATCCGGATCGCGTGCCGGTGCAACAGATACCCTGCCACTGCATAGCCGAACATATCGGGATCGCAGATCTCACGCAGCAGAGCCGATTCCGGCTCTGGCACCCGCAGTTCCACTCCTTGGAGCAGGCCGCGCCCGCGCACACCCACGATTTCCTTCGGCCAACGCCGCGCCACCGCGTCCAGGTGGGCCCGTAATTTCACTCCAGCATCACTGATGCGGAACTGATTGTCGCGCAACAAGTCCAGCGCCGCGTACGCGACCGTCGCAGACAGTTCGTCGTCGGCGAAGGTGGAGGTGTGGTAGCGCCCGAAATCGGAAATGGAGTGCAGCCGGTCCACCAGCATTGCGGCAATCTTGACCAGACCACCGCCCAGCGATTTCGACATCAGATAGTAGTCCGCACGCACCCCGGACGGCGCCGATGCCAGAAACGTACCGGTACGCCCCATCCCACACTGGATCTCGTCGAAGACCAGCGCTGCCGTATGCCGGTCTGCAAGTTCGCGCAGGGCACGCAGGGTGTCGTGCGGGATTTCCCTGACCCCGCCTTCGCCCTGGACCGGCTCAGCGAACACCGCGGCGACCGGCGACAGCTGCCGCCAGGTGCGCACCGGGGCTCCCTCGGCGTCGAAGCCGATGACGCCTACCGGACACAGTTCGTCCGCGAACGCCTCTACCACATCGTCGGCTGCCCAGGTGGTGAGCCGGTGCCGCTCCGGGCCTGGAACCACCAGATCGACCGGGGTATCGGCTTGTTCGGTGAGCGCGAAAGCCCCAACACTCTTGCCGTGGAATGCGCCCGCTAGCGAGACGAATACCGGACCACGCTCACGCAGCCGCGCGATATGCGCCAATGTCTCGGTGAGCACCGCGGCAGCCGTCCGCGGTTCGGCGTCGTCGGCAGGCGCCGCCGGACGCACATCGTGCAGCCGGTCGCGGCGCAACCGCCGCAGCGTGCGCCGGGT
Source organism: Nocardia sp. TBRC8007 (assembly GCF_056629435.1). Taxonomy (NCBI): domain Bacteria; kingdom Bacillati; phylum Actinomycetota; class Actinomycetes; order Mycobacteriales; family Nocardiaceae; genus Nocardia; species Nocardia sp. TBRC8007. Next base: position 225,801 of record NZ_JBWSOR010000001.1, on the reverse strand, counting down.
CTCGGCCTCTAACTCGGACAGTGCGCGTAGGTGCGCGACTGTGGCATGTCGAATCGCCGCTTCGACCGCATCGGCTCCCGTGGAGCCGAAGGTGACGACATACTCCCGGCCGGTGCTCGCCCCGACCGACTCCGACAGTCGCCGCGCCAGCCGTGCCACCCCCGGTCGGACACTACCCTGTGCTACGAAGGGCACCTGTTGGTTCAACAGCGCCGTCGCCGTACGCACCAGCTCCGGATGGTTGTGTCCGAATAACGCGGCACCGAAACCACCGACAAGATCCAGGACTCTGGTGCCATCGGCACGGACGAGGTAATCGCCTTCCGCGGCGGCATACACCACATCCAGGTGGCAGGCCCGCAACAATCGGGCCAGACCGGGGCGGTTGTACTCGGTGAAATCAGCGAACAAGCCGGGTGCGGCAGTCGCTGCTGATTCCTGTGGCTCGGGATAGGCGGTCACGCTCGCGCCCCGGCCCCCGCACGCCGTTCGTGCGCCGTCTTCGCCAGCACGCAGGCGATCACTTCCCGCGCAGTATGCAACTGTGCGGCCTCCTCGTCGGAGATTGTGATGTCGAACTCCCGCTCGAGCTCGATCACCAACTCCACCGACCGCACCGAGTCCAAGCCGTAGTCCAGTAACGGAGTGTCCCTATCGATTTCGATCACATGCAGACCACGTGAGAACATCGCCAGCACCCGTTCACCCACAGCGTTGGATACATTCATTCAGCGTCTCCCTCCGCCGCGCGGCAGGCATTTCCTCCGCGCGCGATTACATGCGCCGATCGACGCTCCAGCAACCGTTCAAGGCTGCGTTTTCACAGTTCAACGCGGTTTCAACACGCGATGAGCCTGTGGATGCCTGCCTTCCGGTTTCCACGAACGAGACGACGGGACTCGCCATCTCGCCATCCGCACGAGGGTGTCGCGACACCACCGCGCACCCCCACATCTGTACACCTGCATTTTGCTAGCTGCAATCCAGAAACTTTTGCCGGACTACGCTTTTCAACACAAGCAATTCTTGGGTTAATTTTGTTCAATTTGTTTCCAAAAACAAATCAGTAGATTGAGTAAATTAAAGTGGATATAAACTATCTCAGACGATTTGACAAAGAAGTGGCAGGTGACTGATCAGATATCTGTTACTGCGAGATACATCAAGATGTCAAATCTGGAGAATGCGCTGTTCACAGCTTATTCATCGAGCGGCAAGTCAACAATAAATACCAACCGGTATGTATCTATACATCGAACGACGACTAGCGTATTTCAGCAATAATGTCAAGTCGAATATCAAAATTTTGTCCAGGCCACTACGGCAATGGATCGAAACGATTCCCAGCTAACCCCAAGGACTCTGAACATGTGTGATGCCTTTCATTTCCTATCGACAGTATGCGGAGTTGATGTGACCAGCCATACCAACGCACCACCTGGTCCCCGACCGATGTATAGATCGGGTAGCGATGGGCCACAGCACAAGTGGCCGCACACCGAACCGCGCATAGACGGTCACACACTTCCAGGACGAACGAGCAGCCCACGTCGTGCCGTCCTGAGGGGCAACCGCTTCATCTGGGCACGACTCCTGTCGAGACCGATTCGAAGGCCCGCACCATACGACGAAGCCCCCTGGAATCCAGGGGGCTTCGTCGTGCCGAATCCCGTTCAGCCCTTGACCAACTCCGCTGTCGTGGCCTCGGTGCCGGATGCTGCTTCCGCAGCGGCGTCCCGGCTCGGCAACAGTATCGCCATAACAACCATGATCAGCGCCAAGACCGCGGAGAGGAGGAAAGCCAGGCGCATACCGCCGAGGTGGCCGATGGCGAGGTCGGCGCCATCGGCGATGAGGACAGCACTGCGGGTCGACATCACCGTCACCACCAACGCAGTGCCGAAAGCCGCGGCGACCTGCTGCAAGGTGCCGAGCATGGAGCTGCCGTGCGAGTAGAGCTGTTGCGGTAATGCGCCTAGACCGAGTGTGAAGACCGGAGTGAAGGTCGCGGCCAGCGACACCATCAGCAGAACATGCAGAGCCAGCAGCTGCCAATACGGCATGGCCATCGAAATCTGGGTGAACCCGGCCACGGCCACGGCAATGCCGATCGACCCGGGAAGCACCAGCACACGCCCGCCGAACCGGTCGAACACGCGCCCTACGGTCGGACCGAGCAACCCCATCGCCAACCCACCCGGCATCACCAGCATGCCGGTCGCCAATGGGGTCAGGCCACGCAGGTTCTGTAAATACAGCGGCAGCAGGATCATCGCACCGAGCATCACCATGAACCCGACCGACATCAGAATCAATGCCTTCGTATAGGTGCCGAACCGTAGAACTCGCAGATCCAGCAGCGGGCTGCCGATACGTTGCAGGCGCGACTGGCGGAACACGAACACCGCGATGAAGGCTGAGCCAGCGGCGATGATCAGGGCCGGGCTGATGAAGTTCCCGCTCTCGAACCGACTGAGCCCGAACACCAGCCCACCGAACCCGAGCGCGGCCAGGGCCACACTGGCTGTGTCGATCACGCCGGCTTGTGGTTCACCGATATTCTCCAGCCTGCGCAGGCCCAGCCAGGTGATCACCCCCGCGATCGGCAGCACCAGCACGAAAAGCCACCGCCACGAACCGACGTGCAGCACTACTCCGGACAGTACCGGTCCCAGCGCCGGCGCCACTGAAATAGCCAGGGTGACATTGCCCATCACCCTGCCACGGTCGTGCTCGGGCACCACTGTCATCAGTGTGGTCATCAACAACGGCATCATCACCGCGGTGCCGCCGGCTTGGATGATCCGCCCTAGGAGCAGCACCACGAACGACGGCGCGATTGCCGACAGCGCGGTGCCCACCAGGAAGACTCCCATCGCCGCGGTATACGCCTGTCGAGTTGTCACGCGCTGCAGGAACCAGCCGGTTGTGGGAATGACCGCCGCCATCGTCAACATGAACGCGGTGGACACCCACTGCGCCGCACGCTCAGTGACCTCGAGATCCGTCATCAACCGCGGGATCGCGTTGATCATGATGGTCTCGTTCAGGATCACCACAAAAGTCGCGGACATCAGCACCCGGATGACGGTCGGCGTCCGCCCCTTGGAGGCGAGGGCGGATGGTTCGACAGACATCGGATACCTCCGGATCGTGGGGTGTCGACAAAGTACGTGGGCCCTGCCAAGTCATCGAATCGCGCCCCGATGCCACAGCGATCGAGACGGAGTCGGTTGCTCGAACTCATCGGGCGCAGGTCAGTATTCCGATCGGTACCGACACAAGTCATCCGGTTTTCTCGCCGACCAGCCTGCGTCTTATCCAGAAATGGCTGTTCAGCCTCCTTGCTGACGAGTTGCCGATACCAATTTGTGAGTCTGGTCACTTACCTCCAGCTCCGGCCGACAGCGCCAAATAGGGATATTTCGGGCTTCACCGAAATTGTCACCACCCGAACAGCGTGAACTGACGCCACTCAGCCTCTCTCGCCGCAGCCGTCCTGCTCGCACTGCGAGAAGCCGAGCCGGACTCATGATTTGCGAAATATTTGCCACAACACTGACTCCGGCTTGGTACCGTGATCATCAGCGACCGGAAGCTGTCTGTATGTCTGCTTCTTGTTTCCAACCGGATATGTGCGAGGCCCGTATGACCGCTACAAGCAACATCCATATTTACGCTTGTCAGAGACTTAAAAGACATACTCTGCGAGCATTCTCCGACAACTTCTACTCATCGCGAGTAGCGGTTTTCCGCAAGCGACATAGGCTGGGCAGCACTACGGCCGCGGCAGTTGAACCCCCTTGGGATGTGTCGCTGTGTATTTGCCAGTGATCTTGTGCTGGACATCGAGCTCGCTGGTCCGCTGAATCCCGCGGACTACGAACTACCCATGGAGGTCTAGGAGGTCAGGTCGTGACTCGTCGGTTTCCTCTTTCTCTCGGCGGCAGACGCACTAGGTGGGCCCGGGTTCTCGCTGCGCTCGGCAGCGGCGTCGCACTCGGGCTGTCGGCAACAACAGCAACCGCGGAACCGATCTATCCGTGGCCCGATCCGGATCCTTTCTATGCCGCTCCGGCGGATCTAGCGGCGCACCAGCCCGGTGATGTACTCAATGTGCGGGCACTACCACCGCTGCCGGTATTCCCCGGCGCAAGCGTCACACTGGTGCAATTCCGCTCCAGTAACACGAACGGCGTGCCGATCGCGGCAACCACCACAGTCGTTACCCCCGCCGGTCATCGACCAGACGCGCCGCTCCTGTCGTATCAACACTTCATCAATGCGCTCGGCACCGGCTGCGCGGTATCTCATCTGCTGTACTCCGGCGATACCAATCTGCTCGGGACCGTACCGATGCTGAACGCGGTGCTCGCGCGGGGCTGGAGCGTAGCACTGCCGGATCATCTCGGCCCGTACTTCGCGTTGGGAGCCGCGCGTTTGGGTGGCCGGGTTGTGCTCGACGGCGTCCGGGCCGTGAAACGGCTACCAGAACTCGCCGCACAACATAGCCAGGTAGTGCTGGCCGGCTACTCCGGCGGTGGTTTGGCCAGCGGTTGGGCTGCTGCACAACAGCCGTCATACGCACCGGAACTGGACCTCGCTGGTGTGGCTATCGGCGGCACCCCGATGAACCTGGAGACGATGGCCAATGTACTCGGCTTCGAACCGCACCCGGCCTTCGGACTGGCGATGGCAGCGGCGATCGGACTGGAGCGAGAATACCCGGACCGGTTGCCGATCAGCACGTACCTCAACCAGCGCGGCCGCGAAGTCGGCAACGCCATGGCCAACAGCTGCACCGCTGAGATCCTGACCATCGGCACGGGCGGCAGCGCCCGCGAATTCATGAACAACGACTCGATCATCGACTTCGATGCGGCTCGGGCGATTTTGCGGGAGAATAGCCTGGAACTCTACGACAAAGCGCCGGAAATTCCGGTGTTCGAGTGGCATTCGCCGACCGACAGCCTGATCCCGCTCGACGCGATCGAACAGACCAATCGACGCTGGTGTGCTGCCGGGGTGCCGGTGCAGACGCTGCTGGTGCCGCCCTCCGATCATCTGACCGGGGCGGTGCTCGGCGCCCCTGAGGTGATGATGTGGATGGAGGGCCGGGTGCGTGGTGAGCCCGCCCCTAGCACCTGCTGATCGAATTCCGTCCACATCCGGACGCGGAGCAGCTCTACAGCGGAATCAGCGAGCCGGAGGGGCGATACGATTCCTGTCTCTGACCAGCGAGATCTTCTCGCTGGTCAGAGACCGATCACTGCTTCGCTCGGCATAAGCGGGAAATCGCGGGAAGCCTGCTGACGAATGCGCCGTGTCGTCCCGGTATCGAAGCCGTCCGACCAGTGATCCGATAGCTCACCGCTCGCGCGGCATCAGCTCCACCACCGAGCCGTCGACATCGGCGGCCAGATAGGCGCCGCCGTAATCGTCGGCCAAGTACACCAGCACCGTCGGTTTGTCATCGTTGAAGGTCCAATCCGGGTCGACGATGACGTAACGAGAGGTGGGCTCGGGGATGCCGAGTTCCTCCTTGGCCTTCTCGAAGAGCGCTGGGAGGGTGCTCCAATCGATCGAGCGCAGATTCATCGTCTTCGCCTCGCCGAGCTCCCCACCAGGACCCACCCGACCGGCTTTACCGTCGCGGTAAGTGAATTCGTCGTACAGGGTCGGCTGGTCCTTCAATGGCGCACCGGTGTCGACGAAGGTCGGGTAGAACGTCGTTTCGGTGAATCGCTGTCCGCCGGTGACCTGTTCAAGGGCAGTGATTGCACGCAAGATGCCGTCTGGGGTGAGCAGGTCACCGGCCTGCGGTGCGCTCGGAGAGGCGGACATGGAGGACGGTTGGCGGGAAAAAGTCGGTGCGCTGGACGATTCGTCCGGGTCGGCAGACGCGTTCGGATCGGATGAACCGTCGGCCATGGTGCTCGTTCCAGCAGTTCGAGGCCACAGCACCAGCGCTGCGACCACCATGGCACAGATCATGGCCGCGAGAACCACTGTGCTCCACAACTGTCGCGGTGGACTGGTCGTTCCGGAGTGAGAAGCGGACACCGAATAAGCGGGCGGTTCCGACGGCATCACCGGTGCCGAGAGTCCTGACGGCATCATCGGTGCCGACGATCCCGACGACGTCGTCAGCGCAGGAGGTTCCGACTGGAGCGGAGGAACACCCCACAACCCCGATGATCCGGCGAGCGCCTCGGATAACATCCGGTCCACCTGCTCGGCCGGTGGCCTGCGATCCGGATCGGGTACCAACACAGCTCGCAAGACCGGCGTCAGCGGTCCCGCCCGCCGAGGCGCGGGCATATCACCCGTCATGACGGCCGCCAGCGTAGCGACCGACGTCTCGCGGCGCAGCGGGTGATAACCCTCCACAGCGACATACAGCAGCAGCCCCAACGACCACAGATCCGAGGTCGGATGGCCCTCGATACCGCCGAGCCGCTCCGGCGCGACATAATCCAGCGAACCGACGACACTGCCGGTGGAGGTAAGTCCTTCCAGTCCGTCGATCGCCGCTATCCCGAAATCGGTCAGTACCGGAGCGCCATCCTCACGGATGAGCACATTCGCCGGTTTGATGTCACGATGCAGCACGCCCGCCGCGTGTGCGGCGCGCAAGCCTGCGAGAATCCCCTGGCCTATCCACGCCGTCCACGCCGGAGCCATCGGCCCGTCCGCCAGGTGATCGGCGAGCGATCGACCCCGCACCAATTCCATAACGATCCACGGATGGGTCTCCGCAGGCGAGTCCACGATGTGGTGGATTGTCACCACATTCGGGTGACGGATTCGGGCCAGTGCCCGAGCCTCCCGCAACACCCGCTCGCGCTGCACGCTCGCCGCACCATTCGGTTCAGCCGCCCGCACCTCCTTCAGCGCCACCTCCCGATGCAAGGTGACGTCGTACGCCCGCCATACCGTCCCCATGCCGCCACTTCCGAGCGGCTCGATCAACTCGAAACGCCCGTCAACCATCGTCCGCCCGGAACTCACCGCGCAAGCCTATGACTTGCGCCGCACCGGCGCGAGATCCGAGCACAGTGGACTGGGACAGTCTGGACATGCATTCCGTGCTCGATCTACCCCCTGTCTGTCACCGCCGCACCGGCCCATAGACGGCCGGAAAGCCGAACGGTTCACCCGGAACCTTGCAGCACGGCGTTCACGGCTCGCGGCCGCGGGCCGGATGGGTTCGGGTCAGGGACCACCAACCCGCTCACCGTTTCCGAAGCTTTCGCCCAACCGTGGCTCGATCCTCTTCGCTCGTACACAACGAGAGCACACAGCAACTGGGCCACAGAGATTGCCACTGTTGGGTCACGATCTCGCCGAACTCAGTCGCGGCGTCTCCAGTGTTCCAGGCTTTGTCCCGCATGAAACAGCGGTGGTCGTCGTATCGTTGGCCGATATCGAGCCCTCTCTCGCGGGCACTGTCGACCTGACATGGAACGCCGCTGATGTGCTCGCCACCTGGGGCTGAGGAAATTCAGAACTCGAAACCGCAGATCACGCCCCGACTTCGCACCTTCGCCGAGGCCTTGTCGGCTGTCTTGAAACTGTTGCACGGCCTTTCGCTGGGCCAGGACAATCACAGCTCTGTCAGGCTTGCTCGGTATCGACAGTCAAGGTACCACGGGCGAATGTCTCGAGTATGCGGTGGTGGGTCTGCCGGGGCAAGTGCCGATTTCCTGGCTCTCCATGGGGCGTCCCAGGACGCACCGGTGCCTCGCCGAGGAGCTGGTCGAGCCCCGGCCGCGTGACCAGCAACAGACCGTGGGTGGCGCGGGTACAGGTGACAGCCAACCGGCCGAATGCCGAGTTGAACTCGTCGAGCTCCGCGGCGGAGTTCAACGGATGGATCGCGACGGTGATGCCATTTGTTTGCCCTTGCCACGAGTCGACCGTCGATGCCACCAGGTCGACATCGACGAGGGAGTGCTTCGCGCGTAATCGCTCGACGACGTCGATCGCATCGTCCACCGCCTGATTCCGAGTCGCCAGGATCGTGATCAGCGGATCACCGAGTTCATCGCCCGGCTGACGAGTAAGTGTGGCCCCGGTCGGAGTCCCGGTCGCGTCGTACTTCGCTTGCTCGAGCGAAAACTCCACGGAGAGCAGGCCGTCGAGCAGTGACTCGACCACTTCCAGCAGCGGAAGGTCGATATCCGCTGCTTCTGGATCCGGCAGACCGGCGACCTCCAGCAACGTCGGCACACCAGTACCGACCTGCTGCCAGATCTCAGCCACCGCCGCGGACAGCCCCTCCGCGACCAGGGCCCGATCACCCGAAGCTGCCACGCAATTGAGCTCGCCCCACTCGGGGTAGAATGCCCGCCACAGGTCGAGGTGACCGGCGGCAGGTCGCCACACCGCGGGCAGCTCTGCCGACCATGTGCGCTCGTCCTGGTCGAAGTCGGTGGGCCAGGCGCGGTAGGGGTTGTAGCCGTAGTCACCGCGCCACGGGTTCACGCCGACCTCCAGTGGAGGCAGTTGCCCGACGTCACCGACACCGACCACGATCGGCGCCGCCTTCGCAACCTTGTCGAACAGATAATGCGGAAGCTGCCACGCCTCGTCGACGAACAGCACGTCGAACGCGAAGATGTCGTGGTGAGCCGGGCCGAGGTGATCCTGCACCCTGTTCAACTCGCCGATCGCCCCGAGCTTGTGGGATGTCGCGACGACTACCGCGCACTCGGTCGGGATGCTCGAAGTCGTCGTGACCACAGTCGCGTTCACCTGGGCTTCGTCCGGAACATCGGCCAATCGGTCCTTGGCGACGAACAAGCACACTTTGTCCTTGCCAAGGGTTCGTCCGAGCGATGTCGCCAGCGGATGGATCTGCTTATTGGTGAACGCGACAATGGCGACGCGCGAACACTCGGCCTGCTCGACGGCGTCGACCACCAACCGCTGCAACACGAACGACTTTCCCGCCCCGGCAGCCGCCTTGAGCAGAATGCGGTCCCAAAGCGCTGTGTCCGAGAGCGCATTACGCAAGGCCTCGACCGCTTTTTCAGCGACTGCCGCGTTGCCCGCCGCAGCGCGGGCATGATGGACACGCTCGGCATACCGGTGCTTCGGTTGCGAGAATTCGATCGTCACTCCAGGTCGTCCATCGTCATATCGTCGGGCGGCACTGTCGCCTGCTCGGCGAGCGGGTTCCCGGTGGGCACCGCAGCCGTAGCCACCTCGAACGCGTCCCCGTCCACAACCGGCGGCCACACCTGCGGGTTGAGTTCGCCGCGGGCTCGGCGGTCGGCGAGCTGGTCGGCCCAGTCGGCCTCGGCACTCTCGTGCGGACGACAGCAGTACCGATGATCATCGGGATCTGCGATGTAGGAGTCGCTACCGCACGTCACTTTCGGCGCCGACACCGCGTCGGCCGTCGGCCTGGTGACATTGAGGAATCTATCGCTCTTGTTGGTCGAAAACCACGTGAAATCCGCGACGACAAGCCGGTCACCGACCGACAGCAGCGGAATGTTCACAGGTATCCACTGGAACCGACGCGGCGTGTCGTCAATGCCGGACAGCGGCCCGATCGATAGCCCCGCGAACTTGAAACTGCCCTTCTGTGCGGTGACGTCGGCATCAGGACGCTCGACACACGCGTCCTCATCGACGTGCAACAGCACGATCCTGGTCCCGTCCCTGATCCGACGTGACTCGACATCCAGTACGATCGGATCCACCTGGACAACGGTCGCGCAGGCGACCTCTCTGGTTCCCGCAGCAGTGGCCAAGTCCCAGGCGGCTCGGGGGTTGGCCAACGCGAGTAGTTGCGCCTGACATCTGCGGTCGCTTTCGATGACGGGAACGAGTGAGTTACGCCAGTGGCGGTAGGTCCGCCCGAACCGAACCAGATCGGATGCGTGCAGCACCAGCCTGCGCCGCCATACTGCCTGGGCGTCACTCTCGATCGCCCGGTGCACCTCGCGAAGTTTCGAGTCGGGCATGGCATCGAGCACGGCTAGGGCGCGCTCGAGGATCGCGCATTTGTATCGGAGCTCTTCGGTCACGAGCGCGTGGTATCTCACTGGATCGGCGGGCCCGTCCGCCAGCTTCCGATTGGACTTCGCTCCCATCAGGGCTCGATAGACGGCATCTGATCGCCGGTTCGTCAATCGCGCGCCTGGGGTGTGCTCGCAGGATTCGATCCGATCTTCGAACTCTCGCGGGTTCAGGCGGCAAGAGGTCATGGACTCGGCCCAGCCCACCAGGTAGTCCAAGCGGAGGGAAGCGACGGCAGGCCCCCCGGCGATGACGTACTGTGCCAGCGCTGCCCGGATATCGACAATCGGCGAGCGGAGGCTGAGCGCCCTGGCACGATCTTCTTCCAGCAGGAACGACACGGCGGTCCGGCTGGTTTCGGGTAGTTCGGACGGGATCTGCGCCTGCTCACCATTGAAAGTCAACGGCGTACGACCCATCTGGCGGTCACGCTCCCAACGCAACCTGCTGAGCTCGATGCCGGCCAGGTTGTCGGCAATCGAGGCAAGGACATCAGCTGTCGACTCGTCCGGAACGACAATGTGAATCGGGCTGGGCGCATCCTCGTTCGCCTCTCGCTGCTCGGTCATCGCCTTGACCAGTTCGCTTCCGAGCAGGTGCATGACGTCACGACGGGTTTGTGGTGACGACTGGGTATCACTGAAAACAGTGCTCTGCCACGGTTCACGGCCTTGCGCGGTAACACGCTGCAGGGCAAGTCCGTGGATACCGAGCGCGGCGGCATCGGACTTGGCGATCACGACGTTGATCGTTCCGGGCAGGCCCGCCGGGTCGACACGGCGCTGGCCTGTCGGCTGGGCGACCCCGTCCCTCGTCGCGATCACATTCGCCACGATTGATGCCGGAGCCTGGCCGAGTCCGCCGGTGCCATCGACGATCCCCACCACGTTGGGGCGAACATCCGCGGCGATTCCGAGCTCGACCAGCAGATCGGCGGGGGCGGCCGAAGTCCGGAGCTCATTGCGACAGTAGGAGAACAGCGTGCATGTCGTACAGGTCGTCGGGTCGTACGTCGCCCGCAGGTGGGCGACGTACGTGGTGAGATCCTCCGTTTCGCCGAACGGCCGCCGCGCAGCCTCGCGACGCCGCTCCGCCACCCGCGTCCGCACCTCGGCTCTGTGGTCGTCGAGCAGCTCGATCAATGCCTCGGGCTGCAGGAACGCGTTGCGTGGAACCGCGAGCACACCGTGCGAGTGCACCGACATTCCGTTCGGTAACCGAGACCAGACAGCGGCGGACTCGGCGCCGAGAGCCACCTGCAAGAACCCCTTCAGCAGCCTGGTGTCCTCGATTCGGGAGCGTAGCCGTTCGTAATCTTTGGCGTCACCGACGATCAGCCACGACCCGTCGCCACTGGCCGTGGAAGCTACTACCGCGAAGTCGGGTTTGACGTCGGTCGACTGACCCTCCTCGAATCCGGCGAATGGGACGGCCGGTCCGTGCATCAAGATCGCCACGCCGTCCGTGACCGCACGCACATGGGCATCGTCGAGCAGCATGGCCGTCCGGTCCACATCCGCGCGCGCGTCGACTGTCACGACTTCGGTGGGACGAGCCAAGCCAAGTTTCCCGACAGCGGTAGTGGCGATTTCGCTCGCGAACTCCCCGTCGCGCACCAACTGCTCGAAGGTCATCGCGCGTATCCACCGCGCCTCGGAGATGCGACCCGAATCGTCGGCGAAGCCGACATCGACGGCAAGCTTCCGGCGTGTACGTCCCAGTACGAGTGGATCGGTTCCACGAAACCGCGCGCACGCGGCATGCGCGGACGCGGCGACAGCGCTCGTGCCGCCGCCGACCGACTTGCTCGGCACATGAACCCCCTGCTGGAAATCGTGTGGTTCGACTGTTCGCTGGCCGTGACACATGTGACTGCCGCACACGACAATAACGAATGACACCTCGACCAACGACCAGAATTCCGCCGAACGTAAGGCCCCACACCTTTCACTGAATCCGAGCAGTCACAAGGCAAGTCCCGCGGCTACACCATGAGCCAACTCTGCGACAGCTACCATCGCGAGCCGGATAGGCTGTGCTCGCTCCTGAGAAGAAAGGCGAGTGTGAGCGGGTTTCGGAGGGTCTCAGGTCGTCATCTGCGACACAGGGCGGGATGATCTCATCGGGCCGCTGCGCACAGGAGGATCTGGCTCGGAACATTTCCGTTTCACCGCCGAGAAGCGCAAAACAAGGTAGAAATGATACGCTCACCCCGATTGCCGCTCCCCCAACTGGACTCGAACCAGTAACCTGCCGATTAACAGTCGGCTGCTCTGCCAATTGAGCTATAGGGGATTGTTCTCGGCTCTTCCCGGCCCCGGGCGGGCCAGGAGAAACTGTAGCGTATCGCTGACCGGTACCCCAAATCGCGTTGCTACCTGCTGACTTGTCCGGTATCGCTGAGATCTCGGCAGTGGGTATCCGAATCGACAGGTTTATCGGCCGTCGGGCAGGATGGTGGCGGCGAACGGGCAACTGGGAGGAGCACATCGAAATGCTGCGGTTGATCATCGGCGTGGCGGCCGGGTACGTACTCGGCAGCAAAGCCGGGCGGGCTCGCTATGAGCAGATCAGCGCGGCGACCCGCGCGGTGGCCGAGAGTCCGGTGACCCGCAAGCTCGTACACGTCGGCAGACAGCGACTGGCTGACAAACTCAGCACGCAGCCCCGGTTGGAACCGATGGAGCCACTCGACGAGCGGACTACCGTTCTGGTGCCACACGACCAGTTGCGGCACTGATCACACCGCATGATTCCGCCTCACGCTGGTCGAGGCATGGGTGCGAGATCACGCCTCACCGGGCATTTTCTGCGGAAGTCGGCCGCTAAGCTCCGGTGGCGAAGTCGTCGTGGTTTCCCATTGCCTGGGTGAGCAAGCTCTTACGGTATTGCTCCAAGGCGACGAGGTCGCCGAAGAGTGCGAAATAGGCGTCTGGTTGCTCGGTGGAAGACACCCGCTGCAGTTTGGACTTGAGTTCGGCAATCTGCCTGCCGACCCAGGCCTCCTGGGTGCGCGCCAGCACACCGGTGACGAAGCGTGGGATGTCCGCTTCCGACTTCACCGGCAACGGCTCGGTCGCCAGTTCCGACAGCAGAGCACGCACGGTCAGGTCGTCAGTGCGGTCGGTGATGGCATTGACCCATTCGGCGCCGCCGAGCCCGGCCGCTACGCCACCCGCCTCGGTGATCAACGCGCGGATGTTCGCATAGGCGGGATGGGCGAAGGCTTCGGATTCGAGCGCGTCGAAACCCGCGCCCGCCATTGCCGGGTATTGCAGTGCGGCGGCCAACACTTGGCGCTGCGGCAGCAAGGTGGGATCGTTCGGATTGGGGCGCGCGGCGGGATGTTCGGCGACCACCTCACGCGGTGCCTGCGCCCGGCTCGTGCCCACGGACCCACTGTTACGCCGCCGCCTGGCCTCCTCGCCGACCCGGCGCACGACCATCTGGATATCGTCCCAACCGACCCAGCCGGCCAGTTTGGTGGCATAGGCCTTGCGCAGCGCGTTGTCCTTGATCTGCGCGACCACCGGCACCGCACGGCGCAACGCTTCCACTTGCCCTTCCGCGGTATCCAGGTCGTGGTCGGCGAGCAGGCCACATACCACGAACTCGTACAGGGGTGTCCGGCGCGCGACCAGATCGCGCACGGCGGCGTCGCCGGAGTGCTGGCGTAATTCGCACGGGTCCTGCCCGTCCGGCGCGATCGCGATATAGGTCTGGCCGGCCAGTTTCTGGTCCTCGGAGAAGGCTTTCAGCGCCGCTGCCCGCCCCGCAGCGTCGCCGTCGAAGGTGTAGATGATCTCGCCGCGCCAGAAATTGTCGTCCAGCATCAGACGGCGCAGCAGGGAGAGGTGATCGTCGCCGAAGGCGGTGCCGCAGGATGCGACGGCGGTTTTCACACCAGCCAGATGCATCGCCATAACGTCGGTGTAGCCCTCCACCACGACTGCCTGATGCCCCTTGGCGATCTCCCGCTTAGCGTGGTCGAGACCGAAGAGCACCTGAGATTTCTTGTATAGCAACGTTTCCGGGGTGTTGACGTACTTACCCGACATGGTGTCGTCATCGAAGAGCTTACGAGCGCCGAAGCCGATGACCTCGCCGCCGAGGTTACGGATCGGCCACAGCAGACGCCGGTGGAAGCGGTCGATCGGGCCGCGCCTGCCCGGCTTGGACAATCCAGCGGCTTCCAGCTCCTTGGCCTCGAACCCCTTGCGCAGCAGATGTTTGGTAAGCCTGTCCCACCCGGCTGGGGCATATCCGCAACCGAACTGCTCGGCGGCTGCCGCGTCGAAATTGCGCTCGGTGAGATACGTACGTGCCGCTTCGGCCTCCGGTTCGCGCAGCTGCGCGGTGTAGAACTCGTGGGCAGCCGCGTTCGCCGCGACCAGCCGGGCGCGGGTGCCACGGTCGCGCTGCACCGTGGTGCCGCCACCCTCGTAGTTGATCTGATAGCCGATCCGGTCGGCCAACTGCTCGACGGCCTCGACGAATCCGACATGCTCGATCTTCTGCAGGAAGGCGAACACGTCGCCACCTGCTCCGCAACCGAAGCAGTGGAACAGACCATGATTAGGCCGCACATGGAACGACGGCGACTTCTCGTCGTGAAATGGGCACAGGCCCTTGATGGAGTCCGCGCCCGCGCGTTTGAGCGCGACGTACTCCCCCACCACGTCTTCGATCCGAACGCGCTCGCGAATCGCCGCTATATCACGATCAGGAAGTCGTCCGGCCACGGCAGCGAGTCTAGGCGAATGCGACACCGACACGCCCGGGTGGCTCGGTGTGCCGAGTTTTGGGCAGGTCCGCCTGCGCGTAGGGGTGCGGGCGCACCTTGCTCACCCCGCCGATATCGAACGTCTCGAATACCGGGTAGACGGTGATCCAGTTGCCTGCCCGCGGATGCGGGCCGAAGCTCACCGGCTGTCCGTTGACCAACAACAGGTCGACCTCGGTGTGCGAGATTCCGCTGACCTCGATGATGTCCTTCACGGTCTGGTGCGGGTGACACGACCTGCGCAGTACCGCATGCCGCTCATCGGGTCGGAGGAAGTCGTTCAGCTCAGCGTAGACCCGGATATCGACGGTCATTCAACGAATAATGCCATCGATGCAGTGAACCCGTGCAACGCATTATGGCCCGCGACCGGGCCGATCTCTCCCGCGGCGAAAAAACCGGCGAGCGGAATGCCGCCGAGCAGATCGTCGATCATCGTGGCGTCGTGGTCGGCAACCCCGAACATCCGTCTGCCGCGCCCATTACAGGTGAACAGGAGCGCACCCGCCGGACGTCCGGGCAGTTCCGAACTCACCCGCGCGAGGGCCGCACGCAGATCCTTGTCCGCTCCGGCCGCGTCCCTGACCTGGAATTGCACGGTCGTACCGACCTCGACAGTCTCACCGATCTCGATCACACCGCTCGACAGGTCGGCACCCTGGATGCCGCGGATCAGGAAATCGCCCCGCCTCGGCACGGCCAAATGCTCGTCGACCACGATACCGACCTGCAGGCCGTAAGTCAGCAGGTCCTGTTGGTCGGGTGGCAACGCGGCAACAATCTCCTGTAATCGCGCGACCGGCGATTTTCCAGCGAGCTCGGTAATCAGCGAACCACGGGCACCGGTGACGATATAGGGGTAGCCGATCGGCCGACAGCCCTGGGATACGAGCGAGACGCCGTGCAGGCCGGGAAACCGTGCGCCGACCGCACCTGAGGTCACCACATCGTGGTCACGGAACAACCTGCTGTCTGCCGGGCCCTGCGCACCGCTGGCCAGCCCACCCACCGCGACGGTGCCGGGCAGATCGGCGTTCAGATGTTCGAGCAGCAATTCAGCCGGAAAAGAGTAGGGATCGGGCAGCAGCAGGTGAAAATCGCGTGCACTCTTATCGAAGTGGTGACCGGCGAGCAGCCCGCCGGTCTCCGTGCGCAGAAAATCCAGTTGAAAGGTCTCGGCAGGTAGTCCAGACGCCAGCCACACCGCCACTGCGGGCTCGTCCTCGATCTCACGGCGACCGGCTACCACTGCTTGCGCCACGCACCCGACCAGGGCAGGAGCCCGGATCGTGTCCTGGACACCGGCGAGCACGGCCGATGCCTCATCACCATGGGCTCGGGAGGCGAACAATACAGCCAGCGACAGCGCCTCGCCCGAGAGTTGATCGCGGGCGTGCGCTGCGGCCTCCATACCCGCATGCCACGCATCCAACGCGGTGGAGAGCCCGACTCCGATCCGCACCCCTCCATCTTAGCCAACCACCAAAGACGTTTAATAGCTTTGTAGCACAATATATTTCACGTGAATACTACAATTTCCCCTCCCTGGCGCCGCCACCGAGCAGCAGGCATGTCTCCCAGTAGCGGCCCAAGCAGAAGGCGAGCACAGGACTGGGCGAGCTACGCACCAAGCCGGGCAGCGACCCGTTCCAAGCGACTTTCGGTGTAGGAGGCGATCTGATCGACAATGACGCGCACACGGTCGGTGTCGTCGGTGGCGGCGTTCCAAAAAGGCAGCAGGAGCGGATCGAGGCTACGCGGGGCGGTCGCCAACAACTGATCAGCCACCGCGAGGATACGTTCGCGCTGTTCGGCTTGGCGCAGCTGGTGCGCCGGATCGGACATCACGTAGCGCAGCGCAACAGTCTTCAGCAAAGCCATCTCGGCAGCGACAATGCGCGGGACCTCCAGGTCAGCAGCATACCGGGACAGCGGTTGTGGCCCGGCGACCGCTCTGGTCGCCGCGATCGCGGCGGTGGCGAAGCGGCCGACCAGCTCGCTGGTGAGGCGCTTGAGCGCGACCGAGGCAGTGAACGTGCCATCGTATCCGGACGCCTCGGTGACCACCGGCAGCTCCGACAGGCGCTGCGCGGCAGCGCTCAGCTCGTCGGCCGCCAGCGAATGCTGGAACTGGCCGAGCGCGGCCAACGCGTCCTGCTCGAGCGAGTCGGCCAGCGCACGCAGATCAATGCGACCAGCCAGCACACCGTCCTCGACGTCGTGCACCGAGTAGGCGACATCATCGGACCAGTCCATGATCTGACACTCCAGACTGCGACGCCGGTCCGGCGCTTCTTTGCGTATCCACTCCAGCCGATCGGCGTCGACCTCGTATCCACCGAATTTCGTGCCTGAGCCCGTTCGGCCCCAAGGATATTTGAGTGCGGCGTCGAGCGCGGCGCGGGTGAGGTTGAGGCCCGCGCTCGTGGCGTCGGGCTCGAGCACTTTGGGTTCGAGACGGGTAAGAATGCGCAGGTTCTGCGCGTTACCTTCGAATCCTCCGTAGGCATCCGCGAAAGTATCCAGCGCTTTCTCCCCGTTGTGACCGTAAGGGGGGTGGCCGATGTCGTGGGCGAGCCCGGCCAGATCGACCAGATCCGGGTCACAGCCGAGTCCGTCGGCGATACTGCGTCCTATCTGGGCGACCTCGAGCGAATGTGTGAGTCGAGTGCGCGGTGTGTCTCCTTCGCGTGGCCCCATGACCTGGGTTTTGTCGGCCAGTCTCCGCAGCGCGGCGGAGTGCAGCACCCGGGCGCGATCCCGAGCGAACTCGGTGCGATGGCCGGTGACGAACTCACTACGCGGGCTACCGAGCCCCGCTGTCTTGACATCCTCGCGGACGATGCGTTCCCTGTCATGATCGGTATACCGGTCGCTCATCGAATCTCATTGTTGTGCTGTATAGGTGAAGTCCGCCGAAAAGTGGGTGAACTGGTACCACAGCAGAGCACCGGTCTCTCTGGTGATACCGCGCAGCTGTGATTCGCGGGTGTAGACGGCGGGACCGGTCCGCGTCGGCGCGGTCCATGCCGCCAAGCCCGCATCGTGGGCCATGGTACGGGTGCGCAATGAATGCCAAGGATCGCTGACCAGCACTGCCGAGAACATATCGCGGGCCCGCATCGCCGTCGCGACCGCCTCGATACTGAGCAAGGTATTCGAACCGGTTTCTACGGCAAGGATTTTGTCACTGGGCACGCCACGCTCCCGCAGATAGTTCTTGCCAGAGGCCGCTTCGGTGAACAGGTCCCCCTTCTGCTTGCCGCCCACCGTAATCACCCGAGGCGCGATACCGGCCCGGAACAAATTGTAGGCCTGATCGAGTCGCGCTTCGAATACTGAGGAAGGCGTTCCAGAATACTGTGCGGCGCCGAGCACGACGATCGCGTCGGCCTTCCGATAGTCATTGATGCGCGCGACATGCCATATGCGAAAAGAGGTTCCACCGACCAGCACCACCCCCATCACTATCGAGCCGACAACCAATCGCCGCGCCCAGCACAGCAACCCCGCATCCGAGCCAGGTGGCCGAGCGGAGTCAGCAGCCGGAACAGCTCGGGCGCGCATCGTTGGCAAATCCACTCCCCAAGTCTGCCAGCAGCAGCGGTGTCACCGAACCAGCAACACTGTCGATACCGATGGCACGCACATCGATACTTCGATATCCGGCGGACTCGTGCACTGCACCGACCAGCCGCGCACGGACGCGCCGATCACCAACCCCTGGTCTGCCAGTCGGCTAGATGGGGACGTTCGGCGCCGAGGGTGGTGTCATCACCATGCCCCGGATAGATGACCGTGTCATCGGGATAGCGGTCGAAGAGCTTGGTGGTGACGTCCGCGAAGAGAGAGTCGAAGTCTTCTGGGGAGGTGGTACGGCCGACGCCACCGGGAAATAGGGAATCACCGGTGAACAGATGGGTGCGGCCCGCGCCGTCGGAAAGAGCGAGCGCGATCGAACCGGGGGTGTGGCCGCGCAGGTGGATGATCTGAAAAACCAGCTCACCGATCACGACGGTGTCGCCGTCAGCGAGCAACCGGTCCGGGCGGACCGGGAGCGGATCGGCATCCAGCGGATGGGCCGCCGTCCCGGCACCGGTGGCCGCGGTGGTCTCGGTCAGTGCCATCCAGTGGTCGGGGTGCTGGTGGGTGGTAACGATCAGCTGAACTTTCCCCGGCACTTCCTGCTCGACAAGGGCGGCGATCCGCGAAGCCTCATTGGCGGCGTCGATGAGCAGCGCGGCGCCGGTGTTCGCGCACTGCACCAGGTAGCAGTTGTTGTCCATGCCGCCGACGGACATCT
Source organism: Nocardia sp. TBRC8007 (assembly GCF_056629435.1). NCBI lineage: Bacteria > Bacillati > Actinomycetota > Actinomycetes > Mycobacteriales > Nocardiaceae > Nocardia > Nocardia sp. TBRC8007. The sequence goes on along the minus strand of NZ_JBWSOR010000001.1, from coordinate 206,683 downwards.
TTACGACGCGTGCGCCGGGAATATCGCGCTGCTGCGGGTTCGAATTCGGGGACACATGGCCGGTGTACGGGCGATCGATGGTGATCACAAAACCATGCTAGCGAGCTAGATTCATGCCATGTCACTGCTATCCCGGAATCGCCGTATCCGCCTGCTCGCGCTCAGCGTGCTGCTGGCAGGCGCCGCCCTCCTCGGCGCACCCGCGGGTACAGCGGAACCGCCGCTGCGGATGAGTACCTACGTCGAAGATCAGGCCGAGGCGCTCGACACCGGGCAATTCGACCAGGTGCGCGCTGCGGTGGACCAGCTCTACACCGACCAGCGGGTCCGGCTGTGGGTGATGTACGTGCGCAGCTTCGACGGGCTCTCCCCGAAAGACTGGGCTCAACGCACTGCTTCGATATCCGGATTCGGCCCGAGAGACCTGTTGCTCACGATCGCCACCGAGGATCGCGCGTACTGGTTCGAGGGCGAGTTGCCTCGTGGTGTGAGCGATTCCGAACTCGATGCCCTCCTGACCGGCAAAGTGGAGCCCGACCTGCGCGCCGGGCGCTGGGCCGATGCCGGAATCACTGCGGCCGACGGTGTGGACTCGGCGATACGCGGCGGCGGAGCGAACTGGCGTGCCCTGCTCGGTATCGGGCTGGCCATTATACTCCTGGCCTGCGGTTTGGTGTGGTACAACCGCAAAATGCACCGCGACCGGTCCGAGGCCACGCTAGCGGCCGCACGAGATGTAGATCCGGAGGATACGGCGGCGTTGGCCACCTTGCCGCTGGATACCTTGCATGCCCGGTCCCGCGAAGCACTAGTGGAGATCGACAACGCGATACGCACCAGCGCCGAGGAACTCGACCTGGCCACCGGCGAGTTCGGCGCCATCGCGACCACGCCTTTCCGCACTGCGCTCGAGCACGCGAAAGCCGCCGCCACCAAGGCTTTCGCGATCCGGCAGCGCCTCGACGACGCCATCCCGGAGACTCAGGAAGAACAACGAGCACTACTGATCGATCTGATCAGCACGGTAGGGCGCGCCGACCGGGACCTCGACCGACAAGTCGCCGAATTCGACGCCATGCGTGATCTACTGCTCGACGCCACGAACCGGTTGGATCGACTCACCAGAGCTGTTGTCGACGCCACTGCCCGCTTCCCCGGCGCGGAAGCCGAGCTGGCCAGGCTCACCACCGTCCACCCGGCCGAGGTTCTCACCTCGATCCGGGACAACACACGCATGGCACGCGAGCGCATCGCTTTCGCGGAGCAGAATATCGATGCGGGCCGGGCCGCGCTCGCTCGGCCGGTGGGTGAGCAGGGCGGCGTCGTGGCTGCTATCCGCTCCGCCGAAGCCGCTGTCGGCCAAGCACGCGTCCTGCTCGACGCGGTAACCAACGCGGCCGCCGATATCCAGCAGGCGCGGGATGGACTGCCCGGAGCACTGGATGAGCTGCGCCGTGATATCACCTCCGCCACCGAGCTTTCCGCCTACGGCGGACCGGAACTGGCCGCTGCGCGCACCGCTGCGCAATCCACCCTGGAGAAAGCGGCGGCCACGGCGAGCACCGACCCACTGGACGCCTTCCATGATGCCGTAGCCGCCGACGCCGACCTCGAACGCGCCCTCGCCGCCGCCACCGACCGCAAACTCGCCGCCGAAGACCTGCGGCGCAGGCTCGACCGAGCCCTCACCGATGCTCGCGCCAAGGTCGGATCGGCTACCGACTACATCATTCCCCGCCGCGGCGGCATCGATGCCACAGCGCGCACCCGGCTATCGGAGGCGCAGCGCAACCTCGACCAGGCACAACAGTTCAGCTCGAATGATCCGGAACAGGCACTGCGGCATGCCAGGACGGCGGCAGACCTGGGCGGGCGCGCGTTGTGGGAGGCCCAGACCAGCGTGCAGGCTTGGGAGCGCGGCCGGGCTCCATCCAGCGGTGCCCACACCGGGGCGGTGCTCGGCGGCATCCTGCTCGAGGGAATGCTGCGCGGGGCGGCGGGTGGCGCTCGGCATTCCGATGGTGGATGGAGCCCGGGCTCGTTCGGCGGCTCAGCCGGATCTCGGCGGATCAGCCGCGGAGGAAGGTTCTGACGTACTGCACGACGCGGGCGCCGATCCTCGAAAGCGTGCGGCACCTCCGTTCCGGGCACACACCGACAGGCGGAAGAGATAGCGGAACTCGCGCACCGGTGAACAACACTGCGGAAAACGCGGTGACCAGACCGCTCGCGATGCCCGCGCCGTGAACATACGATCACTCCGTGAGCCAGGAGTATCTGCGAGCGTCCGACGCCGATCGCGAGAAGATCATCGACCAACTGCGTCATGCGATGAGCGAGGGACGGCTGTCACTGCACGAATTCGACGAGCGACTGCAGCGAGTATACGCCGCCAAGACATATGGCGAATTGGCCCCGCTGCTGTCCGACCTTCCCGCGCAGCGGGATTCACTACCGGTACAGACCAGGAGCATTCCGAAGTGGGTAGGGATCATATGGGCCCCGTGGGTGTCGGTCAATGTGCTGTGCCTCGCGATCTACCTGTTCACCGGCGCGGGCTACTTCTGGCCGTTCTGGGTGGCAGTGCCGTGGGGTCTCGCGCTGCTCATTCCGACCACGATCGGAGTCGCCGGTCGCCGGGACCATTGAGCGCCTGCTCGATACACCGCACCGGCCAGTCGGGTCGGTTTCAGGCCTCTTGTCGTCCGAATAGCGATATCTTGTTGATCGCTGCCTCCTTCGGGCGTTTGTGTGGCTTCACTCCTGCCACCCTCAGCTCGGCGAGAAGTTCCTTACGGAAGGCCCTGTAGTCCACTTCGGTGGAGTGGCGCGGCGCTTTGACGAACTTGTAGTGCGGATGCGCCGATTCCCTGGCAACCGCTTTCCGCATATCCGCCGGACGGCGATAGCGTCCGGTCAGCTCCAAGCAGGCAAGCATGGCCTGGTAATCGGCGAGTGGCCAGATACAGCCTTGAGGCTGGAATAATCCGATGAAGTATAGGTTCGGGATGTCGATATGGAACACGAACCGCCACAGCGGCGGCCGCTGCACACCGTCCCAGTCTATGAAGGACTTATCGAAGAACGGAAAAGTGATCTTGTAACCAGTTGCCGCGATGATCACGTCGAACTCTTCACTACTGCCATCGACGAAATGTACGCGTTCGCCATCCAGGAAAGAAACACCGGTCTTGGGCATTATCGAGCCATGGCCGATGCAGTAGAATAGTTCGGAATTAATGGTGGGATGCCCCTCCAGAAGTCGATGATCGGGATCCGGCAGCCCGAAATCCCTGTTGTCCCCGAGAACCATGCGCATCGTCAGCCCGAACGAAGACTGGCGCAGCCAGGGCAGCACCCATTGCACAGTTTTCCCATGGAAAACATCGGTAGGAATCCCCCAGATGTACTTGGGCATAAACCAATTCCCGTGCCGCATGGAGATACAGCAACGCTCGGCTACTTTCGAGCACTCCACCGCCACGTCGGCCGCCGAATTGCCACCGCCGATGACCAGCACCCGCTTACCCGAGAACGGGCGGCTGGTCTTGAACTCGTGCGAGTGGATGAACTCGCCGCCGAAATGCCCCGGATACTCCGGCATACGCGGATCCCAGTGATGGCCGTTTGCGACCATAAGGACGTCGAAAGTCTCGGTCCGCTCCCCCTCCGGACCACGTGAACGAATGATCCACTCCCCTTCATCGCCACGTGTAGCGCGCAGTACCTCGGTGTGGAAACGGATCCTGGATGTCACGCCGAAATGTTCGGCATAGTCCTGAAAGTATTTCTTCAGCACCGTGTGGTGCGGGTAATCGGGCGCGTCCGGCGGCATAGGGAAATCTTCGTACTCCGAATAGTACTTGGAGCTGATGATGTGGGTGGTCTCGTAGATGCTGGAATGACCCCCCTCATCACGGTAAACCCAGTTGCCACCCACCTGATCGGATTTTTCGAAGACCACCAAATCTTCGCAGAGCCCGTAAGCAAGGCATTCTTTAGCCGCAGCGATACCGGACGGTCCAGCACCGATCACTGCTATTCGCTGCTTTCGCTCCATGCAACTTCCCCAGTCCGAAAATCCGCATCAGCAATCCCTCAGACAACGATACATTCGATAACTGGGATTCGCAGGAACAATCCTGGTGTCGCCTGCGATTCAGCACGCTGCTCCGCCTCCGTGACCCGGAGCGCAGCAGGCGGAAATCAGACCCCGATCAGATGCTGAGCCAGATAACCTTCCACCTTATCCAACGCGATGCGCTCCTGCGCCATCGTATCGCGCTCCCTGATGGTCACCGCTTGGTCGTCCAATGTATCGAAGTCGACAGTGACGCAGAACGGTGTGCCGATCTCGTCCTGGCGGCGGTATCGGCGTCCGATGGCACCCGCGTCGTCGAACTCGACATTCCAGTTCTTGCGCAGCCGTGCGGCCAGATCCTTGGCTTTCGGCGTCAGATCGGCATTTCGCGACAGCGGCAGCACCGCCGCCTTCACCGGAGCAAGGCGACGATCCAGTCGCAATACTGTGCGGGTATCCACCCCGCCCTTGGTATTGGGCGCCTCGTCTTCGGCGTAGGCATCGACCAGGAAGGCCATCAGCGAGCGGGTGAGGCCTGCCGCGGGCTCGATGACATACGGGATGTAGCGCTCGTTGGTGGCCTGGTCGAAGAAGGTCAGCTCGGTACCGGAGTGCTCGGAGTGCGTCTTCAGGTCGAAGTCGGTGCGGTTGGCGACGCCTTCCAGCTCACCCCACTCGTTGCCCTGGAAACCGAAGCGATATTCGATATCAGTGGTGCCCACGGAGTAGTGCGAGAGTTTGTCCTCCGGGTGCTCGAACAACCGCAAGTTCTCCGTGGCGATGCCGAGATCGATGTACCAGGAGAATCTGGTCTCGATCCAGTACTTGTGCCACTCCACATCCTCGCCCGGCTTGACGAAGTACTCCATCTCCATCTGTTCGAACTCACGAGTGCGGAAGATGAAGTTGCCCGGAGTGATCTCGTTGCGAAAACTCTTGCCGATCTGCGCGATGCCGAACGGCGGTTTCTTACGCGCGGTGGTCATCACATTGGCGAAGTTCACGAAGATGCCCTGGGCGGTTTCCGGGCGCAGGTAGTGCAAGCCCTCCTCGGACTCGATCGGGCCGAGGTAAGTCTTGAGCATCATGTTGAAGTCGCGCGGCTCGGTCCAGCGGCCGACTGTACCGCAGTTCGCGCAGGCGATGAGCTCCATAGAGACCGCATCCGGATCGTCGAGTCCGTTCTTCAGCGCGTACGCCTCCTGCAAGTGGTCCTGCCGGAAACGATGATGACAATTCAGGCACTCGACCAGCGGATCGTTGAACACGCCGACATGACCGGAGGCCACCCACACCTGACGGGGCAGAATCACCGAGGAGTCGAGACCGACGACATCCTCGCGACCGGTGACCATGGCGCGCCACCACTGCTTTTTGATGTTCTCCTTGAGCTCGACACCCAGCGGTCCGTAGTCCCATGCCGACTTGGTACCGCCGTAGATCTCACCGCACGGGTACACAAGACCCCGGCGCTTGGCGAGGTTGGCAACGGTGTCCACCTTCGACTTGGGTGCCACGCGAGAATTCTCCATCCACTGCGAGTCGGATCAGTATCGGCCGACCGGACCTATCCCACCGAACCGGTCAATGCCATCGGGTCCGCTACAGCCTATAGACCCCATCCAACCGTGTTTCCACCGCACAGCACGCGCGCCCGCGAATCATGCGAAATTCAGCCCGTCTCGGCAAGCCTATTTGACATGCGCACCTGTGCATACGCAAAATGGTAATGCTTTCCAATTAGGAGTTGGTCGATCATGCCCGCCGAGACTGCCGCAGCACAGCCACACAATCCGTATCGGTCGCCCGGCCCGGCGCCCCTTCCCACACGGACCGTCCTGGAAGACGCGGGCGAGTTGCTGCGGGCGCTGGCAGCGCCGGTTCGTATTGCCATCGTGCTGCAGCTACGTGAGTCGCCACGCTGTGTACACGAGCTGGTGGACGCACTCGGCGTCACCCAGCCCCTGGTCAGTCAGCATCTGCGCATTCTCAAGGCCGCGGGTCTGGTGCACGGGGAGCGGTCGGGTCGCGAAGTGCTCTATGAACTCGTCGATGACCATTTGGCACATATCGTCATCGATGCCGTCGCGCACGCCGAGGAAGGGTGATCCGTGCCAGACAACACGGCCGCCGTACAGAAACCAGTCGGTATCCGCAGCACCAGACAGCGCAGCGCCATCACTGCGCTACTCGGTGATATCAATGAATTCCGCTCTGCCCAGGAACTCCATGACGAACTGCGCAAACGCGGTGAATACATCGGCTTGACCACGGTCTACCGGACGCTCCAGTCGATGGCCGATGCCGGCATGGTGGATGTGTTGCGTACCGATTCCGGTGAATCGGTCTACCGTCAGTGCTCTCTCGGCCACCATCACCACTTGGTGTGCAGGCACTGCGGCCGCACCGTCGAAGTGAAAGGCCCGACAGTCGAGACGTGGGCCGAGTCGATCGCGAGCGAACACGGATTCACCGAGATCAGCCACACCCTCGAGATGTTCGGCATCTGCCCGGCCTGCGAACCGGCGCGCAGGCGGAGTAGATAGCGCCCCGTGCCTGTCGCTACACCATCACGCGGGCAGGGGCGCGCTCGGACTCCGCGCCAACCAAGGTTCAGCCCACCGGGAGCGGATCCCGGACCGACACAGCCGCCTCGGTGCGATGAGCACGCAGCGCGGCGGTACCCAATAGTGCGAGCGCGACCACGGCCCAGCTGGAGAGCACCGCGAGCGAACCAGCGGCAGCGGCCCCGTCGAAGAACGCGACCGAACGCAGAAGCGAGGCAGCCGCGCCGGGCGGCAACAGCTGGCCGATCGCACCCCACGGCTGCGGCAGTAACTCCGGCGCCGAGGTAGCTGCGGAAAACGGATTGCCGATCAGCAACATGGTGAGCGCGGCGACTCCGATGCCCACGCGACCGAATACCGCGGCGAGCCCTGCCACCGAACCCGCCACCACGAACGAGACCAGCCCGGCCACCGATGCGAGCGTAAGGTAAGGCCCTGGCAGCGCCGACAGCCAGCCCTGGATGATCACCATGCTCAGCAATCCACCCACGGCGCCGAATGTGGCCAACCCGAGCAATGTGCCACCGACCGTGGGGATCACCAACGCGAGTAGCACACCGGCCGCGATACCGGACATCACCAGCGGCAGCACCATAGCACCGAATACGATGCCGCGCGGATCATCCGCATCGGCAGGCACCACGTCCTCCACAGCGGCGACGGGCGCGCCGGACAGTCGCTGTCCGATCTGACCGAGCTGCTGGGCGACGGCAGGACTCGCGCCGGAAGCGACCATTACGCGAGGGCGCCCGCCACCGGTGACGATCGCCCCATAGACCTCCCGGTCCGCGATCGCGGTGCGAGCGGCTGCCACATCGGCCACCGTAATGACCTCGAAGGCATCCGGACCAGTCTCAGTGAGACGATCTGCCGCTACCCCGGCCTGCGGTCCCGTCACGGCCAGCGGCAGCTCACGTGGCGCGATATTGGCAGCAGGCCAGGCGAACGCGATCAACATCAGCGCCTGGAGCAAGGCGGCACCGAGACCGACGGAAAATGCTCGCTGCGCAGTGTTCATGAGGCACCCCCAAAAAATCGAATGCTCGTTCTTTTTATTGTCTCCACCGTGGCATATCTCCGCGAAGTTTTCAAGAATGGATATTCGTTTTATTTTGGAGGCATGCCCCGAGTCAGCGAAGAACACCTGGAACGCCGCAGGCAGCAGATTCTGGACGCCGCGCGGCTCTGTTTCGCCCGCACCGGGTTCCATGAGACCTCGATGCAGGATGTGTTCATCGAATCAGGGCTGTCCGCTGGGGCGGTCTACCGCTATTTCAAGAGCAAGGACGAGCTGATCACCGCGCTGGCGACCCAGACGACCGTACATCTGCGCGAGATGATGTATGAGGTGATCCAGCGCGAACCACTCCCGGCTCCCGCCGAGCTGATCACCGTGCTCGCCGAGGAGGTGGTACGACAGAGCGGCCCCGATGGACCGGTGCGGCTGGCGCCGCAAGCTTGGGCACTGGCCTTGGTCCGCCCCGAGGCAGCCGCGATGGTCCGCGAGGCGATGCGCTCGATGCGCACACTGTGGGTCACCTACGCCGAGCACATGCGTGAACGTGGCTGGCTACCGGAAGACGCCGACACCGATGCCGTGGCCACGGCTATCATCGGCATGCTGCCCGGCTTCATCCTGCAACACCTCATCCTCGGCGACCCGGACCCGGAAACCTTGGCGCGGGGCGTGCGCACCCTGTTGCCTTACGGCGAGTCCGCCCGATCGACGACCACCTGAGCACAACCGGCCCCGAGCCGCCCCCTGGCGGGCGAGGTGTCAGGGCACCAACCCTTGCCTGGCACGGCCCGCGTTCGATAACACGAGCAGCAGCATCGTAGTCAGGGCCTGATCGTCCAGCCCCGCGGCGGGGAAAGTGTAGCGCAGGAGGACATCTGCGAGCTTGCCGTGGCCGATCATGGTGAGCGAGCCGAACTGCAACGCGTTGTTGCGATCGGCAACCCGTTTGCGCAGCCGCGGCTCCAGCGGCCGGTCCCAGGCCAACACACAGGTAAGAGTTAGCACATCCAAGCCGGGCGCGAGATTCACCGCACGCAGCGAGCACAACGCGCCCTCGTACTCGTAGCCGAGCGATCCCTCGGCATCGACCCGCACATCAATACCGTAACGCGACAGGCACGCGCCCGCTCGCGCCTGTAGCTCCTGCCCTTGGGTCACACTTGTACCCGCGTCTGCGTTCATGCCCGAACCACCGTTCATTTGGCGAGACCGAAACGGCGGTCTCGCGCGGCATACTGGAGACACGCCTCCCAAAGATTGCGCCGATCGAAATCAGGGAAAAGCGTGTCTTGGTAGACGTATTCAGCGTAGGCCGACTGCCAGAGGAGGAAGTTGGAGCTGCGGAACTCGCCCGATGGACGCAGGAACAGATCCACGTCGGGCATGTCGGGCTCGTCCAGGTATCGCGCCACCGTCGCCTCGGTGATCTTCTCCGGATCGATCTCGCCCGTCGCCACCCTGCGCGCGATCTCCCTCGCCGCGTCGGCGATCTCGGCGCGGCCTCCATAGTTGACGCACATGGTGAGAGTCATGGCGGTATTGCCCGCGGTGAGTTCTTCGGCTATCTCCAATTCCTTTATCACACTGCGCCATAAGCGCGGCCGACGACCGGCCCAGCGCACGCGCACACCCATCTCGTTCATCTCGTCGCGGCGGCGGCGGATCACATCGCGGTTGAAGCCCATCAGAAAGCGCACCTCTTCGGGACTGCGCCGCCAATTCTCGGTGGAGAAGGCATAGGACGACAGCCACTTCACCCCGATTTCGAGGCAACCCTCGACGGTGTCCATGAGGACATTCTCGCCCCGCTCATGCCCTGCGGTGCGCGGCAGCCCGCGTTCCTGAGCCCAGCGCCCGTTACCGTCCATCACGAGCGCGACATGATTGGGTATCAGTTCCGGTGGCAACTGCGGGGGCCGAGCTCCTGACGGGTGTGGCGCGGGCGCGCGAGGACCATCTGCAGCGCTCGGCTCAGTTGCGGTAACAATAGCGGTAGCAGAGTCTCGACGCAAGATCACGGCCTATATCCTGCCCGATCTCCGTCGCCGCCGCCGCTCCACTACCGCATTACTTTCTGATGAGTTCCATAGCTCCCGTCGGTCGGATGGCTTGTTCTTCCACCCGACCACCGGATCGCCCTGCATGGCGCAGTATATGCCATCGTTATGATCGGGCTGCTCCGGGTAGAGCCTCGATTCGAGGAGTAACCCGCACCGCGGACCGCTCGATCAGCGGCAAAGTACGCAGCTGGCGCTCCAAGTACCACTGCACATGCGCCGCGACCAGTCCACTGGCCTGTTTGCGCACCGCGGCGGCAGTCGCCTGCGCATACTCCCACTCCCCACTCCGTAACGCGACCAGCAGATCGAGCACTCCCGGTGCCGGTACGGTAGCGCCCGGAGGGCGGCAGCGCACACATACCGCGCCTCCGGCCGCGATATGGAAAGCTCGATGCGGACCCGGTGTCGCGCATTTGGCGCATTCGTCCAGCGCGGGCGCCCAGCCCGCGAAACCCATGGCACGCAACAGGAAAGCGTCCAGAATCAGCTCGTGCGGCCGCTGTTTGACGGCGATAGCGCGCAGTGCGCTCGCAGTCAGCGCGTGCAACCGGGGCGCGGGGGCACGCTCCTCGCCCGCCAAACGTTCGGCGGTTTCCAACACGGCGCACGCGGTGGTGTAGCACCCGTAGTCATCGATGATGCCCGAAGCGAACGACTCCACAGTGTGGACCTGAGTGACAGTGTCGAGGGTGCGCCCCTGGTGCAGCTGTACATCGATGTAGGAAAACGGTTCCAGCCGGGCCCCGAAACGCGATTTGGTGCGCCGCACTCCTTTGGCGACCGCCCGGACCAAGCCGTACTGCCTGGTGAGCAGCGTGACGATACGGTCGGCCTCGCCCAGCTTGTGCTGGCGCACCACCACCGCCTCGTCCCGATACAATCGCACGTCGTTATCCTCTCATGGCCGACCGACCACTACATTCGGACACGGCTGATCGTCAGGGACGCACCCCGAGCACCGATTCAACCGCTGGTGCGCAGCAGCCCCGCGAACAACAGCAGCACCGACTGCTGGGTCTGCGCCCGTGCGATATCCGGATCTTCGGCGTGCGCGACGATCATGGCGGCCTCGCTGATCATGCTGATGACAAGCTGGGCCAGCACCGAGACCGGGGCATCGGCGACCATTCCGGCCGCACGGGCGCGCTCGAGCTGCACGGTGATCAGGCCGAGGCCGTGAGCTAGTTCGAACTCGCGCCACGCTTGCCAACCGAGCACAGCGGGGGCATCGGTGAGAGCGATCCGCAACATCTCAGGCCGCTGACAGATCCGTAAGAAGACCTCGATGCCCGCGGATACTCCGGCCAGCACGTCATCGGAAGCGACCGAGTCGATGGCCTCTTCGATCTCCTGCATGGTCTCGCTCTCGATCTGTTGCAGCACTGTGAGAAACAATCCACGCTTGTCGCCGTAATGATGGTGCAGCGCGCCTCGGGTGACACCAGCCGCGGTGACCAGTTCTTCGGCGGAGGTCCTCACGAAGCCGCGCTCGGTGAACAAGCGACGACCGGCCTGCTCCAGCGCGGCCTTGGTGCTGCGGGAGCGGTCTTCCTGGCTACGGCGCGGCATACCGCCGAGTGAACTCCAGAAGCGATTCGGTGAGCAACTCCGGCTGATCCTCCGGCAGGAAAGTGTAGGAGTCAGCGATAAACTCCAGTGTCGCGTTCGGCAGGTCACGCACCAGACGTTCAGCGAAAGACACCGGGAACAGGCGGTCCTCGCGCGCCCAGACCAGCAGCACAGGAAGGTCGATGTCGGCGAAGTGCCGCGCGGCCTCCAGCGTGTACCGGCGATGTGCGGATCGGAGAAAGCGGCGCAGGTCCTTGCGGATCGCGGCTGAGTCACGAGTCGGCGCCAAGTAGGAGTCGACGATTTCCGGCGGTATCGGCCGCTTGGTAGTCCAGCCGAAAACCAACGGCAACCGGTGCAGCGCCCGGATGCGCAGCACCTCGGACAGTGGGCGGACCGCCCCTGGGATCTTCGCCAACGTCGCAAGCCCTGTGAACGGCTGCGGTAAGAAGCCCTCGTAACTGTCGACCGCGGCGAGCACAACGCGGCTGATCCTGGACCGGTCGCGAGTCAGCAATACTTGGGTGATCGCTCCGCCGGTGTCATTGGCGACCAAAGTGACATCGGTGAGGTCGAGGCGTTCGAGGAACGCGGCGATGAGGTCGGCGACACCGACCGGAGTGAGATCCGCATCCGGAACCGGGATCTCATGCGAGCCGAGCGGCCAGTCCGGCGCCAGACACCGATACCCGGCAGCGGCGACCTCGGGAACCACTGCGCGCCAGAGGTCCGCATTGACGAGCAGACCATGTACGAAGACGATCGGAGCGCCCGCCCCGGTCTCGTAGTAGCGGATGCGTCCACCGGGCAGATCCACCTCATGAGGGCGGCCGAGCAATGCACTGGTTGTCATGCTTCCTCCCAGACACGAGTTTCGACAATTTTTACATACATGCAGTATGTATGTCTATGAGAACGCCCGACCGAACGAGAATCGTCCTTGTCGATATGGACGGTTGACCAAGTGGGCGCTACGGTTTTATCGAGTACGACGAGACGGAGCTCACATGACGTTGCCGGAGCCGGCCCGAATCTCATCCGACACACCGGAGTTGGGCCTGACCGAACTAGCGTCCGCGATCGCGGACGGCACGATCACCGCGACCGCGGCGGTCAGCAGCGCACTCGACCGGATAGCAGCGACGCAGTCCACACTCAATGCCTTCCGGGTAGTGCGCCACGAACAAGCGCTGACCGAAGCCGCCGAGGCCGACCGTCGGTTGGCCGCCGGGGAACGACTGCCGCTGCTCGGTGTGCCCATCGCGGTGAAAGACGACACTGATATCGCGGGCGAGCCGACCGCATTCGGTTGCGGTGGCGATTTCGCACCGAAAACCGCAGACGCCGAATCGGTTCGACGGCTGCGTGCCGCGGGAGCGGTGATCGTCGGGAAGACCAACACCTGCGAGCTGGGGCAATGGCCGTTCACCAGTGCCGCCTGGTTCGGGCACACCCGTAATCCGTGGGAGCGCACCAGGACGCCTGGCGGGTCCTCTGGCGGTGCGTCGGCGGCTGTCGCGGCCGGATTGGTCCCCGCCGCATTGGGTTCCGACGGCGCGGGCTCGATCCGCATTCCGGCCGCATGGACGAACCTGGTCGGCATCAAGCCGCAACGCGGACGGATCTCCACCTGGCCGGAGGCCGAGGCATTCTACGGACTCACCGTGAACGGACCGCTGGCGCGCACCGTCGCGGACGCGGCCCTGCTGCTCGACGCGGCCGCAGGCCCACACCCCGGCGACCTGCACACACCCGCACCGATCACTGCCTCGGATGCCGTCGGACGGGATCCGGGGCGGTTGCGGATCGCACTGTCGCTGGGCATTCCCTTCGCACCGGTCAAAACCGTACTCGATCCCGAGGTCGAGCGGGCAGTGCGGCGGGTCGCCGCCACCCTGCGCAAGCTCGGGCACACGGTGACCGTGGCCGACCTACCCTACGGCGTCCTGGTCGGTCTATCGTTCCTGCCACGTTCGATGGCCGGTATCCGCCGGGCGTACCGGCGGACACCCGGTATCAGGACCGATCCACGCACCAAGGCCAGCGCCCAGATCGGCTGGGTGCTCGACGGCCCCGCCCTGTACGCGGCACGTCGGCTGGAACCGCTGCTGCACAAGCGAATCGGAAACTTCTTCCTCGACTATGACGTAGTCCTCGCTCCGACCACCGCGACTGCGCCGCCGCGCGCCGATGCGATCGACGGACTCGGCGTGAACGCCACCAACAACCTCATCACCGCGTCCTGCCCTTACGCCTGGCCATGGAACGTCCTCGGTTGGCCGAGCGTCAACGTGCCCGCGGGCTTCACCGATGCCGGACTCCCCGTAGGCGCCCAGTTGATGGGTACGGCCGACAGCGAACCCCGCTTGATCTCCCTGGCCGCCCAGCTCGAATCCGAACTCCAGTGGTACCGCCATCGCCCTACCTCATGGTGGTGAGACCTCATGGTGGTGAACCGACCCGCGTCCCGTCGTCCTGCCCGTGCCATGCCTCACCGGCTCCGGTCAGGTCGGCGGCTCGGTCAGAAGCCGAGTTTACCGAGCTGTTTCGGGTCGCGTTGCCAGTCCTTGGCCACCTTCACATGCAGGTTCAGGTAGATGCGTGTGCCGAGGATGTGTTCGATCTGCTTACGGGCGGTGGTACCCACTTCCTTCAGCCTGGAACCGGCCTTGCCGATAATGATGGCTTTCTGGCTCGGGCGCTCAACGTAGAGCAGGGCGTGCACATCGAGCATGTCCGCTCGATCCTCATACGGCAGGACTTCTTCGATGACGACGGCCAGCGAATGTGGCAGCTCATCGCGAACACCCTCTAGCGCCGCCTCCCGGATGAGCTCGGCCATCAGTGTCTCCTCCGGCTCGTCGGTGAGCTCGCCGTCGGGATAGAAGGCCGGCCCCTCCGGCATCTTCGAAGCGATGACGTCGACGAGAACTTCTACCTGCTCACCCTTGACCGCCGATACCGGCACCACCTCGGCCTCCGGGCCGAGGAGCTGGGAGACCGCGAGCAATTGTTGAGCGACCCGATCGCGCCCCACCTTATCGATCTTGGTGACCACCCCTGACAACGTCGTCTTCGGCGCCATCCGCTGGATCTGCTGCACGATCCAACGGTCACCAGGGCCGATCTTCTCATCAGCCGGAACGCACAGCGCGATCACATCGACCTCCGAATACGTATCGCGGACCAGGTCGTTGAGGCGCTGGCCGAGTAGAGTGCGCGGACGGTGCAATCCAGGAGTGTCGACCAGAATCAACTGGGCGTGCTCACGATGCACGATGCCGCGAATAGTGTGCCTGGTGGTTTGCGGGCGCGAGGAGGTGATCGCGATCTTCGCGCCGACCAGCGCATTGGTCAGCGTCGACTTGCCGGTATTCGGACGGCCGACGAAACAAACGAACCCGGAACGGAATTCGCCCTTTCCGCGTGCCTCGGCCGGGTCAGCCACCACGCACCTCGTCTGCGTCGGCAGTCACCACAGCGGAGTCCGATGAGTCTGCAGTGTCCAACGAATCGTCGGCGATCTCGAATACCGCACCGTCTCGATCGGTGAAGATGATCCGAGCAGATGCCGAGACTTCACGCACCGCGGCGACACCGAAATCGGAGAGTCGACCACCGACAACCACGGCTGCCTCGAACCCCTCAGCACCGCTGGAGATCGCAGCGGCCACCGTAGCTTGCAGCGCGGTGAGCCGAAGCGCGGTCAGCTTCACCTCACCCGCAGCGTAGGTGCGCCCATCGGTGTCCCGGATGGCCGCTCCGCTCGACCCACCAGCACGGCCGAGCGCGCCACGAGCCAATACGACCAGTTTATTGTCCTCGGTGTCCAATTCGATCATTCGGTGTCTCCGTTCTCGTCACGATCGGCTTGGATCTCCCGCCCCGATCCATTAGCTCCACTCTTGCTATGGGAACCGTCGCCATTGGTTCTCCCGGCCTGGGTTCTCCCAGCCTGCACCTTCGCGCGCGCTTCGCCGACCACCACGGTGTTCACCCGCATCCGCCCCCGTGCGTCCGCAGCGCCTTCTCCATGCAGCACCAGCCCGTATACCTCGACTTTCGAGCCGGGCAGCGGCACCCTGCCGAGCTCGTGTGCCAGCAGACCACCAACCGTGTCGACGTCTTCCTCCTCGATCTCCAGCCCATACAACTCGCCGAGATCCTCCACCGACAACCGGGCCGATACCCGGTAGCGACCGTCACCGAGATCTTCGACGGGCGGAGTCTCATCGGTGTCGTATTCATCGGCGATCTCTCCGACGATCTCCTCCAGCACGTCTTCGATGGTCACCAACCCCGCGATACCGCCGTATTCGTCCACCAGCAAGGCCATGTGGTTACGCCTGCGCTGCATCTCGTCGAGCAGACTGTCCAACGGTTTCGAGTCCGGGATGAACGTCGCCGGCCGCATGACCTCGCGCACCCGTGCCTTGCTGCTGCGATCCGTGTACGGCACCAGGTCTTTCAGATAGACCACACCGAGAATGTCATCGACGTTCTCGCCGATCACCGGGATACGCGAATGTCCAGAACGCACCGCAAGCGACATGGCCTGCGCCGCGATTTTGTCCGCCTCGATCCAGACCATCTCGGTACGCGGCACCATCACCGCACGGGCCGGGGTGTCGCCGAGTTCGAAAACCGATTGGATCATTCGGCGTTCGTCATCGGCCACCACACCGCGCTCACCCGCCATCTCGACCACCTCGCGCAGCTCGATCTCGGACGAGAACGGGCCGTTGCGGAACCCCTTACCAGGGGTGATCGCATTGCCGAGCACAATAAGCAGCCTGCTGAGTGGCCCGAGCAGCGCGCCGAGCCCCTGCAGCGGC
The DNA here is from genome assembly GCF_056629435.1 of Nocardia sp. TBRC8007. Taxonomy (NCBI): domain Bacteria; kingdom Bacillati; phylum Actinomycetota; class Actinomycetes; order Mycobacteriales; family Nocardiaceae; genus Nocardia; species Nocardia sp. TBRC8007. The sequence goes on along the minus strand of NZ_JBWSOR010000001.1, from coordinate 190,553 downwards.
AACGCGGCGGCCAGCGCAATCGAGTACGCGTGCTGACGACCCAGTGTGCGCGGGCCGACACCGATCACCACATAAGACACCAGCACCATCACCGACGCGGTAGCGAACAATGCCCAGTTCTGCGCCCAGATCCGCATCAAACCCGCTGCCAGCAACACTGTGGCGCCGATTTCACACAGAATGCGCAACAACACCATGAGGTTCACATAGCGTGCCCGGTCGGCGACGACCCGACTCAGTCGCACCGCGCCGGACCGATCAGCACGCGCCATATCCTCGACGCGGGCCGCCGAGATCGTATTCAGCGCGGAGTCCACTCCGGCGAACACTCCGCCCACCGAGATGAGCAGCACCGCGCACAACACGAAAGCCAGCGAAGTCACGTGGGTCCCAACGACTCGCCCGGTGCGGTGAAGCCTGCTTTGCCCAGCAACCGCACGTCACGTTCGGCGAGCTCGGCACGCAGGCGCGCCGCACGCAGGCTCCCGTACCACTCCTCGAGCAACCTGGCCTGTAAAGCGAACATCTCCTTCTCCTCGTCCGGCTCGGCGTGGTCGTAGCCGAGTAGGTGGAGTACACCGTGCACAGTGAGCAACGCGAGCTCGTGGTCCAGCGAATGCCCTGCTTTGCGCGCTTGGCCGATAGCGAATTCCGGGCACAACACAATGTCACCCAGCATGGACGGACCCGGTTCGGGGCTGTCGGGCCTGCCACCCGGCTCGAGTTCGTCCATGGGGAAGGACATGACGTCGGTCGGGCCGGGCAGATCCATCCAGCGCGTGTGCAGATCGGCCATGGTGTCGAGATCGACGAGCACCATGGACAGCTCGGCAGCCGGGTGCACGTCCATCTGAGCGATCACGAACCGCGCGACGCTGACCAGCACTTCTTCGGGTACGTCGATACCCGACTCGTTGGCGATCTCGATACTCACCCGGATAGCCTACGATTTCCTCGAGCGTTTCGGCGGAGCGGAGCCCCACCTGGCGAAACGCGTTACCGTCGCTCCGCTCGGCTCGCGGCCCGCCGCTGCGCGCGATTGCCGCCGTAATGCGGCCCGACCTGCGGACGTGTTTCAGCCTCGAACCGGTCGTAGGCGTCGACGATATCCGAGACCAGCCGGTGGCGAACCACGTCGTTGCTGGTGAGTTCGGCGAAATGGATGTCCTCGATCTCGGTGAGGATCTCACTGGCGGCACGCAGACCCGACCGCGCCCCGGTCGGCAGATCGACCTGGGTGACATCACCGGTGACCACGATCTTCGAACCGAACCCGAGCCGGGTGAGGAACATCTTCATCTGCTCGGCAGTAGTGTTCTGCGCCTCGTCCAGAATGATGAACGAGTCGTTCAGGGTTCGACCTCGCATATACGCCAGTGGCGCGACCTCGATAACACCCGCTGCCATCAGCTTCGGAATGGCTTCCGGATCCATCATGTCGTGCAGCGCGTCGTAGAGCGGGCGCAGATACGGATCGATCTTCTCGTTCAGTGTGCCGGGCAGAAAGCCCAGCCGCTCCCCCGCTTCGACCGCGGGACGGGTAAGGATGATCCGGTTGACCTGCTTGGACTGCAGTGCCTGGACCGCCTTCGCCATCGCCAGGTAGGTCTTGCCGGTGCCCGCGGGGCCGATACCGAACACGATGGTGTTGGCGTCGATCGCATCGACATAGCGTTTCTGGTTCAGCGTCTTCGGCCGGATGGTCTTGCCACGGCGGGACAAGATATCGAGGCTGAGTACCTCTGCTGGGGACTCGCTGGACCCCTCGGTGAGCATCGAGACGGTATGCCGCACCGCCTCCGGGGTCACCATACGGTTACGGCCGGTGAGCGCGATCAACTGCTCGATGACTCGTTCGGCGAGCGCGACATCGGCCGCCCTACCGGTGAGAGTGATGGTATTGCCCCGGACATGAATGTCCGCGTCGAGCAGCGCTTCCAGTTCACGAAGATTCTGGTCGGCCGAACCGAGAAAAGGAAACACCGATTCCGGAGCGAGTTCGATACTCGAACGCACAGTGCGCGCCACAGGGCCCGATCCGCTGTCGCCGACGCCGATATCCGCTGTAGGGTCAGCCGCGTCACCGATCTCGTCTTGTGCTCTCAAAAGTGGCTATAGCCTGCTTTCCGGTCTCGACTGCTGCTGTACGTACTGCTGCTGTACGTTGAGAAAAGTTTAACGCGCTCTACCGACACCGCCCAACGAATAAGGTGCCGCGAGGTCTCTGGCCACAGAGTTCCCAGAGCCGGTCACGCTCAACCCTTGCCACGATTACCGAACAGTCACACCACGCCCGATTTCCGCGCCGCGGCAGGCCGGACCGGACTCGGCCGCGAGATATCCGCACCGTCACGGGTTCTCACCAGCGTGCGGTCAGCGCGCCAAGAGCGCCGAGGGCGACCGCAGCGGCGGTCGAGGTGCGCAGAACCGTCGGGCCGAGCAAGGTCACCGTTGCCCCCGCATCCGCGAGAGCTGCGAGTTCCGCGTCGTCCAACCCGCCCTCCGGACCGACCACCAGGACGATCTCGGCAACGTCGGCGAAAGGCAGTTCCGTGAAACGGGTGGCGCCGGATTCATGCAGCGCCACGACGACCGCTCCGCCTTCCTTAGCCTTCTTGACCAGCTCGATCAGGTCACTGGTGTGGTGTAGGTCGGCGACGGTGGGGATATAGGCTCGGCGGGACTGCCTGGCGGCCGAGCGGGCCGCGGCACGCCATTTCCCCACAGCCTTGGCCGCCTTGCCCTCCCATTTCGCGACGCAGCGCGCCGCCTGCCACGGGACGACAGCGTCCGCGCCCACCTCGGTCATCAGCTCGACCGCCAGTTCCGAGCGGTCGGATTTCGGCAGTGCCTGCACAACGGTCACCAGAGGCAGCCTCGGCGCGGACAGCACTCGACTACGTACCGCTAGTTCCAGCCGATCACGTTGCACTGCAACGACTTCCGATGTGGCAAGCACACCGCGACCATCGGAGAGCGTGATCGGCTCACCGACCCGGATACGGCGCACCGTGGCGGCATGCCTGCCTTCCTGGCCGTCGAGCACCGCGACCGCACCCGGTTCCGGTACCTCATCGAGATAGAAGACCGACGCGACCACCTAACGCCCGCTGAACGAAGCGCGCAACCGCGCGAACAGGCCGCTGTTATGTTCGGACTGCGCCGTCAGCACCTCGGCATGCTCGCGCTCACGCGTCCCCTTGTACTTGCGCAGGAGTTCGGTCTGCTTGTTATCCAGTTTGGCCGGTATCACGATCTCCAAGTGCGCGAGCAGATCGCCACGCGCACTGGAGCGCAGACGCGGCATGCCATGACTGCGCAATACCGAGATCTCACCAGGCTGAGTTCCCGGCGGGATGGTCAGCTCGGTCGGGCCGTCCAGAACGGTGTCGATCACGACAGTGGTGCCCAAGGCCGCGTCGACCATCGGGACCCGGACGGTGCAGTGCAGATCGTCACCGTCACGAACGAACACATCATGCGGTTGCTCCACGATCTCGACATACAGATCACCTGCGTGCCCACCACCCGGCCCGACCTCGCCCTGCGCGGCCAACCGCACCCGCATGCCGTTCGCGACACCCGCCGGAACCGGCGCGGCGATCTCACGGCGGGCTCGTACCCGGCCGTCGCCGCCGCACTTACGGCACGGGTCAGGGATGGTCTCACCAGCACCCCGGCACGTCGGGCACGGACGCGAGGTCAGCACCTGGCCGAGGAAGGAACGCTGCACGGCCTGGACCTCGCCCGCACCGCCGCAGGTTTCACAGCGCACCGGCTTCGCGTTGTCATGCGCACCCGAGCCCTGGCAGACATCACACAGGATCGCGGTGTCCACAGTCAGATGCTTGGTCACCCCGACCGCGCACTCCGCCAAGCTCAACCGGGTACGAATCAGCGAATCCGCACCCGGCTGGACGCGGCCACGCGGCTTGCGCGCAGCGCCCGCAGTGCTGTTCATACCGCCGAAAAATGCCTCGAACACGTCGCCGAGGCCTCCGAAGCCCGCGCCGTTGAAGCCTGCCCCACCACCACCGGATTCCAGCGGGTCACCGCCCATGTCGACGACGCGCCGCTTCTCCGGATCCGACAGCACCTCATAGGCGCTCGACACTTCTCTGAACTTGACCTGAGCCGCCTCATCCGGATTGACGTCAGGATGGAGCTCACGCGCCAACTTGCGGTACGCCCGCTTGATTTCCTGGTCGGTCGCGTTCTTCGCGACGCCGAGCAGTCCGTAGTAGTCCCGTGCCACTTGAGTTCTCTAGTCCTTGGTCGTTTCGACAGGGCCGCCGGTGCCCGCGCCACAGCCAATTCGCGCCGACAACAGCATCAGTCTTGTGCACTCAACTTTATCCGGCCGGAAAGTCGAGAGCATCAGTGGTGCGCATTACCTGTACTACGTCAGCGTTCAGCGAGGACCTCACCGATGTATCGGGCGACGGCCGCCACCGAGGCGATCGTTCCCGGATAGTCCATCCGGGTCGGGCCGAGCACACCCATTCCGCCGAGCACCGCACCGGCTGCACCATAGCCAGTCGACACCACCGAAGTACCACGCATCTGCTCGACCTGCGTCTCCTCACCGATCCGCACTGTAACCGTACCCGGATGCTGCGCCGCGGCGAGCAGTTTGAGCACGACCACCTGCTCCTCCAGTGCCTCCAGCACCGTACGCAAGGAACCCGGGAAACCGAAATCGGCGGCGTTGCGAGTGAGGTTGGCGGTGCCGCCGAGCACCAGTCGCTCCTCCGGATGCTCCACCAGCGTCTCCACCAGCACCGTGGCCACCCGAACCAACACGTCGCGCAGCCGCACCGGGGCGTGCTCCGGCAGCTCCGCCGCTGCCGCCGAGGCAGCCGCCAAGCGCTTGCCATCCATCGCGCCACCCAGCATACCGCGCAGCACGGCCAGATCCTCTTCGTCGATCACCGCGCCGGGATCCACTAAACGCTGGTCGACTCGACCGGTATCGGTGATCACTACCAGCAGCAACCGCGCCGGGTTGAGTGCGACCACCTCGATGTGCCGGACCGTGGACGCCGACACCGTCGGGTACTGCACAACCGCGACCTGCCTGGTCAGCTGGGCCAGCAAACGGACACCACGACGGAGCACGTCATCGAGATCGACGCCCGATTCGAGAAACTCCAAGATCGCACGACGCTCCGCGGACGACAGCGGCTTCACCTCGGAGATCCGATTCACGAACTGTCGATAACCCTTGTCCGTGGGAACCCGTCCAGAACTCGTATGCGGTTGTGTGATGTATCCCTCAGCCTCCAGCACTGCCATGTCATTGCGCACTGTCGCGCTGGAAACACCTAGGTTGTGCCGCTCGACCAGCGTCTTCGAACCGATCGGCTCCTTGGTCGCGACGTAGTCCGCGACGATCGCGCGCAGGACCTCGAAGCGCCGATCCTCGGTGCTCGACATCGGCCCCACCTCCTCGCTGCTTTCGCCTCTGCTCGCACCGCACCCGGCGCTGTCACCGGATTGTGGCAAATCTCCGGTTTCGTCGGTCGATCCAGTCTAATTGCCCTGTAAACATCTGATTGCCCGGCGGACAATGACCGCCCACGTGGCAGCAATTACCCGCACCTCGACTCACCACCCACCTGTGGTGTGGACGTATTACACGACGGTGCCCCGCAGGGACGCGGTCAACGGGAAGCAGCGGCTTCGATCACTGCGACCACCGCACCGGGGCGAGAGACCAGAGAAGCGTGTGAGGCGTCGATCTCACTGGTTCGGGCGCCCATGCGCTGCGCCATGAAACGTTGGGACGAGGGCGGGATCACGTGATCATCGGCCGAGACCAGATACCAGCTGGGGACGGCCGACCATGTGGGCGGACCGGAGGGCTCCAGGTTCGCCATCACCGCAATGGATCGCTGGCGGGCAGCCATGCCAGCGGCTGTCGCGGCATCGACGTCCTGGGCGAAGACAGAGTTGAAGTCGGCCGGTGCGATATAGGCGTCGAGGTTCTTACCTGCGATGCCTGTCGTGTCGTTGACAACCCTCACCTGCAATACCGGCGGTAGCAGTCGGCTGCCGGGAAAGTGGATCGGGTTGAGAGCGGCTTGCGCCATCTCGCCTTGCTCCGGCGCGAAAGCAGCGATGTAGACCAGGGATTCGACCTTCGGATCGTGCACATTGCTGATCACGGAGCCGCCATAAGAGTGACCGACCAATACCACCGGACCGGCGATCGAGTCCACTGCGCCCTGCACGGCGGCGGCGTCGTGGGCCGGTCCGCGAAGCGGGTTGTTCGGCGTCACCACGCTGTAGCCGCGCTCACGCAGCACAGCGGCGACACGATCCCAGCTGGTAGCGTCGGCGAAGGCACCGTGCACGAGCACGAGCGTAGGCAAGCGCTGTGCCTGCGCCGGTCCGGCGGAGACAACCGCCACAAATACGGCAGCGAGCACAGCCACGATGCCGCGTATGGTCCATCCGCGTTTCATAAGGCTTCCGTCCTCCTCGGTTCATTGCGAAGTCCAGCGGCTCAGCGGCGGATTCTGGTGTCGCACGCCACATCGGCCGTGCGGCGGGCCAGTCGACCATCCCCCAAAGCTGTACCCGTCGCGACAGATGACCGAACCAGGAGTGCGCTAGTTCATATCCGCGCAAATGGCGAATCAGCGTACCCTGCCCGAGCAGGAGCGCTACCTCGAGAGCTCGCGAACAACACCATCGGCGAGAAGGCGGCCGCGGTCGGTGAGCACGAGACGGTCGTCGTCGGTGCGGCGCACGAGGCCATCGGCTAGGACCCCCGCGACGGCGGGTGCGGCACTGGGCGCGAGGTCCGTCAGTGGCAGACCTGCGCGCAGCCGCATCGCAAGCATGATTCGCTCCATGTATCGCTCATCGGCACTGAGCGTCTCCCCACCCACGGCGGGCAGGCCGCCCGTACGGACCAAGTCGGCGTATCGCGCGGGGTGTTTCACATTCCACCACCGCACTCCCCCGAGATGACTGTGCGCACCAGGGCCTGCGCCGAGCCAGTCCCCACCATCCCAATAGCCGAGGTTGTGTCGGCAGGCCGCACTGTCGCCCTCCGACCAGTTCGATACTTCGTACCACTCGAAACCGGCCGCGCGCAGCCTGGCATCGATACGCTCGTAACGTGCGGCGAGCACGTCGTCGTCCGGTGCAGGCAATTCGCCGCGCCGCACTCGCCTGGCGAGCGCGGTGCCGTCTTCCACGATCAGTGCGTAGGCCGAAACATGGTCGACCCCCGCCGCAAGCACCGCGTCCAGACTCCTGTCGAGATCGGCTGCACCCTCGCCCGGCGTCCCATAGATCAGGTCCAGATTGACATGCTCGAATCCGGCGGCGCGCGCCTCTTGTACGGCGGCCACCGCGCGGCCAGGAGTGTGCGTACGGTCGAGCACCTTCAGCACATGTGTCGCGGCGGATTGCATACCCAATGACACCCGCGTGAACCCCGCATCCCGGATACGCTCGAAAAAATCCGGCGAGGTCGACTCGGGATTGGACTCTGTGGTGACCTCGGCATCGGCTGCGAGGACGAACTCGTCACGCACGGCATCCAGCACCGCCGCGAGGCCGTCACCGCCGAGCAAGGAGGGTGTCCCCCCGCCGACGAATACAGTGGATGCCTGCGGCACATCGGTCGGCAACGTCGCGAACTCCCGCGCTGCGGTCGCCAGTTCGACACGCAATGCCGCCAGCCAGGACTGCGGCGAAGCCGACGTGCCGAGCTCCCCAGCGGTGTAGGTGTTGAAGTCGCAATATCCGCATCGCGTCGCGCAGAACGGAACATGCACATAGATGCCGAACGGCCCCTGGCCGAAATCACGCAGCAACGGTGCGTAGGTGTCGATACTGCGGGAGGCGGCAGAAGAACTCACCTGCCCAGTGTGACCGCCCGGCACGCCACGCCATCAGTCGGGAGACCCGATGCGGGAGCTCCGGAGCGCTCCGCATGAGCATGCATACTATGACTATCGTCACAAAGCGGGCCGGGCATCCAGGGAATTCTCCCCAGAAAAGCGGAAAATACTGGCAGCGGGCCGAAAAGCGCGTAATGACGTGGCACAATGACGGTATGCGCGCTTTGGGAGTACGGCTTGTGGCACGCCGCCACGTCGACTATCAACGCGTCTGCAGCGCATGCTGTCTGCCCGATTCTGCCCGGTAGCTCAGCAGCTCGATTCCGGCCCGCCGATCCCGCCCATATCGGCCCGCTGGCGCCGCAAGCGTGAGCCGACCCCTCGCGCCCCCAGCAGGATGTATCACCCACAGCAGGAGCGACCCATGACGTCGAGCACCGACGCCGGTTCGGCCGATCGGCCGGGCCTCGAATCCGGAGCGGAGTACAACGCGCGCCCCGACCGGACCGCCCCAGAACGCCGCATCCGCCCGGACCGTCCTCGCTCCGAGGCGTCTACCGGGCCACGTGCCCGGGCCGTCAAGCCTGTGCGCCGCAAGGCCGAGGGTCAATGGGCGCTCGGTTACCGCGAACCGCTGAATGCGAACGAACAGTCCAAGAAGGACGACAACCCGCTCAACGTCCGCGCCCGGATCGAGAATATCTACTCGAAGACCGGATTCGACGGCATCGACAAGGGCGACCTGCGCGGCAGGTTCCGCTGGTGGGGTCTGTACACCCAGCGCGAGCAAGGTTACGACGGCAGCTGGACCGGCGACGAGAACATCGACGTGCTGGAAGCCGAATACTTTATGATGCGCATCCGCTGCGATGCCGGCGCACTGAATGTCGCTCAGGTACGCACTCTCGGTCAGATCTCTACCGAATTCGCCCGCGATACCGCCGATCTCTCCGACCGCGAGAATGTGCAATTCCACTGGATCGAGGTCGAGAACGTCCCGGAGATCTGGCAGCGGATCGAGGCAGTGGGCCTGAAGACAACCGAGGCGTGCGGCGACTGCCCGCGCGTGGTACTCGGCTCTCCGCTGGCAGGGGAGTCGCTGAACGAGATCATCGACCCGACACCCGCGATCGAAGAGATCGTACGCCGCTATATCGGCAAAAAGGAATACTCCAACCTGCCGCGCAAGTTCAAGACAGCGATCTCCGGCCAGCAGGATGTGGTGCACGAGATCAACGACGTCGCATTCGTCGGCGCGGTGCATCCCGAGCACGGCCCTGGACTGGATTTGTGGGTCGGCGGTGGCCTGTCCACCAACCCGATGCTCGCACAGCGAGTGGGCGTGTGGGTACCGCTGGAGGAGGTGCCGGACGTTTGGGAGGCCGTGGTGGCGCTGTTCCGCGACTACGGCTACCGCAGGCTGCGGACCAAGGCCAGGCTCAAATTCCTGGTCAAGGACTGGGGTATCGAGAAATTCCGCCAGGTGCTCGAGGACGAGTTCCTGAAGCGCAAACTCATCGACGGCCCCGCGCCACAGCAGCCGACCGAGCCTATCGACCACGTCGGAGTGCAGCGGCTGCGCAACGGATACAACGCGGTGGGCTTCTCCCCTATCGCGGGCCGAGTATCTGGCACCATCCTGACCAGGGTCGCCGATGCGGTCGAGCGTATCGGCTCCGACCGCATCCGGTTCACTCCCTACCAGAAACTGATCGTGCTCGACGTGCCCGACGACAAGGTCGAGGCGCTGATCGACGATCTGCGGCCGCTGGGCCTGCAAGCTCGCCCTTCACTGTGGCGGCGTAACCTGATGGCCTGCTCCGGTATCGAGTTCTGCAAGCTCTCCTTCGCCGAGACCCGCAAGCGGTCGCAAGCCCTGGTGCCCGAGCTGGAGGAGCGACTGGCGGATCTCAACGCGCAACTGGACGTCCCGATCACGATCAATATCAACGGCTGCCCGAATTCCTGCGCCCGCTCGCAGATCGCCGATATCGGCTTCAAGGGTCAGCTCGTCGACGACGGCACCGGGAATCAAGTGGAGGGTTTCCAGGTTCATCTCGGAGGCAGCCTCGGCTTCGACAGTGCCTTCGGACGAAAACTGCGTCAGCACAAGGTGACCACCGGCGAACTCGGCGACTACATCGAGCGGATAGTACGCAATTTCGTCAAACACCGCGAGGAAGGCGAGCGATTCGCACAGTGGGCGGTGCGCGCCGACGAGGCTGAGCTGAGATAAGTGCCGACAGGAGATCAACTGTGAACACCGAACTCGCGGAAAAGCTGTCCGAGGACGAACTGCGCGCCATCGCCGCACGCGGAGCGGCCGAACTCGATGGCGCATCGGCGACCGAGCTCTTGCAATGGACCGAGAACACTTTCGGAACAAGCTATATCGTGGCCTCCAATATGCAGGACGCGGTGCTGGTACACCTGGCCGCCGACGTCCGCTCCGATGTGGATGTGCTGTTTCTGGACACCGGCTACCACTTCGCCGAAACCATCGGCACGCGAGACGCAGTGGCAGCCGTGTACGGGGTGCGCATGGTCGATGTGCGGCCAGAACACACTGTCGCTCAACAAGACGAACTGCTGGGCAAGGAGCTGTTCGCTCGTGAACCGAACGAGTGCTGCCGGTTGCGCAAGGTCATCCCACTGCAGAAATCACTCACCGGGTACAACGCATGGGTCACCGGAATCCGCCGGGTAGAAGCGCCGACCAGGTCGAACGCGCCACTGATCTCGTTCGACGAGGCCTTCGGACTGGTGAAGATCAATCCGATCGCGCCGTGGTCCGATGCCGAGATGCACGACTACATCGCTGAGCACGGCATCCTGGTCAACCCCCTGGTCGAAGAGGGATATCCGTCCATCGGCTGTGCTCCGTGCACACGGAAGCCGGAGCCGGGAGCCGATCCGCGAAGCGGACGTTGGGCCGGCCTGACCAAGACCGAATGCGGGTTGCACACCGCATGACCGAGACAGGGCCCGGAGGAGGCAGCCTACGTAACCACGTAGGGCCCCTCGAGCATGCAGAGAGAGACACAGCATGACCGAAACCATTCGGAGTGAACGCTCCCTCGGTATCAGTGATTTCGACACACTCGCCGCGTTGGAGTCCGAGTCCATCCATATCTTCCGTGAGGTAGCGGGCGAATTCGAACGACCGGTGATCCTGTTCTCCGGCGGTAAGGACTCCACCGTGCTGTTGCACTTGGCGCTCCAGGCTTTCTGGCCCGCGCCGCTGCCATTCGCGCTGCTGCATGTGGACACCGGACACAACCTGCCCGAGGTGCTGGAATTCCGAGACAAGATCGTCGAGCGCTACGACCTACGCCTGCACGTGGCCAAGGTGGAGGACTACCTGGCCGACGGCAGGCTCACCGAACGCCCCGACGGTATCCGCAACCCGCTGCAGACCGTCCCGTTATTGGACGCGATCAGCGAACACCGATTCGACGCCGTGTTCGGCGGCGGCCGTCGCGATGAAGAGCGCTCACGTGCCAAGGAGCGGATCTTCTCACTGCGCAATGCCTTCGGGCAATGGGACCCGAAACGGCAACGCCCCGAGCTGTGGAACCTGTACAACGGACGCCACGCACCGGGAGAGCATGTGCGGGTGTTCCCACTGAGCAACTGGACCGAGCTGGACATCTGGCGCTACATCGCCCGCGAGGACATCGATCTGGCGAGCATCTATTACGCGCACCAACGTCCGGTGTACCTGCGCGACGGTATGTGGATGACGCCTGGCGCATGGGGTGGTCCCCGCGCTGACGAAGTGCTGGAAACCCGATCGGTGCGCTACCGCACCGTCGGCGACGGATCCTCCACCGGCGCCGTCCTTTCCACCGCGGCTGACAACGAGGCGATCCTCGCCGAGGTCGCCGCGTCCCGACTAACCGAACGTGGTGCGACCCGCGGTGACGACCGAGTGTCCGAAGCCGCGATGGAAGACCGCAAACGAGAGGGTTATTTCTGATATGTCCGACCTGCTGCGGCTGGCCACTGCCGGTTCTGTCGACGACGGCAAGTCCACTCTGGTCGGACGCCTACTCTACGACACGAAGTCCGTCCTGGCCGACCAGATCGATGCCGTCACCCGCGCGTCGGTGGACAAAGGTCTCGCTACCCCTGATCTTTCCTTGCTTGTCGACGGACTACGCGCGGAACGTGAGCAAGGCATCACCATTGATGTCGCCTATCGCTACTTCGCCACCCCACGTCGTTCTTTCGTGCTCGCGGATACCCCCGGGCATGTGCAATACACTCGCAACACCGTGTCGGGCGCGTCCACCGCACAGCTGGTCATTCTGCTCGTGGACGCGCGCAAAGGCGTTATCGAGCAAACCCGCAGGCATGCCGCGGTGCTCGCGTTACTCGGCGTGCCGAAACTGGTGCTCGCAGTGAACAAGATCGACCTGATCGATGACGCCGCCGCTGTGTTCGCCGACATCTGCGCGGAGTTCCGAGAGCTCGTCCGATCGCTGGGCTGGTCGAATGACGATGTGCTGGCGATACCGGTCTCGGCGCTGCACGGTGACAATATCGCGACACGTTCGGACAGCACCCCCTACTACACCGGTCCTTCGCTGATCGAACATTTGGAGTCCGTACCGGTCGATGCCGACAACACCGGCGAGCACCGGTTGGGACTGCGGCTACCGGTGCAGTATGTGATCCGGCCACGTACCGCCGAATATCCGGACTATCGCGGCTATGCCGGGCAGATCGCGGCAGGTTCGGTCGCTCCTGGCGACAAAGTCGTGGTGCTGCCCTCTGGTATCCGCACGACAGTGGAGCGAATCGATACGCCGGCCGGTGAACTCGCGGTGGCACAGTCCGGTCGTAGCGTCACCTTGATCCTGGCCGATGAGGTCGACATCTCGCGCGGCGATATCATCGCCGCGGTGGCCGACGCACCGGAGCCCATCGACACATTCGACGCCACGGTGTGCTGGCTGGGCGACAAGCCGCTGCGCGCGGGCGCACGCCTGCTGCTCAAGCACGGCACCCGAACCACCCAGGCGATTGTCGGCGCACTGCTGGAACGCTTCGATGAGCAGCGACTCGCAGCCGAACCGGCTCCGGAGTCCTTGGCACTCAACGATATAGGGCGTATTTCGGTGCGAGTCGCCGAGCCGATCGCGGCCGACGACTACCGGGTGAACCGTCACACGGGCAGCTTCCTGCTGATCGACCCGGCTGGCGGTAATACACTGGCCGCCGGTCTGGTCGGCGATGTACTGACCACGGTCGAGGTAGGCACCGGAGCCTGATATGCCAGTATCCGGAGTTCCCGCAAGCGCCCCGGCAACCCGCCCCGCCGGGAGACGGGGAGGGAGCTCGGGGTACCCGGCATACCGGCTTTGCGCCCCACCGGCCACGCCCGGTGGACCGGTCCAGGCAAAGCCACCCGCGCTTATCGCGGTGGCCCACGGCAGCCGCGACCCGCGCTCGGCCACGACCGTGACCGCAATCGTCGCAGCCGTCGCTACCACCCGACCGGATATCGATATCCGGATAGCTTTTCTCGATCTCACCACCCCATCGGTCGAACAAGTCGTAGACGCCGTCGCCGCCCAGGGCCATACCCGTGCAGTGGTGACACCGCTATTGCTCGGCAATGCCTTTCATGCCAGAGTCGATCTGCCCGGCCTGCTCGCGACGGCCCGTGCCAGGCATCCCCAGCTACAGCTGACCCAAGCCGACGTTTTCGGTACCGATCCCGGACTGATCGGCGCCCTCCATGATCGGGTGCTCGCCGCCTGCGCCACCGGTGATGCCGAGCGCGCATTGGCGGATCAGCGGCTCGGTATCGCGGTCGCAGCGGTCGGATCATCGTCGGCCGCCGCCAACACGCACACTGCAGAGGCAGCCATCCAGCTGGCCTCCCACACCGGCTGGCGCACCGAAATATGCTTCGTGACCACCGAGCCGTCGGTAACCGAAGCGATATCGCGATTACACGCCCGTGGTGCGGACCGGGTACTGGTCGCGCCATGGTTCCTTGCCCCAGGGCTGCTGACCGATCGCCTGGTCCGTGCGGCACCGCATGCCATCCATGCCGATGTCCTCGGCCCGCACCCGGCCCTCACCGCCATTATCCTGGATCGTTACCGGATGGCGATCGCGCAGTCACCCATGGTCCGCGCGCTGTCCGAGCAAATTCCGATATCTCGCTGACCAGACCGATCATGGACCATCGTCGGCACGGAGGTCGAGCAGGCCACAAAGCGGTTCCGCCCTGCTGATCACGTGGGATCAGCACTCCCCCAGCTTCGGCGATCATCTCCACAACAGCGCGAGCTCCGGCACAGCCGGAGCTCGCGAAACGATCTCGCTCAGACGCGGGCCAGGAGACGGCGGACACGATGCGCGCGAGGGTGGGCTTCCTTGGCACGGACCACGAGATGGCGCAGACGCAACAATCGATCGAAATCCGCCGCGCTGCCCGTTGGTTCGGGCAGACGGCCCGCATTGAAATCCTCGGCCAGCTGTCGCACCGTCTCCTGGGCGCAGGACTTGTTGGTACCGATGAAGCCGCTGGGTCCCCGTTTGATCCAGCCGACGACATAGGTGCCTGTGACCACCTCGCCCCCCGATCGCTCCAGCACCCGCCCTGCCTGATTCGGTATCACGGCCGCATTCTCGTCGAAGGGCAAGCCCGGCACGGCGACGCCGCGGTAGCCGATCGAGGTCACTATCAGTCCCGCATCGAGCCGATCTCGTTCCTCCGTAGTGACCACACCGACCCGACCGTCCGGGTCTGTACGCGACACGGTGCGACCTACCTCGAGACCGGTCACCCGATCGGTGCCGAGAATCCTGGTGGGCACGGTCGAATAACGGAAGACGATTCGCTTACGACCGCTGACCGGCCGAGCACGCACACTGTGCAGCAATCGTAGCTGCTGTTCCTTGTGGAAAGGTAGCTCCGCAGAGAGCTCGGGCAGTTCACCCTCGAGCACGATATCGACATCGCATCCGAGTAAACCGACGAATTCCGGCACGGTGAAAGCAGACTCGAGCGGCCCACGCCGACCTAACACGACCACTTCTTCGATCTTGCTCTCCCGCAGTGTCCGCAACGCGTACGGCGCGATATCGGTCTCGGCCAAACGATCAGGGTCGCTGGTCAGAACACGCGCGACATCTAAAGCGACATTGCCGTTTCCGATGATGACTGCCCGCTTGCCGGATAGATCGAAGACCCGATCCGCGCAATCTGGATGCCCGTTGTACCACGCGACGAAATCGATGGCGGGTACATTACCCGCCAGACCCTCACCTGGGATGCCGAGCGCGCGATCCGCCGCAGCGCCCACCGCGTAGATCACCGCATGGAAGTGGTCGAGCAGTTCAGCGTGCGAAATATGCGTACCGATCTCGATATTCGGGTACCACCCGAACCCTGGCTGTTCCGAGATCACGTCGAACAACGCACTGACCTTACGGGTCTGCTCATGGTCCGGCGCTACGCCGTACCTGGCCAGTCCGTACGGCTCCGGCAGCCGGTCGAACACCGTGACCGACACGCCCGGCTGAGTCAGCAACTCGTCGGCGGCGTACATCGCCGACGGTCCCGATCCGACGATCGCCACCCGCAGCGAGGTGTTCTCGGTGTGAATCCGCGCCGCGGGCACCGGCCGGGCCATCGGCGGACGTGGCCGGATCTGCCGATAAAAGTCGGCATTGATCTGGATGAACGGCTTCTGTTCCGCAGTCAACCTCGCCACAGGCGCGATGGCCTCGACCGGGCACGCGGTAACACATGCACCGCAGTCCACGCATGCCTCCGGGTCGATGTACAGCATCTCTGTCGTCCGGAAGTCCGGTTCACCGGGCGTGGGATGGATGCAATTGACCGGGCACGCGTACACACATGACGCATCCCCACAGCAAGATCGGGTGACGACGTAAGGCATAGCGGCTTATCCAGCCCTGCTCATCGCGCCGCGCAGTGGCTCCGACCGATATCGTGTGGCGGGGCCGTCGACACCGAGCAACTTCCAGACCGCCTTGGCCACCGGGTTCATCAACCCGATCCTCTTCGCCAGAGCGCGCACATCACCGAAATAGTCACTGAAGAACTGTGCGGCCTCGGGCGATCCGTAGTAAAGCTCTTTGCGAACCTGCTTCGGAATGTCGAACTCGGCGAAGAACGACCGCGACGGAGTCACAACGGCGCGGCCGAGCACCCTCATGGCGATCGGCATGGCCAGCGACAGGATGAACTTATGCGCCGGAGCAGCACTGGGCACATTTTTCTGCAGGAATTCATGCGCGAAGGAGATATGTCTGGCCTCTTCCGCAACATGAATACCCATCACACCACGTACGATCGGATGCACCTGTTCACCCGAACGCAGGATCTGCTTCTGGAAGTAGTCGCTCGGCTCCTCACAGGCCAGCACCCCCATGAAGAACACGTTGGGGAACCGGACCGCCATCAACGCACTCAAATACTTGAACTTGCTGACCAAAGGACCCATACCGGTTACGTCCAGCCCGATCCGGTTGATCATCTCCTGGAACATCAGACTATGGTTGTGCTCCTCGATCATCTCATGGGAGCAATACCGAAACTCCGGCGAGCCATTCGGCAGGCCGAAGTTGCGGGCGGCCATGCCGCTGATCAAGATGGCTTCGAATTGTATGCCGACCTTCGCGATATTCGCCTGCCGGTACTTGCCGATCGCGATCTTCTGCTCGGTCGACAGCGCTTGATACCAGGGATGGCAAGTCAGCGCATCGGTGGACTCAGGCAAGATCCAGCGCTCCGCGCCGGCATCGACATCGAAATCCGGATTATCCCAGTCGATATCAGTGAATGGATCGAAATGCTTGTTCACCGACCCCTCGGAGAGCAGCAACAGCGTTTCGCTGTATTTCTTCGCTTTCTCCAGATCGGGGTCAATTCCGGGCGACGCGTCTGCAGACATTTTCATCACCGCTCTCCTCTAAGAGAACTGCTCAGCTGTTTCCAATGTTCATACCAATATCCAATGGTTATACCAACAAAGAGTTGCGTCAACCACAGCAACCCGCGCGCGACGAGCGCGAGGGATTCCCGGCGTATTCGGCGGGCCAGGACATACGCGGCGCATCAGACCTTGCGCGCCGCGCGCAATGGCTCCGACCGGTATCGCGTGGCGGAGCCGTCGAGGCCGAGCTTCCTCCAGACCGCCTTGGCCACCGGGTTCATCAGCCCGATCCTCTTCGCCAGAGCGCGCACATCACAGAAATAGTCGTTGAAGACCTGCGCGGCCTCGGACGATCCGTAGAACAGCTCTTTGCGGACCTGTTCCGGAATGTCGAATTCGGTGAAGAACGACCGCGGCGGGGTCATGATGACGCGGCCGAGAAACCACATGACGATCGGCATGACCAACGACAGCACGAACTTATGCGCCGGGGCAGCTCGGGACACATGATGCTGCAGGAATTCGTGCGCGAAGGAGATATGCCTGGCCTCTTCCGCAACATGAATACCCATCACACCGCGCATGATCGGATGCACCTGTTCACCCGAACGCAGGATCTGCTTCTGAATGTGGTCGATCGGCTCCTCACCGGCAAGCACCGCCATGAAGAACACATTGGGGAACCGGGCCGCTACCGGGGCGCCGAGGTACTTGAGCTTACTGACCAACGGGCCCATACCAGGTACGTCCAACCCGATCCGATTGATCATCTCCTGGAACATCAGAGTGTGGTTGTGCTCCTCGATCATCTCATGGGAGCAGTACCGGAACTCCGGCGATCCATTCGGCAGGCCGAGGTTGCGGACGACCATGCCGCTGATCAGAATGGACTCGAACTGCATGCCGACCTTGGCGATATTCGCCTGCCGGTACTTGCCGACCGCGATCTTCTGCTCGGTCGACAGCGCTTGATACCAAGGGTGGCGGGCCATCGTATCGGCGGACACCGGCAGGATCCAGCGCTCCGCACCGACATCGACATCGAAATCCGGATTATCCCAATCGATATCAGTGAACGGATCGAAATGCTTGTTCACCGACCCTTCGGAGAGCAACAACAGCGTTTCGCTGTATTTCCGCGCTTTCTCCAGCTCGAGGTCGCCCACCGGCTGCACAGCTGCGGACATCCTCGTCACCGCCCTCCTCTACGAGAACCATTTATCTGTATCCAATGGTTACACATACGAAGGGTTACGTCAACCACAGCGACCCCGCGAGCGCGAGGGATTCCGGCGCATTCGACGAGCTAGGACATACGTGGCGCATCAGACCTTGCGCACCGCGCGCAATGGCTCCGACCGGTATCGCGTGGCGGGGCCGTCGAGGCCGAGCTTCTTCCAGACCGCCTTGGCCACCGGGTTCATCAGCCCGACCTTCTTGGCCAGAGCGCGCATATCACAGAAATAGTCGTTCAACTCCTGCGCGGTCTCGGGAGTTCCGTAGCACAGCTCTTTGCGAACCTGCTTGGGGATATCGAATTCCTTGAAGAACACCCACGGCGGGGTCATGATGGCGCGACCGAGAATCCATATGACGATCGGCATGACCAACGACAGCACGAACTTATGCGCCGGGGCAGCTCGGGACACATGATGCTGCAGGAATTCGTGCGCGAAGGAGATATGCCTGGCCTCTTCCGCGACATGAATAGCCATCACATCGCGCATGATCGGATGCACCTGTTCACCCGAACGCAGGATCTGCTTCTGGAAGTGATCGATCGGCTCCTCACCGGCAAGCACCGCCATGAAGAACACATTGGGGAACCAGGCCGCCACCGGGGCGCTGAGGTACGCGAGAACATTGGCCGACAACCCCATACCGGGTACGTCCAACCCGATCCGATTGATCATCTCCTGGAACATCAGAGTGTGGTTGTGCTCCTCGATCATCTCGTGGGAGCAGTACCGGAACTCCGGTGAGCCATTCGGCAGGCCGAGGTTGCGGAAAAGCATGCCGCTGATCAAAATGGACTCGAACTGTATGCCGACCTTGGCGATATTCGCCTGCCGGTACTTGCCGACCGCGATCTTCCGCTCGGTCGACAGCGCTTGATACCAAGGGTGGCGGGCCATCGTATCGGCGGATGCCGACAAGATCCAGCGCTCCGCACCGACATCGACATCGAAATCCGGATTATCCCAATCGATATCAGTGAACGGATCGAAATGCTTGTTCACCGACCCCTCGGAGAGCAACAACAGCGTTTCGCTGTATTTCCGCGTCT
Organism: Nocardia sp. TBRC8007; assembly: GCF_056629435.1. Classification (NCBI taxonomy): domain Bacteria; kingdom Bacillati; phylum Actinomycetota; class Actinomycetes; order Mycobacteriales; family Nocardiaceae; genus Nocardia; species Nocardia sp. TBRC8007. The sequence goes on along the minus strand of NZ_JBWSOR010000001.1, from coordinate 171,483 downwards.
TCTCCAGCTCGGGGTCGCCCGCCGACTGCATGGCTGCGGACATCCTCGTCATCGTCTTCACCGCCCTTCTCTCAGGAGACCATCCAAGTGTGTCTAGCAGTTACACCTACAGAGAGTTGCGTTAACTGAATAATTGCTCAAACTGTCCGGCGGTGCGCGCCCTCATCCCGCGCACCGTCGGACAGCATTCATCGATACCGCCGGGCGGCACCCGGCATCACAGCCCGATCTTCGCCCAACCGGTTCGCATTCCACCAGCGGTTGCCAGAAATGACGTCACGAACCCGACTGCCCACACTCCCCCGGCACCCCCGGTCCCGATCCATCGGCGCCGCAGTGGCTATCGCCCTGCTGCTGATGATGGCGGCACCATCGGCGATGGTCCGCCCTGGATCCGGTGCGAGGAGCACTGGCCTGGCAAGCTCGTCCGCGAGAACCTGGGACACTTCGACGGGCCGCGCCGCTCCGCCGACCACGAGAACGCAGTCGATGTCGGACACGGCGACCCGCGCGCCCCGCAGACAGCGGGAAACGAGTTCGAGGGATTCTCGGATGTGCTGCGCCCGTAGCTCGGCGAGCACCGGGCCGATAGCCTGCTCTGATGCCGAAATCGAGTTCAGATCAGATCCAGCGTATTCGGCGAGCGCAGCGTCGAACGCACGTCCGCCGAATTCGGTAGAGCGCAATGAAACACCCACGATCGGATTATTCGAGCGTCTTTCGCCCATTCCGACCAGTGTGACGTCGAGTCCGACACCACCGAGGTCATAGACCAGCACCAGGCCTGACTGCATAGACCCGTGCGCTGCCTCCAACCAGGTCACCGCGGCAACAGGTTCGGCGACCACGGTGAACTGCCCGAGTCCGACAGCATCAAGCGCTGTGGTCAGTGCGTCCACCTGCTCGTCGGCATAACGGGCAGGGTAGGCCAGCGTGATGCCGAGACCGGTTCCGCACGAAGAACTGTCGGGTAGCATCTCGCTTACCAGGCATGTGACGACCGTAGCGACGAGATCCGCAGGCTCGAGCACCCGATTCCCGATCCGCGCCCGGGTACCCGATCGCCGCGTGAGGTCGGCGAATTCCTTCACCACGCGACCGTGCCTGGGGCTCATGTCGAGCCGGGCCGCGCCAGTGCTATCGAAACTCAACATGGTCCGGCACATGAAGGTCCTCAGACATGGCGTGGCGCATCGCCTCGACGAAGTTCGGGCCGAAACTTTCTCCACGAGAACGGAAACCGTGTTCGCCGTGCCGATGCTCATTCCGAGACCAACAGCCATCACAATCCACCCGATCGCCGTGCCGATGTGCTTCGAACGCCGTCCAGGCAACCACGCCGCGATCAACATGCCAAGTCTGGACAACCGATTGTCCGCAAGCCGCCTGCCGCATGCCACGCGACACGCCGGGCTCGGCGGGCATCCACTATGGCTTGCTCGTCACCGCGAAGCACGTCACTATACTGAACCAGCTTTTGATAGGTCATGCGGCGATACGGGACCAGCCACGACATCCGGACCGATGCCCCCCTTTGCCCAGAACTGGTTAGTGCGCAGGAAGTTCCGGAATACGGGTGGCTCGAGCATAGACCGTCTCACCGTCCGAAAGCCGCAATGCCTCAGCATCACCGCGCGTAACCTGCGCGGTGAACAAGTCTCCGGTCGCGGCATTGCGCAGTTCCACCCGCACCTCGAAACCGAGAGCGACTACTCGCTCCACAGTCGCCCTGGTGACACCCGCCGATTCCGCAGTGCCCTCGTGCGCCGCGAAGGCCATGCTGGGATTGCGACCGACACGAATATCGTGTGGCCGCACCAGATGACCATTGAGCCGGGCCACCGCACCGAGAAAGGACATGACGAACTCGTTGGCCGGCCGATCGTATACGTCTTCGGGCGTACCGATCTGCTCGATGCGGCCGGAGTTCATCACCGCGATCCGGTCGGCGACATCGAGTGCCTCCTCTTGATCATGGGTGACCAATACGGTGGTCACATGGACCTCCTCGTGCAAGCGCCGCAGCCACGTGCGCAAGTCGGCTCGCACTTTGGCATCCAGTGCGCCGAACGGCTCGTCCAACAGCAACACTTGCGGATCGACGGCGAGCGCTCGGGCCAGCGCCATGCGCTGACGCTGGCCACCGGATAGCTGCGCCGGATAGCGATGCTGAAAACCGTCCAACCCCACAATGCCGAGCAGTTCATCGACCCGCTTGCTGACCTCATGTTTGGGGCGCTTGCGGATCTTCAGACCGAAGGCCACGTTGTCCCGCACAGTCATGTGCTTGAACGCCGCGTAGTGCTGGAACACGAAACCGATGTCGCGCTTCTGCGGCGGTACCCGAGTGACATCGCGTCCAGCGATACTGACCACACCGGAGTCCAGCGACTCCAGGCCAGCGATCGAGCGCAGCAGCGTCGACTTTCCCGAGCCTGAAGGTCCGAGCAGCGCGGTCAGCTCGCCGGAAGGTATGTCGATGGTGACGTCGTCGAGGGCCGCGAACGAGCCATAGTTTTTATTCGCGCTGGTCACGGTGATCACTTGGCGCCCCGCTTACGCTCTAGGAGGGTCATCAGCAAAAGAGTGAGAAGGGCCATGCCCATCAGCAAGGTCGCGGCGCAGTACGCACCGAAGGTGTTGTGATCATTGATGTATCGGCGGTGCACCAACAATGTCAATGTCAACGACTCACCGGGCAGCGCAGAGGAGACCATGATCACCGCGCCGAACTCGCCGAGCGCGCGGGCCACGGTGAGCACTACGCCGTAGGTGAGGCCCCAACGGATCGCAGGCAGCGTGATCCGCCAGAACGTCTGCCACCTGGACGCACCGAGCGTGGCCGCGGCCTGCTCCTGATCATCACCGATCTCGTGCAGCACCGGTTCGACCTCGCGCACTACGAACGGCAAAGTAACAAAAATGGTCGCGATCACCATGCCCGGCAAGCTGAAGATGATCTTCAGACCCAGATCTTCCAGTCCACCGAACCATCCGCCCGCCCCCCACAGCAAGATCAACGAAACACCGACCACTACAGGAGAGACGGCGAACGGCAGGTCCACGATGCCCTGAAGCAGGGCGCGGCCGGGGAACTTTCCACGCACCAGAGCCAGCGCCGTGACCACACCGAAGACGACATTGACCGGAACAACGATCACCACGATGAGAAGGGACAATTGGAATGCGGAGATCGCCGCGGGAGTCGTGATCCAGTCGATGAACGCTCCGATGCCCTGTTCGAAAGTGCGCCACAGAATGATCAGCAACGGCGACAACAACAGTGCGAACAGGTAGCCGAGCGCTACCGTTCGCAACGAAATACGAGTCCATGCCGACAATTTCATCGGGTCGGCTCCGTTCTGCGGGAGTTCCCGCACCCCACCGACCCGACGAACTCCCCACGATCATGTCTCATCGGGTCGCTTGTTCCTTACGCGCGGTACGTTCGGCGAGCAGGCGCAGGACGAGCAGGGTCGCGAATGCGATACCGAGCAGCACCACCGATACCGCTGCCGCGTTCACCGGCCGATCGATCTCGATCTGCTTCTGGATATATTGAGAAGTCACCTCGGTCTTACGCGGAATCGCGCCGCCGATCAGCACCACCGACCCGTATTCGCCGATCGCGCGCGCGAAGGCCAGTCCGCCACCGCTGATGATCGCAGGAGCGAGCGCGGGGAGCACGATCCGCCGGAAGGTAGTCCAGTTGTCGGCGCCGAGGGAGAGCGCAGCCTGCTCGACTTCGCGGTCGGCCTCGATCAGCACCGGCTGTACCGAACGCACCACGAACGGCAACGTGACAAACGCCAACGCCACCATCAAGCCCGGCTGGGTAGCGCTGAGATGAATGTCGATCGGGCTCTGCGGACCGTACAGCGAGAGCAACACGATGCTGGCCACGATCGTCGGCAACGCGAATGGCAGGTCGATCAATGTGTTGACGATGCCCTTGCCAGGGAATTCGTCACGGACCATTACCCAAGCGATCACTGTACCCAGCACAACATTGATCAGCGCCACCACCACCGAGACGAACACCGTGACGCGTAGCGAAGCCAGCGCCGCGGGCGCGGTGACGGCGTCGAAGAAGCCGGACCAGCCATCTTCGAAGCTCGTCACGGTGAGCGCGGCCAATGGCAACAGCACAATGACGCTCAGCCACAATACCGCGGTGGCGATACCGAGCGGGCCTATCGACCCGCTCGTCCGCAACCACGACCAGCTCCGGAGACCGGACCGGCTGGTGATATCTGAGATGCCGGAGTCGTCTGTCGGCACAATCCCGGCATTACGACGGTCAGTCACAATCCTCCAGTATCCGGGGTCATGAGGGTCACCTGTCACCCGATCGCTTTGTCGTAGACCAGCGCGATAGCACCGCTGTCCGGGGCGAACAGCTCCTCGTCCACGGTCTTCCAGCCGCCGAGGTCGGCGATCGTCCACAGCTGACGCGGGACCGGGAAGTCAGCGGCGTAGTCAGCGGCGACCTGCGGGTCGACCGGCCGGAAACCAGCCTCGGCCCAAGCCCGCTGTCCTCGGGGAGTGAACAGGAAATCGCGAAAGGCGATAGCTTTCTCCAAATTCTTGCTGTTCTTCGGCACCGCCACCGGGTTCTCGATCTTGACGGTGACCGGCGGGACGATATGGTCGATCGGATCACCAGCGCGCTCGGCGAAAATCGCCTCGTTCTCATAACTGAGCAGGACATCACCGGTACCCTGCAGAAACGCCTCAGTCGCCTCGCGACTGGACTTGGGCTGCACCCTCATATGGTCGGCAGAGATCAACCGACTCAGATAGTCCAGACCTGCCTGCGGGTTCTTGCCGCCGTCGCTCTTGGCCGCATAGGGCGCGAGCAGGTTCCACTTGGCCGATCCGGAACTGAACGGGTTCGGAGTGACCACCTCGACGCCAGGCTTCAACAGATCATCCCAATCCTCGATACCCTTCGGGTTGCCCTTGCGCACCACGATCGCGACTACCGAACCGAACGGAACTCCCCTGGTGGCATCGGCGTTCCAATTCGCGTCCACCAGGCCCGCGTCGACGAGACGGGTGATGTCGGGCTCGACCGAGAAGTTGACGATGTCGGCCTCGGCGCCGTCTTTCACCTTGCGGGACTGGTCGCCAGAGGCGCCGTAGGAGGATCGGATCTGAACACCCTTGCCCTGCTCGGTCTGGTTGAATTCGACGATCACCTTGTCGAAACCGGGCTTCGGCACGGCGTAGGCGTAGAGGTTCAAGGTGCCACCGCTGCCGTCGGCGCCACCGCCCCCGACCGAGTCACTGGCTCCGCCGCCGCACGCGGTCAGCGCGACCGCCGTGAGCGCGACAAGGGCGACAGCGCCACAACGACGGTACGACGAGAGCCAAGATGTGCGAGCCATCGGGGTGGACCTTTCTTGCTGACCGCTACGTCCGGTGATTCTTCGGTGACAGCGACAATGAACGTTGACCAGCAGACCTCGCGGTAGGACCTACGACGACAGGGCGACTTGTCTGCCGCCGAGCACGACCGTATCTGTCCGCTGCGAGCGTGCGAATCCGCGGAAAACGAAGCACGGACGTGTCCGGTCACCTATCCACGACAGTGGATGTCTGCGACCGCGAGATCACCGACGGCGATCAACGCCAGTTCATGGCGGACCTGCGGGACGGCGCTCGAAGACACGGGCAGACTGTAGCAGAGCCCACGGCGGAGTCCGAATCGAAGAGTTCCAGAAAGAGGGATTGTTCCTATGAACGTCAGCCCGGATCGTATCCGCACGCAACTCCCCGGTATCAGCACCCGCGCGTGGGAACACCCCGCCGACCGTACCGCTCTGGTCACCTTGCGGTCGCTGACGGGGTTCGACGTCGTGCTGCGGACGCTGTCGAGTCTGCTCCAGGAACGTCAGCACCGGCTATTGTACCTGGCCACTGCGGTCAGGGTAGACGAACACCAGTTCCGCGCATTGAACCAGCTGCGTCATGATTGTGTGCGAATCCTGGACGCATCGACCACGCCTGAGCTGTTCGTACTGCAGAACCCACAGGTGAACGCCTTCACCATCGGCATGGATCAGCCCTTCATCGTGTTGACCACTGGACTGATCGATCTCATGGATACCGAAGAGCTGCGTTTTGTGATCGGCCACGAACTGGGGCATGCGCTGTCCGGACATGCCGTATATCGGACAATGCTGATGCACCTGCTGCGACTCACAGCGAGCGTCGGATGGATGCCGGTAGGCGGATGGGCGTTACGCACCATTGTCGCGGCGCTGATGGAGTGGAGTCGCAAGTCCGAGCTGTCCGGCGACCGAGCTGGGCTGCTATGCGGACAGGATGTCGAAGCCTCGGTGCGGGTGCACATGAAACTGGCGGGCGGTGCCTGGGTCGAACAGATGGATCATAGAGCTTTCCTGGTCCAGGCCGACGATTACGAGCGTTCCGGAGATCTGCGCGACGGGGTGCTCAAACTTCTCAATCTCGAATTACAGAGCCATCCGTTCTCGGTGCTGCGTGCGGCCGAGTTACGACGCTGGATCCACGGCGGCGACTACGATCGCATACTTGCGGGCAGCTATCCGCACCGCGACCAAGACCACAGCACCAAGATCACCGACGAAATGCGGGAAGCCGCCCGCGCCTACCGCGCGAACTTCGATCAATCCGAGGATCCGCTCATCCGGACGGTGCGCACACTGGGCCGGGATGTCGGCGCGGCGGCGAGCACAGTCGCCCATGAAGTCGGCGACACCGTCTCGAAAATCGGTAAACGCTTCACCGACTGGCGGTCCGGCACGCACTGAGTCGTGTCCCGCTCAGCGGGTGAACCACCAAGCGATGACGACGAGCACGAGCAGAGCGATCAACGCGAGCTGGACCCGGGATCGAGGCATCACCGTGCTCCACTCTGTACCGGTCCGTGGTCGTCCGCCTGCTCGGGTTCAGGCTTCGGCACAGCGAGCCGGACACGCACGGTATCCACGGAATAGCCGCGATCGCGCAGACTCAGCACAGCACGTAGAACTCGGTCGAGCCCGTAGGCGATGGCGAAGCTGATCGGAACCATGCCCACGAGGACCACCAGGAACTGCGGAATGAACGGTAGTCCCGCGACCCACAGCTCGAAGCCGTCCCACCATCCTGCTATGTGATGCACGGGTCCAGCCTAGTAGGCCCGCAGGCCGGTGCGACCACACCATGAAACCGACGACGGCGAACGGCGAGTGGACGATAAGCCTGCCTCGGCCCGAAAATAGGGTATGGCGTCATCCGCTGACTTCTTCATCGATACTCCCGAGAGCCTGCCTTCATCGAGCCTGACCGAGCCGCAGCGCAGCGGGGCTTATCAGCCGATTGATGACTACGCGTTCCTATCCGACTGTGAAACCACCTGTCTGATCGCCAGCAACGGTGCTGTGGAGTGGATGTGTGTGCCGAGGCCGGATTCACCGAGCATCTTCGGAGCGATCCTGGATCGCAGCGCCGGTCACTTCCGGATCGGACCCTACGGGGTCAACGTGCCCGCCGCCCGCCGGTACCTGCCTGGGGGGATGATTCTGGAGACCACGTGGCAGACCGAAACCGGCTGGTTGATCGTACGCGATGCGCTGGTGCTCGGGCAGTGGCACAACAACGACCAACGCAGCAAGACGCACCGGCGTACTCCGATGGACTGGGACGCCGAGCACCTGCTGCTGCGCACGGTGAAATGCGTGAACGGGACCGTAGAACTCGAAATGAGCTGCGAACCCGCGTTTGACTACCACCGAGCCACCGCCCACTGGGAGTACACCGGAAAGGTATACGAGGAAGCGACCACGGTCTGTAGCGACGACCCGAACGCAGGTCCGCCTCTGGTTCTCACCACAGATCTGCGCCTCGGACTGGAAGGCCGAGAGGCCCGCGCCCGCACCAGAATGCAGGAGGGAGATCAGGTCTTCGTCGCGCTCACCTGGTCGGAGCTGCCCGCACCGCGCACCTTCGACGAAGCCTCGCAAAAGATGTGGCAGACTTCCGAATGCTGGCGCCAGTGGATCACGCTCGGTAAATTTCCGGACCACCCGTGGCGCTCCTACTTACAACGCAGCGCACTCACCCTCAAAGGCCTCACCTACGCACCCACCGGGGCACTGATGGCAGCTTCGACCACCTCACTGCCGGAAACTCCCGGTGGCGAACGCAATTGGGACTACAGGTACACCTGGGTGCGGGACGCCAGTTTCGCGCTGTGGGGTCTGTACACGCTCGGTCTGGACCGCGAAGCCGACGACTTCTTCGCCTTCCTCAACGATGCGACCAATAGCGGAGACGGCGAACCCGCTCCGCTGCAAGTGCTCTACGGCATCGGTGGCGAACGGGAGCTCACCGAGACCGTCCTCGACCATCTCAGCGGCTATGACAACGCGCGACCGGTGCGGATCGGCAACAACGCCTATAACCAGGACCAACACGATATTTGGGGCACCATGCTGGACGCGGTGTACTTGCACGTGAAATCACGTCAACAGGTGCCGGAGACATTGTGGCCTCTGCTGGTCCGCCAGGTGCACGCAGCCATCGAAAGTTGGCGAGAACCCGACCGCGGCATCTGGGAGGTGCGCGGTGAGCCACAACATTTCACTTCGTCCAAAGTGATGTGCTGGGTGGCACTCGACCGCGGTGCGAAGCTCGCCGAGCTGCACAGTCAGTTCGACCACGCCACCGAGTGGTCCGCGATCGCGGAGGAGATCAAAACCGACATCCTGGCCAACGCGGTGAACGCCGAAGGTGTGTTCACCCAGGTCTACGGAGGCGACACGCTGGACGCATCCCTGCTGTTGATCGTACTCACACGCTTCCTGCCACCAGACGATCAACGAGTACGCGCCACAGTGCTGGCCATCGCCGACGATCTCACCGAAAACGGTTTGGTATTACGCTATCGGACCGAGACCACCGACGATGGCTTGAGCGGTACAGAAGGAGCGTTCACCATTTGCTCGTTCTGGCTGGTCTCCGCGCTGGTCGAAATCGGCGAACTCCAGCGCGCCCTGCATTTGTGTGAACGGCTGCTCGGCTTGGCCAGCCCACTGCGGCTGTTCGCCGAGGAAATCGATCCACACACTGGTCGCCATCTCGGTAACTTCCCGCAGGCATTCACCCACCTCGCCCTGATCAATGCCGTGACGCACGTGATCAGGGCGGAGGATTTCCGTCGCGCGGGCCAGTTCCAGCCCGCGCACACGCCTGCGGGTCAGTTCCAGCCCGCACACCCTCCCATGAGCCAGTTCCAATCGGCGCACCGAACACAGGCACTCCGGTATGAGTAGGGCTTCGGACGTGGGAGCGGTTACATCAGTGTCGCGGAGCGTTCACGCAACGCCTGCAAGCGGACAATCCGTTGCTCGATGTCGGCTATCCGACGATTTCTCCGTTCATCGGAATACACCGCACCGGCTTCTTCCGCAGTGCGGAGCATCGCGTCGAGCGAGCGGTGCATATCGTTCGCTATCTCGGTGAAGTGATCGCGCTGCACGCGCTGCACCGCACGCAGCCGGGTGCGTGATTCCCTGCTGACTTGGAAGAGCACATCATCCATGAGACGGGCGACCGCGACTTTGGCCTCGGCTTGACGGCGATTCTTCGCGGCCTTGCGCTCGTCCCAGAGCGCACTGGCACCCAGCAGTACACCGGCTGTCACCGAATACCAGTTCACCAGCGACATATGCAGAAGGCTTGTGACGAGCCCGACCATCAGGATGCCGCCATAGGACCCTCGCAAGGCACTGAGAAAATGTGCCAGAGCCGCAGACTTTGCACTGACCAACGGCTCGAGCGGCACCACAGTGTCCAGCACGTCGCCAGGCTCGGCCAAACGCAGATCCGGTAGCTGCGGGCTCCGCTGCTCAGCGGGGAACAGGGCAGCCACCTGTTCGGACAGCTCGACCGACCGGTAATGCGCCATCTCGAAGTTCTGTTCGATCGCCTCGCAGATCCGAGCATCCAGATCGGCGCCGAACTCCTTCCACTGGCGCGCCGGATCGGTCTGAGCTATCTCGGCTTCGGCGTCACGGGTCAAGCTGCGTAACCGATGACGCAGATCGTGTTCGATATCGGCCATCTGCTCAGCACCGCCATCAGCTAGGGCAACCTGCCAATTCGCGGTGCGCTGACGGAGCTGGTCGGCTTCACTGCGGGCGCGGGCGAGCTGGTTGATGATCTCAACTCTGCGGCGCGGATCCCGCAGTGCCTCGGCCTCGGAGCGTAGCGCCGGAGCAAGGTGGTCACAGACCAGGTCGATGTCCGCGACCGCTGCTTCCAAGGTCACCACATCGGCACGGGCGATCACGTAGTCACGCAGGTGGTCGATCAGTTGTGGCACCCCGGACTCGATATCGTCCCGATAATCGCCCCGCACCTCTGCCTGCCGGTACAGCTGCGCGGACACCGGCGCTACTGCGAAACCGAGTCCCGCCGCGTCGAGCAGTTCCCGATCACGCTGCTGTATGTGTGACCAGTGCGGAAAAAGGTCGATCTTGTTCAGCACGCAGATCACTGTCGGGCATATCCGCTGGATGCGCTGCAATTCAGCGATCTGCTCCATGGTCAACTCGACACCCGCGTTGCCGACGTAGAGCACGGCGTCGGCTGCGGCGATCATCGACCAGGTGGTGCGGTTGCCACCCGGCGTACCTGGCGCATCCATGACCACGACGCCACTGGCGAGCAACGAACTCGGCTGGGTGAACTCGGCACGCACCACACCTGGAGCAGCCAGGGCGGGAGCGGCATCGAGCGGGTCGACCGGGCGGCGTTCGGTGCGACCGTACTCGGTCTGGCACACCAGCGTCGCGGTCGGCTCGGGACCGTATTCGACGATCACCGGAACACTCAGATCACTGTTCGTCACGCTGACCGAAGCATGGACCAGACTGTTGACCAGTGTGCTCATGCCATTTTTCGGGTGGCCGACGACTACAAGCCGCAGCCTGGGATCGCCTACCCTGGCACGAACCATGTTCAACCGGCTACCGAGGTCGTCACGCCCGACGAATTGGGCAATCTCCCGCAACTCGTCGAGTATGTGGATGAGCGGGGCCATCGCATCCGGATGTTTCACAGTCGCGGCCTTCAGCCCGGCAGCGGCAGACAACCCGCCTCCTTACTCTCGATTGATGTACTCGCGGATGCTCCGCGGACCTCGCCTGCCTCTTCTCGGCCCTGCTACATCAGCGACACATTCAGCACACCGGAAAAAATGTGCGGTGTGGTATCTGGCATGAACGGTTCCGGCAACAGCGCACTCGAATGCCCCATCGCGAGCGACGCCGAAATCTCATGTGGGCTGTGCTCGGTCCCCTGCGGCGCAATCGGCATCCGAGCTGGAGTGATGTCAGTCACTAAAGGTGTGGAATACGGATGAGTGACCGGCGCACTGTGCGGAGGCAGCGCAGCCGGCTGGTCCGGTGCGGAGAACACCGGTGCGGACGATGGAACCACAGACGGCATGACAACGGGCGGTAGATCAGACACCGTCTGCTGGGTGTGCGGAATACCCGCATCCGGGCTCGGGAGACCGGCGTCGTGGCCTGACACAGGCACATCTCCGCCCAGGACAGACGTCGGGGGTTGGACCTGGGTGACCGTCACGCTCGGGGTCTCGACACTCGGCGCATCCGGAATCGGATGCTGCGTAACCGTCACGCTCGGAGTCTCGACAGTCGACGCGTCCGGAATCGGATGCTGCGTAACCGTCACGCTCGGAGTCTCGACAGTCGACGCGTCCGGGGCAGAGGTGACGGTGGCATCGCCGGGTGGCGTCGTGGTGACCGCAGGGGTCCCGGTGACGCCCCCGGCCGATGTCGCGGGTACCGACGGAGTAGTCGCCTCCACTGGAGCACTGGGCGTCGACGTAGTCACGACGGTCGTCGAGAGCGAACCGGTTGCCGACGTCGAACCTGTCACTGTCGTCGGGATCGTTGCCATCGTCGTCTGGGGCGGAACTACCGCCTGAACTGTCACCGTCGGATCGGCCACTGATGCCGGCGTATGCGCGCCTGCCGGGTGGGATGCCTGCAGGTCGGTCGCCTGTATGGGCTTCACGACAGGTGTAGACAGTACTGCGTCGAACAGTGCGGGAACAGCCGCGGCTGGTGCGGTCAGCACCGAAGGCCCGTCTGGAGCGGCGAGCACATTCGCGATCGGCGTCGTGGCGGCATCGGGCTGGATAGTGGTCTGTAGTGGGGTGGCCGCAACCACCGAAGGAGGCGCGACGGCCGGGGCGGTGCCGACGGCCGAGCCCGCCGCGACAGCCGTTGGCATAGGAGCGGCAGGAGCAGTGCTGGTCGGCGCTGAAGCGGCCGACAGGTGCGCACCACCCGATACCGACGAAGACGACGCAGTCGAGGTGCTCGCGGTCGGCCCTCTCAATTCACCGAACGAGCTAGGATTGTTCTGCCCCGGCACCTGCACATCACCGGTCTCAGGGGCTGCGCCGGACGGCACTTGAATGTTTTCGCCCAACCAATCGGTGTACGCGTCGAGTTGATCGCCGACCTGGCCTACTGCGATATCGACTTTCATCTCCGAGCTGAGATGGATCCCATCCAAGCCGATCTTGAAATCGACCGTCCACTGGGTGCCGACGAACACTCCGAACTGCCCACCACCCTCGCCGACACCATCGAACAGATCACCTGCCGCCGTCGTGGCGCCGAGTCCGTTACCTCCGGGCAGATCGAAAACAGTGGATCCAGGAGCGACGAATCCGTGCGGACCTGGCAGGCCGAAACCATGCCCTGCCGGACCTAGTCCATGGCCGGGCAGGCCGAACCCTGGCGCGTCGAGATCATCGGCAGATCGGGGTACAGAACCGGGCAACGAAAGTTCACTCGGCACGGCGCTTTCGATCCCGGGAAGGCCGAGTCCACTTCCGGAATGACCGGGTACACCACTGGTCGAGTAGCCATACAGCGTCGGATCCACACCGGTTCCGCTGTACTCACCACCGGGCGTGGGGAGTGTCATCCCGGGATACGCGGCGCCGGTATCCGGCGTCTGGTCCGAGTTCGATACTCCGCCTCCGGACGACGCATGCGAGGGAGACTGCGCCGGCTCGGCCACCGGATCCGGGAAGGAGATCACCGGACTCGGCTGACCCGGATCGGGATCGGGGCTGTAGGTCCATCCGGCGTTCCAGCTATCGAGCTGGGATTCACCTGGTCGCGCGGGAGCAGCGCCGCCATTGGCCGCTACCAGGGCTCCACCGGTGACGTAAGCGCCCGCCCGAGCAACCCGTGCGATGCCGGTGGCCACACGATAGGCGGTATCACCCGCGCGCTCGTCCCCCTCGGTGTTGTCGTCGAAGGGCAGATCACGCGTCATCAGAGCTCCACTCTCGGTTGTCCAACATCCCCATCACGCCAGTTCGATCGAGTGAAGATCTCCCAACGGTTTTTTCGGGAAAACTCGACTTTCACATACTTCTGGACTGTAGAGAATCCTGCTGCGCCGAGCAACACAACCCTCCCACGCCAATTACAAGATGGAAAGCCCTGATTTCTGTCGGCTTTCCGGACCGAAAAAATCTTCGCCTGTAGTGATCGGAAACAACCCAGCTGAAGGCAGTGAGCGCCAGGTCGAAGCTCGGCATGCCGGAAAGCCATAGGCCGGATAGCACCGAGACGCCGAATTGCTTTCGGTACTACTGGATTCGTCCAGTTCAGGGCAGAGAAGCCGACCGGCGCGTACTTTCACGGCGAACCGACCGTACTACTTCTTGTCTTTGGGCTTGTCCGCGGCCGCATCAGAAGACAGAGCGGCTACGAAGGCTTCCTGCGGAACGTCGACGCGGCCGATCGTCTTCATCCGCTTCTTGCCTTCTTTCTGCTTCTCCAGCAGTTTGCGCTTACGGCTGATGTCACCGCCGTAGCACTTCGAGAGCACGTCTTTCCGGATGGCCCGGATGTTCTCCCGCGCGATGATCTTGGAACCGATCGCGGCCTGAATCGGCACCTCGAACTGCTGGCGAGGAATCAGCTCACGCAACTTGCTGGTCATCTTGTGGCCATAGGCCTGGGCCGCGTCTTTGTGCACGATCGCACTGAATGCGTCCACCGTCTCACCCTGCAGCAAAATATCCACCTTCACCAGCTGCGACTCCTGTTCACCCGCCTCCTCGTAGTCAAGGCTGGCGTAACCGCGGGTGCGCGACTTCAGCGAGTCGAAGAAATCGAAGATGATCTCCGCCATCGGCAGGGTGTATCGCAGCTCGACACGGGACTCCGAGAGATAGTCCATACCACCGAGTTCACCGCGACGGGACTGGCACAGCTCCATGATCGAGCCGATGAACTCGCTCGGCGCGATAATGGTGCACTTCACGACCGGCTCGTAGACCTTGCGGACCTTACCTTCCGGCCAATACGAGGGATTGGTGACAATGTGCTCGACGCCGTCTTCCATCTCCACTCGATACACCACATTCGGCGCAGTGGAGATGAGATCCAAGCCGAACTCGCGCTGGAGCCGCTCACGGGTGATCTCCATGTGCAACAAACCGAGGAAGCCGCAGCGGAAACCGAAACCGAGCGCCACCGAGGTTTCCGGCGTGTAGGTCAGCGCGGCATCATTGAGCTGCAACTTCTCCAAAGCATCCCGAAGATCCGGGTAGTCGGAGCCGTCCACTGGATAGAGACCGGAGTAGACCATAGGACGCGGCTCGCGGTACCCGGTGAGCGGCTCGGCAGCGCCACCGCGCGCACTGGTCACAGTGTCACCGACCTTGGACTGGCGCACGTCCTTCACACCGGTGATCAGATAGCCGACCTCGCCGACTCCCAGACCCTGGGTCGGTTTGGGCTCGGGCGAGACGATGCCGATCTCCAGCAGTTCATGGGTGGCTCCGGTAGACATCATCTTGATCTTCTCGCGCGGAGTCAGTGTGCCATCCACCACACGGACGTAGGTGACCACGCCACGGTAGGTATCGTAGACCGAGTCGAAGATCATCGCACGAGCCGGTGCGTCAGCGACGCCGACCGGCGGCGGCACCTGATCGATCACCTGGTCGAGTAAATCGGCCACTCCCGCACCGGTCTTACCGGAGACGCACAGTACCTCTGACGGCTCGCAGCCGACGATATGCGCCAGTTCGGCGGCGTAGCGCTCCGGATCCGCGGCGGGCAAGTCGATCTTGTTCAGCACCGGGATAATGGTCAGATCCTTGTCCAGCGCCAGATACAGGTTGGCCAGTGTCTGCGCCTCGATGCCCTGCGCAGCGTCGACCAGCAGAATCGCGCCCTCGCACGCCTCCAGCGCCCGCGAGACCTCATAGGTGAAGTCCACGTGACCGGGCGTATCGATGAGATGCAGTACAAAATCGGTGCCCGCGTTCTCCCCCGACCGAGAGTTCCAGGGCAGCCGCACATTCTGAGCCTTGATCGTGATACCGCGTTCCCGCTCGATATCCATCCGGTCCAGATACTGGGCACGCATCTGCCGCTCCTCGACCACACCGGTCAGTTGCAGCATCCGATCGGCCAGAGTCGACTTACCGTGGTCGATGTGCGCGATGATGCAGAAGTTCCGGATCCGAGCGGGATCGGTGAACGTCGTGTCGGCGAAGCTGGCGGGCACTCCACTCCTCATGGGTATCGGCGAACTGTCATCCATCGTCCCATGAACGGTGCGTCGCTCCTGTGTCGGATCAGCTGTGTTGGATCTACAACGCCTGCGACGCTGCGTGTTCACAGTCCCTTTATAGCCTGTATCCGAGTGGACCTGGACGCGCTGGTCGACTGCTGGTCACTAGGGATCACACACCGGCCGAATCGTGATGGCACCAGCGACACAATGGATTCGGAGCGGATGAGAAGCGTAGAGTACGCCGTTATCCTCCAGAGATGGCCCGAAGTTGGAACTCACTCGGCAAACAGATCGGTCTCCTCGCGAAGGAGCAGGGTCCGAAAATCGTCAAGCAGCAGGGGCCGAAGCTGGTCGAGCGACTGATGGGAACGCTGACGCAGCGCCGCGCATCCGGTGGCATCGCGGTGCGGCCTGCCGCGTCGACACCGGTCCCGACCGCTGAGCGGGCCCGGCGGATCGTGTACGCGCCGCAACTGGATGGGCGCGCCGATCCCGGCGAGATCGTATGGACCTGGGTACCGTTCGAGGAGGATCCGGGCAATGGTAAGGACCGACCGGTGCTGGTGGTCGGCCGCGATCGCCATACACTGCTCGGCTTGATGCTGTCGTCCAATCCAGCACGCGCGCACGACCGCGATTGGATCGGTATCGGAGGGGGATCCTGGGATCAGGAAGGACGACCCAGTTGGGTCCGACTCGACCGGGTACTCGATGTCCCGGAAGAGGGTATCCGCCGCGAGGGCGCGATTCTGGCGCGCAAGACATTCGACTCAGTAGCCCATCGGCTCTGTGCGGAGTACTCCTGGTATTGATCGCGCTCCTGATGAAGAGCACCGCCGCGGGTACGGATGACGAGCTGAGGGGACTCGTAAGTACGACTCCGGAAATCCGCGCAGAAGCAACCCGCGTACTCAGGAGCTCATATTGCGGGAACGCCCGTAGAGCAGGCCGTACAGCAACGCACCCACGATGCCACCGATCAGGGGAAACACCACGAATGCCCAGACCTGCCCCATCGCACCGGGCTGGTAGGGCGCCACGGCAAGGCTGCGGGCCGGGTTGACCGAAGCGTTGTCCACCGGGATCGACACAAGATTGATGACAGTCAATGTCACACCGATGGACAGACCGGCCAACGGCATGTCGGAGAGCTGATCGGTGGAGGACAGCACTACGAAAACCAGCAGGGCAGTCAACATCACCTCGACGATGATCATCGCGGCCATCCCATAACCGTCCTGCACGGCCGTCTCGCCGAGCGGACCCCCCGCCGTCGCCGGACTGTGCTCACCCCATCCGTTCGCGCCTAGCCCGTCGGCCAGGCGATCATAGGACGGAAGGTTCTTGGCCAGCGCGAACAATACGAGACCTGCCAGGAATCCGCCGATCAGCTGCGCGATCACATACCCGGCTGCGGCCACCCCACTGATTCGTCCGAGCAGTAGATGCCCGACCGTGACAGCTGGATTGACGTGGCAGCCCGAAATCGGCCCGATCGAGTAGACGAGAAACATCAGCGCCAAACCGAAAGCCAACGCGACTCCCAGCATACCGACCCGATCACCAGCCAGCACCGCTGTGCCGACCCCGGAGACGACCAGGACGAAGGTGCCCAGTGCCTCGGCGCCCCACTTCTTGCTCTCGGGAATCGGTCTGTCCTCGGCAGCCTCTTCGACTACTTCCTGGGCCGTTGGAGACATCTGTCCACCTTCCACGTTCCAGACATGTCATGACGAGTCGTGGTATCGCTTCGACAGCAGTGCCGCTCGAAAACAAGCAGTTACTCTTTGGACGCTACGCGAGTCCGGTGTTCTCTACAATGACTTCGAAAACCATGGCGCCACTCCGCCGAATCGGCACCGATTTCGTGCGCTGAACCGTGGCTGGTACCCTCGATCCTCGGCGCTGCGTTGCCCGGAAGCCACGGGTGTGCCGCGCGCTCCCGAACTTCCCAGGACAGACCACCAGACAGGAACACGAGGAATCAGGCGTGGCCAACATCAAGTCTCAGATGAAGCGGATCCGCACCAACGAGAAAGCGCGTAAGCGCAATCAGTCGGTCAAGTCCGCGCTGCGCACTGCCATCCGTGGCTTCCGTGAGGCCGCGGCCGCTGGCGACAAGGACAAGGCCGCCGAGCGCCTGCAGTTCGCCAGCCGTAAGCTGGACAAGGCCGCTTCGAAGGGCGTCATCCACGCGAACCAGGCCGCCAACAAGAAGTCGGCTCTGGCACTGGCCTTCAACAAGCTCTGATCCCTCTCGATACCGCCCATACCCTCTGACGCAGCCGCCGTGGCCTCGATGACCACGGCGGTTCTTGTCGTCGCGTCGAGATTTCGCGATCTGGAGGTTTCTGGATCGACCCGCATGTACCAGAGGTTCCAGCTACCATTCCGCACATGGTAACCGTGTATGCCAATCAGACGGTCGTTCGCACCGAGGATCTGCCCGACGTGATCCGTGCGGCCGAGGTGCTCGGATTCGGATTGAGAATCGAGAATGTACTGGTTCCCGACGACGAGGGCGGTTACTCGTTGGAGTGGATCGTCACACGAGATGAGGATGTACCTGCCTACGAGGAGTGGGAGGGTCGCTACGAGGACGCGGACGGCGAAGGGGAGCTGGTACTCAACTCGGTGGAGTAGCCCGGCATGGCGCACGGACCGACGAATCGAACCATGCGTCTTCGAAGAATGCTCGTCGGTGACCCGCCCGCAGCTCGTTGATCATCGGTGCTCGGCGGGCTGCCAGGCAGTTCGCCGGGTCACCACCGCACTGGTGTGCGCACCCACTCCCCATCGATGCGGTATCCGATAACAACGTGTAGCGTGATGAGCTACGTCGCCTACCCCGCGCCGTGCAGATCCAGAATCTGGGCGAGGGCGTGCTCGAGAGCGTAGCCCGAGTCGGCGGCACCGCCCTTGACCTCGGCATTGAGGGCCGCTACCACGTGGAGTGCCGTGCCGATGCGCTCTACGGTCCAGCTACGGGCCTGGGCTTGCGCCTTCTTCACTTTCCACGGCGGCATGCCGAGCTGCTGGGCTAGCTTGAACGGATCACCGCGCCCAGCCGAACCAACGCGTGCGATAGTGTGCACCGAGTCTGCGAGAGCGTCGGCGAGCACGACATGCGGCACACCACGATCACTCGCCCAGCGCAACGCTTCCATCGCGCCGGGACGGTCACCCTTGACCGCGCGCTCGGCCACGTCGAACCCGGAGACCTCCGCTTTACCCGAGTAGTAACGACGCACCGCGGCGATATCGACTCTTCCGCCGGTGTCTGCGGCGAGTTGACCGCAGGCTGCGGCGAGATCACGCAGTTCCGAACCGACTGCTTCCAGTACCGCCTGTACGACCTCACCGGATACCCGCACCCCTGCGTTGCGGAACTCACCACGCACGAATTCGACGCGCTCCGCAGTCTTGGTCAGTTTGGCACAGTCATGCGTGACAGCGCCTGCCTTCCGTAGAGCAGGCACAAGTGCTTTGGCTCGTCCGCCGCCGGAATGCACGACCACCAACACCACACCGTCGGAGGGATTACGCGCCGCTTCAGTGATCACCGACACCGCGTCTTTACCCGCCTCTGCCGCCGCCTCGAGAACAATCACCCGATCCTCTGCGAACAACGAGGGACTCAACAATTCCGCCAGCTCCGCGGTGCCCGCATCCCCCGCACGTAGCCGATCAATCGGCACCGCGTCCGGATCCGAAGCCAGCGCGCGTACCTGTTCGGTCAGCGCTCCCACCGCACGCTCGACCAACAGTTCTTCTTCGCCGAGCACGAGGTGAACCGGTGCGGGATGCTCACTCATCACGCCACCGTCCCACAATTAGATGCCGTTGCATTCCGGAGCCCTGCCAAGTTGATCCGCTCACCGCGCTCACTCACAGTCAGATCCTACGATCTGACATCGATGCCCCTGCTCGCCAGGTCCCGCCGGTTTCGGGTAGCGCTGGACCATACCGCTCAGCGAGAACTCGTCATGCGCAGATGTCCACTGTCGCCGAGAATTACGATGTCGCCGCGCCGGTCGGTCCGCACCACCCTCGCACCGAGGGTGGACAAATCCGCGAGGACGGCAGGATGAGGATGTCCGAATGGATTACGAGCACCGACGCTGACCAATACCAGACGAGGACGCACCGCCGACAGGAATTCTCTTGCCGTAGTGCGTGATCCGTGATGCGGAAGCTTGAGGATATCAGCCTGGACCGAGGTACCGGCGCGCATAAGCGCATGCTGCGCGGGTGCTTCGATATCCCCGGTGAGTAGAATACGACCGGCGAGTGTGTCAGCGGCGATAACTACTGAACGATCGTTCGCGGCATCGGTTTCCGCGCCTCGAATCGGTCGGGGGCTGCTGCGGCCCGGCGCCAGCACCTCTAATTCGACCGCACCGAAAACCAACACCTGTCCGGCCACCAACTCCAGCAACGGCACGCCTGCGCTCCTGGCTGCGGACACAACCCGCGGCAGCCCAGTAACCGGCATGCTCGGAAGGTCGACACCTGATCTCGCCGTTATCTGCCCAGGCCCGAAATTCTCCGGACCACACGGTATTCGCATGGGCGAAACGAGGCCGTTCACGTTCGTACGTAACGGCTTTTGCTGTCGGTCCGCGTTATCCGGTGCAGCGCTGGTATGCTCATGCGAATTCGCAGGCAGTGCGAAGGAAGCCACCGCTTGGCATCCGTAATCGGCTTCGAGCGTCGATCGAGCGGATTCGGGCGTGACGGCCGGCAACAGTCCGTCGAGCTCATGGATGCCGACAGCCAACGCATCGACGGTACGGTTGTGTAGCGCGCCCGCGAGCCCGCCGATATGGTCGGCGTGCGGATGGGTGAGGATCAGCAGCGGGATACGCGAGATACGTAAGCGATCCAGACACCTTCGGATCGCACGCGGATCGGGTCCGACGTCGATGACAACAGCGGTGCCGGGACCGATCGCAAGGACCAGGCCGTCGCCTTGACCGACGTCGCAAGCGGCGAGCACCCAACCGTTCGGTGGCCAACCGGGATGCCAGAACCGCACCGGGAGAACGACCACCGCGACCCCGAGAACCACGACCGCGACAACACGACGCACGACGCGCGACCGCGAAGCCGTTATTGCGATCACAACGACAGCACAGGCCATCAGCCCACCGCCTAGACCGTCCGGCACCGCAATAGTCGCACCAGGCACTGAGGCCGCGTGCCCAGCGACCGTCAATAACCACCACAGCGGCGGTGCGGCACCATAAAGGATGAGCTCGGCCAGTGGAGACCACAGGCACGCCAACACCGCACCACAGGCGCCGATCACTGTGATCGGCGCGATAACTGGTGCAACGAGAATGTTCGCGAATACGGCAACCAGACTGAGCTCGCCGGTGAGTGCGATCATGATCGGCGTAGTGACCAGAAACGCCCCTGCGGAAACCGCGACGATCTCGGCAGGCCCGCGCCACCACCCTCTGGCCCGCAGCCAGTCCGCCCAACTGGGCGCCAACAAGATCAACCCTCCGGTCGCGACTACCGACAGGGCGAAGCCGGCACTGACAGCCAGTCCCGGCCAGCAGGCCAGCAACGCGATGATTGCCACGCACAATGCGGGCAGTGCCTGTTTACGACGACCGGTGAGAACAGCGAGGAGCGTGATCGCACCCATCGCACCGGCCCGCAACACGCTGGGATCGGGTCGCGCGATGACCACGAACATCAGCAGCGCCCCCGCAGCGATGACCACCGCTGTGCGTGGCCCTAAAGTGAGCAGACGCATGGCAAACAGGACAATCGACAGCAATATGGTGAAATTCGCACCACTCACCACGCACACATGCTGCAGCCCCGCGATCTCGAAGTCGTCCTGCACCTGGTCGGGCAGCTTCGAGACATCACCGATAACCAGCGCAGGCAACAATCCTGCGGCATCGGCCGAGAGGACCCGCGCTGCCGATGCCGCGAAGTCCGTGCGCACCGAATTCGCGACGCGCTGCCACCACGGCAACGACCCGACAATCCTGGGCGGTCCTTGCGCGCGTAACGTCACGATGGTGAGATCGGCTCGACGCGGCTGATCCACCCGTGCCAGGAACTCCACCGGTCTGCCGGGCGAAAGCTCGGCCCACTCCGGCCCAGCGGCCAACACCACCACCGCGCCCCCAGCACGCACCGTCTTGCCCGCACGCCGATACTCCCCCAGGCCGGCACGGACAATCCACTGGTTGCCGTTACCGGATATCGCGCTGCGCAATGGTTTCGGATCTCCCGTCGGCGTGACGATTACACGCAGCGACAACCCGGAGAGCGCGCGCAGCGGATGTGTGACAACCCGATGCTCCCGCCAAGCAGCCGCAGCGGCGAAACCCGCACCGAGCAGCACAGCCGCGAGCGCGACCATCACCACCGTTCGGCGGCGCTCCTTGCGATGCGCAACCAGCCGAAGCAGCGTCCATAACCCGATGGCCAGCCCCACCAATGTGACAGCCAGTGCGACTCCGACCCGCCAACCCGCCGTCAACACCACAATCGTCGCACCCCAGCAGCACAGCGCGGCAGGAAGCAACCGTGCGTCGAGCAGCTGGACGGCATCGGCATCACTCGTCGGCCCCCTATCCCCATTCGGAACGGATTCGGAATGGGCATGGATACCGGTACCGGGCGATCGCACACCCGCGACGCGATTCCAGAAGGCCGTCGTCGCGGGCCGAGCGGCGTTCATACCGTCACCAGATCACGCAACCGAGCCAAGCGAACCGGGCCGATACCGTCGACCTCGCCGAGTTGCTCCACAGAGGTGAAGCGTCCATGGGCGGTACGCCAGGTGATGATGGCGCCTGCGGTGACCGGACCGACACCGGGAAGGGCGTCGAGTTCTACCGAGGAGGCCGCGTTGAGGTCGATCTTGCCCGCTGGTCTCGACAGACGGCCTGGTTCGGAAACGGACAACGGCAGGCCACCCGCGCTGATGGTTGTACTCCCTGACCGGGGAGGGCCGCTGTCGGGGCCGGCTGGGCCGACCGTTATCTGATCTCCGTCCAACAGTCGTTGGGCCAGATTCAGCCCACTGGTGTCAGCACCATCCCGCGTGCCCCCCGCCGCGGCGAGTGCGTCGGCGACACGCGCTCCTGGAGGTAGCCGAATCAGACCAGAGCGCTGCACCAAGCCGACGACGCTGACCACCAAGTCCTCAGTCGGCTGCCCCGCAGCGGCGGGCGCAGGCGGTACGACGGGAACAGACGCCACGCCTTGGGTGGCGACCGCGCGTTCTGGCCACACAGCATCCGACAGATCCGTAGCGACAGCAGGCCGAGCCTCGGGCACCGGCGGCACTGATTGGGCGATCGGTCGTTCCTGGAACACCACGACTCCGGCGATCACCATCGCGGCAAGTCCGACCAATGCCAGCACGCGCACGCCTCGACTGCCCGGATCGAGCCGCATGCCTTGGAACCGTTCTGGCACAATACGATCCCACAAGCGCTTTTCAGTGACCGAGTCCTCCAGCCAACTGGGCGACCGCACACGACCGATATCGCCGGCATCCTCCCGTGCCGAACCCTCGTCCTGGCCCGAGTCGAGGTCTTGGTCCGAGTCGGCAGGCAACCGTTCGAGGTCCCACCGTCCCGCCCGAGCCGAGCGATTCTGGCCGGCGTGCCCCCAGCTGCCGGGTAGCCATTGATCCGGCTCGGATCGAGATCGACGCCTCACAGCGCTTGACGCGAGTTCGTTCCCGTCGACTCCAGCACTGGGCGCGACTGCCACTGCACTATCGCGAAATGCAGGCGCGGTCTCGACGACCGCACGGGGAAGTCGTTCGTCCAACCGCCGTCGCACCCACTCGCGCTCGTCCTGTCGTGACATGGCGGCGACAGTAGTTCTGCCGCACAGTGCACGACCTGTTCCGACCAGCCGATTCGATATACCTGTTGATAACCGCCGCGCTGTGTAAGGTTCGACCTCCGGCCGGTGGAGCGGCCCATCATATTCTTCGCAGAGAGAAGCACGCCGCGCATGCCTTACCTCGACGCACTGGCCCCTGACGCGTCACGCTCTCGCCGCGATCATTCCAGCCGAAGCACTGACACCTGGGACGAGGTCATCGTCCTGACATCGGTCCTAACAGCGAAATCACCCGCAACCTCCGGGAACGACGAGAACACCGACCGAGCCGAGCCCGAGGTGTACCGCCAGCGCGGGACCGAACTCGGCGACGATGAGCTCACGGATGCCTGGGACGAGTTCGCGCAACTGGTCCGCGATGGAATACGCCGCATCTTCGGCACCCAGGTGCTGCACTGCCACCGCCGCACCGTCCTCGCCCGCCGCATCAACCGCCGCTGCCACCAACTTCGTGTACGCCTTGGACCGGGTACGGACCTTCTCGCGCAACTCGAGCTTCCCCTCGACCATCTGCAGCAATGGCTTGGTGACCAGCTCGGACCCGAAGAACGCCGCCGACGACGACAACCGACCACCGCGGCGCAGCTGTTCGGTGCGATTGACCAAGATAAACGTATGGGCGCGCGCGGCGGTGGCGACCGCTGTCTCATAGACCACCTCCAACGACGCCATTGCCCGAGCCTGCCGCGCCGCAGCCAGTGCGGGCAGTCCGGTCGCCAAACCAGCCCCCAGTGAGTCCACCAAGCGGATCCTGCCTGCGGCAGTGTCCATATCGCGCACGGCCTGCCGTCCGGCCTCCCAAGTGCCGGACAAATGTCGCGAAAGATGCACTGAGACAACACCGTCCCCACCACTGCGCTCCCACGCCTGCTCGTACACTGCGCGTAACTCACCGGGTGAGGCAGCCGAGGTGGTCACCTTATTCGAGGCGTAGTCGATAGCGACCGGATCAATACCTTCCCGGAGCGCTCGATCGTCGACCAGGATGTGTAACGGAACGACGGCGATACCCAGCTCGTCGAGAATTTCAGCGGAAAGACTGGCAGATGAATCTGTGACGACCACGACGGCCACGGACTACTGAACCTCCTGCAAAGTCTTGACCATCGCGTTGGCTACCGCTATATGACCTGCCCAGCCCCAATGGATGCCGTCTGGATTCGACTCACCGGAGAAAATATTGTCGCGCACCGCGACACCCAAGTCGACCAGCGGCACCGCCGTCCGCTCGGACCAAACTCGTAACGCTTCGACGGCGGGCGGCCTACCAGTGTGCACGCGAGCATAGGCGTCGCAGTTGTGTACCGACGGCAACACAGCGACGACAGGCAGATCGGGACGCAACTGCTCGAGCGCGGTACGTGACTGTTCCAGGTATCCGACACTCACTTTCGGCGGAAGAGCCACAAGGCCGCCGAGTTTCGACAGTATCGGCTGCAACCAGGTGTACGTGGTGCGGACGATGCGACGCAAAGTGGGTGGCCGCACATAGCGGATCAGCTCGCGCAGCGCCGTCGGCAGTGGCGAAGGCAGTGTGTCCATGCCACCGACGGCGAAAACCACTGCACCGGCGCGCGGCACCGCGGCCCAGACCCGAGGATCGCCGATCAAAGCCCAGTATGCGTCACGACAGGTCCAACCGATCCGCGCGACCAGCTCGACATCCCAATCCAATTCGGCAGCAACCAGGTTCGGCCAGATTCGCGGATCATTCGCAGGCAGACCTCCTTCGGGGCCGAAATAGGCGAGCGAATCGGCGAGCACGAGCAGTACCGGACGCGCGGTATCTCCCGGTTTGGCGGGAACGGCGACGACAGCGGATTCGGCGTCGGCCACTCTGTCAACCGACTTACCGGCTACCTGCGCCGACCCCGTATGGGACAACTCGTCCTGGACTGATCCGATCGGCTCTTCAGAGGACATCTGGTGCCACCTTTGCCGCCGCGTTCCACACATCCAGACGCCAGCCGGGCTGTTCGATACTGGGACCGTGGCTGCTGAGCTGCACCCAGCTGGTGTTGGCCAGCCCTCCGAGCACAGGCCAGTTCTGCGGCGGCAGGTCGAGCAGCGCGGCCGTGAGCGCGGCGATCAAGCCACCATGCGCCACCAGAATGATGGTCCGACCGGGCCAATCCTGCCGCGCAGCCAGCAACTCGCGCACCACCGGCAGCGCCCGCGCACCGACTTCGAGTTTGCTCTCACCGTTCGGCGGGGTGTAGCTCGCATCCAACCGCCACGCCATACGCGCACCTGGATAGTCCGCATCCACCTCCAAGTGAGTCAATCCCTCCCAAGCACCGAGATCGGTCTCCCGCAGCCTGGTGTCCGGAACGACAGTGAGCCCGATGTGATCGGCCAACGCTGTGGCGGTATCCCGAGCTCGACGCAGATCCGAGGAGAGGATCGCGATGGCATTGCGCGAAACTAGTTCGCGCGCGGCTTCTTTAGCTTGTCTGCGACCGAGTTCGGTGAGTTCGGTGTCTATCTGACCCTGCATCCGGTCGGTGGCGTTCCATTCGGTTTGCCCGTGGCGCAGCAGGATCAGGGTGCGCACGCCGACATATCTGCTCACGATCGGGCCTCATCCTCCATCGTCGTGGCGGCATGCTGTTGCGAAGCCGCCCCGGCGAGCCCGACGACCGGTACGATGGGGCAGTCCTTCCATAGCCGCTCCAGCGCATAGAAATTGCGCTCGTCGTTGTGCTGAATGTGCACCACGACATCGACATAATCCAGCAGCGCCCAGCGGCCTTCTCGAGTGCCCTCGCGCCGGACCGGCTTATGCCCGGCCGCTCGGAGCTTCTCCTCGACGTTGTCGACGATGGCGTTCACCTGGCGCTCGTTGGGCGCGGACGCAATCACAAAGCAGTCGGTGATCACCAACTGCTCGGACACATCGAGCACCACCACGTCCGATGCCAGTTTCTCATCTGCCGCCAGGGCCGCGACCTGAGCTATCGCCACCGACTCGACCGACGCGCTCATGCTGCATCCCTTCCGGCACGAGCGGAGCCCTCCATGGCCACGCTCCGCTGCCTCCTCCGGGCCTGACCACTCATGCCAGATCCCTTCCGGCACGAGCGGAGCCCTCCATGGCCACGCTCCGCTGCCTCCTCCGGGCCTGACCACTCATCGGGAGATCCCGCTGCGCTCGCTCACGCTCAGCTACCTTCCGCTGCTCCGGGCACATACAGGTGCCGTTTCGATATGTACTGCACCACGCCATCTGGGACGAGGTACCACACCGGCCGATTCTCGGCGGCGCGACGGCGGCATTCGCTCGACGAGATGGCCAATGCGGGGATTTCGATCATGGTCACCGCATCCGTCGGAAGATCTCGCAGGTACTCCTCGAGATGATCGGTGTTCAGCTCATACCCTGGACGGCTCACCCCGACGAATTTCGCCAGTTCGAACAGTTCCGCCCAATCCTGCCATGTCAGGATGTCGGCCAGCACGTCCGCACCAGTGATGAAGTACAGCTGAGCCTCGGGATAGTGCGATCGCATCTCCCGCAGCGTGTCCACAGTGTAGGTGACCTTGCCTCGATCGATATCCATGCGGCTGACCGAGAATCGTGGGTTGGACGCGGTCGCGATCACGGTCATCAGGTAGCGATCCTCAGCCGAACTGACTCGTTTGTGCGATTTCTGCCACGGTTGTCCGGTCGGGACGAAGATCACTTCGTCCAAGTCGAAACGATGGGCGACTTCGCTGGCGGCGACCAAGTGCCCGTGATGGATGGGATCGAATGTACCGCCCATCACCCCGAGCTTGTGCCTACGCCGACCTGTCCCGTGCATGACTGCCGAGCTTAACGGGCCGCACTTGTGACTCGCGGCGGAGAGTGGCGGTGTTTTCGCGGTGTCAGGTGGTACCGATGACGAGGGTGCTGCGGGCGTTCCGCCGACATTGTGATGGGGCGGAGTTCGTTGATTCAGCATCCGGGTGCCCGCCCTGGGGCGTCGTGCCGTTGGGGCAAGCTGTAGACTCTTGATCGGTTCCGCCGCGCTCACTTCTGTGATGAATACGCCAGGTGGCTCGAAGACCGCACCCTGCCCCGCGTTCTCCGGCCGCATCCTGGCCTACGACCTGACCGCCACCACCGAATATGCACGCCTCCGCGCCGCTGCCCGCGCCACCGGGCTCGCCATCTCCACCGCTGACGGCATGATCGCCGCCACAGCGGCTGCCGCGGGCTTCGCCATCGCCACCCGCGACACCTCGCCGTTCGAGTCCGTAGGAATGCCCATTATCGACCCGTGGCAGTAACAGGACGGACGCACCGGTTTTCGTCGGTGCCGGTGCCTATGATCCGGCCGTGACCGATATCGTTCCAGCCGAAGCGCGCGGCTGGCAGACCCCACGTTGATAGATCGGCGGCCACCGAGTACGCCCGCCCGATCCGCAACACCGAGCAGGCATACCGCGCAGACTGGCGCGCGTGGCTGCGATTCTTCGAGGATCTGAATTCCACTCTCGCCAAACAAGTTCCGCACGGGATACCAGAACCGCCGACCGTCATGAACGTGGGCGTGTTCGTGGTATTCATGGCCTGGCACGAACGCAACGAACTGGTTCCGGACACTGCGAAACGCCGCCTCTACGGCGTCATCATGACCCCGCGCCAGAACCATGGCATCGAAGTCCCCGAACAAACCATCAGCGCCGCCCGCCAAACCCTCACCAACTACCGCCGCACACTGGCCAAAACGAACACTCCACGCGGCCGAGGACAAGCACCAGCCGCGACCGTGCCAGACCTACAGCGCATCTGCGCCGCGCTGCTGCCGAACCTCGCCTGGCACCGCGACCGCGCCATCATCCTACTCGGCTTCGCCATCGCCGCCCGCCGGTCAGACCTCGCCGCCCTGGACGTAAGCGACGTGACCGAACACGACGAAGGCCTAGCCGTCACCATCCGCTCCGGCAAAACCGGAGCCCGCGCCGCCGCCGTAGAACAAGGCACCCACTCCGGAACCTGCCCCGTCCGAGCCGTGCGGACATGGATCGAGGCAGCCGGCCTCTCGGCCGGGCCACTGTTCCGACCCATCGGCCGATACGGCACCCCCTGCACCTCACGAATGTCACTGCGGGCATGTAGCGAAGTTGTCACCCGCGCAGCAGCAGCCGGAATCCCTACCGCACCAGCCACAGCCTGCGCGACACACTAGGTACCGGTTGCACGCTGGGTCGGCGCCAACAGCCTCAGCGCGCTCGGCGTGCGCCTGGAACAGACCCGGTTCCTCCGCCACTGCGCTTGTTTCATAAATTTTCTTTGTGAAACACGAGAATTTTACATAAATGATCCTCTACTGTGTGATTCCCATCACAGCTGAGAAGCACACAGGAGTACTTCATGCCCAGCACTACCACCGCTTGCCGGGTCAGCACCGGGCTGACCAGCCTCGCCGCGACAGCAGCCGTCGTTGTTCTCGCAGCACCCTCGGCACAAGCCACCGTCAAAAGCTTGACGATCTCCGGCACCGACCACATCGTCGGCACCAGCTACACCCTGGAAGCCACTGTCGGTGGCATGACGTTCGCCCTGCCCATCACCTGGACCGCCAACGGCGCCAGAATCGGTGGCCCCCATTTTCCCCAGACAGTGAACAAAGCCACACTGAAGTGGACCCCGAGTTCCCCTGGCCGGCATACCATCACCGCCACGCAGGCCAACAGCACCAAGACGATCGTCGTCAACGTCCGCAGCAAACCAAGCAAACCAGGCGGCGGTGGCGGCACCGGAAGCGCAAACGGGATCCTGAGCAGCCTGCTCGGCTGACTCTCGACGAACCAGACCCCTTCCAACAGAAAGAGACCGCAGTCATGACTGTGACAAATGTGAAACACACACACAATCCACAAAAGTGCGTACCCGAGCCCTTCGCGCGGGCACCCGACTGACCAGCCTCGCCGCGACAGCAGCCGTCGTTGTTCTCGCAGCACCCTCGGCACAAGCCACCATCCAAAGCTTGACGATCTCCGGCACCGACCACATCGTCGGCACCAGCTACACCCTGGAAGCCACCGTCGGCGGGATGATGGGCAGCAGCTGACCCGAAACCTGACAGGTGCGCAGCGCGGCGGCTCGGACACCACACCGGCTCCACCACCGCTGCGCTGCGGACCACCGACCCAGCGCATGCTGCTTCCACCAGGGTCGAGACAGTATCCGATAGCACGGTCACCACGCTGATCGGATCGGCCGGGCCGACATAGCTTCAGAGGAGGATTCAACGCCGAGGTCGCACAGAATGACTCAGGTCCAGGCCGGATTGAGTGAGATGAGCAAAGTCGGGACAGTCAGGAACTCGTCGACTGTTGGTTACTCAATCACTGTCTTCTCTCGGACCCGGAACTTCGACCGTACAGCCCCAGCAGCAGACAGTGATTGCCCGACAGCAGGTATCGGGGTCTGGATGATGTGTCCCCGGATACCCGGCGTTGTCGTCGAAAACACCCGCAGCGTACTCGTCATCGGCGCCACCTGACAGCGCGAAAATACCGCCACTTTGCCCTGCGAGTCACAGGCCGCACTTATCTGCCTACGCGGGCCGGTAAGTGCGGCAGCGCCAACTGACGACACCATCTGCACATCGACTGCGTCAGCGAGGCCATCGCCCGGCTCGTCCAGCCACGGGATGATCGCAGCGCACTACCTCGGTCGGCTTCAGCCCTTATACGGGCAGCAACCGGGACACCACTGCGGTGAGCTGTCCGGCCGAACGGCATTCGTGCATCTCGATCACCTCACGGTAGACGTCGGCGGCAGAATCACCGGAACCCCACTGGCTACGCGGCTCCGGGTTGAGCCAGTGCGCATGCTTGGCGACCTCGACCAATGATTGCAGGGTGGTCAATTCCGGGTCGCGGTAATTAGTACGAGCATCACCGAGTATCAGCAGCGAACTGCGACTGGTGACCGCATCCGGATAGATATCGGCGAACCCGGCCAGTGCGTGTCCGTAGTCGGAATGCCCGTCGATGCCCACCACACTCGCTTCGGTGAAGATCCTGGTCATCGCCTGGTCCGGCAGAGCACTCGGATCGAAGAACCGAGTCACCTCATCGACCTGATCGACGAACGCGAAGATCCGCACCCGGGAGAACTGTTCGCGCAGTGCGCTCACCAGCAGCAACGTGAAATTACTGAAACCGGCCACTGAGCCGGAGACATCGCACAACAGCACCAGCTCCGGACGCCCTGGCCGCGGCTTGCGGTTCACCAGATCGATCGGCACCCCGCCGGTCGACATGGATGCACGCAGGGTTCGCCGCAGATCGATCTCGCCGCGACGGGCGTGCCTGCGCCGCACTGCCAGCCGGGAGGCCAGGATGCGGGCCAACCGCTGGGTACTCCGTTTGAGCTCGACGAGTTCGGCCTCGGAAGCACGCAGGAAATCGACATCCTCGGCTTGCCGGGCGACACCGTAACTTGCCACCCGCTCGCGGCCGATCCGTTCAGCGACGCGCCGCTTGGTCTCCGCTTCGACGATCGCGCGGAAACCGGCGATGCGCCGGCGTCCTGCACGCCGAGCGATCTCGAGGTCGAACTCGCCTGCGTCCGGTTTGTCGACCAATCCGGCGAGCATCTTGGCCAGCAAGGTTTGCGGCTGCACCTCTTTCAGTGCCTGATACGCCGAGAACGAAGGACCGCGCGCGGACTGGTACCGGCCGAGTCGCTCGACCAGTCCCGCGGCCAACGCCTCCAGCTGCGAAGCCGCGGTATCTCCCTGGGCGAGCAGTTCCGCGAGCAGCTCACGCAATGCCGGGATGTCCACCTGCCCCGACGGCAGGTGAGGAATCTCGACCTCGTCCGCGACTGCGGCGCGTTCCCCTACCGCCGCCGGAAACCACAGATCGAACAGTCCGTCGAAGGTAGCGCGATGTGTGGTGCGGCGCAGCAGCGCGCACGCCAAACCTTCACGCAATGTCTCACGGTCCATCAGATCCAACACGGTCATCGCCCGGCCCGCGTCCACCGTCTCTGCAGGGCCGACCGGGATCCCGCGTGCCCGCAGTGCTGCCACGAATCCGATCAGGTGTCCGGGCAACCCGTGCGGCGCGCGCAACGACGCGACATCCGCAGAGCCCGGGCCCGCTGCCACGGCTCAGGCCAGCTTCAGTTCGGCCAGTGCACGCTGGTGGTCGCTTTGATGTTTGAGCACAACACCGAGCGTAGCCCGCACGGTGGTGTCATCCAGGTCTTGCGACCCGAGCGCGAGCAGCGTACGGCCCCAGTCGATCGACTCGGCGACCGAGGGCAGTTTCTTCAACTGCATCCCGCGCAACACATGCACGATCCGCACCAGCTGCGCGGCCACCGCGGCGGGCAACTCCGGTACCCGGCTGGCCAGAATACGCCGCTCCAACTCCTCGTCCGGGAAGTCCAGGTGCAGGTAGAGGCAGCGGCGCTTGAGCGCTTCGGACAGCTCACGGGTGGCGTTGGAGGTGAGCACCACGAACGGTTTACGGTCGGCGGTGATGGTGCCCAGTTCAGGCACCGTCACCGCGAAGTCGCTGAGCACTTCGAGCAGTAGACCCTCGATCTCGACATCGGCCTTATCCGTCTCGTCGATAAGCAATACCGTGGGTTCGGTGCGTCGGATCGCGGTCAACAACGGTCGCGATAGCAGGAACTCTTCGGTGAAGACATCGGCTTTCGTCTCCTCCCAGTCGTTCTCGCTGGAGGCTTGGATACGCAAGATCTGCTTGGCATGGTTCCACTCGTAGAGTGCGCGGGCCTCGTCGACGCCCTCATAACACTGCAACCTGACCAGCTCGGCATCCGAGGTCTGCGCGACCGCGCGCGCCAGCTCGGTTTTGCCGACGCCGGCCGGTCCTTCGACCAACAGCGGCTTGCCCAGCCGATCGGCAAGAAACACCGAGGTAGCGGTGGCTTTGTCCGCCAGATACCCGGTGCTCGCTAACTGGTCGATCACATCCTGCACCGATTCGAAGACTGGTTCCTGCTCTGCCCTGTCCGACACCACCCGACACCTTTCTTCCGAACCCATCTCTACGCTACGGCAGCGCGCGGGTGACGCCTATACGACGTCACCCGCGCGGCTGAGGCCTGCGTATCAGAGGGGCCGGATCTGACCCCCACCCCAGACGATCCACTTCGTCGAGGTCAATTCCGGCAGGGCCATAGGCCCACGGGCATGCAGCTTTTGGGTCGAAATGCCGATCTCGGCGCCGAAACCGAACTGTTCACCGTCAGTGAAGGCGGTGGATGCGTTCACCATAACGGCGGCGGCGTCGACCCGACTGGTGAACTCACGCGCCGCGGCCAGGTCGCCGGTGACGATGGCCTCGGTGTGGCCGGTACCCCAGGTATTGATGTGCTCCACCGCCGCGTCCAAGTCGTCGACCACATCCAGCGCGATGTCCAAGGTGAGGTACTCCTCACCCCAGTCGGCATCGGTGGCCGGGACCTGGCCTGGCAGATTTCCGTGGATGGTGACGCCGTGCCGCCGCAATGCATCGGTGAGCCGGGGCAGCGCGGTATCTGCGATCGCGGCATCGATGAGCAGGGTCTCGACCGTATTGCACACGCTGGGACGGCGGGTTTTGGCGTTGATCAGAATCTGCTCGGCCATATCCAGATCTGCGGCCGCGTGCACGTAGACGTGGCAGTTCCCGGTGCCGGTCTCGATGGTGGGTACCTGCGCGTCACGGACTACCGCGTTGATCAGCCCTGCTCCTCCACGCGGGATGACTACGTCGACCAGACCGCGCGCCTGAATCAGATGGATCACGCTGGCTCGGTCCTCACTCGGCAACAATTGTACGGAATCGGCCGAGATCTCCTGCGCAACAAGCGTTTCACGCAGGATTGCGACAAGGGCAGCATTGGATCGAGCCGCTGAGGAGGAACCGCGCAGCAGAGCCGCGTTGCCGGATTTCAGCGTGAGCCCGAACGCGTCGACGGTGACATTCGGCCGGGCCTCGTACACCATGCCGACCACCCCGAGCGGAACTCGCACCTGCCTGATTTCCAGGCCGTTCGGCAGGGCGGAGCCACGGACCACCACGCCGACCGGGTCGGGCAGCTCGGCCACCTGACGCAGACCGGAAGCGATGCCGTCGACACGAGCTTCGGTCAGCCGCAGCCGGTCCAACAACGACTCCTCGGTACCCTCGGCCCGTGCCGCCGCGATATCTTCGGCATTCGCCGCGAGCACTTGATCGGCGCCCGCCAGCAGCGCGTCCGCGGCGGCACGCAGCGCGTCGTTCTTCCGCGCGGTGGTCAGCTGCGCCAGCGACCGCGCCGCGATCCGAGCCCTGCGCGCGGCCTCGTGCACCACCTCGCGCAGATCCGGCTGGGTCGTCATTCCTACCGTCATGGATACAGCCTACGCACTGGGTACGACGCTGCTTCCACCCACTGCGCGAGGCTCTGACGCGGACAGGTGGGGGTGCGGGGCGCAGATCCGGAAGCTACCTTCCAGCGGTATGACGACAGAATCGTGCACCCCAGCGATCGCGGTGCTCGGTAGCATCAACATGGACTTGGTGACCACGACCACGCGCCGGCCGGATCCCGGTGAAACGGTGCTCGGCACGAGCTTTGCCATAGTTCCCGGCGGAAAGGGCGCCAATCAGGCCATCGCGGCACAGCGCGCCGGTGGCAGGACGCGTTTCCTCGGCGCGGTCGGCGACGATATGTTCGCTGCCGGGTTGCGCAGAGCACTCACGGATTCCGCCGTGGCGGTGGACCGGCTGCGCACCGTTACCGGGCCGAGCGGCATCGCCACGATTGTGGTCGACAGTGAAGGCGAGAACACCATCATCGTCGTCGGCGGCGCCAACGCGCAGATGACCGCGCTGTCCGAGGCCGATATGGCGACCATCGCGGCGGCCGACATCCTCTTGTGTCAGTTGGAGATTCCGATCGAGACTGTCGCCGCCGCCGTACACCATGCCCGGATACACGACACCACAGTTGTGCTGAATCCTTCTCCGGTCCGACGCCTCCCTGCGGAGCTGTGGGCCGATGTCGATGTGGCCGTGCTGAATTCGGGTGAAGCACAGCAACTCTGCACCGACCTCGATGCCGTCGCGCACGTGGTCGTCACCCAGGGCGCGGCAGGCGCCACCTATCGCGGGCCTGCTGGTGCTCAGCTGTCTCGCCCGGCCCCTACGGTGAACGTCATCGACACCACCGGGGCAGGCGACGCCTTCACCGGCGCGCTGGCCGCAGCTTGGCACCGCGGCCCGGAGCAGGCACTGGACTGGGCATGCGCGGCCGGAGCGTTGGCGACGACCCAGCTGGGGGCGAGCACCTCGATCCCAGCCAGGGAAGAGATCATCGCCATGCTCGCCGGATGACGCCGGCTGTCATCCTGGAGTCGGCCACCGGTGCCGAGTGACCTCGACCTCCGGTCGATATTCCAGTGCGGCAGGCACCTTCGATCCTTGCCATCGACATAATTATGACGGCACAAAGCGATTTGGATGAGGTCGTCGTGACACTGCGCCAGGTGCTCTGCATCAAAGGGTGAACACCACGTAGTCGGCTACGCACCCGGTGAATCACGCACGCCCGGCGCGAAGCCGACGTTCAGCGCCGACGCAGCACGGCGGCGAACCCCGCGCCGGTCAGAATCAGTCCTAGTGCCAGAGCGAAGCCATTGAGTACCCAATGGTGCGCGGCCGAACGCAGTTCCGGCGATAGTCCCGCAGAGTGCTCGATCAAACGCCAGGTGTCGTCGGGAAAGAAGATCTGCGCGAGGCCGGGCAGCAGTCCCCACACCAGACCGGCGAGTACCGTGCCAGCGGGTGCGTAGCCGGCTAGTAGCGCGACCAGCGACAGCAATAGCGCGCCCACAATGATCTGCGCATTCGAGCTCCATCGGTCCTCCACGCCCCCGAGGATCACCCATTGCCTGCTGTCGAGGGCTCCGTTGGCTACCAAACCGATTCCGATCGGCGTCACCATCAAGCCGATGAGCGTGCCGACCACAGTACGGAAGACGTTGCCACTGGTACGGAACTCCGCACCGGGCGGCGCCCAACCCGCCGGTGGTTGGTAGTGGCTCGACATAGCTGCCTCCTACTCGAAACCAGGACCAGGATACTGTCGGCCCCATTGTCCTTTGTCGAAGTTATTTTCGCGGCAGATGCGGCCCAGCGTCGAACTGGTATTTCTCGGTATGGATTTTCCAGCGAACCCCTCGATACCATTGACTATGCCTTGGCGGCCCTCGTTCTTCTCCCCCACTGCGGAGCCGGACTCGGTGGCAGATCCGCCTGCGATCCGCGACGTGCGCAGATCGTTCGTCACCGCACGCGGTGTCCGCTTCCATATCACCGAGGCCGGTCCAGTGGATGGACGCCCAGTGCTCGCATTGCACGGCTGGCCGCAGCATCACTACGCCTACCGTCACCTGCTCGCCGATCCGCCGGACGGTTTGCGGATCATCGCACCGGATCTGCCCGGATACGGCTGGTCTGGACCCGCACCGCACCGCTGGGCAAAGGAGGATGTCGCCTCGGACCTGCTCGCGTTGCTGGACGCACTCGGCCTCGACCACGTCCTGCTGGCCGGGCACGATTGGGGCGGTTATCTCGGCTACCTGCTCGTACTGCGATCACCGGAGCGGTTCGACGCACTCTTGGCGCTGAACATCGCCCACCCATGGCAGACACCGCGTAGTGTCCTTCCACACATGTGGCGCTTGCTGACCTATCAACCACCGGTCGCCGCCTTTGGCGAATACCTACAGCGACGCACCCGATTCCTGGAGCAACTGATCTTCGCCGGTGGGGTACGCCACCGCGACGCTTTGGGGCCGGACGTGATTCGCGCGTACGCCGATCGCTTCCGCGACCCGGTCTGCGCGCGCAGCGCAACCGACACCTATCGCACTTTCCTGCTGCATGAAGTACCGCTCTCGGCCCGGCGCGGGGAACGACGCCGGGCCCGAGTACCCATTCGGGCCCTCTTCGGGGTCGATGACGTCGCAGTCCATCACGCACTCGCGGACGAAGAAACAGCGCGGGCCGATGACTACCGTCTCGAACTGGTCGAGGATTGCGGACACTTCATTGTCGAAGAGCGACCGGACCTGGTCCGAACCCGGCTGATCGAGCTGGCGAGGGCAACCACGCGACCCGCCTGACCGCACAAGCCATTGCGGCGGATCCAAGTGCGCCGGTGTCCTCGGACACAGAGTGTCGCTGTCCTCGGACACAGAGTGTCGCTGTCCTCGGACACAAAGTGTCGCTGTCCTCCTGCACGATGGAGCGCATGACCACGACGACCGATGCCGTGTGGATCGATATCACCGCCCCGAATCTGCGTGAACAGGCCGAACAGCTACTGTGCGCGCTGGCCGGGTCGGGCGTACAGCTGCGCGAGGACCAGTGGACCGCCATCGAAGCGCTGGTCGTACGACGGAGCAGGGCGCTGGTCGTGCAGCGCACCGGATGGGGCAAGTCGGCGGTGTACTTCATCGCTGCCGCGTTACTGCGCGGAGCCGGTCATGGACCAACAGTCATCATATCGCCGCTGCTAGCGCTGATGCGCAATCAGGTGGCCGCGGCGCAACGTGCCGGAGTGATCGCCGCAACCATCCATTCGGGCAACCTCACCGAATGGGACGACATCCACGCACACGTCGCCGCAGGCCGGATCGATGTATTGCTGGTCAGTCCGGAGCGGCTGAACAACCCGGACTTCCGCGACCACGTGCTGCCCCGGCTCGCGGCGAACGCGGGACTGGTGGTGATCGACGAAGCGCACTGCGTATCGGATTGGGGCCACGATTTCCGGCCGGATTACCGGCGGATCCGGACTTTAATCGCCGACCTCGGCTCCGACGTGCCAGTACTCGCGACCACCGCGACCGCTAATGACCGGGTGGTCACCGATGTCGCCACACAGATCGGCACCGACACCATGGTGCTGCGTGGCTCGCTGGATCGTGCGTCGCTGCACCTGTCGGTGCTCCGATTCGGGGATGCTGTGGAACGCACCGCCTGGCTCAGCAGTCACCTGCCCCGGCTGGCCGGTTCCGGCATCGTCTACACCCTCACCGTCGCCACCGCGCACGACCTGGCCGATGTACTGAACGGGCACGGCCACACTGTGGCCGCTTACACCGGCCAGACCGATCCCGCCGAGCGCGAAGCGCTGGAAATCGCACTGTTGAACAATGAGGTGAAGGCACTTATCGCCACCTCAGCGCTGGGCATGGGATTCGACAAGCCCGACCTCGGATTCGTGGTGCATGTCGGCTCACCCTCATCCCCCATCGCCTATTACCAGCAAGTGGGGCGCGCCGGGCGTGGCAGCGAGCGCGCCGACGTCATCCTGCTGCCAGGCCCCGAAGATGCGCGAATCTGGAGCTACTTCGCCTCTGTCGCGTTTCCGCCCGAGCACCTCGTGCGCGCGGTGCTCGACGCACTGGATCCCGAGCGAGCGCTGTCCACCGCGGCACTGGAACCGTTGGTCGAGCTGAACCGCTCCCGGCTGGAGATGGTGCTGAAAGTCCTCGATGTGGACGGTGCGGTGCGTCGAGTCCGCGGCGGCTGGATCGCCACCGGCCTGTCCTGGACCTACGACACCGAACGTTACGAGCGCCTGTCCGCCGCGCGTAAGGTCGAACAGCAGGCCATGCTCGACTACCAGACCACCTCTAGCTGCCGGATGGAGTTCCTCCGCCGCAGGCTCGACGACCCTGGACTGCCCGCCGATCTCACGGATTCGCTCGGTTGCGGACGCTGTGACAATTGCACCGGCACCCGCCCCGATCCGGCCGTCGCCGCCGATGCCGTCGCCGCGACCAGAGCTCGTCTCGACCGTCCCGGCATCGACATCACACCGCGTAAGCAGTGGCCCACTGGTATGGCGAAACTCGGAGTCCCCTTGTCCGGCAAGATCACTGATGGCGCACAGACCGGTCGTGCGCTCGGCAGACTGACCGACCTCGGCTGGGGACAGCGCTTGCGCGCCCTGTTCGACGGACCAGATGCCCCTGTCCCCGACGAGGTCTTCGACTCCTGCCTCGCCGTGCTGCGCGAATGGGATTGGGCAACCCGACCCACTACGGTACTCGCGCTGGAGTCGGCGTGCTATCCCGTGCTCACCACCACACTCGCCGCCCGGCTCGCCGCAGTCGGTCGCTTGCGCGATCTCGGCACGCTGCGCTCCCGGCCGGGGAGACCGCCGATCTCCGCGGCGAACTCCGCACATCGTGTCGCGGGCCTGTTCGACTCATGGGAGGTTCCCGATCTCTCCGCGGTGCGGGGGCCTGTCCTGCTGGTGGACACGGTCACCGACACTGGCTGGACGTTCACCGTCGCTGCCCACACCCTGCGCGCCGCGGGTATCGAAGCCGTCCTGCCGTTCGCGCTGGCTGCACCGGCGTGACAGTACAGCGGGATAACAATCGAAGGCCCTATGACACGCTGCCGCTTCCGCCGCGATGCTACGGTCGCAGCAGCAGCTCAACCGCTGTTCATCTGCTCCAACCATGTTCCAGCGCACCGAAGGAGGCCCGGCCGTGAACCGAACGACCGTGCCGATCGCGATCGGCCCCACCGAACCTCCTCCGGTTCTACTGGAGAAAGCAGTAATGGAGGCGGGCGCGGTCGTAGCCGAGCTCGACGAAGCACGCGGGCTGATCTGGGTCGGCGGTCCCGGCGAATTCCCCGATACCCTGCCTGCCACCGTAGAATGGGTCCAGCTCCCGGCCGCCGGTGTCGAGGATTGGTTCACCGCAGGCGTCTTCGCCAAATATCCCGACGTTGTATTCACTTCCGCCGCAGGAGCTTTTGCGAACAGCGTGGCCGAACACGCGCTCATGCTGCTCCTCGCGGGTATCCGCTACCTTCCCGAACATTTGCGCGCGACGAGTTGGCGGCAACAGGACTTCTTTCCGCATGTCGGCACGCTGCGTAACAAGACGGTGACCATCGTCGGTGCGGGCGGCATCGGCCGGGCACTGATTCCGATGTTGCTTCCACTCGGTGCGCGTGTGATCGCAGTGAACCGCAGTGGGCGACCGGTCACCGGCCCCGGCATCCCGGAGACCGTGGAAACGATCCCCGCCGTTCATCTCGGCCGAGTCTGGCCGCACACTGACCACGTAGTCGTCGCCGCGCCCGCCACGCCTGCCACCAGGTATCTCATCGGCCCGGACGAACTAGCCCGACTCAAGCCTTCGTCCTGGATCATCAATGTGGCCCGTGGCAGCCTGATCGACACCGACGCGCTGGTGACCGCGCTGACCTCGGGCGCGATCGGCGGCGCCGGGCTCGATGTCACCGATCCCGAACCACTCCCCGATGGCCACCCGCTCTGGACGCTACCGAATGCCATTATCACACCGCATGATTCGAACCCACCACAGTTGCGTCTCGCGACGTTCGCCGATCATGTCGCGGCGAACATCCTGCGGTTCATCACTGAACGGGAGCTTTTGGCGCCGGTCGATCCCGCACGCGGCTACTGATAGCGAAACATCTGGGTGGCAGTCCGGTTCAAGGCTGCCGCAGCCGCGCACCGTCGAACAATGATGCGCCAGGAAAGGCTGATCATCCGCGCATAACGGTTCCGCGCAATCGCCCCGATCAACATCGGCGTACGCGGAAAGGATACGAAGCTTTGATCGGCCTTCTATAAATGTGCCATTGACAACTGGCACATTATTGACTGATCCTCAATACAGGACAGGGTGGATGCGGACCTCGGTCCCGGCATTCTCACCGTGCTCTCGGCACGCATCGCCCGTGACCGCGACGTCGGCTGCTTGTGTACCAGTGGCTATCTCCGGCGCGTGGCTATCTCCGGCGCGGAAAGGTGAGCTGAGATGTTCGGATCGGACAGACTGATGGTCAGGTCCCGGCGCACCTATGGCGCGCACGCCGTGGTCACCGGTGCCGGCAGCGGCATCGGCCGCGCGTTCGCTCGCGAGATCGCAGCCCGCGGTGGCCACGTACTCTGCGTGGATATCGATATAGGACGCACTGATGAGACAGTCGCTCTCATAGAAAACACCCATCCCGGCGTCGCTCACGCCTTCCGCTGCGATGTGTCCCGGCACGAAGACCTGGAGTCACTCGCTTATTTCGCCGACACGCTGTTCGAGCGACCGGTCGACCTGGTGATCAACAATGCGGGCGTCGGCATCGGCGGCACACCAGTAGGCCGCATCGGATTCGACAACTGGCAGTGGACGCTGGATATCAACCTGCGGGGTGTTGTCCACGGCTGTGAGGTGTTCACCCCGCGCCTGCGTGCGGCAGGGCGCGGCGGCATCATCAACGTCGCCTCGGCCGCCGGATTCGCTGCCGCCCCTTCGATGGCCGCCTACAATGTGTCCAAAGCGGGCGTGCTGGCACTGTCGGAAACCATGGCCGCGGAGCTGAGCGACACCGATGTCCTGGTCACCGTGCTGTGCCCGATGTTCGTCCGGACGAATGTCGCACGCGACGGCCGGATCACCGAGGAATCGGCGCAACTGGCCGACCTTTTCATGCGCTGGACCGGTTCCTCACCTGTACGCATTGCCCGTGCCGCCCTCGACGCGCACGACCGCGGGCAGCTCTATGCACTGCCCCAGCTGGAAGCCCAGGTCGTATGGCTGTTCAAACGGTACTTTCCCGCTCACTACACCTATGCCATGGGTCTACTGAGAAAACTACTTCCCCAAGCGAACTCGAGCAATAGCAACCACACATCGGTCACCGTGAGGACAGGAATCTGACATGGCCGTCACGCTGGACTTCGACGACATGTTACGCAAGATCAAGGACCGCCAGTGGGCGCTGGCCGATATCGACTGGAACGCACCCGGCGCCGAGACGATCACCCCCGAACTGCACGCCAGACTAAAACCGTTCATGGCCGACCTGGTGTGGGGGGATCGACGAGGAAAAGCTGTACACCGCGCTCAAACGGTATGCCGGTGTCGGCGAACGCAGCGAGTTCGCTCGCAGGCTCCCGATGTACCAGATCGTCAAACTGCACGGAAGCTGGATCATCGACCGCGGCCATCCCTACCACCGCGTCGCCGACACACTGGTGAAGATCACCGGCCTGGTCCCGAAAACGCTGCTGCGCCGTAATCCGACCTGGTCGAGGGAACTGACCCATAGACAGGCCGCATAACAGGAAATCCGATGAGCACGCACACCCTCGATGTCGCTGTCATCGGCAGTGGGTTCGCCGGAATCGGCACAGCTGTCCGTCTGCGGCAGCGCGGGATCACTGATTTCGCAATTCTGGAGCGCGCCCGCACAATCGGCGGCACCTGGCGGGACAGTACCTACCCCGGCGCAGCATGTGATATTCCGTCCCAGCTGTATTCATATAGTTTCGCACCGAACCCGGATTGGACGCACGTCTACTCCGACAGTAACGAGATTCTCGACTATATCGAAGCGGTGGCCGCCGAATTCGGGCTCCACCCGCACATCCGGTTCGCGCACACTGTCAGCGGCATCGTGTTCGATGAGCGAGCGGGGATCTGGGAGATCACGGTCGAAGGACACCCTGAGGCAATCCTGGCGCGTACCGTAGTGCTGGCAGCAGGACCGCTGGCGAACGCGGGCTTCCCCGATATCCGCGGCATAGAGACCTACCGGGGCCGCACCATTCACAGTGCTCGGTGGGATCACGACTACGACTTCACCGGCAAACGAGTCGCGGTCATCGGCACCGGAGCCAGCGCCGTTCAGATTATTCCGGAACTGGTCGGCAAGGCCGCCTCGGTGAAGGTGTTCCAACGCACCCCTGGCTGGGTACTACCGAGAATCAACCCGCACACCCCCGGTTTCCTCAGAAAGCTCTACCATCAGGTGCCCGTTACTGAGCAGTTGGCACGGCTTGCCTGGCTCTACGGACACGAGTCGATCGCGCTGGGAGTGGTTTGGAACACGCCGCTGACCCGAGTGGTCGAGCTGATCGCCAAGGCACAGCTGCGCAGACAGGTCGAGGATCCTTGGCTGCGCCGTCAGCTCACCCCACAATTCCGGGCAGGCTGCAAACGACTGTTGCTCAGCGACAACTACTACCCTGCACTTCAGCGCAATAATTGCACGCTGATCACCTGGCCGATCGTCAAGATCTCCGAGCAGGGTATTCGCACCGCGGAAGGAATCGAGCACCAAGCGGATTGCCTTGTCTTCGCGACTGGTTTCGAGGTGCCCAAGACCGGAACGCCCATACCGGTGGTCGGACGAGACGGACGGATTCTCGCCGAGGAGTGGGCGCACGGGGCCTACGCCTACAAAAGCATCGCGGTGTCGGGATACCCCAATCTGTTTCTCACGTTCGGACCCAACTCCGGGCCTGGACACAACTCAGCGCTGGTGTATCTGGAGGCGCAAATCGAATACCTGGTCAGCGCCATCGATACGATTCTGGACCGGGATCTGCTGATACTCGATGTCCGACGAGATCGGCAGGATCGCTACAACACCGCCATCCAGCGCAGGCTAGCCGCCACGACCTGGAATTCTGGATGCCGCAGCTGGTACATCACCGAAGACGGATTCAACCCGACTATGTATCCAGGGTTCGCCACTCAGTACCTCCGCCAGCTGCGCACCGTCGATCTGAACGACTACCTCGTAGTCGAGTCACGCACCGACCATCGGCAACTACAACTCACCCCGTCCTCCAGCTCCTGACCGCGGAAACTCACCGGTATAGGTAACCGCGTGTCGACTGTGGACGACGCCAGTTCGGAGCCCGCAGAACCCGATCACGCCGGAGCGAAGCTCCGACGAAAGTCGAGGCCAGGAACCGATAACGCGGGCGATAGAATACGGTCCGCGTGAATTCAGTTATGTGCCGCCGGTCCAGTAGTGCCGTAGCGAGTGAGGGAGGTGGGGTCGACGCCGGAGTACCGGATCGATGACCTCGCGCGCGCCGCGGGCACCACCACCCGCAATGTGCGCGCCTACCAGGAACGCGGACTTCTGCCGCCACCGGTCGGCAAGGATGGCAGGGCCAGCATCTATGCCGACGCGCACTTGGCACGCCTGCGCCTGATCGATGCGCTGCTACACCGCGGCTTCACCACCGCACATATCGCCGACTTCATCACTAGCTGGGAGACTGGTAAAGACCTGACCGAGGTACTCGGTCTGCAACATGCCGTGACAGCGGCTCGGGCCGAGGACAAAGCCCTCGAAGTACCACGCGAGCTGATCGGCAGCATCCTCGGCGCCGAGGCCGACGAGCTGGTCGAGCGGCTACACGAGATGAAGCTGATCCGGTTCGATGACGACACGATAGTGTTCACCGAGAACCAACTGCTCACCTCGTTCACCGAGCTACACGAATACGGTATAGAACTACGCACATTCATCGAGATCTACGCTGCGGTGGCCGAGCGGATCGATGACATCACGCATATAATGATCACTGCCGCCGAACAGCACATCATCGATACGCACGGACCCGGCTGGCTGCCGGAAACCAACGGTGAAATCACCGAAACCACAACGATGCTGAACAAGATGCGCGGACTGGCGGTCACTTCGGTACACGCTACGCTGG
Source organism: Nocardia sp. TBRC8007 (assembly GCF_056629435.1). Taxonomy (NCBI): domain Bacteria; kingdom Bacillati; phylum Actinomycetota; class Actinomycetes; order Mycobacteriales; family Nocardiaceae; genus Nocardia; species Nocardia sp. TBRC8007. The sequence goes on along the minus strand of NZ_JBWSOR010000001.1, from coordinate 127,454 downwards.
CCCGCTCACTGGACGTCACACTGCGACGCGAACTCGGCGACTACCTCGCCACGGCCGCAGACCGGGAGTGTACCGAATCAACTCCGGAGACCTGAGCCGACTACGCATCCCCGGCGGATCCCGCCGATGTCCTCGGCGATAGCGCCCGCGGCATGATCCGGGAAGCACAATCAGGCCACCTCGCTCCAGTGAGACTGGAGGACACCGAGCACGCCCACCTCGAACAACCGGCTCTCGACCATAGTGCCGCCTGGAGCACAGCTGCGGGCGGGGCCGCCGAGTCGACACGCGAAATCCGATATGCCCGCTTTGGTGCACATCAGCTCCGGTGCGACATACCCTCTCTAACAGTCGCGACGTACTTCTCAGGCAAACGCAGGTCGCCAACTCTGACTCGAGCTGATCGTCGTCCCTTCGACAGAAGGAATCGCTGTGCTACCCGACCGAACGAGAATACCCCCCTTACCACTGGTCCAGGCCGTCGAAACGGTCCGCAACCTGCTGGCCACAGCGTATCGCAAGCTGGTGCCGGGGCATACCGCACTGATGGAGCTGATCACAGCGGGATGGACCACGCAGGCAATCCACGCCGCCGCCGAGCTGGGTATCGCCGATGAGCTGACCGCAGGCCCACGTTCGGGCGCGGAGCTCGCGGCGGCGCTCGACGCGGACGAGGATGCCCTGCGGCGACTGTTAAGGCTGCTGATCAGCTACGGCATCTTCGCCCAGCAGCGCGACGACAGGTATAAGCTGACGCCGATAGCGCAGGCGCTGCGCCGGGACGCGGCGGTGTCGCTGCGTGACGCGGTGCTGCTCTTCGGTTCGCCCGGCCACCGAAACCACTGGTCATATCTGGTCGAAGCCGTCCGTTCAGGCAAACCGGTTGCCGAAAAGCTGCACGGAATGCCGTTCTTCGCTTATCTCCAGCACGATCGCGACTTCGGCGACTGCTACGACCGCGCGATGACCAGCATGAACACTTCCGCGCTCGAACCGCTGTTGGCGGCCTACGATTTCGGCCGCTATTCGACCATCGTCGACGTCGCGGGCGGGGAGGGGATTCTGCTCACCGAAATCCTGCGCCGTGCCCCCCGGTCGCATGGAATCCTGTTCGACCTGCCCGAGGTCATAACCTCCGCACCCGACCGGCTTGCCCGACTAGGCCTCGCCGACCGCTGCACCAGCGAAAGTGGATCATTCTTCGACAGCGTGCCCAAAGGCGGCGACGCCTATCTTCTCAAACACATCCTGCATGACTGGGACGAACAAGACGCGGGACGCATCCTGGATGCGGTGCGCGACGCCATGGAACCCGATGCCCGGTTGCTGATCATCGAAATGGTCCTGCCCGAACACGCGGGCCCGCATCCGAGTAAGTCCATCGATTTGGAGATGCTGGTACAAGTCAGCGGCAGGGAACGAACCGAAAACGAATACCGTCGGCTCCTGGAACGCCACGGGTTCACGTTGACCAAACGCGTACCGACGGTCTCCCCGGAAAACATCTTGGAGGCTCGGGTGAGCTGAAAGCCGCCCTGCGGCATCGGGCCTCGATCCTGGCCGCACGTATCGGACCGCTCCGTTACCGGAACCGAGACCGCTATGCTGGCAACACTATCGGCGAATTCGGCGGAAAGGCTATTCGACCGTGGATTGGACCTTCACTCCGGATGAATTCGCTCATATCTGGTGCGAGACCGACAGTGATCGCACTCCTTTCCCACTGCGCATCATGACGACGCCGAGCAACGAGAACGACGCCGAGCGGCTGCGCACGGCGCTCGCCGAGCGGCTGCCACCTCGGTCCGATCCCGATCTCTCGGCGTGCCTGCGCATCCTGGCCGAGCCGCACACCAGGATCGTCGTGGTCGGCGGTACGTATCAGCCCGGCAACGAACTACGGCTGCTGGCCGTAGGCATCTACAACCACGCCGTGCTCGCGATACAACAACCGGGACCGACCCCGGATTTCGGTGGTCGTGTGCGGATTTCAATCGGGCACAGCGCCAAGCTGGGCAAGCGGATCGCAGCGCTATTACCACCAACGCCACCGGGCACAGAACCCGCTCGGGTCGCTTCCGGCGGCGCGGTACGCGACGATGAGTCCGTTCCGGCGCCATGCTCAGCCGCAGTGCGAATCCGAAGACTACTGCTCGCGCCACATACCGCAGAGGGATATATCCGGATCGAGTCACGGCTGGATCGTCCTGCCCCGCCGCCACCGATCCTCTATACCTGGATCGACGTACGTAACGACGGCCGGTACCTGATCAAGGCAGGCAGCGAGGTACGCATCACCCCTGTCTCACCCGAACAGATCGCTGTCCAACTGCAGAAACGCATTCCGGGATAAGCCATATCGGCGACTGTGGACAGTGCGGGCCTTGACCGACTACTGCTGCCCCGACGCCCGCTTCCGGTTAGTCTGAGCCATATCGACCGACCTCAGGGGTGAGCGATGACGATCGAGACCAGCCGAACCGATATCGCACGATTCAAACAGGCAGCACAGGACGGGCGTGTCCGGTTCGACCCAGCGGCGGCGCGCAAGTGCGCCGAAATGTACCACCGGCAAGTTGATCAGCTGCTCTACTTGCAACAGTGCTTGGAATCCGTTGCGGAACTCGACGGATTCGGTGGGTTCGTCTCCGCACAGCAGTTACGGGCAGGTTTTCGGCACAAAGCGCGGGACGCGGCGGCCCTGCTCGACCACTACATAGCGGCGACCCACCGGCTACAAGAAGCATTCCTGATCAGCGGCGGCCTCCTCGAAGAGGCCGACGCCGCCGGTGCCGCCGCGCTGCGCGCCGTCGAGACGAGGCTGCCCCGATGACCAGCTTCGATCCCACCTACATCGGTTCGATGGAACATTTCGAGTCGATGCGACACGAGGAGATCTACGCCAAAGCACAACAAATCGATGCCGCACAGCTACTGTGCGCCTCTGCGACCTGGTTGGAGGTGGCCGGAGCACTCACCACCTCGTTCCCGCTCACTCGCACTGCCGTGGATCGCATGATGAACTCGGTGGAATGGGAAGGCGCCACCGCCGATGCCGCCGAAGCAGGTATCCGCAGCTTCACAGCATCGATAGACGAACTGGCCGCAGTACTCGGCCAGGTCGGTGCCCGGCTCGGTGGGGTCGCCGCGGCTGCCGAGGCAGTGAAGGTAGCGATAGTGCCGCCCGGTGGTTCCGGACCAGTCGGCGCGATCGCGAAAGTCCTGGAGGCCGCGCACGTCATCGACGCGCAGATGGCACAGGAGGCGCTGCGCCAAGAGGCAGTGCTGGCGATGAACACGATCTACAAGCCCGCCTACTCCGCGGCAGGAACCGACGTACCCGCCCTGCCCACCCCACCCGGCACATCCGCGGCATCGCCCCAGACTCGACCGATCCGGCCCGACAGATCAGAACACCCGCTGTCCGAACACACCTATCCGGATACCGAATCGGATTCGGGAACAACGATCCCCGCACCTGCCTCCTCGCAACCTCCCGCACCACATCACGATTCGGATCATCCCGGCCAGCGAAAGCCCGATACACAGCAGCCCTCTCCAGTGCCGTCACCCCAGCAAGCGCCTCCCGCCCAGCAGCTCCCGGGACCCACGCCCTCGGCACAGCCCCCGATCCCAGGCCTGACGAACCCCACGATCCCGTTGCCCGACCCAGGTGGTCAACCCGGTGTCACCGGCCCGATAGAGGGCGGCCGGCACCAGCCGCCTACGAAGAATCAGCCCGGAATCGTCCCGTAGCGGTAACGCGCGCACCAGTGCGGATCACACCTTGACCAGATCGTCAGCGTGGATGACGGGCCGTTGCATCGTGTCAGGCAGTTCAGCGGTGGAACGGCCGAGCATGCTCGTCAGCTCGGCGCTGTCGTATGCGACGACGCCACGCGCGACAACGCGATTGTCGGAGGCCACCAAATCGACCACATCGCCGCCGTAGAAGCGGCCTCGAACGCCGACGATACCCGCGGCCAGCAGTGAGCGACGTCGGTGCGCCACCGCCTGGACCGCACCGTCATCGATGAGCAGCACGCCGCGGCTGTCGGCCGCATGCCGGACCCAGAACTTACGGGCGGACAACCGCACCGGACGGGCGGCGAACGCGGTGCCGACTGTGCCGGTGGTCAATGCGGTGTCGGCCGAAGACGCGGCAGCCAACAGGACAGGCACGCCCGCATCGGCCGCCAGGCGGGCCGCGGACAGCTTGGATGCCATGCCACCGGTACCGAGCGCACCACCGCTGCCCGCGATCACACCGTCCAGGTCCGCACTACTGCGGACCTCGGGAATGAACGTGGCCGCGCCCTTGCGCGGGTCACCATCGTAGAGCCCCGCTACATCGGACAGCAGCACGAGGGCATCGGCGCCGACCAGATGCGCGACCAGTGCGGCGAGCCGGTCATTGTCTCCGAAGCGGATCTCTTCCGTCGCGACAGTGTCATTTTCGTTCACCACCGCGATCGCGCCGAGCGAACGCAGGCGATCCAGCGTGCGCTGCGCATTGCGGTGGTGCTCACGGCGAGCGAAATCGTCGGCGCTCAGCAGCACCTGCCCAACCGTGCGGCCGTATCTGGCGAACGATGTTCCCCAGGCATGGGCTAGGGCCAGCTGACCGACGCTCGCGGCAGCCTGCTTGGTGGCCAGATCACGTGGACGACTGCTCAGTCCGAGCGGCGCGATGCCCGCACCGATCGCACCTGAGGATACGACGACCACATCCGAGCCCGCGCGCATACGCGCCTCCACCGCGTCGGCGAGTCGATCCAGTCGCGTGGTGTCCAAGCCGCCCTTCAGGCTGGTCAACGCGGAAGAGCCGATCTTCACCACAACACTTCTCGCTGACGAGATCGCCTGCCGGGCTGCGCTCAACCCCGACGAATCGGCCTCAACGGTAATCGAACTCACCTGCATGCCCACTGAACACACGCTATTCCGTACCCTCTTGGCGATCCTCTTGGTCTTCCCGCACCAGTCCGCGCCGCACCCTGGAGGCATGTTTGCGTTCGGCCGCACTCACCCGGTCGGACCGCTCCAACCGGATATCGGTGCCGCGCCCGGTAGGTGTCATGTCGATCCCTGCCGAAATCTGCGGCTCCCACTCGAAAGTCACCTCACCGATCGTGACTGGTGCTCCTGGTTCGGCCCCCAGCCGTACCAGCTCGTTCTCGACACCGAGGCGAGCGAGACGGTCAGCCAGATAACCGACGGCCTCATCGTTGTCGAATTGTGTCTGCCGCACCCAACGCTCAGGCCGGGTGCCGCGCACAAGGAAGCCGCCCGGCTCCGTCGGATCGGCGACCACGCTGAATCCGGCCTCGTCCACTGCGATCGGACGAATAACCGGGCGCTTGGGCGCCGCATTCGGGTGCTCTTCGCGGTATCGGCGCACCAGGTCCGCAAGGGCGAAGGTCAAGGTGCGCAAACCCGCCCGGCTCACCGCAGAGATCTCGAACACCGCCCAGCCACGCTCGACGAATTCCGGGGTCACCATCGCGGCCAGCTCAGCGGCATCGGGTACGTCGATCTTGTTCAAGATCACCACACGCGGGCGCTCGGCCAGGTCTCCGAGTCCGGCGTCGGCGCTCAGTGCCGGAGTGTAGGCGGCGAGCTCGGCCTCTAGCGCGTCCACGTCGGACACCGGATCGCGGCCGGGCTCCAGCGTGGCACAGTCCACTACATGGGCGAGCACCGCACAGCGCTCCAAGTGTCGCAGAAAGTCCAGTCCCAGCCCACGGCCCGCGCTCGCACCTGGGATCAAGCCGGGCACATCGGCGACGGTGAACGTGGTGTCGCCGATAGCGACTACACCGAGATTGGGTACCAGCGTGGTGAAGGGGTAGTCAGCGATCTTCGGCTTGGCCGCCGACAGCACCGAGACCAACGATGACTTACCCGCCGAAGGGAAACCGACAAGCCCTACATCAGCAACCGATTTCAGCTCCAGCACCAGGTCGAGCTCTTCGCCGCCCGCGCCGAGCAGCGCGAAGCCCGGCGCCTTGCGCACCTTCGAAGCCAGTGCGGCATTGCCCAGACCACCGCGCCCACCGCGCGCGACGATGAAACGGTTACCCACACCGACCAGATCGACGAGCATCGTACCGTCGTTGTCGAGCACCATGGTGCCGTCTGGCACTTTCAACACGATATCGGCGCCCCGCTTACCGTCCCGGTTGCCGCCCTCTCCCGGCTTGCCGTTACCCGCCTTGGCGTGCGGGTGGAAGTGGAAATCCAGCAAGGTGTGCACATTGGAATCGACCTCGAGGATGACGTCTCCGCCATGGCCGCCGTTGCCTCCGTCTGGCCCACCGAGTGGCTTGAACTTCTCACGGTGCACAGAAGCACACCCATGACCACCTTTGCCCGCGCGCACGTGCAGTACGACACGGTCGATGAACTTGGACATACGCCGGATCATCCTCCTTCAGGACTGGTCGTACTCGGAAGCCAGTTGTCCGGGAACACGAAAACGGGCCAGGGTTTCGCTACCCTGACCCGCTCGTTGTTGCCCGAAGTGGTTAGGCGGTCAGGCCTGAACCGGCTCCGGGGCCACGATATTGACAGTCTTGCGCCCACGCTTGGTGCCGAACTCGACCGCGCCCGCCGCCAAAGCGAACAGGGTGTCGTCGCCGCCGCGACCGACATTCACGCCGGGGTGGAAGTGAGTGCCGCGCTGACGCACCAGGATCTCGCCCGCCTTGACCGTCTGGCCGCCGAAGCGCTTGACGCCGAGTCGCTGGGCGTTGGAATCGCGTCCGTTCCTGGAGCTGGACGCGCCCTTCTTGTGTGCCATGGCTGGTTCTCCTCGGGATGTCCTACTTGATGCCGGTGACCTTCAGGACCGTCAGCGGCTGACGGTGACCCTGGCGCTTGTGGTAGCCGGTCTTGTTCTTGAACTTGTGGATGCGGATCTTCGGCCCCTTGGTCTGCTCGACCACCTCGGCGGCCACAGAGACCTCGGCCAGCTTCGCGGCATCGGTGGTCAGTTCGGCGCCATCGACGACGAGAACCGGATCCAGCGCCACAGCGGTGCCCGGCGCACCCTCGATCTTCTCGACCTTCACCAGGTCACCGACCGCGACCTTGTACTGCTTTCCGCCGGTCTTGACGATCGCGTACGTTGCCATCGGTCGGCTGCCCTTCTTCCTGTAGTGCTCGGCACTTGCTCGCGCGGCAGCTCATCCGGCTTGATTCCGCCGGAAACCGTCACACGACTGGTCTGGTAATCGCCGCTGCCTCGGTACCTGATGGCTCGGCATCTGACAGCTCGTTTTCGAGCATTCCAGAACTCGGCCCAGAGACAAAGTATGTTGTCACCGGGCAGCGACTGTCCAAGATTACAGGACTGCCACCGCCTCGACCAAACCGGCGCCCTGCCGCCGAAATGTCATCGACAAGGACAGTCTGTCACTGCACCCTGCGCACAACAGCCTCTGCGATGACCAGCGCGCAGTGCGGTGAACTCCGATTACACAATGAGTGTGGGTCCTCATGCCGTCGACCTCGTCATCGCCGAATTGGAAAATCCGCCGATTAGGATCAGTGCATACCAAGATCAGCCCGTGCTCTTCAGTAGAGCACTCCACTTGCACCTCGCGGAAGAAGAAGTTCGATGCACGCCAACTCCACCACACGAGCCGAGAGAGCGGGCTCTCGCCCCTATACCCCATGGTTTCTGGCCATCTATGACACTTACGTGCTGCGATTCAGCAACTCCTTCCTCTGGCGCTGTCCCGCACAGCGGATGCTCGACGCCTACAACCGCAACGTGTCGGGCGACCATCTCGACATCGGGCCAGGCAGTGGCTGGTACCTATGTGAGACGCAATTCCCGGTCGACCGGCCTGCCGTCACACTGCTCGACATGAACCCGAACTCGCTGGAAATGACCGGTCGTCGCCTGCGCCGCCGCGGCATCGAGCCGAGTACCCACATCGGCAGTGTGCTCCGGCCGTTGCGGCTCGACCACCGATACGGTTCGGTGGCAACGAACTTCCTCATGCACTGCGTGCCCGGCAATTGGCAGGAGAAGGGGGTCGCCTTCCGCCACATCGCCGACATCACCGCTGACACCGGCGTCTTCTTCGGCTCGTCGATCCTGGCGCACGGCGTCGAGAACCCCGCGCCGGCCCGCGCCGTGATGGCTTTTTACAACAAGGGCCAGGCGTTCCACAACAGCGCCGATGACCTGGGAGGCCTCGAGACCGCACTGCGCGAGGCCTTCGACGATGTCGACATCACTACCATCGGATCCGTCGCACTCTGGACAGCGCGCTCACCACGCCGAATCAACTGAGCCCCTACACACCCAACATGCGCCGTGCTACTACCACCGGGTACGCACGTGCCCCCGCCCGGCGAGCAGGCGAGGGCCACGGCACTGAACCATGAATCAACGCGCCTCGTCCGGCGCGCCTGCGGGGCGGCCGACCGCCCGCCTGCGCGACCGGGCGCGTGGCGGCACCTCGACCGGCTCCTGCTGCGAGTAGTCGACGTCAGACGCGCGCGCCTGATCTCCGGCAGTCAGCACGAATACCGCTCCCGCACTGTCGGAGGAAGGCGCAGCCACCGAACGAGCGACTCGACGGCGACGGGCCGGAGAGGCGGACGTACCGTTGCTCGTCACCGAAGAACCTGACTCAGCGGTCGGAGCGGATACCTTCGCCGCCGGTGCCGCGTCCATCGCGGCGATATTTGCTCGAGTGGTCGGGACAGGCTTGTCGGCGGCCTCTGCCTCGACCGTTTCCACAGCTGATGGCTCATCAGCTGCCGACGACAGCACCGCATTGTCTTCGTCTACCGCGTCCTCTGTCGGCCTCGATTCCTGGTCGACTTCCTCCGACTGGTGTGCGGCCATCGCCAGCGCTACCGGGTGCGCCCGTTTGACTGCCGCGCCCTCGTCGGCGTGATCGGTCACAGGACTGGATCCATTGGCCGGCTGAGCTTGTGCCGCCACACCCTTGTCCCTACCCCGGCGCCTGCGTGAACCACCTTCCCTGGACTTTCCTGCGGGCTCGTCGCCGGAGCCGAGGTCCACCGGGTGAGTATGCACGAGAATGCCACGACCGTGGCAGTGCTCGCAGGTGGTGGAGAAAGCTTCGACCAGGCCGGTACCGAGCTTCTTGCGAGTCATCTGGACCAAGCCCAGCGAAGTGACCTCGGAGACCTGGTGCCGGGTGCGGTCCCGCCCAAGTGCCTCGGTCAGGCGGCGCAGCACTAAGTCGCGGTTGGACTCGAGCACCATGTCGATGAAATCGACGACGATCATGCCGCCGATGTCACGCAACCGCATCTGCCGCACAATCTCCTCGGCAGCCTCCAAGTTGTTCCTGGTGACCGTCTCCTCCAAATTGCCGCCACCGGAGCCGGTGAACTTACCAGTGTTCACATCGATCACGGTCATCGCCTCAGTGCGGTCGATCACCAGGGTGCCGCCAGAGGGCAACCACACTTTACGATCCATCGCCTTGGCAAGCTGCTCATCGATCCGATAGGTCTCGAACACATCGACACCGTTGTTCTCGTGGCAGGAAACCCGAGCGAGCAGGTCCGGCGCGACCGTACCGATGTACTTCTCTACTGTGCGCCAGGCTCGGTTTCCCTCGATGATCAGCTTGGAGAAGTCCTCGTTGAACATGTCCCGGATAACCTTGACCAGAAGGTCAGGCTCCTCATACAACGTCTTGGGCGCGCCGCTGTCCGTACCGGTCTGCTCTTGGATCGTGCGCCAGGCCACCTGTAGGCGTTCCACGTCCCGGGCCAGCTCGGCCTCGCTGACACCCTCGGAGGCGGTGCGAATGATCACACCCGCGTCGGCGGGGATGATGTCACGCAGGATCTCTTTCAGGCGCTTGCGCTCGGTGTCGGGCAGTTTGCGACTGATCCCGGTGGAAGTTCCGCCAGGCACGTAGACCAGGAAGCGCCCGGCCAGGCTGATCTGCGTGGTCAGACGGGCGCCCTTGTGCCCGACCGGATCCTTGCTCACTTGGACGAGCACCTGGTCGCCAGGCTTGAGCGCCTGCTCGATCTTGCGCTCCTTGCCACCGAGGCCAGCGGCCTCCCAATTCACCTCACCCGCGTACAGCACGCCATTGCGACCGCGGCCGATATCGACGAACGCCGCCTCCATGCTGGGCAGCACATTCTGCACTTTGCCCAGGTAGACATTGCCGACCATCGACGCGGAACCAGTGTTCGTGACGAAGTGCTCGACCAGGATATCGTCTTCGAGCACCGCGACCTGGGTCGTGGTCGGATGGTCCGGGAAAGACTTCTCTCGTACGACCATGACTCGGTCCACCGCCTCGCGCCGGGCCAGGAATTCCGACTCGGTCAGGATCGGCGGTCGCCTGCGACCTGCCTCACGGCCATCTCGGCGCCGTTGCCGCTTGGCCTCCAGCCGAGTGGAACCGGCGATGCCTTGAACCTCATCGACCGTGGTGTGACCGCGGCTCTTGTTACGTGGCTCACGCTCATGCACGACCGTGTTCGGTGGATCGTCGTCGGCGGCCTCGTTCTCGCTGGACTCGCCAGCCACCTTGCGGCGCCTGCGGCGCCTGCGGCGCCTGTTCGCTCCCTCCGGAACACTCTCTTCGTCGTCGGCGTCGACGGTGGGCTCGGCAGACTCTGTTGCTTCGGCGGACTCGGTGGTGACGAAATCCGCTCGATCTTCAGTGTCGTCCTCGGACTCTGTGCTGTCGGTATCGGAATCGGGCTGTTGTTCACCGCGACCACGTCCACGGCCGCGACGACCACGGCGCCTACGGCGCGGCTGGTCCTCCGCATCGCTCTGCTGGTCAGATGATTCGCGCTCGTCTTCGGCCGTGCTGGTCTCGTCCTCCTCCTGCTCGGGTGCCGTCTCCTCGTCGCGTCGCGCCGCGCGTTCAGCGCGACGCTGCCTATGCGCCTCTTTTGCCGCCGCGGCGTCCGGCGGCAAGAACAATGGCGCTTGGACAACAACGGCGGATTCGAACACCATCGGTTCGACCTGTTCTGGCGCCTGCTGGACCGAATAGGTGAACAACTGCGCGGGAGCGGAAGTCGTGTCGTCGATTGGTGCCTGCTGTCCGGAACTCAGCACATCTTGCGCGGAGAAGAGCACACCCGCACTGACGAAAGGCGCCGCAGGCTGCGGTTGCGTGATTCCCGGCTGTTCAGCCGCAGTGGGGGGCTGTTCGACGGATGCCTCACTCACTGGTGCTGCACTCACTGGTGCTGCGGCAGGAGGGTCCGGCTGCCCAGCGACCGGTTGCTCGACCTGGGGACCGGACTCGACTGTCACCAGAGCGGCACGGACCGATTCCGCAATGGCTCGGTCGACATTCGACTGCGCGCTGCGGGCATCAGCCCCCATCTCGGTCAGCTTGGCCAGGATGCGCTTGCTCGTTACCCCCAGCAACTTGGCAAGCGCATGAACTCGGATTCGCTCCGGCAATTGTTGAGCGTCCTGTGATGTTGTTTCCAGCGGCTCTTGATCGGCCACGAAGTCTCCTCGGACCCCCGGGCGCGTCCCTCCCTAAGGGAGTGACGCGGCCGACGCGGGGGCACTGTGCGTCCGCCTCACGCCCGTTAGGCGCGAGGTCATGTGGTCTCGCCCCGCGTGCCCGTTATCTCCTTGGTTGTTCGCTATTCGGACTAACTGGTCACGCGGCGCCTGGCTGTATGGCTGAACTCTGCGAATCGAGCACTCATCCAGCATGCCTATGTGAACAGTTGACCTGGATGAACAGGCCTTTTGCTCATGGCAGCGATGATCGGCATCGAACCGCAGTATCATCCGGCTGCGCTCGTTACGTCTCGTTCACGCACCCGCGCGAACAGTCGGCATCGAAAGCAACCGATGCCAGTATCCCATACTGCACTCCAGGCATACGCCATCGGCGCTCGGCTACGTCCTGCCTGTGGTGAGCGGAACCGGGCAGGACAGCAACCGAGTCTCGGTCAGGAGGACGACTCCGGGAACCACAAAGCGATCTCACGCTTGGCCGATTCCGGTGAATCGGACCCGTGGACCAAGTTCTCCTGCGTCTGGACAGCGAAGTCTCCGCGAATGCTGCCGGGCGCGGCCTTCTCGACCGGGTCGGTACCACCCGCTATCTGCCGGAATGCCGCGATAGCGCGCGGGCCCTCCACGATGGCCGCGACGACCGGCTCCGACGTGATGAACTCGATCAGAGAGCCGAAGAACGGCCGCTCGACGTGCTCGGCGTAATGGCTCTCGGCCAGTTCCCTGGACACATGCTTCAGCTCGAGGGCGACGATCCGAAGACCCTTGCGCTCGATTCGTGCCAGCACCTCGCCAATGAGGCCACGGGCCACACCATCCGGCTTGATAAGCACCAAAGTCTGTTCAGTCACAGCGCACAGCCTATCCGGCACCGTCCCGCGCCGCGGCGGCGGTCGGCTGATCTGCGCCACTCGGTGACCCACCACAACACGGCGCCCACTTCCACGGGGAACACTCCTGCAGTTCTTCGATCCCGCGGTAGCGAACTCCGCAGTGGTGAGCTAGGAGCGCCGGACGCGCTGACTCGGTAACAGCCCCTTCTCCATCCGACCGCGCACATCGGCCCGCAACATCAGGATAAAGCCCCAGACCACTGCGAACACCACACCGATGAGCCCGATGGACAGATGAATCAACGCCCCGAGCAGTACCAACACCTGCAATCCCAGATTGAACGGCAGCGCCCAAGATCGCCGCTGCAGCCCGGCACCGAGCAACATCACTACGGCGAGAACTGACAAATAGCCGCCAGACCACCAGGTCACCCCACCTGCGACGTCAGCGACCACTGGCAGTGCGAGCAGCACCACAATCGCTTCCAGTACCAACGTACCGGCCATCACGCCGCGAAAACCTTTCCACGGGTCGGTGGCAGGCGGTGGCACCGGACGGTGATCCGGGTCGTCGGTGGATTCGCTCATGCTGTAATCCTTCCCGCACGAGCGGGGCCCTCCATGGCCACGCTCCGCTGCCACCTCCAGGCCTGACCGCTCATGCTGCGCCAACTTCCCGCACGAGCGGGGCCCTCCATGGCCACGCTCCGCTGCCACCTCCAGGCCTGACCGCTCATGCGGGAGCCTTTCCGAATAATGCGCGGGTCGCGCCTGCCGTCACCACCGAGCCGGTGACAACGACGCCGGCGCCGGAAATCATCTCGCCTTGTTCGCCGGCCTCTTCGGCGAGCGCGATCGCGGTCTCCACCGCATCCGGCAGACTCGATGCGGTAACCACCCGTTCGTCACCGAACCGCTGTACCGCAAGATCGGCGAGCGTCTCCACATCCAACGCACGCGGGGAGCCGTTGCTGGTGACGACGATCTCGTCGAACACCTGCTCCAAGGCCGCGAGGATACCGTCGGCGTCCTTGTCGCCGAGCACCGCGACCACGCCGACCAGCTTGCGGAAGTCGAATTCCGCAGTGAGTGTCATCGCGAGCGCCCGCGCGCCCGCCGGGTTGTGCGCGGCGTCGATGAAGATAGTCGGCGCGCTGCGGAGTCGCTCCAATCTGCCCGGACTGGTCACACTCGCGAAACCGGCGCGCACAACATCGATGTCGAGCTGCCGCTGCGCACCGGCGCCGAAGAACGCCTCTACCGCCGCGAGTGCGAGCACCGCGTTGCGCGCCTGGTGTTCGCCGTGCAATGGCAGGAAGATCTCGTCGTACACCCCGCCGAGGCCCTGTAATTCGAGCTGCTGTCCGCCGACAGCGATCCGCCGGGCGAGCACACGGAATTCGGAGCTCTCCCGAGCGACCACGGCATCCATCTCCACGGCACGGCGTAGCAATACCTCCATCGCCTCCGGCTCCTGCTCCGCGATCACCACGATGTTGTCACACGGGACGAGATTGTCAGGAGCACGCTTGATGATCCCGGCCTTCTCCCGCGCGATCGAAGCCAAGTCCGGGCCGAGGTAGTCGGTATGATCCAGACCGATCGGCGTGATCACCGCGACCTGCCCATCGATTACGTTGGTGGCGTCCCACGTGCCACCCATCCCCGTCTCGACGACTGCGACATCGACCGGCGCCTCGGCGAAGGCGGCGAACGCCATACCGGTGAGCACCTCGAACTTGCTCATAGCCGGTCCGCCTGCGGCTTCCGACTGCTTATCGATCATCTCGACGTAGGGCAGTAGTTCACGATAGGTCCGGGTGTACCCGGCCGGGGAGATCGGCGCATTGTCTATGCTGATCCGCTCGGTGGCCAGCTGCAGGTGTGGACTGGTGAACCGGCCGGTACGCCGATGCAACGCGGTGAGCAGCGCGTCGATCATTCTGGTCACCGAGGTCTTACCATTGGTGCCTGCGACGTGGATAGCCGGATAGCCCTGCTGTGGAGAGCCGAGCAGATCCATCAGGGTAGCGATCCTGGTGAGCGACGGCTCGATCTTGGTCTCCGGCCAGCGCTGGTCGAGTTCCGCTTCGGCCAGCGCCATTTCGGCCAATTCCACCGGAGAGGGGCCAGACCCGAGCGGCGCACCGCCACGGCGTTCCCCATCATCACCCCATGATGGCAATTCTCGGCTCATGTACCGCTCAACTCCGCCAGACGAATCTCGATGCGCGCCACTTCCGCGGCAGCGGCCTGTTGCCTGTTCCTGATCTTGTCGACCACATGTTCGGGCGCCTTGGCCAAGAATGCCTCATTGCCCAGTTTGGTCTCGGTGCCTTGAAGTTCCTTCTGCGCGGCGGCACGGTCCTTTTCCAGGCGACGACGTTCAGCATCCACATCGATCGCTCTCGAGGTGTCCAGCTCCACAGTCACCGTCGCCGTGCTCAAGCGCACCTCTACCGACGCGGTCGCGGCGAAATCGGCGCCCGGCTCGGTGAGCCTGGCCAGATGCACCACCGACTCCTTCAGCTCGCCGAGCCCCGCGGCGTCCACACCGATCAGTGTGGACGCCACCTTCTGCTTGTCGGCCAGGCCCTGGTCGCTACGGAAGCGACGAATCTCTGTGATCAGCCGCTGAGCATCCGAAATGCGTTGCGCGGCAGCTTCGTCCGCAGGTACATCGGAAGGCTTCGGCCAAGTTACGACCACTATCGATTCGCCGTCGGTCAATGCTTGCCACAGCGCCTCGGTAACGAACGGGACAACCGGGTGCAGCAAGCGCAGCACGGTGTCGAGTACAGTACCGAGCACCAGCCGAGTCGCCTCGGCGCGGGCACCTCCGGCGGCGAACTGCACCTTGGCCAGTTCCAGATACCAATCGCACAATTCGTCCCAGGTGAAGTGGTAGAGCACCTCACACGCCTTACCGAACTCATAGACATCGAAGGCCGCATCCGTTTCGGCGCGCACCTCTTCGAGTCGGTCCACGATCCAGCGATCGGCATCGGAAAGTTGCGTGCGACCGGGTAGGTCGCCGATGCGGGCGCCGTTCATCAGCGCGAACTTGGTGGCGTTGAACAGTTTGGTCACAAAGCTTCGGGCGGCGAGCACATGTGGTTCACCGACCGAGAGATCACCACCCGGCTGCGCGCCGCGCGCAAGAGTGAAACGCGTGGCATCGGCACCGAAGGTGTCGATCCAGTCCAGCGGGTCGATTCCATTACCCCGCGACTTGGACATCTTCTTGCCGAACTGATCGCGGATCAGGCCGTGCAGGAACACATCCCGGAAGGGCACCTGCCGCGCGCCGCCCTTGCCCGCGGTAAGTGCCGCATCCTCGGCGACATACATACCGAACATCATCATTCGCGTCACCCAGAAGAACAGGATGTCGTACCCGGTGACGAGAACACTTGTGGGATAGAACTTCTCGAGTTCAGTAGTAGCGTGCGGCCAGCCCATGGTGGAGAACGGCCACAGCGCCGAGGAAAACCAGGTGTCCAGGACATCCGGGTCCTGCACCCAACCCTCGGGCGCCTGCTCATCGGGGCCGATACAGGCCACTTCACCCTCGGGTCCATACCAGATCGGGATGCGGTGCCCCCACCACAACTGACGCGATATGCACCAGTCGTGCATATTGTCGACCCACTCGAACCAGCGTGGCTCCTGGCTCTTGGGATGAATGACGGTGTCACCGTCGCGCACCGCGTCACCGGCGGCCTTGGCCAGTGATTCCACCTTCACCCACCATTGCATGGACAGCCGCGGCTCGATCGGCTCGCCGCTGCGCTCAGAATGCCCGACGCTGTGCAGGTACGGCCGCTTCTCGGCAACGACCCGGCCCTCCTCCGCGAGCCGCTCACGGACCTTGACGCGCGCCTCGAACCGGTCCATGCCATCGAATTCGGTTCCGGTTCCGGTGATCCGGCCGCGCTCGTCCATGATGGTCGGCATAGGCAGTCTGTGCCGCAGCCCTACTTCGAAGTCGTTGGGGTCGTGCGCCGGAGTGATCTTCACCGCACCCGAGCCGAATTCGGGATCGACATAGTCGTCGGCGATGATCGGGATCTGCCTACCGGTGATCGGATGCTCCAGGGTGGTGCCGAGCAATGCCTGGTAGCGCGGATCCTTCGGGTGTACAGCCACCGCCGTGTCGCCGAGCATGGTCTCCACCCGAGTCGTGGCCACGATCACGTGCGGCTCGTCATCGTCGAGCGAGCCATAGCGCAGCGAGACCAGCTCGCCCTCCACGTCCTCGTGCTTGACCTCGATATCGGAGATCGCGGTGCGCAGTTGCGGCGACCAGTTCACCAGCCGCTCGGCACGGTAGATCAGACCCGCATCGTAGAGCCGCTTGAAGATGGTCTGCACGGCGCGCGACAAACCCTCGTCCATGGTGAAACGGTCTCGGCTCCAGTCGACGCCGTCACCGAGCGCGCGCATCTGCCATTGAATGGCGCCACCGGACTCACGCTTCCAGTCCCACACCTTCCGCACGAACAGTTCGCGGCCGAAGTCCTCCTTCGTCTTGCCGTCCACCGCGAGCTGTTTCTCCACCACTGTCTGGGTGGCGATGCCCGCGTGGTCCATGCCGGGCAGCCAGAGCACCTCGTAGCCCTGCATACGCTTGCGCCGCGACAACGTGTCCATCAGAGTGTGGTCGAGTGCATGGCCCATGTGCAGGGTGCCGGTAACGTTCGGTGGCGGCAACACGATCGAGTACGCAGGCTTGCCGCTGGCGGGATCGGCGGAGAAATAGCCTGCCGCTACCCAACGCTCGTACATCTCGGCCTCTACCTCGCCGGGAGTCCAGCTCTTGGGCAGAGCGTCGGCACGATTACGCGTGTTGTCAGGGGCTGCGCTGGTCACCCCGCGATTCTAGAGTGCGTCGATTCGCCCACTCCGGGTTGGTCGATCCACTTCGCCGTCGAGCTCGTCGACACCCCGCGGATCCGACCGCGCTACTACGCGCGGCTATCGGCTGAACTGGTCGATAGCGATCGAAACCGAGGTCTGCCGCGTTCGGTACCACGGTGCGGAACCGGGAATCCCGAGTCGAGAATGATAAGGCGGGGTGTTCGATGGATGAGGGACACCGAACACCCCGCCTATTTCCCCAGCTTACCTGCGATCCGAGACAGATCCTGGAATCCATATGTAATTCTCAGCTTCCGGCATTCACTGTGTCGGTTATCCTTCCCTAGGGCCTAGCGTGGCGGAAGCCATCACCAGGTCGCCGTTGATCGCGATCGCGGCAGCCGAGCCCGCACCCGCCGCGGAAACAACCTGTGCTGCCGGATTGCTGACATTGCCCGCGGCCCAGACGCCCGGAACGCTGGTCCGCCCGGATGGATCCGTGACCACCCAGCCGTCGTCGAACGCGCAGCCCAGTGCGACCAATACATCGTCGTTGGAGTGGAAGGTCGGTGCGACGAACACGGCAGTCTGCGGCACCATCGACCCATCGGACAATTCCACACCGCGCAGTGCGTCGTCCACGACGAGCCGGGTGACCTCGCCTTCGCGCACTCGGATGCCGAGGGTGTCCAGGTGTTCGTGGTCGCTGTCCGACAAGGCCATCCCGCGGGGGAAGAAAGTCACATCGTCCGACCACTGAGACAACAGCAGCGCCAGGTGCACCGCACGAGCCGACGCACCGGGTTCTTGTCCGCCGAGCACGCCGAGCGGCTGGTCGCGGACCTCGTAGCCATGACAGTACGGGCAGTGCAACACATCGAGGCCCCACCGCTCGCGCACGCCGGGTAGGTCCGGCAGTTCATCGCGCAGTCCGGTGGCGACGAGCACACAGCGCGCCTGCAATACTCCGCCACCACCTAGCCGCAGCCGGTAGCCGTTCAGCGGCTCGGTCCACGCGCCGGTCACGACATCATCGAGCAGTTCCGCACCGTATCCGGTGACCTCGTCGATGCCGGTCGCAACCAGATCCGCCGGTGGCATGCCTTCTCGGGACAAGAATCCGTGCATATGCTCGGCCGGCGCGTTCCGTGGCGCGCCGCCTCGGACCACCACGATCTGTCGACGCGCTCTGGCCAGGACCAAGGCCGCGGACAATCCCGCCGCACCACCGCCCACGATCACTACATCGTATGTGTCGGCCTCGTTCACCTGCGATCACCTCCTTCCGCAGCGTGTCATTTCTTTCGACAATACTGCAACTATTGTTGCCGAAATCGGGAAATCACGATGAACTGATGACATGTCCGCACAACCGCTCGTCGCCCAAGCCCTCGCCGGCATCGGTCAACAGCTCAAAGCCCTGCGCACCCAGCGCAACGTCACGCTCGCCGCGCTGGCGAAAACCACCGGGATCTCCAAGAGCACACTGTCACGCCTGGAGTCCGGGCAGCGCAAAGCCAGCCTGGAACTGCTATTGCCGATCGCGATGGCCCACCAGGTGCCACTGGACGAACTGGTGACCACGCCGAAGGTCGCCGACCCACGGGTACACACCACGGCGCGGAAAATGAACGGGTTGACCATCGTTCCGCTCACCAAACAGCCTGGACCGTTGCAGGCGTACAAGATGGTCATTCCCGCCGATCGCGGCGAACCCGAACCGAAGGTGCACGAAGGCTTCGAATGGCTCTATGTACTATCCGGACAGCTCCGGCTGGTGCTCGGCGAGCACGATCTGATACTCGACCCCGGTGAGGCCGCAGAATTCGACACCCGCCAACCGCACTGGTTCGGCAGCACAGGTCGGGACCCCGTCGAGATCTTGAGCCTTTTCGGCACCCAAGGGGAACGAATGCATCTTCGCGCACGCGCGGCGGGCCGCAAACGCACATGATCCGGCATACGCTCGATAGTCATCTGTTCGAAAGTCGTGACCGAACTGACGACGCACGCCAGGGTACGTCGAGCGGACGTCGCCACTCTGGCTTCGACATCCTCGGTCGCGATCAGGGAATGAGCAGATTCAGCGCTCGGGGAATCGCGCGGATGGTGACCGGCAGATTGCCCGCAGGCTCGCCGTCGGCGGTCGCGGGCGCGCCCGGTGCGGTGAGGGTGATCGCCGCGGCGCGGAACTGTTCTACCCCAGGATGGTCCGGTCGCTTGCCCGCTGACAGCGCGGGCAATAAGCGCAGCATCTCCCGCCGCGACAGTCCGCCGACCACAGTCAGATCGAGCAGACCGTCGTCCATGACCGCATCCGGACAGACCAGCATGCCACCCCCATAGGTACGGGTATTGCCGACCGTGACCATGACCGCTTCGGTTTCCAGCAGAGAACCCGCGCTGGGCGGCTTGGTCAGTCCGCTGGTGACCGCGCCGGTCAACTCGATCCGATAGGGCACGGCAAGTCGTCCGGAGATCTCGGCCAGTGCGGCGAGAGTGTAGCGTAACCGACCTTTCGGCCAGCACATATCGTTGGCGCGTAAAGTAACTCGCGCGTCGAACCCGGTACCGACGACAGTGGCGAACCACATCGGCGGCGTGCTGGAGGAGGGATATTCGATCCGGCCGAGGTCGATTGTCCTGGTCCGTCCGCGCAGCACCAGATCGGCCGCCGCGATCGGGTCGTCCGTCGGCACACCGAGTTCCCTGGCCAAATCGTTGCCGGTACCCGCGGGAATAACGCCGAGCGCGACTCCGGTCTGCGCAACAGCCGCGAGAGTCACATTCATCAGGCCGTCACCACCGACACAGACCACCGCGTCGGGTTTCGCACCACCAGCGCCCGCGATCGCGTCCCGCACCTGCCGAACCGATTCGGCGGCCGAAGCGGTGCGCACCTCGGTCACCTCTGCGTCATGGGCACGGAATCGGGTAATGGCGGCACGCACGACGTCGCCTCCTTTGCCCTGCCCCGATCGCGGATTGGTCACAACCATGATCGTCCGCACTGGCGAATATTCTTTCACGGCAATAGCTTCCCAGGATTCAGCACACCTGTCGGGTCCAGTTCGGCTTTCACCGCGCGCAGAATTCGTACCCCGAGCTCGCCGACCTCGTCCTGCAGCCAGGGCCGGTGGTCGATACCGACCGCGTGATGGTGGGTAATGGTGCCGCCAGCGGCGACAATGGCATCGCCTGCAGCACGTTTGGCGGCCGCCCACTGGGCCAGTGGGTCGTCGGCCTGCTTGGCGACAACTGTGAAATACAGCGAAGCACCGGTCGGGTAGGTATGCGAGATATGGCACATGACCAGCACGGGCATGCCCTGACCACCGAACGTGTCGGTGAGCGCCGTAGTTACCTTCGCCTTCAGTGCCACCAGGTTCGACCACGTAGTGGCGGTCTCCAGGGTCTCGCACAGCACACCGACATCCAACAATGCGTCGCGCAGGTATGGTGCGGCGAAACGGCCGTGCTCCCACTCCCGCGCAAGCGCCGCCCCCAGCTCCGTACCACCGGCGGCGGACAACAACGCACCCGCCTCCGCGCTGCGTGCCGCGACATGCGCCGCACTGCCCTCGAAAGTGGTGACGACCAGGCAGCCCGCTACGGCGTTACCGCCGATGTTGCCGGAACTGGCCAAGTTCATCCCGGTCTCCGCCTCATCGGACAATCGGAGCACGGTCGGCATCGCTCCGGCCTGCACCACTGTGCGCAACGCTGCGGCGCCGACTTCGAAATCAGGAAACGACCAGGCTCGATGAACAACAGTCTCGGGGATGGGATGCACTCGGACCGTGACTTCGGTGATCACCCCGAGCGTTCCTTCCGAGCCGACGAACAATTCGCGCAGATCCGGTCCGGCAGCCGAAGCGGGGGCGCGGCCGAGTTCCAGCGTGCCGCTGGGGGTGGCGATCTTCAGCCGTTGCACCATGTCATCGAAGCGACCGTATCCCGCCGAGGCCTGACCGGACGATCGCGTCGCCGCGAAGCCACCGATCGTGGCGAATTCGAAGCTTTGTGGGAAGTGACCGAGCGAAAGTCCTTGTGCGCCGAGCAATGCCTCCGCGCGCGGACCAGTGAGTCCCGCGCCCAGCGTCGCGGTGCCACTGATCGGATCGATCTCACGCACGCAATCGAGCCTGCGCAGGTCCAACGCGATCACAGTGGGGAAACGACCGCGCACTGGCTCGACACCACCGACCACACTGGTGCCGCCGCCGAAGGGAACCACGGCGACGCCATGCCCCGCGCAGTAGGTCAGTACGGCAAGAACCTGCTCGTGGTCGGCGGGGCGGACGACAACGTCGGGCACATCCTGCGGGCCGTCGGCGCGGCGGCGCAATAGATCGGGCGTGCTCTTGCCGCCTGCGTGCCGCAAGCGGTCGCGGTGGTCGGCCAACACATTTTCCTGGCCGACCACCGCGACCAACCCGGCTCGCTGCGCGGGCATCAACACCGACTCGCGCAGTGGCACGTCGCCCTCATCGCGGCGCGCCGCCTGGTCGCCGGACACCCCGAATACTTGCATCAACAAGGCACGGATCCGCTCCGAAAGTGGCTGATGTCCGGCCGGGGTACCCCAAGCATCCCAGACCATACCTGCCTCGGGCTCACTCGCGGTCCGCTTTGCCGCGATAGCCGGATCACCATCGGTGCGCTGCGTTTCCTCCATACGTTACAGTTTGACATAAAATGTCAATAAGTAACGAAATTCGACTACTTATCCGCATCGGCGGTGCCACCATCGGCGCCGCGAACACTGGTGGTGACACCTTGACCGTTCCCGACACATCCGCCGAGAACTCGCTCTCGACGATCGATCTGGCGATTCTCGACGCGGCCCGCGCATGCGTACAGGAATTCGGTGTGCGCAGAACCACGCTCACCGAGGTGGCCCGGCGCGCGGGCGTCAGCAGACCCACCGTCTACCGACGCTGGCCAGACACCGGCGTTCTGGTGGCCGAACTGCTGGTGCGCGAGCTGCGCGGTATCGTCGCGACAGCCATGCCGCCAGTGGGCAGCGGACGCACCAAGCTGGTCGAGGGCGTGGTCGCGGGCGCAGCGAAAATGCGGTCGAATCCACTGTTCGGCAAGATCTTCCGCACCGACACCGACCTGATGC
Organism: Nocardia sp. TBRC8007; assembly: GCF_056629435.1. Classification (NCBI taxonomy): domain Bacteria; kingdom Bacillati; phylum Actinomycetota; class Actinomycetes; order Mycobacteriales; family Nocardiaceae; genus Nocardia; species Nocardia sp. TBRC8007. The sequence continues at coordinate 105,118 of NZ_JBWSOR010000001.1, read as the reverse complement.
TCACCTATGTGTTCGGTCGGCTCGGCCGCAACCAGCATGCGCTGATCGAACTGTTCACAGCGAGCATCCGGGATGGCCAACAGGACGGTTCCGTTCGCCACGGCGATCCGGACCAGATGGCCACCATGCTGCTACTGATCGCCCAGTCCGCAGTGCAGTCCGCGGGCACCGTCGCGCCACTGCTGGCGGGCGAGCGACTCGACACAGAACTCCGTTACGCGCTCGACGGATATCTCGGCGACCACACCCACGATCCGAACGGCGGCAGCGACCAGAAGCCATCCCGGTGAATACACATACGACGCTGTCCAGCAGATCGAAAGGGCTTGCAAGGGATCTGAAGACTCGAAAAGGTCGGAAAGGCATGCTATGACTACGAACTCGGTACCTACCGTAGGATCTGCGCTCAACGCCGCCCGGCGCGCCGCAGATCTGTCCCGGCTCGGCGATGGTGCCGAGATCGACGTGCTGGTGATCGGTGGCGGCGTCACCGGAGCCGGCGCCGCGTTGGACGCCGCTGCCCGCGGATTGCGGACAGTGCTGGCCGAGCGCCACGATCTGGCCTTCGGCACCAGTCGCTGGAGCTCCAAGCTGGTGCACGGCGGCCTACGCTATCTGGCCGGTGGCCGTATAGGCATCGCCCATGAAAGTGCGGTGGAACGCGGCATCCTGATGCGCACCACAGCTCCGCATCTGGTACGCCCGCTGCCTCAGCTGGTGCCACTGCTGCCCGCTATCAGCACAGCGCATGCCACACTGGTGCGAGCCGGTTTCCTGGCAGGTGATCTGCTGCGACGCGGCGCGGGGACTCCGGCGGCGGTACTGCCCCGCTCCCGGCGCGCCGCAGCCGCCGAGGCGATCCGGCTCGCACCGACCGTACGCCGCACCGGGCTGCGCGGCGGACTGCTGTCGTGGGACGGCCAACTTGTCGACGACGCGCGCCTGGTCATCGCGCTGGCCCGGACCGCGGCTACATACGGTGCACGAGTCCTGACTCGAACCGAAGCCCTCCGGGTAACCGGTAATTCCGCGACACTGCGCGACACCCTGACCGGCGAGACGCTTACCGTGCGACCACGCGTCGTGGTGAACGCCACCGGCGTCTGGGCCGACCAAGTAGACCCGAGTATCCGACTGCGCCCGAGTCGCGGAACTCATCTGGTGTTCTCAGCCGCGTCCTTCGATGGCCTCACCGCCGCGCTGACCGTGCCGGTACCCGGCAGTATCAGCCGGTTCGTCTTCGCCTTCCCCGCCGCGCACGGCCGGGTCTACTTGGGCCTGACCGACGAGGACGCACCTGGAACGGTGCCCGACGAGCCGAAACCGGCCAGTAACGAAATCGATTTCCTGCTCGACACTATCAATCCCGCCCTGCGCAAGCCGTTGACCCGCGGCGATATTCTCGGGTCGTACGCCGGGCTACGCCCGCTGTTGCAGACCGGCGAGGACCACACAGCCGACATTTCGCGCGAACACGCGGTTCTACGCTCCCCTACCGGGGTCGTCACGATCGTCGGCGGCAAGCTCACCACCTACCGAAAGATGGCGGAAGACGCCATCGATGCCGCGGTCACGCACGGCGGGCTCAGCGCAGGGCCGTGCCGCACCCGGCGGCTTCCCCTGGTCGGCGCGGTCTCCGGAGCGGCCCGCGATCACCTGGACGCCCCACCGCTGCTGATCGAGCGCTACGGCACCGAGGCGGCCATCGTGCTGGCCGCAGCACAGCGCGATCCCGCGCTCGCCGCGCCGGTAGCACCCGGAATCGATGTGCTCAGGGCCGAATTCGCGTTCGCGATGACCTACGAGGGCGCTCTGCACGCCGACGACCTACTCGATCGGCGCACCCGCATCGGCTTGGTCGCCGAGGACCGGGCATTGGCTGCCCCGGCCGCCGCTGCCGCACTTACTATATCGGCGTAGCCCGTATCAGCCGAGCGCCGCCAAAATCGTAGACACGTACCCGGCTGTCCGGTCGGAGCCGAGCAACCCGGGCCCCATCTTGTTCATGACGTAGGAAATGACGACCTGACGATCGGTATCGACCACGATCGAGGAACCGCCCCAACCGCCCCAGAAACAGATTCGTCCTGCTGGGATATACGGCATCGCGGGCGAATGAAGCGCGTAACCGATACCAAAGCGCACCTGCTCGCCGAGAACCAGATCGATACCGTCGGACTGCTGTTCGAAGATAAGCTCGATAGTTTCCGGTGACAGCAGCCGCACACCATCGACCCGACCGCCACAGGCTACAACAGACTGAATTCTGGCGACCGAACGCGCATTGCCATGGCCGTTCGCGGCGCCGATCTCCGCGCGCCGCCATGCGGATGTCCACGACGCGGTGGCATCCGGCATAGGGCCGGTGAAGGTTCTCACCATGACGCTGTCCGGTTCCAACAGAGTGACATCGATCGGCAAGGGCGGCGGCGGAACAACGTTCGCGACCCGATCGAACTCCGACAATGGCAGACCGATATGGAAGTCGGCGTGCAGCGGTCGTGCGATCTCCTCGGACACGAACTGGCCGAGCGTCCGCCCTTCCACCCGACGGACCAACTCGCCCACCAAGTGTCCGTAGTTCAGCGCATGGTAGCCGGATGCGGTTCCCGGCGACCACCACGGTGCTTGTGCGGCCAGGCGAGCCGTCGAAGCCGACCAGTCGTACATGTCTTCCATCGCCATTGGGCGTTCCCATCCCGAGACACCGGAAGTATGCGACAAAAGATGCCGCACCTCTACGCCCTCTTTGCCGGCTGCCGCGAACTCGGGCCAGTATCGGCACACGGGAGCATCGAGTTCGAGTAGACCGCGGTCGACCAACATCAATGTCGCGAGCGCGGTTACCGTTTTCGTGGTCGACCACACATTGGTGATCGTGTTCCGTCTCCACGGCTCGGTACGCTCCGCGTCGGCCCAGCCACCCCAGATATCGACTACAGGCACGCCGCCGACGGTAATTGCGATCGAAGCACCGAGTTCGACACCGGAATTCAGATTTTCTGCCAGTAACGCCCGCACGCTGGAGAACCGGTCATCGCATACGCCGGCAACTTCGGACACGGTTGTCTCCACGTGGTACTGCCTCTCAGATGATGCGAGCACGCGAGCATCGGAACCCGAATCCACATTCGAGTAGACGCCATGTGACCGCATTCTCGATGCCGTCGCGGGGGTCCATACTTCGAAACGACTGTGCCACAGGTCACATCGAGGCGTCAAACGTTGAACGACCGGCGGACAAGAACTTCGGAGTGGGTCAGTCCATCGACCACATGTCCAGCTCTACGCGCATGCACGTGCGCGGCCAGCGATCGAGACCATGCGCACGTTCCGTGGCGCGCACCGCACGCAGACCGGGCGTCTCCTCCTCCGCCGACAGATAGCGGAAGCCTAATCGCTGGTAATACGGCCCGTTCCAAGCAACCTCGGTGAACGTGGTCAGCGTGATCGCCCGCATCCCCGCGACGACAGCCCACCGCACGGCACGGTCGATCAGGCGCTTGCCGATGCGTCGACCGGCATGATCAGGGTGCACCGAAACCTGGTCGATATGCGCGTTCCCGTCGACCACGCCGATGAGCAGATAACCGATCGGCTGGTCGACGCGGGTCCAGACCCAGGCCCGTCCGGCCCGCTGGAACGCTCGCAACGTTTCCAGCGAGGGCGGTTCATCCTCGGCCACCATCGCCATGTCGACCTCCGCGAACAACTTGCCCGCCGCACATTCGATGTCCTGGAGTGCAGGCAGATCATAAGTTGTCGCGAGCCGGATCACCAGGTAATTGTGCTCCAACGAACGCCGGGCGCACCACACCTCAACGTCAACGGCCCGGACGATAACGGCGGCCCCGGCGATCCGAACCGATCCCTCTCCGGCGCGGCACTGCGGAGAGGACAATGGCGATATGCACCTCAACGGACCGAGCCGCGACATCGACGAGTCCGAGCTGACCGTAACGCCGCCCAAAGAGCAAGCCGCGGGCGTCACCGCCGTGGCCGTGGCGCTGAAACGCTCGGTCGAGGAGATGGGCGTGATCCGCACTGCGCGCACCTTGGCCCGACTCAACCAGGTGCACGGCTTCGACTGTCCCGGCTGCGCCTGGCCCGAGCCGACCGACCACCGCAGGCCCGCCGAATTCTGTGAGAACGGCGCGAAAGCAGTTGCCGAGGAAGCCACGCTTCGCACCGTCACTCCGGAGTTCTTCGCCACGCATTCGATCGCCCAGTTGAGCACCAAGTCCGGGTATTGGCTCGGCCAACAGGGCAGACTGACCCATCCGATGGTGCTACACCCCGGCGACACCCACTACCGCGCCATCACCTGGGACAAGGCGTATCAGCTGATCGCCGAGCAGCTGAACGCCTTGGCCTCGCCCGATGAGGCGATCTTCTATACCTCCGGCCGCACCGCCAATGAGACCGCGTTCCTCTACCAACTGCTGGTACGCAGCTACGGCACCAACAACCTGCCGGATTGCTCGAATATGTGTCACGAGTCCTCCGGTGCCGCGCTGTCGAGCTCGATCGGGATCGGTAAGGGGTCGGTATCGATCGATGACTTCCGAGCAGCGGACCTGATCATCGTCGCGGGCCAGAATCCGGGCACCAATCATCCGCGCATGCTGAGCGCGTTGGCGGCGGCGAAGGCAGGCGGCGCCAGAATTGTCGCGGTGAATCCGCTGCCGGAGACCGGGCTGCTCGGCTTCCGCGATCCGCAGACCGTCAAAGGCATTACCACCGGCGTGCCTATCGCCGACGACTTCTTACAGATCCGCCTCGGCGGTGATCTGGCGCTGTTCCAAGCGCTCGGCCGTCTGCTGCTGGAAATGGAAGATCGCGCACCGGGGACAGTGTTCGACCGGGCATTCGTCGACGCGCACTGCGCCGGCTACGTCGAATACGAGAAGAATATCCGTGCGGTCGAATTCTCCACTGTACTGACCGCGACCGGCCTGAGCATGGCCGAACTGGAGCACACCGCCGAGTTGTTCGCCCGGTCGCGTGCCATCATCATCTGCTGGGCGATGGGCCTCACCCAGCAGACGCACGCCGTGGCCACGATCGAGGAGGCCACGAACCTGTTGTTGCTGCGCGGCATGATCGGCAAACCAGGCGCGGGGGTCTGCCCGGTGCGCGGTCATTCGAATGTCCAAGGCGACCGCACCATGGGGATCTGGGAGAAAATGCCCGACACTTTCCTCGATGCCCTGGACCGCGAATTCGGTATCACCAGCCCGCGCAAACACGGCTTCGACACCGTGGCGGCCATTCGGGCCATGCGCGCAGGCCGCGCAAAAGCCTTTGTCGGCATGGGTGGCAACTTTGTCTCCGCCACTCCTGATACAGCGGTGACCGAGACCGCGCTGCGTAGCTGTGTACTCACTGTGCAGGTCTCCACCAAGCTCAATCGCAGCCATGTGGTGCACGGCCGGACCGCATTGATTCTGCCCACGCTCGGCCGCACCGATGCGGATTTCCGCGCCGGGGTGCGACAACAGGTGTCGGTAGAGGATTCGATGTCGATGGTGCACTTGTCGACCGGACGGCTGAAGCCGGTCAGTGATCAGCTCCGCAGTGAAGTGGCGATCGTCTGCGAACTCGCACAACGGTTGCTCGGTACAGACCATCCCGTACCGTGGGCGCGGTTCGCGCAGAACTACGACACCATTCGCGATGCCATCGCCTCGGTCGTGCCCGGCTGCGTGGACTACAACGCAAAAGTCAGACAGCGCAACGGCTTCCGACTACCACACCCACCACGCGATCGCCGGGAATTCCGCACCGACACCGGCAAGGCCAACTTCGCCGTGAACGAACTGACCTGGACTCCGGTACCCGAAGGCAGGCTGATCCTGCAGACCTTGCGCAGCCACGACCAGTACAACACCACTATCTACGGCCTCGACGACCGCTACCGCGGCGTACACGGCGGCCGTAAGGTGGTGCTCGTCCATCCCGACGACATCGTCACCTTCGGTTTCGCTGATGGTGACTGGGTGGACGTGATCTCCGAGTGGACCGACGGCACCGAACGTCGCGTCACAGGCTTCCGTCTGGTGTCCTACCCGACCCCGCGCGGCAATGCCGCCGCCTACTACCCCGAGACCAACCCCTTGGTGCCGCTGGACCATGTCGCGGCTCGATCGAATACCCCGGTCTCCAAAGCAGTCGTCATCCGGCTAGAGCCGAGCACAGCATGAGCCGGGTCACCGCCCGCCGTCGGATGCGCCGGATCTCGCCCAACGGAGAGATCCAGCGCCCGGACACACTCGCTGTCGAAGAACCGCTGGAGATCCGTCTCGACGGGCAACCGCTGGTGGTCACCATGCGCACACCGGGCAACGACATCGATCTGGCGCATGGCTTTCTGTTGAGCGAGGGCATGATCGGCGCCACGGAGGATGTCGTGGCCGCCCGCTACTGCGCGGGCACCGACGGCCATGGCCGCAATACCTACAACGTCCTCGACATCACCTTGCGCACCCCGATACCGGTGCCGACCCGCGCCTTCCCGAGCACAGGTGCCTGTGGCCTGTGCGGCAAGACCGCTCTGGACGAGGTACGTACCCGCACCCGATTCCCGCTGTCCGAAAACCATCCCATAGTGGACACCCGCACCTTGATCGCCATGCCCCACGCGCTGCGCGACCGCCAGTCAGTATTCGATGTCACCGGTGGCTTGCATGCCGCGGGGCTGTTCACCGCCGAGGGCACAGTGCTGGCAGTACGCGAGGATATCGGCAGGCACAACGCAGTGGACAAGGTGATCGGCTGGGCGCTGCGCGAAACCCATATCCCCGCTCACGATCTAGTGCTGATCGTGAGCGGGCGCGCCTCATTCGAGCTGGTACAGAAGGCCGTCATGGCTGGTATCCCGATACTCGGCGCGGTCTCGGCGCCGAGCTCACTCGCCGTCGACCTCGCCACCGACGCCGGGCTCACACTGCTCGGCTTCCTTCGCGGCGACACCATGAACGTCTACACCGCAGACGAGCGGATCCGCACCAGTCAGCTCTTCAACGCCTCGAGCAGCGCCGCACGCTGACGCGCACCGAGTCCGCCGATCCGGCGGTCCTCTGGGATCTCCGCCTGATCCATCAGCTTGGCCGCCTTCACCGGACCGACACCGGGCAAGGCCTTGATCACGGCAGCTACCTTGGTCTTCTTGACCAGTTCGTCGGATTCTGCCTTCTTCAGCAGATCCGCGACCGATACCTTGCCCGCTTTCACTTTGCCGATCAGTTCGGAGCGTGCCTTGCGGACCGCAGCCGCCTTGGCCAAGGCCTCGGTGCGCTGCTCTGCGGTCATGGTAGGCAGTGCCATGTCTCCTCCGCTTCCACTCGTCACTCGGACATCTGGTTGACCGGACCGAGTAAACATCACAGCGCCGGGAGCTGAAGCTCGACACACCGGGCACAAGCAGCGGAAATAGCGAGGAGTTCCCCTCGTATCCAGCTTCCGCGCACAGATCCCGCCAAGACTGGTAGCGACACGACCAACGAGCGGATATCACACTGCGACAACGAAGCGCCCATAGCAATGCCGCAACCACGCAGAACTTGTCGCGGTGCTCGAGCGGGACTGACAGCCGCCAATCCTGGAGGGTCGCCGTTGACCCTCCAGGATTCACCTGACACTGACACCGAGTATTTCGGAAGAAGCGCGGGCAGTGTTAACTCGGGGCGGCCATCCGCATCCGAAGAAGTCGATCCGAACTCGCGAACTTGCTAGGCTCAATACTATAACATGTTCCAATTTGAAGGAGGCTCGATGACCAAGGAAATCCGCGATGTGGTCGAGCAATACGTCAAGCTGGTCGGCACTGGCCCTGTTGAGGACATCGTCCAGTTGTACGCACCCGATGCGACCGTAGAGGATCCGGTCGGCACCCCGGTCCGGCGCGGCCACACGGCCATCCGCGAGTTCTACCAGGCAATCGGCGCACTGGATCGGGAGACTCAGCTGAGATCCGAAGACATCCGGATCGCAGGCAATCAAGCCGCGTTCCCGTTCACTCTCGTCGCCAAGGGGGGTGGGCAGCACTTCGCACTGTCGCCGATCGATGTGATGGAGTTCGACACCGAGGGCCGGATCACCAGTATGCGCGCCTATTGGGGCCAGGGAGACATGCGGAGCGAGCCCGAGTAACCAGCGCTACCGACAAGACGGTCGCCAGGTCGTACCGTGCGTAGAGTTCCGCACGGTACCTGAAACTTTCTTCGACACCGCCGATTGCCCGAAACTTTTCGCCGCCAACGCGGTTCACGAAACCATAGTCGGCAAAGCCGTTACCGCGCGGCCGCCGCTACCCGCGATGTCGCTGTCCTCGGTGACCGGAACCCGGTCACCGCCACCGTCTACGCGGTCTTCTCCCTGCGCTCTGCCCGCTGTGTCTTACGCGGCACAATAGTTGGCAGAACGTTGTCGTTGACGGTATCCGCGTCGACAACCACCCTGGCGACATCGTCGCGGCTCGGGATGTCGTACATCGTGGGCTGCAGGACTTCCTCCATGATCGCTCGAAGGCCACGCGCGCCGGTACCGCGCAAGATAGCCTGATCGGCGACGGCCTCCAACGCGTCGTCGGTGAACTCGAGATCGACCCCATCCATCTCGAAGAGCCGGACATACTGTTTGACCAGTGCGTTCTTCGGCTCGGAGAGAATCTTGACGAGCGATTCCTTGTCCAGGTTGGTTACCGAGGCCACCACGGGCAGACGACCGATGAACTCGGGAATCAGACCGAATTTGATCAGGTCCTCCGGCATGACATCGGCGAAGTGATCTGTGGTGTCGATCTCGGCTTTGGACTTGACTTCGGCGCCGAACCCGATACCACGATGGCCGGTGCGATCGGAGATGATCTTCTCCAAGCCCGCGAACGCGCCTGCCACGATGAACAGCACATTGGTGGTATCGATCTGGATGAATTCCTGGTGCGGGTGCTTGCGCCCGCCCTGCGGAGGCACACTCGCCTGGGTTCCCTCCAGTATCTTCAGCAGCGCCTGCTGCACACCCTCACCGGAGACATCACGGGTGATCGAGGGGTTTTCGCTCTTACGAGCGATCTTGTCGACCTCATCGATGTAGATGATGCCGGTCTCGGCGCGTTTGACGTCGTAGTCCGCGGCTTGAATCAGCTTCAGCAAGATGTTCTCGACATCCTCGCCGACATATCCGGCCTCGGTGAGCGCGGTGGCATCGGCGATGGCGAACGGTACGTTCAGCATTTTCGCCAACGTCTGAGCCAAATAGGTCTTGCCACAGCCGGTGGGGCCGAGCATCAGGATATTCGATTTGGCCAACTCCACGGTTTCGCCGCGGCTGTCTCGTCCCTTGTCGCCGGCCTGGATGCGCTTGTAGTGGTTGTAGACGGCCACAGCGAGCGTGCGTTTGGCGGTGTCCTGCCCGATGACGTAGTTCTCCAAGAAGTCCCGGATCTCGGCAGGTTTGGGCAGCTCATCGAGCTTGACTTCACTGGATTCGGCGAGCTCCTCCTCGATGATCTCGTTGCAGAGATCGATGCACTCGTCACAGATGTATACCCCTGGTCCCGCAATGAGCTTCTTGACCTGCTTCTGGCTCTTTCCGCAGAACGAGCACTTCAGCAGATCGCCACCATCTCCAATGCGCGCCATCTCGTGGGTTCCTACTTCCTTGTCCGCATGCAACCGTCCATCCAGGTTGCCAGCCGTCCTTCGCTTTCACAGCCACACCCGCATCGGCCGTTCGAAGCTGGTGGACAGTGCTGTCAACCGGGAGCACAGGCCCCTAGGTCGACCGTACCCGGTGCGCGGGATCGAGGTCGACAACTCGCGCATGTTTCTCGCGTGAGTTGTCGCCACCGCATACGAGCGACACCACCACAGCGGACAATCCGACAACCCACTGCCCTAGCGCCGTGGCGACGATCGACGCTCGCCATACCCTACCCGCGGCCCGAACTGCTCTTCGGACCGCGGCGCGGGCAACGCGGAAGCGAACCGGCTGGGCGGCAAGCTCTCGGCGTGGCGTGCCTGGCGCGCATGCCGCTCGATCTGAACTCCTTGTCGTGGAGCATCATAGGAGTGAAATACCGCCGGGAGTCGGCACTCACCCCTGTCGCTGGGAAACGGCGGGTGCGCGCGTTATTTCCGCGCGCTGAGCTTGCGATAGTCGAACACAGTATCGATGATCCCGTATTCTTTGGCCTCCTCGGCCGTCAGGATCTTGTCGCGATCGGTGTCCTTGCGGATGGTATCGGCGTCCTTGCCGGTGTGTCGCGCGAGGGTGGTCTCCATCAGGCGGCGCATCCGCTCGATCTCGGCAGCCTGGATTTCCAGGTCCGATACCTGTCCCTGAATACCGCCCTCCAGCGACGGTTGGTGGATGAGCACCCTCGCGTTGGGCAGACAGGCCCGCTTACCAGGAGTGCCCGCGGCCAACAGTACGGCCGCGGCGGAGGCTGCCTGACCGAGGCAGACCGTCGCGACATCGGCACGAACGTACTGCATGGTGTCGTAGATGGCCATCAGCGAGGTGAACGAGCCACCAGGGGAGTTGATGTACATGGTGATATCGCGGTCAGGATCCAGCGACTCCAACACCAGCAGCTGCGCCATGATGTCGTTCGCCGAGGCGTCGTCCACCTGCACGCCGAGGAAGATGATGCGTTCCTCGAACAGCTTGTTGTACGGGTTGGACTCCTTGACGCCGAAGCTAGAGTGCTCGATGAACGACGGCAGAATGTAGCGCGCCTGCGGGCTCGGCGCGGCGGTGCCGGACAGGCCGGCGCGCGGGTCGATCAGATTGGCCATCTTCGTCTCCAAAATCGGTGCGGCGGGCGGACGTTCGACCGTCCGGGGCCTGTGGATAATCCGGGGCGTTATTTCTCGGTGCCGTTGGCCTGGTTCGCGTGGCTGATCACATGATCGATGAAGCCGTACTCCTTGGCCTCGACCGCGGTGAACCAGCGGTCCCGATCGGCGTCGGCGGTGACCTGCTCCACGGACTTGCCGGTGTGCCGCGCCTGCAACTCGTTCAGCTCGCGTTTGGTATGCGCGAACTGCTCGGCCATGATCGCGATGTCGGCCGCCGAACCGCCGATGCCGGCCGAGGGCTGGTGCATCATGATCCGCGCATGCGGCAACGCGAACCGCTTGCCCTTGGTGCCCGCGGTGAGCAGGAATTGCCCCATTGATGCGGCCAGGCCCATACCATAGGTGGCGATATCGCATTCGGCGAACTGCATCGTGTCGTAGATGGCCATGCCCGCGGTCACCGAACCGCCCGGCGAGTTGATGTAGAGCGAAATGTCCTTACTCGGGTCCTCGGCGGACAACAACAGGATCTGCGCGCACAGCTTGTTCGCGATGTCGTCGTCCACCTGGGTGCCGAGGAAGATGATGCGCTCACGCAGCAGGCGCTCGTACACTGAATCACTGAGGTTGAGACCAGCAGTCGCAGTTGTCATGACCCCTGCCTGGTTGATTGTCACGGATACCTGCCTTCTCTCACCGGCTCGTTGCGGATTACCACATAGCCATCACTGGTCGGATACGCGGCGCCCTACAGGACAAGGCGTATTCCAACTTGTCGTCACAAACATTAACGAAGCAAGGCGGCACCGAACTCCCGGTACCGCCCTTCTTCGCTCACAGCGCAATCAGCGCACCCTTCGGGCGCTGATCACACCGTCCTTCCATGGAATTATTCCGCGCTCACCGTGCTCGCCACAGCCGTCTGCTCGGTATTTTCCTCGTCTGCGGCATCCTTGGGCGCGCCGAACATTTCGGCGGTATCCACCCGGTTGCCCGCCGAGTCGGTGACGGTCACCTTACCAACCACGTCTGCCAACGCCTTGCCGCGGCGCACGTCGGCGAACACCGCACCGAGCTGACCCGCTTGCTGTACCTGTTGGATGAACTGTTCCGGCGGCATGCCGTAGCGCTGCGCTTGGAACAGGATCCGCTCGGTGAGTTCTTCCTGACCGACCTGGGTGCCTTCCGCCTCGGCGATCGCGTCCAGCAGCAGCTGAGTTCGCACCGACTTCTCGGCGGACTCCTTGGTCTCGGCGTCGAATTCCTCGCGGGAGCTGCCCTGTGCCGTGAGCGCTTCGGAGAACTTCGCCTCATCATGTTCGAAACCGTGCACGGCATCATGGGTCACCGCGTCGATCTCGGCACGCACCACGGCCTCCGGCAGCGGCACCTCGACCTGCTCCAGCAAAGTCTCCAGCACCTTGTCGCGGATCTCACCCGCCTGCTGTACCTTCTTGACCTGCTCGGCGCGGGTACGCAGGTCGCCCTTCAGCTCCTCCAGCGTATCGAATTCGCTGGCCAGCTGAGCGAACTCGTCGTCGGCCTCGGGCAGCTCACGCTCCTTGACAGTCTGCACGGTGGTGGTGATGACCGCTTCCTTATCGGCGTGCTCGCCCGCGACCAGCTTCGAGGTGAAATCCTTCGACTCCCCGGCCACCAAGCCGATCAGCGCCTCGTCCAGTCCCTCGATGAGCTGACCGGAGCCGACTTCATGGGACAGGCCGGTAGTAGAGGCCTCTGCCACCTCTACGCCATCCACGGTCGCCGAGAGGTCGATAGAGACGAAGTCGCCCTCGCGTACCGGGCGCTCGACGCCGGTCAGAGTGCCGAAACGCTGGCGCAGCGACTGCAACTGCTCTTCGATGTCCTCGTCGTCGATGGTGAAGGCATCGACAGTGACCGCGATGCTCGCATAATCCGGCAGAGCGAGCTCTGGTCGCACGTCGACCTCAGCGGTGAAAGCCAGCTCCTGACCGTCCTCGATCTTGGTGATCTCGATCTCGGGCTGTCCGATGACCTTCACCTCGGAGGTGGTGACGGCCTCGCTATAGCGACCGGGCAGCGCGTCGTTGACGACCTGCTCCAGAATCGCACCGCGACCGAGACGGGCCTCGAGCAGCTTCGCGGGCGCCTTACCCGGCCGGAAGCCTGGGATGCGAACCTGCTTGGCCAGTGCCTTGTACGCGCGGTCGAAATCCGGCTTCAGCTCCTCGAAGGGCACCTCGACATTGATCCGGACCCTGGTCGGGCTCAGCTGCTCGACGGTGCTCTTCACGGACATGCTCCTTGTTCGTTGTTCGTATCGGTTGACGTTCGGTGTACTCGCCGCACCCCGGGGACCGAGATGGCAGGCGAAGCGGACCTGTGCTGGCATCGCACTCCTCACCGGAACTGATCCGAACCGGGTCCTGGCCTCGGCCGGGGTGATGAGGGATGCGACGCATGCCATGCATCCCGACCAGGGTAGTTGACCGGCCGAGCGGGCCTGCACTCGGCGGTGACCGTGATGGTCGCGGCTAATCCCCGACCGAGACCGCATCGGTGACGAAAACCAGCGTCTCGTACGGCGCGATGCCGCGACCGCCCGCACCGTAGCCCAGTTCCGGGGGCACGATCAGCAGCCGGCGCGTGCCTTGGGTGATGCCGATCAGACCTTGGTCCCAACCCTTGATGACCTGGCCTGCGCCGAGAGTGAGCTGGAACGGTTCGCCGCGAGCGAACGAGCTATCCACTGTCTTCTTGTCCGACCAGGTGACCAATGCGTAGTTCATGCTCAGCCGCTGGCCGGGCACGGCGCCAGGTCCGCTGCCCGCGGTCAGGTCCTTGACGATCAACTGCTGGGGCGGGTCGCAATTATCCGGAATGGTGATCGTCGGGGCAGTACCGAAGTCACCGGTCACCCGGATGTCCTCGGCAGCGCATTCTCGGCCCTTGCTCGGTGTGCCCTGGCGCTGCGCCACGGAAAGAGATGCCGCGGCGGTCGCAGCCGTCGTGTCCGACGCCTCGTTGTCCGAACCGCACGCCGCCAGTGCGATCGTCGTCGTGGTAAGGACACCGATCCCTATGATCCTTCCGAAAATGTGCATGCGCGGACCCTAGACCACATGTGCACACCGGACGAGACAGGATCCCGCACAGCACGCTCATACCGCACACAGCAGCGGACCTGCCACTACGCTAGCAGTGAATTCCCCATCTTGCGTAGCCGATTCCGATCAACCAACCGCGCACACCCAGGGACAGCGCCGGAGCGGCAGCACTGTCCCTGATGTCATGAATGTGAGGAGAGCCGGCGCATGACCCACACGGCGAAGGTAGGTGGCGATAGTTCGATCGACAACACTTCGGCCGACAATGTCGGCAGCACCGGCGGGGAAACCGTTGCCCCGCGTCCCTACCGACTCACGGACGCGCCCGGGCCCTTGGCCACCGACGAGCTGACCGCGATCGACGCCTGGTGGCGAGCTGCCAACTACCTCGCGGTCGGCCAGATCTATCTGCTGGCGAACCCCTTGCTGCGCGAACCGTTGCGACCCGAGCACATCAAGCCTCGCCTGCTCGGCCACTTCGGCACTGTGCCCGGCTTGAATCTGGTGTGGGCACATGCCAATCGCGCGATCCGGCAGCGCGACCTGAACGCGACCTTCGTCGCAGGCCCAGGACACGGCGGGCCTGGCCCGAACGCGTGCGCGTGGCTGGAGGGCACTTATTCCGAGCTCTACAGCCATATCCCGCAGGACGCCACCGGTATGGGCGCGCTGTTTCATCAATTCTCCTTCCCCGGCGGCGTGCCGAGCCATTGTGCTCCGGAGACACCGGGTTCCTTCCACGAGGGCGGTGAACTCGGGTACTCGCTGCTGCACGCATTCGGCGCCGCACTGGACAATCCGAATCTCACCGTGTTCTGCGTGGTCGGCGACGGCGAGGCGGAGACAGGACCGCTGGCCACCAGCTGGCATGCGAACAAGTTCCTCAACCCAGCGCGCGACGGCGCTGTGCTGCCCATCCTGGCGTTGAACGAGTACAAGATCGCCAACCCGACCATTCTCGCGCGTATCCCGGAGCCGGAGCTGCTCGCGCTGCTGCACGGATACGGATACGAACCGATCGTCGTCGCAGGCGACGACCCCACAGCGGTCCACCAAGCCATGGCCGCGGCGATGGACACTGCCCTGGAGCGCATCGCGCAGGTCCAGCGCACCGCACGCGGCGGCTCCGATGAAATACGGCCCGCGTGGCCGATGATCGTGCTGCGCACCCCGAAGGGGTGGACCTGCCCGCCACTGGTGGACGGCGACCGGGTAGAGGGCACCTTCCGCGCACACCAGGTCCCGTTACCCGCCGCGCGCACCGACCCGAATCACCGTGTGGTCCTGGAACAGTGGTTGCGGTCTTATCGTCCAGAAGAATTATTCGACCTGACCGGCGAGCCGGTGGCCCAGCTGCGCGATCAGATACCCGACGGCAACCTGCGGATGAGCGCCAATCCGGTCGCCAATGGCGGTGCGCTGGTTCGCGATCTGCGCCTGCCGGATTGGCGCGAGTTCGGTGTCGAGGTGGACGCACCTGGCGCGTCCCAGCACGAGGCGACCAGGGTGCTCGGTGGCTGGCTGCGCGAGGTAACCCGGAACAACCCGAACAATTTCCTCACCTTCGCGCCCGATGAGCTGGCCAGCAATCGATTGCAGGACATCCTCGAAATCACCGGCCGCAACTGGCAGGCCGACATCGACTCCCGTGATGTGAAACTCGACCGCACCGGCCGGGTGATCGAGGTGCTGTCCGAGCACATGTGTCAAGGCTTGCTCGAGGGCTATCTACTTACCGGCAGGCACGGTGTGTTCACCTGCTACGAGGCATTCATCCACATTGTGGACTCCATGTTCAATCAGCATGCCAAATGGCTCGATGCCAGTGCGGCGGTGCCGTGGCGCAGACCGATCGCCAGCCTGAACTATCTGCTCTCCTCACATGTCTGGCGCCAAGACCATAACGGATTCACCCACCAGGACCCAGGTTTCCTGGATGTGGTGCTGAACAAGAAGGCCTCCATCGTGCGGGTGTACCTGCCGCCGGATGCCAATACCCTGCTGTCTACCTACGACCATTGCCTACGGTCGCGGCACTACGTGAACGTCGTGGTCGCGGGCAAACAGCCGCAGGCCGATTGGCTGTCGGTGGAGGAGGCTGCCGAGCACTGTGCACGTGGTATCGGTATCTGGGATTGGGCGGGCCATCGTGATGGGATCAGCACCGCTCCGGACGTGGTACTCGCCTGTGCTGGCGACGTGCCGACTCTGGAGACCCTCGCCGCAGCGGCGATTCTTCGGGAACGACTGCCCGAACTGCGCGTCCGGGTCATCAATATCGTCGACCTGATGCGGTTGCAACCCCATGACGAGCACCCGCACGGCCTACTCGACCGCGAATTCGACACTCTGTTCACGCGCGCCCAGCCGGTGATCTTCGCCTTCCACGGCTACCCGTGGTTGATCCACCGGTTGACCTATCGGCGCACCAACCACGCAGGGTTGCACGTGCGCGGCTATAAGGAGTGCGGCACCACGACCACCCCATTCGACATGGCGATGCTCAACGACCTGGATCGCTACCACTTGGTGATGGATGTGATCGACCGCGTACCGAACCTGGGTGAGCGCGCCGCTGGGCTACGGCAAGAGATGGTCGACGCACGCTGGACCGCACGCGCATGGACCAGGGAGCACGGCGCGGATATTCCCGAGGTCGCGAACTGGACCTGGCCGCACCCGCGCGGCTGAGCGCATATACCGCGCAACACTCGCCCTGCAGGCCCAGCCCGACAGCGGACGAGCCTTCGAGCCGCTCATCGGGTGTTCTCGTCCGCACGCAGCCGGTGACCAGGAACATGCCGCCACGCCACTCCGGCATCTCGGAATCACAGCGATGGACGCCTGCCTGAACGTCCACTGCCGATCGCGCGTGCGACAGCGGCTGTGCCGACAACATCGGCGCCGATCGAAGCATTGCCCGGACCCGGTATAGCATTATGATCACGCGCTCCGCATGCCCGGTCCGCCACTGACTTTACGGCCGGACCCTCTCATCCTGATCTCTGGGATCGAGCTGATCGACACTGCTCCACGGCCGACATGATCGCGACGGACGCCGCCCGATCTCTTTCCGCTCCGCTCCGGACGGCGCTCCAGGCCACCGACGTTCGACATATCCGCACCACCACGTATGACAACCGCGTGCACACCGAATGCGAACGGAGACCTGCCATGAACGTCGGCATGACCCATGCCACCCGACAGCTGCTCGCCTGCGCCGCGACCGTCAGCGCTCTTGTCGCAAGCGGCGCGGGCATCGCGATCGCCCAATCGCACACGTCGAACCCGCACAACAGCTCGGGCGACACCACTGGCTGGCACCACATCGACCCCATGGGCTTCCACCACCAGGACAACAATTTTTTGGACGCCACCGAGCACGACACCGCTTTCCGGAACTACCACCGGCAGCGCAACCAGCCCGCGCCGGGCGCCTCGGTCGCCGGTGGCGATTCTGGTAGCCCGATCTGGACAAGAGTGGCCCGCCCGGATGGCAGTGGCTACACCGTGTGCCGTCCTCATGCTTCCTGGTGCCGATAATCACGTAAACCTGTGCTGACTCGTTCACAACGCGGCTTCCCGGTGCTCGTCCTCGATTGCTCACACCGAGCCGCGGGAGTCCGGCGCACACCGAGCCATGCGGGAAATGATCGCGCTGCCCGAACATCTGGCGAACGCAATAGATACATCGAGAGATCGGAGCCATATGAAGTCCCGGGCCGCACTCGTTGTAATCGACGTCCAGAATGGATTTGTGAATGAGCATTCACGCCATGTGATTCCCGTTATCCAGTCGATCACGGATGCGTGGATCAGGTCTGGCGGGGACGTTGTGCTCACCCGGTACCACAACTACGACAAGTCACCCTATGTCCGTCTTGTCGATTGGCGCGGCCTGATGACGCCTCCGGATACCGACCTGGCCGAACAGATTGCCCCCTACTCCAACCATGTCAACGCCACGGTGCTCGACAAGACTACCTACACCACCTTCACAGAAGAGGGCGCCGCACTACTGGCGCCTTACACCGATGTCTACCTATGTGGAATCGCCACTGATGGGTGTGTGCTGAAGACGGCTCTCGACGCTTTCGACACGGGTTATACGCCGTGGGTCATCGAAGACGCTTGCGCGTCGAACGCGACCCGCCACCCCGCCGCAGAGATGCATCGATCGGCACTCACTCTGATGGCGCGACTGATCGGAAGTCGCCAACTGATCCGATCGGAATCGGTTCTCGACGCGCTCGCATCCCAACAACTTCCCACCAGCACTTGAAAGCCCATCACGCCGCACCTCGGAATCGCTGTCGCGAACCCATTCGAATCGCACTAGCCTCGGTATCGAAAAGCGATCCGGCAAGCTGCCCAACCTTGTTGCAAGGCCCCTGAACAGGGCGGAAGCGCGAAGTTGATTGTCGGGGTGACAGGATTTGAACCTGCGACCCTCCGCTCCCAAAGCGGATGCGCTACCAAGCTGCGCTACACCCCGTGTTCCTCATGACGACATCGCCGCCGGCTTTGGCCGTTCGCGTTATGTCACGCGGCACTCTAGCACAGGGAACCGAACGCTCATCCCCCAGCGCCTCCGGTCCGAAACCCTCCCGGCAGGCACACCGGTCGTTACCGCATGAATCACTTCCGCCGGATGTGCTCTCGCTGTAACCCCTCGAGCAGGAGACCGAGCACAAAGCCGAACTCGTCACCATAGTCCTGTGCGTCGAGATGGGCGCGAACATGCACGGCCAGGTGGGGCAAGTTCGCATCGGTGAGCGAATCGAGGAAGCCCGCCGCCAGGTCTGCGAGTCCGGTGTCACCGCCTGCTGTTCGATAACCGAGTTCCTGGATGGTGAATCCCACGATGTGCATCGTGATCGCGTGATAGCCCCGGTAGACCAGGCTCGCATCGAACCCGGCCTGGGTGAGAGTCGCCAGGATCGCTTCCATGAACTGCAGCCGTGCCGGACCTGGCACCCGCTTGGTCCACTCTCCCGCCGCCCAAGGATGAGCCAGCAGCACACGATACGCGGACGCAGCGCTGTCGCGGATCGACTGACGCCAATCTCCGTTGACCACAGGTACATCGATCTCCTGCATCACCACATCGACGATCCCTTCGACAAGGTCGTCTTTGTTCGCCACGTGGGTGTACAACGACATCGTGCCGACGCCCATCCGGTCGGCCAGTTTGCGCATCGAGAGCGCGTCGACACCGAGTTCGTCGGCAAGAGCGACCGCTTCCATGAGGATTCGCGACCGAAGAAGAGTGCGCTTGGGGGCAGGCGAGCGAGGTGGCATGAGTTCATAGTGGCTTGGATCGGATCAGGGGTTGACGCCAGTACCGCCTGAGTTTATCGTACGACGTACGGCCTAATCCGTACAGCGTACTAAAAACAGACAAAACGCCCAATTTTGTCTATTGCAGGCCGACAAACCGGCGCCATCTGAACCGATTCCCTGCGAGGTCACCATGAGCCCATCCGGCACCCCCAAGACCCGGCCGAATGCGCGCCCTACCGGCGACGCGACCGGCGCGGCACACACCACAGCGGCCCCCACGATCATGAAGGCCGTTGCGCGGCACCGCTATGGCAATAGCGACGTGCTGAATATCACCGAAGCGCCGGTCCCGTCCCCCGCGCCCGACCAGGTGCTCGTCGCGGTCGAGGCTGCCGCGCTGAATCCTCTCGATTGGCATGCGATGACCGGCACGCCGTGGCTGACCCGCCCGCAGGCGGGAATCCGCAAGCCCACAGTGCCAGTCATCGGATCGGACTTCGCAGGCCAGGTCGTCGCGGTCGGCAAAGGAGTCTCCACATTTCGGCCAGGTGACGAGGTCTTCGGCTCAGCGTCGCAGGCGTATGCCGAGTACGTCGTCGCTCCGGTCGAGCATCTGGTTCCCAAGCCCGCGACAATCAGCTTCGCTGAAGCCGCAGGCCTGAGCATCACCGGCGTCACCGCCCTACAAGGACTGCGGGACAAAGGCGAACTACAACAGGGCCAGTCCATACTCATCAATGGTGCCTCCGGCGGGGTCGGCACTGCGGCGGTCCAGCTCGCGAAATGGCTCGGTGCCGAGGTGACAGCAGTCTGCAGTTCCCGAAATGTGGAGCTGGTGAGATCACTCGGCGCCGACCATGTCATCGACTACACCACCACCGACTTCACCGAGACCGAGACGCGATACGACGTCATACTCGACAACCAAGGCAACCGCGCACTCGCCAGGTGCCGACGTATCCTCACATCAACCGGCACCTATGTCCTTGTCGGCGGCCCGAAGAGCAACACGATCCTCGGGCCGGTCGCACGCATGCTCCAGGCTCTGCTCTACTTCGGCGCTACCACTCAACGGGGTCGGCCGTTCCTGGCCGACATGCGGCAAGCGGACCTGGCGCTGCTGGCCGAGCTCGTGACATCGGAACAGCTGCGCATTGTCATCGACACTATCTACCCGGTCACCGACATTCGAGCCGCGATGGACCATCTTGCCTCTGGACGTACTCGCGGCAAGATCATCGTCGAACTGAATACCACCAAGGCGTAGTCTCGGTCGTCGACTCGACACATGACGGACCCCTGGAATCCGATGGGCGGATTCCAGGGGTCCGCGGGTTCGAGGATTCGTCACAACACCGAACCATCCTGACCTCCTGCCGCTTCCTTCTTCCTTCGCCGAGGATGCCGATCATGCCGAAGCGTTGTCCGATCGGGCAGCATGGGTATGCGGCTGCGGCAGCTGTTCCGGCGTGGACGAGCGCGGTTGGTCTCTTTCGGAGTGACTGTGGTGGCGGGCGGATCTATTTGTTGATCGGGTCTCCGGGCCTGGTCCGGTTGACCTCGCAATCCCAGAACGGCTTATTGTCGAATCAGGCGGCGGACGTGGCGCGGGGTGAGTTTTGGTTGGTCTACTGACGTACGCGTTCCAGGTGGTGACTTTCACGCCGAGGTAGTCTGCGTATTGTCGACTGGTCCGCAGCCGGTCGTGGTCGATCGTTTCTGGAGTGGTCACTGCTGGCTTATTACGCGACGCGGGCATACGCTCATTGAACGTACGAGCTACTCGACGATAGGCGCGAACGCGCTCATGATCTGGTTTCCTTCGGTTCTGGGTGGCTGAAGGCGTGTGCGTCGATACCGTGGCCACGATCGCCTGATCGGCGATAACTGACGCGTCAATCGCTCCCCTGTTCTGCCTCAGTTGAGTACGGTGGAGACGAAGCGGGAGCCGCTTCATCACACCAGAATCCGGAGCGAAGGGAAGCATCATACCTGGCATCACACCCAGGTTCGGCGGACCGGGGTGCGAGTGCGCACGAAGCCCTGACTGAGAGGGGGTTTCGGCAAGGGTCGCAGATCGGAAAAGGAGCCTGCCGTTAGGCCCCGGACGCCTAGGGGCAAGCGGAAGGCGTTCGAGCCGAAAGGGATTTCGAATTCGCGACCAGCCACTCTCGAAAGTGGTTGGTTTACGGATCTGTCCGATACCCCGTAGTCCGTGCGGACGTGTTTTCCGTGGAGCGGGTGACGGGAATCGAACCCGCACCATCAGCTTGGAAGGCTGAGGTTCTACCATTGAACTACACCCGCGAGCAAACGACACCGATGGGATCGCCACGATGCCGCATGCGACCCGACTCTACCGAACTAGGCACCCGAAATGCCAATCAGCTGGTGAGCAGCATGCTCTTGTCGGTACGCGGACAAAACAAGCCGGGCAGCATCGCACCGAGTGGCAGCCGAGAGCAAGCATTACGCCTAGCTTCCGGCGCGCGACCCACGCACATCGGAGCCGCGCGACCCACGCACATCGGAGTAAGGCGCACCCACCGGGCACGCCATGGCATTGCGGTGAACAAGATTCGGGTGTATCACCGAATCGGCGGGACCAACACAGACCCGACGCACTGTTCAAGAGTCATCGATAACCGTTGTCATACGCCACTTTTGGATGTCGAGTGGCTTGCTAGGATCCTTTGTGCCGGACGGGGGGATCGGGAAAGGGGGCGGTGAACATGCACCGAACCAAGCGGACACGACCACGTGGCAGTGGGAATGAACCGGGTGATGCCAGCACCTGTGTCAGCACAGGACATCTGGGTACCGACGGCATCTACGCCGGGTGAGTCCGATGCCGACCGACATCGAGCCCCCGGTCGCGCGCATGGCTCGCGCATGGGCCCGCGCGGTCTGCGCCGAGCCCGGTTCAGGCGTGGCGCCTCAGCAGCTGGAACCGGCGCTACTCGAGATCGTCGAACGTCTGCTCGTACTCGCTCGATCCGAGCCGTTCCCGGTGCCCGAAGCACGGATGCTCGGAGCCAGGCTCGCCGAAACACCATTCGACCGGATCCGGATGCTGGCACAGGCCACGCGGTGGCTCCTCGGTTTTCCATCCGGCGCGCCCGGTTCACTTGTGGCCACACGGTGGCCGTTCATCGCAGGCCACGCCATCGACAGTTACGCCCAAGCGCTACAGGAACGAGCACTGGCACAGCAGGAACAGAACCTGTCGGCCAAGGTGTCGCTGCGAGTGCAGGAAATCGCCGCGCTGCAGCATCGATTACGCCACGAGGCCACCCACGACGCGCTCACCGACCTGGCCAACCGAACACTGCTACAGGACAAGGCACGGCTGATGGCCACCGATCCGGTCCGCGGCGTCGGACTGCTGCTGATCGATCTGGACCGGTTCAAGCAGATCAACGATGGATACGGACATGCGATCGGCGACGAAGTGCTGGTCGAGCTGGCGGTGAGGCTGCGCGAAGCTTGCCCACCCGGCACGGTGATCTGCCGATACGGCGGTGACGAGTTCGTGCTCGCGATCAACGCACACCGCAATACACTCGGTGAACTCGCTCACCGGATCGTGGCCGCGTTACGTGACCCGGTCTGGTCTTCGGCGGGTCCGGTTCCGATATCGGCCAGTGTCGGCACCGCCCATAACCCGCCAGGTCGCCCATTCGATTTCACCGGCCTGCTCCGCCGCGCCGACCATGCGATGTACTCCGCGAAGACGGCAGGCGGGCACCGATTCGCCGTCGCGAACGAACCCGATATCGACACCGCCGTCGCGGGCTGACCGACATCGCCATACAGGGGTGGTGGGTCGGTTCAGCCCGGTTGGCAGGTGGGACACCAGAAGAGGTTTCGGGCCCGCATGACCTGATGGGCAATCGGTGTACCGCACAGCCTGCACGGAGCGCCCTGTCGACGATAGACATAGGTGCGCGGGCGATCGGGCGCATAAGCGGGCTCACCGTGATCGTGTTCAGGCCGCACCACAACCATCTTTCCGACGCGCACCCCTATGCGCATCAACGCGACGAGATCGGTCCACATCGCCGCCCATTCGGTGGCCGACAACGCGGCGCCGGGACGATACGGTGAAACCTGATGACGAAACAACAGCTCCGCACGGTAGACGTTGCCGATTCCGGCGACCACCTGTTGGTCCAGCAGAAGCGCGCCGATCGGCCTACGGGAACGATGTATGCGTCGCCAGGCCAGATCCGGATCGGCGTCGGGGCGCAGCGGATCCGGACCGAGTCGCCCGGTGAGTGCGGCGACCTCTGGTACGAGCAGGACCTCACATACCGTCGGGCCACGCAGATCGGTGCCGAAACCGGGCTGCGGACCCGGCTCCCCGATCATGCGCATGCGGACCTGCCCCACCGGTTCCCGCATCGGTAACTCGGATTGGGCGAACGTACCGTACAGTCCCAGATGCACATGCACAACCAGACCCGAATCGTAGTGGTGCAGTAGATGTTTGCCCCACGCTTCGGCCTTGATCAGCACTCGGCCGTTCACCCGGGCCGCCCCTATGGCGAATGTGCCTTGTGGGCTGGATACCCGAACCACACCGCCTGCGAGGCGACGCTGATGCAACCGTGCGAGACGGTGCAGCGTATGTCCTTCCGGCACAATCGGCTACTGCCGCAGGGTACTTCAGTACGCGGGGATCGCGGGCGCGACGCCCGTCCTCTCGTACTCGGCCAGCACATCGATGCGCCGCTGGTGTCGTTCCTCGCCTGACCACGAAGCGGCCAGGAACGCGTCCACGATGGCCAGCGCCTCCTCGGTGGAGTGCATCCGACCGCCGATACCGATCAATTGCGCGTTGTTGTGCTCCCTGGCAAGCTTCGCGGTCTCGACACTCCAGGCCAGTGCACAACGAGCACCGGGCACTTTGTTCGCCGCGATCTGCTCACCGTTGCCACTGCCGCCGAACACCAGGCCCGAACTGCCGGGGTCTGCGACGGTACGGCGGGCCGCCTCGATACAGAAAGCGGGGTAGTCGTCGAGTGCGTCGTATTCGAGCGCGCCACAGTCGACGACCTCGTGACCCGCCTGCTCCAGATGAGCTTTGACATGATTCTTCAATTCGAAACCGGCGTGATCGGCACCCAGGTATACGCGCATGGAAGGCATTGTGTCAGGCCACCATGATGTGCCGGGCAACCGGGCAGTCACACACCACGGTCCACCAACGTATCTCCAACTGTGTGCCCCGTCACTGGGCAGTGGTGCTGCCATAAGCCCCGGCCTGCCTCGGCACCTGAATAGAGTTCACATCATGCAGCCGCACGAATCCCAACCGCACGACGCGTCGGGCCGACCGGTCGAACCATCCGCCCGGCAAGGTGGGTGGGGCACTCCCGCCGCACCTTATGAACAGCCACATCTCTCGGGCGCGTATCCGGTAACTTCCTCGAGCACCTCTGCGATGTCGTACAGTTCCTACCCCGGTGCGCCTGTCCCACCTTCGACGCCGCGACAGCAGCCGCGTGGCCTGTCTCCGTTCGGCCTACCAGCCCGGCACAGCTGGGAAATCCCGCTGCTCGTTCTGGTGATCGTACTGACCGTGTTCTCCTACCCATACGCATTGTGGCTGCTCGCGCTGGGCTCCTCCAACTTGTACGTCATCATGTTCGCGGCCGCCCCGTTGCTGTTGTGGGCAGGCCGCGGCATCAACTTCGCCACTCAGCGGGTGAACGGCGTGAAGATGTCACCGACCCAGTTCCCCGAGGGCTATCAGATGGTGGTGGAGGCAGCCGCCCGATTCGGGATGAAGACCGTGCCGGACGCGTACGTCGTGCTCGGCAACGGCCAGATCAACGCATTCGCCAGCGGACACGGCTTCCGACGTTTCGTGGTGGTCTACAGCGATCTGTTCGAGATCGGCGGCGCCGCACGCGAACCCGACGCTCTGGCGTTCATCATCGGCCATGAGGTCGGCCATATCGCGGCCGGGCATACCTCGTACTGGCGGCAACTGGGTATGTTCCTCGTTCCGTTCCTGCCGATTATCGGCAACAGCCTGATCCGCGCGCAGGAGTACACCGCCGACAACCACGGTTACTGCAACCGGCATACCGGCGCACCCGCCGCGATGGGCACCCTGGCCGCGGGCAAGTACATGAACAGACTGGTCGGCTTCGATGAAATGGCCGACCGGGCGGCATTCGAGAAGGGATTCTTCGTCTGGATGGTGAATGCCTTGTCCAGCCACCCGGTACTCACTTGGCGGATGTGGGCGCTGCGTGACCGCAGCAGACATGGCAGGCTGTTCCTGCGTCCGGACCCGCCCGCGGGTATGCCACCGCAGGGCGGCTACCCGAGTTCCTACGGCCAGGCACCAGGATTACCACCGAAATCTGTGGTGTGACCAAGGCCGAGTGCCATACCGCGGCATTCGCTTGCCTGCACTCAGTCGAACACCGGCTCCTCGGTTCTGGTTCGCTTCAGCTCGAAGAAGTGCGGGTAGGCCGCCAATGCCACGGCGCCATCCCAGAGCTTGCCCGCTTCCTCCCCGCGAGGAATGCGAGATAGCACCGGGCCGAAGAAGGCGGTCCCATTGATATGGATGGTCGGGGTGCCGACGTCCGATCCCACCTTGTCCATGCCCGCGTGGTGGCTCTTGCGCAATGCCTCGTCGTAGTCGGTGCTGGCCGCGGCCGCGGCCAGCTCGGCGGGCAAGCCGACCTCGGCCAGCGAATCGGAGATCACCGCAGCGAGCGATTCCGTGGTGTTCGTCTGTTCGTACTCGGCACGACGGTTGTGTATGCGAGTGCCCATCGCCGCGTACAGCGGCGCCAGCACCTCGTCGCCATGCTGCCGCGCCGCGGCGATCGCGACACGAACCGGGCCCCAGCCCGCGGCGAGCAGCTCCTGATATTCCGGAGAAAGATCCCTACCCTCGTTGAGCACCGCGAGACTCATCACATGGAACCGGACTTCGACATCCCGGACCTGCTCGACTTCGAGGATCCAGCGCGAAGTGATCCAACACCAAGGGCAAAGCGGGTCGAACCAGAAATCGACGACATCCTTTTCGGCTGCTTTGTCAGGCACAGATGGCTTCCTCTCGATCGCACGGCCGCGGACGGCGCACCGCACCGCCTCCTCGAGCAACTACCGCAGCACGCGATTCGTTCCCGCCCGGCGGGTCGAATTCCCGAGCCGCTCGCGACGCTGCCAGTAGGGTTGGTCAGTAGGAACATGGTTCCCTTCGACGAAGGAGTCCGTGATGAGTTCTGCTCAGCGTTTTATCATCGTCGGTGGTGGGCTGGCCGCAGCCAAAATCGCAGAAGCGCTGCGTACCATGGATTTCTCCGGATATGTGACGCTGCTCAGCGCCGAAGAACATCTGCCCTACGAGCTTCCCCCTTTATCGAAGGACCATCTCGCCGGGAAGAAGTCGCTCACCGAGTTCACCGTCGCTCCCGCACAGTGGTATCGCGATCATCACGTCGAGGTCCGCCTCGGTACCACGGTCGTCGGAGTCGACGCCGCGGCGAAGACGATCACTCTGCCCGACGGTTCCACGCTGCCCTACGACAAACTCGCCCTCGCCACTGGCTCGACACCTCGTACACTGCCCGTTCCCGGCGCGGAGGCGCCCAACGTGTACACATTGCGCACCATCGAGGACTCCGACACATTGCATGAGCTGTTCGGTCATTTGAGCAGACTCGTCATCATCGGAGCCGGCTGGATCGGCCTCGAGGTCGCCGCTGCGGCCCGCGCGGCCGGGGTCGATGTGACTGTCGTCGAATGCGCGGAACTACCGCTGCAGCGGGTACTCGGCCCCGAAATGGGCGCGGTCTTCGCCGACCTGCACCGAGCCAACGGAGTGAATTTCCGGTTCGGCACGCAGGTAGATGCGATCACCTTCGAAGAAGGCGCCGTTACGATCGCCAATGGCGTCCGGCTCGCCGACGGCAGCACCATCGAGGCCGACGCGATATTAGTCGCGGTCGGCGCACGCCCGAATGTGGAGTTGGCCATCGGCGCCGGGCTCGCGGTGGACAATGGCGTACTCGTCGACGAGCGCCTGGCCACAAGCGATCCAGATATCGTCGCGGCAGGTGATATCGCCGCGCAGTGGCATCCACTTCTCCGCAGGCGAATCCGGGTAGAGCATTGGGCGAACGCGCTCAACCAGCCAACCGTCGCGGCCGCGACCATGCTCGGCAAGGACGCCGTGTACGACCGGCTCCCCTACTTCTTCACCGACCAATACGACCTCGGCATGGAGTACACCGGATACGCCACCGCGAGCGACACTGCCAAGGTCGTCGTCCGCGGCGACACGGCGGCGCGCGAGTTCGTGGCGTTCTGGCTCGATACGAACAACCGGGTGCTCGCCGGCATGAACGTGAACGTATGGGACGTGACCGGCCGGATCAAAGAACTGATCCGCACGGCGGAACCGGTGGACCCGGAACGGCTCGCCGACACCACATCACAATTGTGATGCACATCACTTCTTTGCTCTGTCGAAACCACGCCCCGGCTCCGACCTCAGCAGGGACACCACAACAGTGCACCACGCTGCCACTGACCAGAGCAAAGGAGACGAACCATGAAGTACATGCTGCTGAAGACCTATGGGCCCACATCATTCTGCGACGTACCGATCACCGCGTGGTCACCGGAAGAGATCCGGGCTCACATCGACTTCCAGCACGCACTCGGTGCGCAGCTGGCCGAGTCTGGCGAGCTAGTGGACGCGCAGGGGCTGGCCGGGCCGAGCGAAGCACGGGTGGTCAGCTCGGACGGCCGATCGGCGCCGGTGATCACCGACGGACCTTTTCCGGAAACCAAGGAGTTTCTGGCCGGATACTGGATGGTTGACGTCGACAGCCCAGAGCGGGCCTACGCGATCGCCGCACAAGCATCGGCCGCACCTGGCCCCGGTGGTGAACCGATCGGTGAGTACATCGAGGTCCGCGCGGTGACGGACGCCCCAGAACACTGAGCGATCGGTACGTGGGGCCAGGCGGTATACCAGCACCGGCGAGCTCCGAGGACTTGCTACGCATGTTGGCGCCGCAGGTCCTCGGAGCGCTCATGCGCCGGTTCGGCGATTTCGATACCACAGAAGGTGCCCTGCAGGAAGCCCTGTTGACGGCCGCGACGCAGTGGCAGACGCAAGGCCTGCCAGACAATCCGCGAGCCTGGCTGATCCAGGTCGCACAACGGCGCATGGTCGATATAGTGCGTGGAAGCGGCCCGACGGCACCGCGAGGTCACTATGGCCGACCGCGACGTGACCGATACCGTCCCGATCGATCACGACGACACGCTCACCCTGCTGTTCTTGTGCTGCCACCCGACACTGCCGCCTGCCGCCGCCATCGCGCTCACGCTACGTGCGGTGGGCGGGCTCGATACCACACAGATCGCACATGCCTTCCTTCTTCCGGAAACATCTGTAGCGCAACGAATCACGCGGGCAAAGAAAAAGCTTTCCACCTTAGCCCACCCCTGCGTGCGACCGGATGACCGACAGTGGCGCGAGCGACTCGGCGCTGTCCTACGCGTTCTGTATCTGATCTTCACCGAAGGTCATACCGCCAGTGCGGGACCTACTCTGCAGCGCACAGATCTGTCCAACGAAGCGAACCGGCTCACCAGGGCAGTACACCGGCTGCTACCCGAAGACCCCGAGATCACCGGTTTACTCGCGCTGATATTGATCGCCGTTGCCCGCCGCGCGGCACGCACCGGCGAGTACGGCGAGTTGGTCCCGCTGGCCGACCAGGACCGCACACTGTGGAATCGCGCACTGATCACCGAAGGGACCACGCTGATCACCGGCACATTGGCCGCGGGTTTGCGCGGGCCCTATCAGATCCAGGCGGCCATCGCGGTGCTACATGCCCAGGCCATCCGCGCCGCGCGTTTGCGCCACGGCGGACCAAGGTAGGACTCGATCAGCAGCAGGCGACCTCGGCGTAGGAGACCGCTCCTTGCCCGCCGTGCTGAGCCGCTGCCCGAGTTTCTGTGCCCCCACCGACCAGCCCTGAACGCGGCGAAGCGATCCGATGCGCACATCCCGCAAACATAAAGAACTGTGTCACAGATCGGTCACCCGGCGAGATTCCCGTACACAAGCTATTTCATTCGCCCGCGATCACGGCTGGCCGGTGACGAACGCCTGTACGGCGGCAAGGAACTCCGGACCGCCCATGATGTACCCGCCAACAGTTCCACCGATCAACGCGCCAATGGGGATGCTGACCCCCCATATCAGGAAAAGACTCGCCCCGAGGATGCCGCCCACGATGGCGCCACCGACGACGCCGGGTAGGTTCTTGTTGATCTGCTCCGCGAGCCGGTCGTAGGAGTTGACGTCCATCAGCGGCGCGATATCTTCTGCCGTCGAGGTCGGTGTCAGAATCAGGGTGCGGCCATCCGCGCCGATCTGCTGCGCAATCGCAATCGAACGCCCGCCGACTGCGTACTGTCGCGGCACTTCGGCCACCACCGTTCCGTCACCGGACTCGAGCACCACCGCACCGTTCCACGCGATCTCGAACTCGCCGTTCTCGACGGTAGCGACAACGACCCTGTCGACCGGCGAAACGGTGATCTGGTAATTGATTCCACGATCCACACCCCGAGCCGTGCTCCCCGCAGTCGACTGCTTCGTTATGGCTTGCTCGGCACGGGCGGTTGCCGCAGTGATACCCAGGACCGAGACGGCCATGAAAACAGCAGCAGTGATCTTCTCGAACTTCATTCTTCGAATCCCTCCACTGAGCTGCCCCTGATGGGCGGACCGAGTCCGACTTTAGGCGGCGTCGAATTCAATGGTGGGTCGCCGACACGGCCTTTGTTGTCGCGCCACTATTTACGCCTCAACCCAAGTCCGACTGGTGATGAGCTGGTACGCCTCGACATACTTCTGACGAGTGGCCGCGACGATGTCAGCGGGGATCTCCGGCCCCGGTGGCTGTTTGTCCCAACCGGTCGAGATAGCCCAGTCTCGGACGAACTGCTTGTCGAACGAACGCTGCGCCCGACCGGGCTCCCATTCATCGGCGGGCCAAAAACGCGAGGAATCCGAGGTGAGTACTTCGTCACCAAGAGTGAGAATGTCACCGTCCCAGCCGAATTCGACTTTGGTGTCGGCGACGATAACACCGCGCTCAGCGGCATGCGCCGCACCACGGGTGTAGATGTGCAGAGTCAGCTCACGCAGCTGCTCAGCAACCGCACGCCCTTCCTGATTCACCACATCGGCGAACGTGATCAGTTCGTCATGTCCTGCGGCGGCCTTGGTGGACGGCGTGAAGATCGGCTCGGGCAGCTGGTCACCCTCACGCAGCCCTGGCGGGAGCGCCACACCGGATATCGAGCCCGTCCGGCGGTATTCCACCAGACCCGATCCGGTCAGATAGCCGCGAGCGATGCACTCGACCCGCAGCATCTTCAGTGGTTTGACCCGGACACCACGGCCGATGAACTCGGCGGGCACGTCGGCTGTGGAGATCACATGGTTGGGCACCTCGGGGAAGTAGTCGAACCACCAGCTCGACAGCTGCGTCAGCAACGCGCCCTTGTCCGGAATCGGGGTCGGCAGCACCACGTCGTACACCGATACCCGGTCGGAGGCGACCAGCAACAGCGTGTCGCCGTCCTCATACAGGTCACGCACCTTCCCGGCATGCATATGCTTCAACGTCGAGCCTCCGAATCCATGGGGGTGAGCCTGCACTGCACCAGGCACAATACCGCCGCCGTCCGGCCCGACCGCCATGCCGCCCAACTGCCACCGTCCCCCACACCGACCACGACAGAGCCCGTGGGCAAACCTCCGCGCGGTCTGCTGCGGCGAAGTGGCATTGTGGGGTGACGCCCGTGCCAGTTCTTCGACCACGAAGGAGCCTTATGTCCGCACCCAATCTCACTCGTGACCAGGCGATCGAACGAGCCTCGACACTCTCTGCCGAGAACTACCGCATCGAACTGGATCTGACCGACGGGGCAGGCAATCCGGGTGCGCAGACTTTCTTTTCCCGCAGCACCGTGACCTTTACCGCGACGCCAGGGACGAGCACGTTTATCGATATCGTGGCTCGCGGCGTCCGCTCCGCAGTGCTCAACGGAGTCGCGTTGGATGTCTCCGGCTACAACGAATCGACCGGAATCACGCTCCCCGAGCTGGCCGAGCGCAATGAGCTGGTAGTGGAAGCCGATTGCGAGTACTCGCACACCGGCGAGGGCCTGCACCGGTTCGAAGATCCCGCCGATGAGTCCGTATACCTGTACTCGCAGTTCGAGACCGCCGATGCCAAGCGGATGTTCGCCTGCTTCGACCAACCCGACCTGAAAGCCACCTTCGACCTCACCGTCACCGCGCCTACCGACTGGCGAGTCGTCTCCAACAGCGCGGTCATGGAGACGCTCGCACCGAATCCGGGCAAGCATGTCTTCCACACCACTCCGAAGATGAGCACCTACCTGGTCGCCCTCATCGCAGGCCCGTACGCGCAATGGACCGACATCTACACCGACGAGCACGGCAGCATCCCACTGGGTATCTATTGCCGCTCCTCACTGGCCGAGTACATGGACGCCGAGCGGCTGTTCACCGAAACCAAGCAGGGTTTCGGCTTCTACCACCGGAATTTCGGCATCCCGTACGCATTCGGCAAGTACGATCAGCTGTTCGTACCGGAGTTCAACGCGGGCGCGATGGAAAACGCTGGTGCGGTGACCTTCCTGGAGGACTACGTCTTCCGCTCCAAGGTGACCCGCGCGTCCTATGAACGCCGCGCCGAAACCGTGCTGCACGAGATGGCGCATATGTGGTTCGGCGATTTGGTCACCATGAAGTGGTGGGACGATCTGTGGTTGAACGAGTCGTTCGCCACCTTCGCCTCGGTACTGTGCCAATCCGAGGCCACCGAATACGCCAACGCCTGGACCACGTTCGCGAACGTGGAGAAATCCTGGGCCTACCGGCAAGACCAGCTGCCCTCCACTCATCCGATCGCCGCGGACATTCCCGATCTCGCCGCCGTCGAGGTGAACTTCGACGGCATTACCTATGCCAAAGGTGCCAGTGTCCTGAAACAACTGGTCGCCTACGTGGGACTGGCGCCGTTTCTGGCGGGACTGCGCGCGTACTTCACCGAACATGCCTACGGCAACGCCACCTTCGGCGATCTGCTGGCGGCGCTGGAGCAGGCGTCCGGACGCGATCTGTCCACCTGGGGTGCGCAGTGGCTCAAGACCACCGGTCTGAACATTCTGCGCCCGGACTTCGAGGTAGATGCCGAGGGCCGGTTCAGTTCGTTCGCCGTCATCCAAGAAGGCGCCAAGCCGGGTGCGGGCGAGCGGCGCATACACCGCCTCGCCATCGGCGTCTATGACGATCAGGACGGGAAACTGGTGCGCACCGAGCGCGTCGAACTCGATCTGGCTGCCACTGAGCGTACTGACGTACCCGCCTTGGTCGGTGTGCCCCGCGGCAGATTCGTGCTGATCAACGACGACGACCTCACCTATTGCTCGGTGCGGATGGACGCCGATTCGCTCGATGTGCTGGTCAACCGTATCGCCGATATAGCGGAGCCGCTGCCCCGCACCCTGGCCTGGTCGGCGGCCTGGGAAATGACCCGCCAAGCTGAGTTCCGCGCCCGCGACTTCATCGCGCTGGTCGCGCGCGGTGTCGGCGCCGAGAGCGAAATCGGTGTGGTGCAGCGTCTTCTTATGCAGGCCAACGCCGCGCTGAGCAGCTATGCTGACCCGGAATGGGCAGAGATCACCGGCTGGCCGGATTACACGAACCGGCTACTGGAACTGGCCCGCGAAGCCGAGCCGGGCTCGGATCATCAGCTGGCCTTCGTCAACGCGCTGACCGGCGCGAAACTGTCCGCCTGGCACACCGAGGTGCTGCGCGAGTTGCTCGACGGCGCCCCGGAGAAAGTTGGGCTGGCCGGTCTGGTGATCGACACCGACCTGCGTTGGCGGATCGTGTCGGCACTCGCGGCAGCGGGCGAGATCGATGCCGACGGACTGGACACTCCGTTCATCGATCAGGAGCTGGTCAATGACCCCACGGCAGCAGGCAAACGCCAGGCTGCCGCCGCTGCGGCGACACGACCGATCGCCGAGGTGAAGGAGCAGGCGTGGACAACGGTGATGGGCGACGATTCGGTACCCAATATCACTGCCCGCTCAATTGTCGGTGGCTTCGCGCCACCCGGTCAGGGTGAGCTGCTCGCACCCTATGTGGAGCGGTACTTCGCAGAGATTCCCGGTGTCTGGGAACGCCGCTCCAGTGAGGTCGCTCAGACCGTAGTGATCGGCCTCTATCCTCATTGGGCGATCAGTGAGGATGCGGTGGCTGTCGCCGACAAGTTCCTCGCAGGCGACCGACCGCCCGCATTACGCCGACTGGTCAGTGAAGGCAAGGCAGGCATCGAACGCTCCCTGCGTGCCCGGGCGTTCGACTCCCGGTCATAAGCGAGACCGGCGCGTCCGTCCTCCGAAAGAGGATAGACGCGCCGGTTCGACGACACGGCGAGGCCGCGAACACGCGGCAACACACTCCCCGCAAAGAGCTACCGTCCGATCGCTGCGGCCATCACCCGGACCGCGGAGACCAGTCCATCGATCAGCTGCCCCTGTCGGAATGAGCTCAGTGCGGCGGTGACGCCGAGTTGGCAGACGCGATCGTTCGCACGGTCGGCGATATCCCGGCCCGCACGCACCTCGATCGCCTTCTGGTTGGGCGAAACGGCTATGAGCACCGAATGTGCCGCCTCAGGCGTGCCAGGGAAGAGCTCGTCCGCACCCGAAGCCGGGTTCTCTCCCAGATCACCGATGTAGATATTGAAACGCACCTTGGTCGCCCGCGTCGCCTCGGTGAGCGCATTGTCCATCGCGAGCCGCTCGTCATCGTTGAACGGTGCTTCCTTGAACACATCGCCCGCCTCGTGCACACCGGAGACGCGCCCGCTGCTCGTGAGCGCATATCCGTGCGGCAACTCGGCCTCGACCACCGCAGGCCACTTAGAACTTGCCACTTGCCCGTCCTCCGATCAGCTCCACCGCAGTGGAATCGATTGCCGCAGGCTGCCCGTGCGACGGCCCTGCACCGTGATGACCCGAGCTGGTCACCTCGTCGGTGGCACTCCACAGCACCGGCGACTGAGTCCACTTCTGCCCAAGAGCGAAGTGGACCGGCTTCTCACCAGGCAGTGGCTTACCGAGAAACGACAATCCGGCGATCGCGCAGTAGATCACCAGCGGGATGCCAGCGAAGATCAGCACTGTCTCGAGAATGCTCACGGGTCAACGGTAGACGATCGTCTGTAGTAGTTTTGCGCCCGGTCGAATCGGGAGCCTGTCCGCGTCGACCGCAGCTACCAATGAGCTGGGTTTTCTTGCTGGTCAGACCAACCACGCCGCTGCGTTCGGCGGTAACTCTCTGCCCTGCGTCGGCGCGCTGACCAACAGCACGTCTCCTGGCGGTAGCTGGATGGGTGCGTCCGAGGCATTGAGTACGCAGACCAGCCCGCCAGGGCGTCGAAAAAGAAGGCAGTCGGGCGGGCCTTCGCACCACTCGATACGCTCACCCGCGAATTCCGGGCGTAGCGCGCGCAGCTCCAGCGCCATGCGGTACAGCGAAAGGGTCGAGCCGGCTTCCTCCAACTGCGTCTCGGCAGTCAATGCCGACCACTCGGAGGGAATCGGCAACCAGGGCGTTGCCGTGGTGAACCCGAACGGCGGCGCGCCACCCTGCCACGGCAGCGGCACCCGGCAACCGTCACGCCCGCGCTGGGTGTGGCCGGAACGCTCCCACATAGGGTCCTGTAGCACCTCGTCGGGCAGATCATCCACATTCGGCAGTCCCAGCTCGGCACCGTTGTAGATGAATACCGTGCCTGGCAGCGCGAGTTCGAGCAGAATCATCGCCCTGGCCCGCGCGATACCGACCGCACCGCCGCCATAACGGGTAACCTCGCGCTCGATGTCATGGTTGGACAATGTCCAGGTAGGCACAGCGAAGACCGGAATCACTGCAGCGAGCGAGTTGTCGATCGCCGCGCGCACTGCCTCAGCGCCGAAAACGGCTTCGGCGAGACGGAAGTTGAAAGCCAGGTGCAGTTCATCGGGGCGTACGTACTCGCCGAAGCGAGTGTTGTCGTGCACCCACACTTCTCCAATGGTCACTGCGTCCGGGTACTCCGCGACCACCTTACGGATCCGACGGTGGATCTCGTGCACAGCGGGATTGTTGAACCTCGGGTCGCTGTCATCGTGGGCGAGCAGCGCCGAGATGGCCGGCTCCGTCATATCCGGCAAGCCATCCGGCTTGGCCATACCATGGGCGACGTCGAGCCGGAATCCATCGACGCCACGGTCCAGCCAAAACCGCATGGTCTGCTCGAAATCGGCGACCACCTCGGGGTTGGTCCAGTTCAGATCGGGTTGCTCGGGGGCGAAGAGGTGCAAGTACCACTGGCCGGGCCTGCCATCGGGCTCGGTGATCCTGGTCCAGGCGGGTCCGCCGAAAACACTCGGCCAGTTATTCGGTGGCTGAGCGCCGTCGGGTCCGCGACCGTCACGGAAGATATACCGATCGCGCTCCGGGCTGTTCGGGGTCGCCCGCAGTGCCGCGCGGAACCATGGGTGCTGGGCACTGGTGTGGTTGGGCACCAGATCCATCGTGACCCTGATCTGCCGGGCATGTGCTTCGGTAATCAGTGCATCCATCGCGGGAAGGCCACCGAAGAGCTGATCGATGTCGCGCGGATCGGCGACATCGTAGCCGCCGTCTGCCATCGGGGAACGCGTGACCGGGCAGATCCACAAAGCATCGACACCGAGTAGTTCGAGATAACCGAGTTTGTCCCGGAGACCCCCGAGGTCACCGATCCCGTCACCATCCGAATCCGCGAAGGATCTCGGATAGACCTGGTAGAACACGGCCGACCGCCACCAAGGCCGAGGGCTAGCCGCCGAGGACTCCACCTCAGACGCGTCAGTCACATCCGCCACATCCACATCCGCCACATCCACATCCGCCACATCCACATCCGCCACATCCACCTCCGTCATATCCGCCATTCAGAAAGGGGCGTTCATCAACGATTTCGCCGCCATTTCCAGGTAATCGAGCAACGCTTTGCGGTGCTCGTCATCGAGGACCTCCGGCGCTATCTCGGCGACCGCGATGCGCATGCATCGCAACCACGCGTCACGCTCGATCGGTCCGATGGTGAACGGCATATGACGCATACGCAGGCGCGGATGACCCCGCTCATCGGAGTAGGTCCGCGGACCACCCCAGTACTGCTCGAGGAACATCCGTAAGCGGCGCTCGGCGGGGCCGAGATCTTCCTCTGGATAGAGCGGACGCAACACTTCGTCGGCCGCCACCTCGCGATAGAACGTCGCGACGATCCGCTGGAACGTCTCCGCCCCACCGACCGCCTCGTAGAACGACGTAGCTGTCTGCTCACCCGAAGTCATAGACCTTCTCGGCCCCTCTCGATTCGCCGAATGCGCCGCTGTCCATTGTGCCCGTGCTCATATGTGCGCCGCCGCCCCACTACCTCTGCGCTGCCACTCGACGTCCGGAAACAGCGCAGCTAGATGGTTCTTCGACCACAGTTAACCGGACATTGTTGAAAATCACCGTGCAATGCCCGACATTCCATGGTCAACTGGGTGGCAGTCTCTGCTCCGCAGATACCACATGATCCTGCCAATCATGAAATCGAGGTCGAGATGAAGCAGCGACACACCGCCCGGTCACAGGAGGCGCGAGGGCATCGACAACTCCAGCCCGCCGACGTCCACAATCGTGGGTCGGGGGCTACTCCGCTGCATCTATTGTCCGAACATCATCCGGGTGGGCATCGTGGCCGTCACGAACACGGTCCACGCCCCGCGGCATCGCCCGCCGAGGGCATGAACTTACTCAAAGCCAGAGTGCTGCTGCTGAACGCCACCTACGAGCCGCTCACCGCCTTGTCCGCACGCCGTGCGATCGTCCTGCTCGTCTGCGATAAGGCCGATACCGTTCATCAGAACACCGAGGGCCCCATCGTGCGCTCCGCCGAAACCTCGGTAGCCATTCCTTCGGTAATCCGCCTGCGCAGCTATGTCCACGTGCCGTACCGCGCCCGTGTGCCTATGACCCGCGCCGCCCTCATGCACCGGGACCGCTATCGCTGCGGCTACTGCGGCAGCAAAGCCGAGACCATCGATCACGTCATCCCACGCAGTCGGGGCGGGGAACATTCCTGGGAGAACTGCGTCGCCAGCTGTGCACCGTGCAACCATCGTAAGGCCGACAAACTACTCAGTGAGCTGGGCTGGACACTGCGCTCTCCGCTGGTCTCGCCGAAGGGTCCGCACTGGCGTCTATTGTCCGCCACCACGGAACTCGACCCGGCATGGTTGCAATACCTCGGTGAAGGCGCGGCCTGACTGCTCAGGCGTACGCGATCACCAACGTGGTCCAGGCCGGCGTCGAGTTCGCTAAACCCGCGGACGCATGTGCTCGAGGCCTCTCCTGACCAGCGGGAGCCGCTATCCTCAGCCACAATCTCGGCGAGATGTGCGCTCATTGTGGTAGCAGCGGGATCGCACCGGTACGGCGACGAGCGATCGAACCGTAGCGGGCGTCCAGTCGCAGCCATGTTCGCGTAGCGCGGACCCGCACGATTTCGGCAGGCGCGATATGACGCGGATCTATCTTCTGCCCGGAATGCGGGATGAAGTCCATGGCGGTGAGCGCGAAAATCGCCCGTAACGGCACCGACACCTGGATGTCCGCACCGGTCACGGTCAGCACAGTTTGATCGAGCAGTGCGGCGGGCGGGCCGTGGCCGCCGGCGTGTTCCTTTGCCAGCCGCGTACCTTGGTCGGCGAGCTCGACCAAGGTACGCGCGGGCACATCGTCGACATGAGCGAAGCCGTCCGTCGGCGGCAACGCTCCCTGCCAGGCAGAGTCCATCGAATATCCGAGGTCGATCTGACTACCATCGACCAGCCCGGCCAACACCAGCTCAGCACCGACAGTCACATCGTCGAAACCTAGCTCGGCGACTACAGTACGCACGGCCAGCGCTTCGAAGCCGGTCATCACCCAGCCGGAGACGTATTGCTCGCCCCGGCGGTGCAGACGCACCACCGCCGCTGGGTCCAGTCGAATGGCTCGGGCCAGAAAAGCCGCGAAATTCTCCCGCTCGGCCGGATCTGGCACATGCAGTACTCGTTGCCGCGCTATCATCACTGGCCCGAACCTCGAGGATCGCTCACTCCATCCACTTGGACAAGTATGCACGCTCGTCATCGGTGAGCCGACGCAGCCGCTGCTCCATCAAGTCGAACGCAGCCAACTGTGTGGACGCGGTCACCGCAGGCGGCGAGCCGAACTCAGCGCCTGCCCCGCGCACCTCGAAACCTATGGTGAAGTCGATCGCACGCAGCTGCTCGACCCACATGGCTACATCCAGTGGCGTGTCCTCATGACGCAGTTGGCCGCTGTAACGGACTCGGAGTTCGGTGAGCATACAGCCCAGGCGCAATGCAGTGGTCGGGCGACCTTCTCCGAGTAACCACAAGTTCCGGGCCTCCTCCAGCAGCGCCACCATCCGAGCGTGATTGACGTGCTGGAACGCATCTATATCCGACCACCTGATGCTTACCTTGGTATGGAAGCGCTTGGGCAGCGCTGTGTCGCCCTGCTCCTTCTCGGGCCTTTCCGCCGAACTCGTCATCGTGGCACCTCCGATTGAGCCCCCACTCCGCTGACCATGCTTCGCACTTGCCGAGCCGCCACAGACAGCGTAGCGAGATCGTGGGTTCCGGACTCGAACAATTCCGATAAGGCCGCCCTGGCTCGACCGAGGCGGGACTGATTCTTCGACTCCCAGTATGCGATCTTCTCGTCCGCCGTCTCCTCGGGGTCGCCGCCGGAAAGCACGTCGAGAGTGAGCGAACGCAGCGACCCGTACATATCGTCGCGCACCGCCAGCCGCGCCAGTGAATGCCAACGGTCACCTCGTTCGAGATGACCGACCGCCTGCAGTAGCCAATCGATCTTGAGGTGGTCATTGAGCGCGTAATACAGTACGCCGACCTCCGCACCGTCCCGGTCTGTGATATCGGCGATGTCTACGACGTCCAGCAGCGAGAACAGTGGCAGCAAACCGAAGACCTCAGTGGTCAGATCGGTCGGTGCGCCCCGAGCGATCAGCTCAGCGGACTGGTCGGTGAGGGTGGACACGTGGTGCCCACGCAACCACCCCGGCACCTTCGGGGCGAGTTCGCGCACACCATCGCGGTATCGGTTGATTTCCGCGCCGACCGCGATCGGCTGCGGCCGATTACTCAGCAGCCATCGAGACGCCCGATCCAGTGTCCGTTTGGTCTCCAACTCGAGCAGATCCCGCACCACAGTGGGCGCATCGACCGCCCGGATTCGTCCCCACATCTCTGGCAGATCGAAAATCGCACTGGCCGCGGCAAAGGCTCGCACGGCATCGGTGGTGGTAGCGCCGATTTCTTCCCGCAACCGGTGCGCGTAGGTGATACCACCGTGGTCCACCATCTCATTGACGATCATGGTGGTGACGATCTCCCTGCGCAGCCGGTGTCGCTTGACCGCCGTGCCGAAGCGGTCACGCAACGGTGTCGGGAAGTAGCTCGGCAGCCGCGCGGCGAAGTACTGACTGTCGGGCAGGTCGGAATCGAGCAGATCGGCCTTGAGTGACAGCTTCACATGCGCCATCAGATTGGCCAGCTCCGGTGATGCCAGCCCCGTCTCCTCTTCCAACCTACGCGTCATCTCCTGGTCAGAGGGCAACGCCTCCAGGTCGCGGTTCAACCCACGGCGCTGTTCCAGATCTTCGATGAGCCGCATCTGCACATTGAGCATGAGCGGTGCCTCGGTACGCGAGATACCCATGAGGAAGTTCTGCGAGATATTGTCTTGCAGGACCATCTGCGCGACCTCGTCGGTCATCGAGGCCAGCAACGGGTTACGCTCGGCAACCACGAGCTCACCACTGGAAACCACCGCATCCAGCAAGATCTTGATATTCACCTCGTGATCGGAACAATCCACGCCCGCAGAATTGTCCAGCGCATCGGTATTCATCCGGCCACCATGGCGACAGAACTCGACCCGTCCCAGCGGCGTAACCCCCAGATTTCCTCCCTCACCGATCACCCCGACCCGCAACTGATTCGCGTCCACCCGCACCGAGTCATTGGACTTGTCCCCCACCGAGGCGTTGCTCTCGGCGCTCGCCTTGATGTACGTGCCGATACCACCGTTCCACAACAAATCCACTGGGGCGAGCAGGATCGCGCGCACCAGTTCCGGCGGCGACAGCGACTCGACATCACTTGCCAGCCCGAGCGCCACCCTGACCTGCCGACTGATCGGCACCGCCTTCACAGTACGGTCGTAGACCCCGCCTCCGGCACTGAGTAACGACCGGTCGTAATCAGCCCACGACGACCGTGGCAACGCGAACATCCGCTGCCGCTCCCGAAACGACCGCGCCGCATCAGGGTCCGGGTCCAGAAAGATATGCCGATGATCGAACGCCGCCACTAAACGAATATGCTCGGACAACAACATACCATTACCGAACACATCACCACTCATATCACCCACGCCGACTACCGTAAAATCCTGCGTCTGCGTATCCACATCCCGCTCGCGAAAATGACGCCGCACACTCTCCCACGCCCCCCTCGCCGTAATCCCCATCGCCTTGTGGTCGTATCCTACCGAGCCACCCGAAGCAAACGCATCCCCCAACCAGAACCCATAACCGGCAGCCACCTCATTGGCAATGTCCGAGAATGTCGCCGTACCCTTGTCTGCGGCAACCACCAAATATGGATCATCATCATCCCGCCGCACCACACGAGCCGGCGGCAACACCGCCCCGCTCACCCGATCCACATTATCTGTCACATCCAACAACCCCGAAATAAACGTCCTATAACACGTCACGCCCTCCGCACCCAGCTCCTGCCGATCCGCTACCGCATCCCCCGTAGCCAGCGGTGGCTGCTTCACTACGAACCCCCCTTTCGCCCCTACCGGCACAATCACCGCATTCTTTACTGCCTGTGCCTTAACC
This sequence comes from Nocardia sp. TBRC8007, assembly GCF_056629435.1. Classification (NCBI taxonomy): domain Bacteria; kingdom Bacillati; phylum Actinomycetota; class Actinomycetes; order Mycobacteriales; family Nocardiaceae; genus Nocardia; species Nocardia sp. TBRC8007. The sequence continues at coordinate 63,805 of NZ_JBWSOR010000001.1, read as the reverse complement.
AATCCCAAGATCTCCGTCCGGAAATCCTCCAAACGATCCGACCAACGCAACCCACCACGCGCCACCGCCCCGAACCGCAGATGCACACCCTCCACCCGCGGCGAATACACAAAAATCTCGAATAATGGACGCGGCCGCGGCAACTCCACAACCTTCCGAGGATTCAACTTCACCGAGATATGCGCACGCGCCGCTCCCGCCCCATCCAACACATAATAATTGGTGCGCAATGTCGCCTCGATCAAACCGAGAAACGCACGCAGAATACGGTCGGAATCCAGACTGACGACCTCATCGATCCGTCCGCGCACCTGGCTCTCCGCATCGGTGGCGCGTTCAGGGGAGCAGGCATCGGGATCGAAAAGCGCCGCGAACAGGTCGAGGAACAATCGCGTGATATCCGGATAGGTGAGCAGCACACGGCAGATATTGGCTTGACTGTACGGAAAACCGGCCTGCTGCAGGTATTTCGCGTAGGTACGCAGAATCGAGACCGCGCGCCACGGCAGCAGAGCGCGCAGTACGAGCTCGTTGAGACCGTCCGCCTCGGCGCGGCCGTACCACATCGCTTCGAACGCTTCCATGAATCGTTCACGTAACCCGGACAACCGGGTCTCCGGCATCACGGTATGCGGAGAGGGCTCCAGCAACTCCGCATCCAGATCCTGGTCGAGTGAATTGCGCAGCAATTCAGGACGAACCAGCAGACCGAAATCATAGATCCACCGCTCGCCGCCACCTGCCGTCGCTTCCAGCTCGATCCGGTAGGGACGTTCGTCCACCACTTCGACGCCGAGGCTTTGCAGGATCGGGAGAACCTGACTCAGCGAGATACCGCCTCCGCCGATGTAAAGGGTGAATCGCCACGATCCCGGCTCCGAATCCGCTTTGCGGTAGAGGTATTGGTCGATGCCACCGTCACACAGCTGCTGCAACCGCATGATGTCCGCGAGTGCGCGAGAAGCGGAGAAATCCTGCTTGTAGCCCTCCGGGAAGGCATGCGCATACCGCTGGACCAGGGCTGGGTCGAGTACAGCCGACGCGTTCGCCTCATCGTTCAGGTAGTCTTCCCAAGTGCGGCTCGCCGCGGCGAGCAGGTTCTGTAGGCGCAGCCGGTTGGGCTCAGAGGTCAGCGATGGTGGAGTGCGACGCACAATACCGGTCTCGGCTTCCGGCATATGTACTGTGAAATACACACGAGCCAAATCGCTTTCGCCTACTCGCGCGGAGTAATCGATAGAGACGCCCCCCAGTTCGCGAACCAGTATCTCCTGCATTTCCAGCCGCACCCGAGTGGTGTAGCGATCACGCGGCAGGTAGACCAGACACGCAATGTAGCGGCCATAGATGTCCGCACGCATGAACAGACGCACCTGACGGCGCAAACTCACATTGAGCACAGCGGCAGCGGTCCGGCACAGCGCCTCGGCATCGGAAGAGAACAGCTCGGTGCGCGGAAAGGACTGGATGACCTCTAGCATCGCCTGCCCGGAGAACGAACCCAGGTCGAATCCGCCCTCCTCGATCGCAGCGCGCACCCGACGTTCGATCACCGGGATATCCAAAACGTTCTCGTGTACCGCCGTGACAGTGAAGGTACCGATGAACAGATGCACGCCGATGATCGTCCCGGCCGTGTCGAAGTCTGCGATCTCGACGAAGTAGGGATACACCGAGCGGTGCACGGTGGCGGGAACCAAGCCCTGGGTCAGGGTGAGCAGCGGCCGGTCACCACTATGGATCGGTACGTGGAAGTCGGTGCCGACATCCGGACGCAGGACACCGAGACAGGTGTCGGGCAGTTCGGTGGGCGCCTCTTCGCCGCGGCCGACGCTCAGCCGGTAGCGGGCGTAACCGAGGAGAGTGAAGTTTCCGCGGGCCAGCCAGCGCAGCAGGTTCGCGGTGTCGATCAGATCTGCCGCGGGGAACCGTACTACTCCGGATCGTGCGGCCGCTTCCAGATCGTCTGCTACCGCGCGCTGTGTCGCCCGGATGGCCTCGGTGTCATCGACCACTTGGCGCACGTCGGCGACCACATCCGGCATGGCGACCTCGATCTCGGCCAATAACGCAGGGCTGGTCGAGGGATGCAACTGCACATGCATCCAGGACTCGCGCAATCCCGCCGTGCCGGTGCCGTCCACCTCGTGCGCGGCAGCGCGCATCAGCCGCCCCTGAGTGTCCCGTTCGACCTCGAAGATCGGGTGGATGATCTCACTGACACTGACACCGATACGGCTGAGCAACGCGCTGACCGACTCGACCAACAGTGGCATATCGTCGGTGACGATCTGTACCGCGGCGCCGATCCCGGATCCGTCGTCCGGGTGATACACCCGCACCAACGCGTGGCCTGGGATACGGGTGGCAGCCAACTCCATATGCAAGCGGAAGACCTGAGTGATGCCGGTGATCGCGCAGTCCACATCGCCCGCGTCGACGTGGCGGAAATACACTTCCTCGAGCATCGCGAGTTCGCCGCGCAAAGCCTGCGGCACACTCGCGACCCATGCCGCGCTGGACAAATCGGGCGAGACGGTCATTTTTCGCCAACTCCCTAGGATATCGGTTCCGTAACAAAATGACGCTGGTTCGACAGTAACTCCGTGCCGAAGATACGTGGGCCGATTCCCTTCCGATACCCGAGTATTCACTATGCCCTCGGCATCCGCCGACCGAGCCGGGAGCGAACGAATAGCTTCGATGCAGTACCGGATCGGACCTGCGGAATGTCAGGTGAGTGTCAAGGGCCATATCCGCGGCGACAATGTCACCGCAGCGGGCCTCGGGGCAGCTCGGCCGCTGTGTCGATAGCTATAGCGCCGTTGCGCCAACAGCCACAGTCATGGACAGCTCGATCTGCGTCTGCGCACTCACGCCTCCACCCTAGCGAGCCATATGGGTAAGTGTCACTGCTGTTCTTAGTTGTCGACGACAGTTCGCGGCACGGTGACCCGAATCGGCACCGACGAGAATTCCCGGACTCGACCCCGCCCTCGGATGTCGCCGAATGCCGTATTCGTCAATATTCCTGTGCATATAGGCACCGTATGCCTCGCGAGCAAGTGGGAGTCGCACGCAACGCAATTGTTGTAGCAACACCATGTCTGGCACCAGGCCTCTGGTCCATGAACAATTCGAACAATTCTGCCCGGCACCCTTTGGAAGAGGACGCAGCGTGAAACTTCATCGCGCAGCGGGCGCATGTCCGCTGCGGTGGTCGTTCCGGTGGGCGGGGCCAGTGTTCATCCACCCACCGGAACGGGAAGTCAGCCGCGAGTCAACTTGCGGTGCGTAACCCGGTGCGGACGAGCCGCTTCCGGGCCGAGACGCTCGACCTTGTTGGCTTCGTACGCCTCGAAATTGCCTTCGAACCAGAACCACTTGGCCTCATTGTCCGAATCACCCTCCCACGCGAGGATGTGGGTGCAGGTGCGGTCGAGGAACCAACGATCGTGCGAGATGACGACGGCGCAGCCGGGGAACTTCTCCAGAGCGTTCTCCAGCGAACCGAGGGTCTCCACATCGAGATCGTTGGTCGGCTCGTCGAGCAGGATCAGGTTACCGCCCTGTTTGAGGGTCAACGCCAGGTTCAGACGGTTGCGCTCACCACCGGAGAGCACGCCTGCGGGTTTCTGCTGATCTGGACCTTTGAAACCGAATGCGCTCACATAAGCGCGCGACGGCATTTCCTGCTGACCGACCTCTATGTAATCCAAGCCGTCGGAGACCACCTGCCATACCGTCTTCTTCGGGTCGATGCCCGCACGGTTCTGGTCGACATAGCTCAGACTGACCGTCTCGCCGATCTTCACCTCGCCGCTGTCGGGCTGCTCGAGCCCGACAATGGTCTTGAACAGCGTGGTCTTGCCGACCCCGTTCGGCCCGATGACGCCGACAATGCCGTTGCGCGGCAAGGTGAACGACAGGTCCTTGATCAGCTGGCGGTCGCCGAAGCCTTTGTCCAGGTTCCTGGCTTCCACCACCACGTTGCCGAGGCGCGGGCCCGCAGGAATCTGGATCTCCTCGAAATCCAACTTCCGCATCTTCTCGGCTTCGGTCGCCATCTCCTCGTACCGACCGAGCCTGGCCTTGTTCTTGGCCTGCCTGGCCTTGGCGCCAGAGCGCACCCAGGCGAGCTCCTCCTTGAGCCTCTTCTGCAGCTTCTGATCCTTTTTGCCCTGTACCTCCAGGCGCTCAGCCTTCTTCTCCAGGTACGTGGAGTAGTTGCCCTCGTAGGGATAGGCACGACCGCGATCCAGCTCGAGAATCCACTGCGCGACGTTATCCAGGAAGTACCGGTCGTGGGTGACCGCAAGCACAGCGCCCTGATATTGCGCCAGGTGCTGCTCGAGCCAGTTCACGCTCTCGGCATCCAGATGGTTGGTCGGCTCGTCGAGCAGAAGCAAGTCGGGCTTGCTCAACAGCAGCTTGCACAGCGCGACCCGGCGGCGCTCACCACCGGAGAGCTTGGTGACCGGCTCGTCCGGCGGTGGGCACCGCAACGCGTCCATCGCCTGTTCGAGCTGGGAATCGAGATCCCAGGCATCGGCATGGTCCAACTCCTCCTGCAACTTGCCCATCTCCTCCATGAGCTCATCGGAGTAATCGGTCGCCATCAGCTCGGCGACCTCATTGAAGCGATCAAGCTTCACTTTGATCTCACCAAGACCCTCTTCGACGTTGCCTCGGACGGTCTTTCCCTCATTGAGCGGGGGTTCTTGTTGCAGGATGCCGACCGTGGCACCAGCAGCCAAGAACGCATCACCGTTGTTCGGCTGGTCCAGTCCGGCCATGATTCTCAGCACGCTGGATTTACCCGCGCCGTTCGGGCCGACGACGCCGATCTTGGCGCCAGGAAGGAAGTTCAAGGTGACATCGTCGAGCACGACTTTGTCGCCGTGCGCCTTGCGAACCTTCTTCATCTGATAAATGAACTCAGCCATAAGTGTGCAGCCTATCGGTGCGGGAAAGGGGAGGACGAAGCAGCGCTACCACTCCTCGCCAGGAGGAAAACCGATCGTGTGATCAGGTTCCGACCGGCTCGGGTACGCCGCCGCAACCCGGTATCGAGCCGGTGGCTACGCCCGCCGCACCTGACGAATCGTCGGTAGGTGCCCGATCTGCGGCACTCGGGCCCTCTGTAGTGTTCCTTGGCACCGCAGCGGACCAGCGCGTCACCTGCGCGGCGCAGCGGGACAAATCCGGACCGACCGTGATCGCGCGCATTTCCAGATCTCGGCGCTCCACGCCGTCCTTGCTCCGGTACTCGTGCGAGCGCAGCCGACCATAAGCGATAACCGGGTCACCACGGTGCAAAGACGCGTCGACACCCGCCACCAACCTGCGCCAACAACTGATGGTGAGATACAGGGTGCCATTGTCCACCCATTGCCCCGACGTGTGATCCAGTCTGCGGGAATTGCTTGCCAACCGGAACGTGATCACCTGCTCGCCATTGGCCAGGTCGCGCTTGACCGGATGGGTGGCAATCGTTCCTATCACCGTCGCATTCGCCTCGTACATGATGACGCCCCTTCACAGTTGGAGTTCAGGCCTGTCCGGAACTTGCTCCTCGCCGGCAGGACTTCTCCAGCGTGCACCCGATCAGGGCGGATCCAAGAACACAATCCGGCAGTGTGCACAACCCGCCAATATGTGAATAGTAAAAATTTCTAATTTGTTCGGGTCAGGACAACGACACATCGGTATTGGCACCGCACAGCACAATGACAGGTCGTTCATCCGGCGCGGGAACATACACGCCGCTATGGATAGCGGCCAACGCAGCGGCACTGGTCGGTTCGACCAGAATGTGGAACTCACGCCACAGGTACTCCCGCGCCGCACCGATCGCGTCGTCACTCACCGGTAACGACCGCACATCGTAACGACGCGCGATGTCGAGGGCGATATCGCCGATCCTGGTGGGGCCCAAAGAGTACATGGCAGGGCCGGGACCGACGACATCCACCGGGCGATCCGCCTTCAGCGCCGCCCGGAGTAGGGCAGCGCCCTCAGGCTCGACCCCGATCACCTGACGGCGGTGCCCGAGTGCAACCGCGATTCCGGCGACCAAGCCGCCACCCTCTACCGCGGCCAATACAGGTGGTCGCCCTCGCACCTGCTCTTCGAGTTCCAGCCCGACCACCCCTACTCCGGTGATCGCGGCGGGCAGGTCGTGGGTATGCAACAGTACCGCGCCACGCTCGGCGGCGTGATCGCTCGCATATCCCAGTGCCTCCGCGTAGCTGGTTCCACGCCAGAGCACCTCGGCGCCGTGTGACCACATCGCGGCGACTTTCGTGTGCGGCGCTGTCTCCGGCACAACTACGGTGCATGTCTTGCCCAATCGCGCGGCGGCCAGCGCAGTGGCGATACCGGTGTTCCCACCGGAGGCGATAACAACCTCATCGACGCCATCTCCCGACTCCAGCAGCGCATTCAAACTGCCACGTACTGTGAACGTCCCGCCGTGCTGAAGGTATTCGAGCTTCATCGTCACCGGCACCGGACCCAACGGACTGGAGACAGACGTGTGGAAGACCGGTGTCTTACGGATCAGCCCGACTGTCCGCCTGCGCGCACAGCGCACGTCCGACCGCTCCACAGGCATGTGTCGGGGGACCGTGGTGGCGCGTTCACTCACTTACGCAGTTCTCCATCTCGCTTGGCCAGCTCGGCGAACATCGCGTTGTGTGCGGCGAGAGCGGCATTGTTGTCACGATCGGCGGCTCGATCGGTGCGCTTCGCAAGCCGCTGATCGCTGCGAGACCATTGGACCAGCAGCGCCACCATCACCACAACCAAGGGGATCTCACCACTTGCCCACGCCAGGCTGCTGCCGTTGCGTTGATCGCCGAGCAGATCATTGTTCCATTCCAGTCCTAAGCCGCGATAGAACCAGCCACCCAGCACCGTGGTCATGCTCATCAACGTGATACCGAAGAACGCGTGGAACGGTAGCGAGCCGAATACCATGGCAAGCTTGGTCAACGGCTCCACCTGCCGAGGTTTGGGATCGATGCCGATCACCACCCAATAGAACAGATATCCGCTGATCAGGAAATGCACATTCATGAACAGATGGGCCGCGTGCGAATCGGTGTACGTGTCGAAGATACCGCCCAAGTACAACGCGTAGAAACCAGCGACAAAGATCACTGAAGCCACGATGGGGCTGGTCAGAAAGCGCGACACCGGGTTGTGCACCGCGGCCAGCAACCACTCCCGCGGCCCTGGTACGCCGCGGTCCGCCGGCGGCAGCGCCCGCAATGCCAGTGTCACCGCCCCACCCAGCGCGAGCAGGATCGGCACCAGCATCGACAGCGCCATGTGCGCCCCCATGTGCACGCTGAACATCGCAGGGGAGTACCGACCGACCCCAGACGATGTCGTGAACAACAAGACCGCGCAGCCGGACAACCAGGCGATCGTCCGCCCTACCGGCCATGCGTCTCCCCGCATCCGCAACCTGCGCACGCCGAGCATGTACAGCACTGCGAACACGATCGCCGACGTGCCGAAGAGTAGATCGAACCGCCAGTCGAACAACAGCCTCGCGAGTGTCGGAGGTCCTGCCAGGTTGTAGCCGAGTTCCACCTCGGCGACCGTCGGAATCGATACCGGCGGTGGCGGTGGTGTGCGCCCGAGCCCCACCGCGAGTCCCACAGTCGCGGCGAAGAGCACCACCTCCACGCCCGCGAACCGAATCAAAGCCGAACGATTCGTTGGATCCGCTGTGAGCGCAGGCAGTGCGGCACGACGCTGTAGATAGCCGAACGCGCCCAGCACCGCGAGCGCAGCGGCCTTGGCCAGCACCAGCCTGCCGTAGGTGCTGGTGAGCAGCTCGTCCAGCGGCACACGGACCCAGGAGTTGATCACGCCGCTGACCGCGATCACAGCGAATGCGATCGCCGCAGTCCAGGAGAAACGTCGTGCGGCCACATCGGTGTACGCACCGCCGCGCATTGCGTGTGCCAGTACGGCGAACAAGCCACCGACCCAGATCGCGAAGGAGACCAGGTGCAGTATCAGGCTGTTGGTGGCGACATCGTGCGCCCCGCCGGAGGAGGAATGCCCGGTCAACGCCAACGGCATCATCGTGAAGATCGAGGCGCCGAACAGCACCGGCGTCCAGCCCCAGCGCAACGCCAGCCTGCACCCAACCGCGACGACCAATGCGAACAGCACAGTAATACGCCAAGCGCCGGCCTGCTCGACCTGGTCTATCACCCGCCACAGGCCGGGACGCAGTATGTCGCTCATTGGCTGACCAGTGGTATCCGACACAGTCAACGGCACAAGCAGTGCCGCGCAACACGCCCAGATCAGCGCGAAATTCGACGCTCGGCGCAATGCCCGGTAGCCATCGACATCGAGCAAGCCGTTCCGCTGCGGCGGCACCAGGAACGAAGCGAGCAACAGTGACCCGACGGTCAGCGCCGCCGATAGATCGGCCAGCGCACGGACAGCAGGCAGGCCATACGTAGTCAGCGGTCCGGGGTCGGGTATGCCGAGAAGAGTCAAAGCCTCCGCCGCTGAAAGTCCCACCACCAAGGCCGCGACCACAGCCGCGATCGCACCGGCCACCGCGGTGAACGCAGCGAACGACACCCCGGGCCTAGCAGCCTCTGCTTCGGGGGCGGCGGACTGGACCTGGGCTGACGACATACGACTGAGCGTAGTTCGGGGAATATTCCGTAGCCCGGTCGGGTTTGGGCCGATAGTCTGAGTGGCGGATCATTCAGAGATGCGTCGACTGGAGTGCGGGCATGGCGAGAACGTTGCCGGCGGACATCGCCGATGCCGAGAACCCGGTATCTGGACAGTCGCTATACTTGCCCCGCTGGACAGCCCGGTCGACGTCAGCCATCGTTGACCCGACTGCCTCCGTAGCTCAGTTGGATAGAGCAAGGGCCTTCTAATCCCTAGGTCGCAGGTTCGATTCCTGCCGGGGGCACTGAACCCCTGGTGACCCGTTCAGAACGGGTCACCAGGGGTACTACCCACCGAACGCAGAGTTCACACCCGCAGAGTTCACACCAAGGAATCTCCCCGGGAAAGGCCACCCGCACACCACTAAGCCATGGCCACCTGGCCGATGACCGGACTCAGTGCTCTGATGTCTCGCCGCCCAGCGCAAAGATCAGTTCGTTCCTATGCACTCAGAGTCCTATGCACTCAGAGTTTCTGCGAGTGCTTCACTCGGTATTGGAGTCCGATGGCCGCTGTTGATTTCCGGGTACACCTACCTGACTTAGAACGTATGATGCTGCTATCCGCGCGACTACTCCGGGCTGGATATTCTTACCGAGCTGGGAGTCGAGGGATTCGTAGTGCCGGGTCCACTCGATCAGGTCGGAGTCATGTCCGCCGCCGATGTCGTGGATACTATTCGGATGCGCTGGTTTAATTTCCCGCTGGAGCAGTAATAAATACCGAAAAATCTAGGAGAATCTGCGCGACTGTGTCCGGCAAACTTATCTACAGTGTCATACATGGCTAGTCGATGTTCACTGGCGCGATAGGGTTCGCTTGCACGGTGAGACATGACGTCAGCTAGAATTGCCGAAGAGCAATACACGCACGAGCGTCCCATGACAGCTGTCCGATCAGGGTGACACTGATACATCCGGTCGAGGAGGTATAACGTGCAGTTCGAGTCCCCATCTCTCGAACGAGAGCGGCGGGGGGTGGAGCAGCCACCTCGGCCCCGAATATTCCCGTACTCGAAAAATGGCGAATTGGGCCTTATGTCTGTATAAGCATCTCGACGGCGATGAACAGCTGCTCCCACTCGCCGGGAAGCGCAGTCGTGGAGCGGAGAGGCTATCAGCACTATGACCAGGATCGCTGTGACCGGCGCCTCCGGAGATCTTGCCACTGTGCTCATACGGGCACTGGCGGGATCCGCCATGGTCGATTCGGTGAAGGCGTTTTCGCGTCACCCGCCCCGGGTTCGACACAGCAAAGTAGAGTTCATACAGTACGGGTCTCTCTCGGAATTGACCACACAGCACCTGACCGGCACTGATTGCCTTGTTCATACGGCTTATGTCATCAAAGAGCCGCGAGATAAGCAGCAAGCTCGAAAAGTAAATGTCGAAGCAGTAGAATCCATTGTCGACCTCGCGCTGAACGCAGGTATCGGCCATATCATCATCTTCTCGAGCATCAACGCGTACGGTGTCACCTATCGCGCGGGTCAGTGTCTGGACGAATCGACCCCTGTACGACGATCCCCCGGCAAATTCTATTTCGACCAAAAAGCAGAGATGGAGTTGCTGCTCGAGGACAAGTTACGCCGCGATGAAACTCTCGCGGAACGTCTCTGCATACTGCGACCGACCTACGTCGTCGGACCAGATATGGACAACTCCGGTGTGCGGATGTTCAGACATAGAGTGATCGTTTATCCGCGAGCGTCATCGGCTGCGTATCAATTCCTTCATCAGGATGACTTTGCTGACGCTATGATCAAGATCATCGAGCAGAGATGCTGCGGCGTGTTCAACATCGGGCCTCGGGGATATGTGACGGTACGCGAAATCGCTGATCTAGGAGGGAGTTTGTGCGTGTCTGTTCCGCTGGCGCCCTCGGAACGAGTCGTCGATCTCCTGTACCGGATCGGAATCATGCCCCTCTCCTCCGAGTGGGTGACGATCGGTGAAGCAACGGTGACCTCGGAACGTCTGGAAAAGCAGATCGGCTGGCAACCTATGTGGTCCTGCGAGGAGGCGGTAGCGGTTAATTCTGGACGTAAGTGACATCAGAGCCGACACGCGTCATCGATCCTGATCATGAAGTTGCGATACCACCACCGACGACCACCCTGAGTGCATGGTTTCGGACCGAGCACCTGATCATTCTGCTTCAATTAATGTATGTGCAGGTGGATGGCCTATTCAGGAGAGCCCATCCTGGCCGAGGACCTTCTGTTCCGGCCACGACATTCACTGATCGACCAGAGCCTGCACTCGACACTCGGCGAGACGACCACGAACGGTGACGGCTTCGGGATCGGCTGGTACGGCGAAGGCTCTCAACCTGCGGTATTCAAGAACATCGAGCCCGCGTGGAATGACCGGAACCTGCGGGAGATCGCGAGCCAGGTACGAACGCCGTTGTTCTTCGCGCATGTGCGCGCCTCGACCGGGACCGAGGTTCAGCGCAGCAACTGCCATCCGTTCCGATACGGCCAGTGGCTATGGATGCACAACGGCGGGTTTCGTGGTTTCCGCACCATCAAGCGGGATCTGATGACGGCGATCGCCCCGGCCTTGTTCGCCGATATCGAGGGTTCGACAGACTCGGAATTACTGTTCTTCCTGGCACTGACATTCGGCCTCGGTGACGACCCTTTCGGCGCGGTCGCCCGCGCGGTCGGCATGGTCGAGGCGGTCGGCCGATCGTATGGAGTTCCCGCCCCGGTACAGATGACCGTCGCCACCACCGATGGCGAGTCCATGTGGTTTTTCCGCTATTCCAGCCAACGGCAGACCCGATCGCTGTTCTACTCCACTAGTAGCTCGGTGTTGCGCGCACTGCATCCGGATATCGAGGATGCGCACCATCTGAGTGAGGAAATCCGATTTGTGGTCTCTGAGCCACTTGGCGATCTTCCGGGTGACTGGACCGAAGTCCCCGAATCATCGGCCGGTGTCGTCCGCCCTGGCCGAGGCGAAATTCGGCCCTTCGAACCGGTTGTGCCCTGACCTGGGTCAGGAGAGTTTCGAGGACGGAGAGGCGATGGCTTCAGCCAACGGTGCGATAGCGGACATGATGTCGGCGACAGTATCGCCAGGAACCCCGGCAGCGGCTAGAGACTGTTCGAGGTGGTGTGCCACCAAGCCGAAATGGTGCATGGTGATGCCTCGCCCCTGGTGGACCTGCTTCATCGAGGTTCCGGTATAAGAGATGGGGCCGCCGAGAGTAGCGGCGAAGAATTCGACCTGCTTTCCTTTCAGCCGCGACATGTTCGTGCCGGTGAAGAAGGCGGCTAGTTCCGCGTCGGCGAGAACTCGGGTATAGAAGTCGTCGACGACGACCTCGAGCGCCTCGTAGCCGCCGATCTTGTCATAGATACTGGTGGTTTTCGGGCTCCTTCTGAGCCGTGTGAGCATATACATAGCTACCAGGACATCAGCTGGGCATTGCCTGTCTATTAGTACGATGTCGCAGATAAATCACCTTGTTCGCATCTCGGTTACCCATTCCGCACCACCGCGAAGAGAAAGCTGTGAGTTTTCGGCAACACAATGTACCGCTTGCTTATTTCAGCCGCACACCGACTCGACCGCACCGGTGAGCAGCTCGACACCGTGATCGATCTCGGCATCAGTGGCAGTCAATGGTGGCATCAGCTTGACCACTTCGTCGGCCGAACCCGAAGTCTCGACGAGCAAACCGCGGTCGAACGCGGCGTGGGCGACCTTCTCCGCCTGTGATGTGTCGTCGAAGGCGACACCATGCACCAGCCCGCGGCCACGCGTGGTGATACCGGGGAACGTCGCGGCCAGCTCGCTCAACGCCAAGCCGAGCCGCTCCCCCTTCACTGATGTGGCGCGTTCCAGCGCAGAATCGGACCAGTAGTGTTCCAGCGCAATGCGCGCAGTGACGAAAGCCGGGTTATTACCTCGGAAAGTTCCATTGTGCTCGCCCGGCGCCCACTGATCGAGCTCAGGCTTGAACAATACCAACGCCAGCGGCAGGCCGTAGCCACTGATCGATTTGGACAAGGTGACGATGTCCGGGACGATGCCCGCGATCTCGAAGGAGAAAAAGGACCCGGTCCGACCACAGCCCATCTGCACGTCATCGACTATCAGCAGGATTCCTCGCGCGGCACAGAGCTCGGCCAGGCCGCGCAACCACTTCGCGCTCGCGACGTTGATACCCCCTTCGCCCTGCACCGTCTCCACAATCACCGCAGCAGGTCTGTCCAGCCCCGAAGACGGGTCGTCAAGCACGCGACGCATCCAGAGCAGGTCGTCGGCGACACCCAGGTATCTGTCGTAGGGCATCGGCATGGCGTGCGCGAGCGGCACCCCAGCACCTGCCCGTTTCGCCGTGTTCCCAGTAACCGAGAGGGCACCCAGGGACATGCCGTGGAAGGCATTGGTGAAGCTCAACACAGTCTGCCGTCCGGTGATCTTCCGCGCGAGCTTCAATGCGGCCTCGACAGCGTTCGCGCCGGTCGGCCCAGGAAACTGGATCTTGTAGTTCAGCCCGCGCGGATCGAGGACAATATCGCGCAAGGATTCCAGCAGGCCCCGTTTGGCCACGGTGGACATATCGAGTCCGTGGGTGATGCCGTCCCTGGTGATGTAGTCCAGCAAGGATCGTTTGAGCACGGGATTGTTGTGGCCGTAGTTGAGCGAGCCCGCTCCGGCGAAAAAGTCCAGATACTCTTTGCCGTTCTCATCCCGCAACCATGCTCCGCTCGCGGTATCGAAGATGGCGGGCCAGCAGCGACAGTACCCGCGCACATTCGATTCGAGAGCCTCGAAAACAGTCATCTCAGTGATGGTCATCGGCCATCCTCACTCTTGGTGCGCAGACTCCAAATATCTGAAGTGATAGTGTTTCTAACACTGATGGCCGCGCGACGATGCGCTTTTCCCAAAACTGCGCGAAATCCTCCATTCACTCGGGCCAGCAAAGCCGTCGCATGCGCGTCATACTGGAGTACGAGTAGGCAACCCTGCCATGGGAAACGATTCCACGATGCTGTCGGCTATACGACTCCGGTAAGCGCTGGATTCTGCGCCAATCTAAGCTACCGGTCGTCTTTCGCCAGTCCGGTTTCACGTGGTCACACCCACCGAGGTGTGACTGATTCTCCTACTACACACCCTCGGCAGGCTCGACATGGAAGCAGCATCGGGGTGTAGCCGCTGCCTTGATGCGTGAGAGCATCGAGAGAATTTGCGAGTGTGTGCTTGTCGCAATCCAAGGTCGCCTGGCGCATGCTGAGGTACGACTAGCTCGGCGGCTGCCGCCGGTGTCCACCGAGGCCTCGTAGTGGCTCGACCGAGCCGAAGGGTCGGGTATTCGTCCCGTATAAGCCCCACGTACGCCTGAACCCGGATAAACCAGCATTGATGCCCATCGCAAAGTCATAGACGCCGCGCGGAGCAGCCAATAGCCACTTGATCAACCACATCCATCGGGAGAGTGTGGGGTGGAGATCGCCTCGTACGCGGATCGGGGTGGTGGGCGCGACAGGCTTCCCAGACTCCATGAGCGATGCTACTTCCGGTTACTTGCACCACACCGCAACCAGCACGGTATATCCTGATTGTCGCGTGTCAGACTGTCTGGAAACGGCACGACTCGTACCAATAAGCCAACAGAGCGTGTGCACAGGCCACTACGGCCAGGACATCTGAATCAACGCCGGAGTCTTCGACTCGGCTGCGATACCGACGGGTGGCCGAAATCGCTCAGGCCCGACTGGTTCCCGACAACTGATCGGCCGATCAGACCGGTCCGCTCGACTGAGCCGAATAGAGGCTGACCTCGCCGTCTTCTCCGAGGAAGGCATTGACCAGCATTGTCCTGGTCGCCAGCAGCTCGTCCGCGTCCGGCACGACAGTGGTGATCGAGATCTGCGGTACGACCGCCCAGTTGACCACATACCGCTCCGGCGGGCCCTCGTCGTCGGAAAGCCGGGCAAGGCGGAAGACCGAGACGGTCTTGCGGACGATGAGAGTGCGCACGACCTCCGCGATTCGCTCGGGGTCTTCCAACGCGAACAGGAAGCCGAATGTCAGCTCAGGCGAGGACACGTAGGCGGGCACGAATACCGAGGTTAGCCGATCGGATGACCGTGCGCGGTCATGGCCCCGATACGATTGCCACTCATACGCCCGACCATTAATAGGTACGTATCGGCACACAGTAACGGGTGACCGATCCGTAACGGAATATAACAATTTCCCGGCAGCTCTCCTATCTGCACACCATGCTATTGCGCGGATTCGGATATCGCGCTTTCCTGAAAGTGTCTCAATTTCTCGGATCCGTCTTCTCGCGCATCGTCGAGGATTTTCCGACGCCTCCGCTCTATAGGTGGCTATGGGATGACATTCGGGTGCGGGACTACGCTGGACCGTGGGGCGCTCCTACCCTCTAATCCCCTCGGTCTCGGCGTAGCCAAGGTTCTGATTTTTCGCAGAGGTTATGCCATGCCAACCGAATACGCACAATGCAGCTTCACGGCTGAAGAGCTGCCCCCACCGGCCGCGCTGCTTCGCGCATTTCGTGAACCGGGCGCTGCCGAGCAGCAACGCCACCATGTATTGCACGCCGCTCGCGGGCTCGTCGAGTGCCATGAACAGCGATGTCGAGCGCTCGAGTGCCTGCACACCCCCGGCGCCTCCAGCGCACATGTCGCGGCATACAGTCAATTGCTCGAGGGCATCGACGGTCAGCGTGCCGAATGGGTCGGATACATCGACTCATGGGTCACCGCCAACATACAACACCGGACAGGTGCCTCGATGCACACTGAGTCGCTCGGCGCGGTCATCGATCGGATAGCAGCTAAGTGGGTTGCCGCCCAACGGTTTTTGACCGAAAATGGGAAGACTCGGCCGCACTCGGCACAGGGGGACGAGGAAGCCCACCTGCATTGGACCAGGCTCGCCGAACTGATCGACGGCTACCAGGATCTGATCACCGACGTCATCGAACACCGACGTCGGCTGCCAGTGTGGTGATCCACCCTGGTCGCAGGCTGTCGCGTCCGCCCCCGAGTGCCACGGCAACTGCTCGGTTCATCCGATCGCACCGGCGATCCGTATGACGAACTTCTGGCCGGCCCTGTGGTATCGCCAGTAACAATATTGGTGATACCACCGGCATGCCCGGCACAGAAAGATGTCAATTATTGAATTACTTTCCCGAAGCTTTCGAATTACTCGAAAATTCCCATACCAGCATCATTCATCCGTTTCCGGCACCCCCTGGAAAATCCGAGCGATGTCTCACTCTCAACGCCATGCAACGATGCGAACGCAGAGTATTTTGCGGAAAATTTTCGGACGAGATGATCTCCGGCGCCCTCGGCACTGGCCGGGCAACGCCCTCCGGTCACCGAGGTCGAGCCAGGAACACCAGCGCCTTGGTTCCAGCAAATCGGCGATCACGCCACTCCGGATTTTCCGGGAATCGAGTCGGCGCGGCCTTCGACGATCGAGTCCGGTGACCGGACCGGCAACAGCACTATGAGTCCGGCCGCGAGCACCACAAGCAGGCCGGCGATGCCCGCGCGATCCGCATCGAACAGCCAGACGAACAATCCGAACAGACTCGGCGCGAGGAAGGACACCGCACGTCCTGTAGTCGTGTACAAGCCGAAGAGTTGTCCTTCGCGCCCCACTGGGGCGAGCCTGGCCAGGAACGAACGCGCCGCTGCCTGCGCTGGACCGACAAAAACAGTGAGCAACAACCCGAAGACCCAGAACAGCAGCGGGCCGGAGACGACAAGCAGTACGAGCCCGCAGACCAGCATCGCGGCAAGAGATACCACGATCACGGCCTTCGGCCCGACACGATCGTCGAAACGGCCCGCGACAATCGCCCCCAGCGCTGCCACCACATTGGCGGCTATACCGAACAACAGCACATCCGAATCGGCGATCCCATAGACCTGAACGGCCAGAACCGCCCCGAAGGTGAACACCCCAGCAAGGCCGTCACGGAACACAGCACTGGCCAACAGAAACCCGACCGTGCGGCGATCCGCACGCCACAGATCACGCAGATCGCGCCAGAGCACCCGGTACGAACCGAAGAACCCGGCAGCAGCCACGCCTGGACCAGCACCGACTCGCGGCGATTCCGGCACCACGAACAGAACCGGTAGTGCGAAAGCGGCAAACCAGACTGCGGCCAGCACAACGACCAGACGGATATTGAGCCCGTTGTCGGTCGGCACCTCGAGCAGGCCGCGATTGTCCCCCTCTCCGGAGATAAAGCCGAAGTAGCAGATCAGCAGCAAGACAATGCCACCGAAATATCCCATCGCCCAACCGAATCCGGATATCCGGCCCACATTCTGCGGTGTGGACACCTGCCGCAGCATCGCGTTGTAGGGCACATTGGCCAACTCGAAACAAGCCGACCCGAATGCGAGGAGAGCCAGGCCGAGCCACAGATCGTGATAGTCGTCGTGCACGAAGAACATCAGCGCCATCGCCACAACCGTCAGCGTGGTCAGCACACCGAGGGAGAGTTTGCGCTTCGCCGAGGCGTCGAAACGCTGGCCGCTGATCGGAGCGGTCAACGCCACGAGCAAGCCCGCGATACCAAGTGCCCAGGCCAGCCAGGCGCTGGCGGAAATCCCACCGGGTAGGTCTGCGCCGACCTTGTCGGTGAGATACACCGAGAAAACGAAGGTGAGGACAACGGCGTTGAATGCCGCGGAGCCCCAATCCCACAGCCCCCACGCCATCGCTTGCCCGCGCCCAGCAGCCGACCCGATAGCTGCCCGCGCGCCTACCTCGGTCATGCCGCGCAGCATAGCCGCCATATCCGATTCAGGTGTGTTGCGCCTGGCAGCCCACCATACGAACCGGACACGCGGCCAGGAACAATACAGGCGCAGAATTAATATGCAACTAGTTGCATATAGAGGTATGGCGCGGCTACGCTCACCGCATGGCACTCGAGCACGCGCTGCTGGTATCGCTGACCGAGCGCGCTGGCTCGGGATACGAGCTCGCGCGACGCTTCGACAAATCCATCGGCTATTTCTGGAGCGCGACCCATCAGCAGATCTACCGCGTTCTCAAACGGATGGAGAAATCCGGCTGGGTGCACAGCACAGCAGTGGCACAAACGGGCAAACCAGACAAGAAGGTGTACTCGGTGAGTCCAGAAGGCCGCACCGAACTGGCTCGCTGGATCGCCGAACCGAGCAACTCCGAGACGCCGCGCAACGAGCTCGCAGTGAAAATCCGTGCCGCTGCCTATGGCGATATCGTCGCCTTACGCACCGAAGTAGCCCGCCACCGGGACCGGCATACCCATCGACTCGAGCTGTACTCGCACATCCAACAACATGATTTTCCCGCCCCGGATCAGCTCACCGGGACGGCCCTGCACCAGTATCTCGTCCTCCGCGCGGGCATTCGCGCGGAGTCGGGGTTCATCGAATGGTGCGACGAAGTCCTGCAAGCCCTGCATCCGCACGCACCGCACCCGCGGGTATCGGCTTCGCACGCGGATTGACGGAGAAAGGCGACCGTATCCATGAGTTCCTTCCCTCACCTGCTCGAGCCGCTTGATCTCGGCTTCACCACCCTGCGCAACCGCGTGGTGATGGGGTCGATGCACACCGGCCTGGAGGACCGCGCCTGGGATACCAACAAGCTGGCCGCCTACTTGGCCGAACGCGCACGCGGCGGGGCCGGCCTGATCATCACCGGCGGATACGCGCCCAACCGCACCGGCTGGCTGCTGCCGTTGGGCGCGAAGCTGACCAACAAGACCGAGGCATACCGGCACCGGACGATTACCAAGGCGGTACACGAGCAGGGCGGGAAGATCGCTATCCAGATCCTGCACGCCGGCCGTTACTCCTATATGCCGGGCAGTGTATCGGCCTCATCGCTCAAAGCCCCGATCAATCCATTCCGGCCCCGCGCACTCTCGGCCAAGGGCATCGAGCGGACTATCGACGACTACGCACGCTGTGCGAAACTGGCCCAGTTCGCCGGTTACGATGGCTGCGAGATAATGGGCGGTGAAGGCTACTTCATCAACCAATTCCTCGCGCCGCGCACCAACAAGCGCACCGATGCGTGGGGCGGATCGGCACAGAACCGGCGCCGGATCGCGGTGGAGATCGTACGCCGCACTCGCGCCGCGGTCGGTCCGGACTTCATCATCATATTCCGACTATCCATGGCCGAACTGGTGGAGAAAGGGCAAACTTTCGACGAGATCGTCACGCTGGCTAAGGAACTCGAAGCAGCCGGGGTGAATATCCTCAACACCGATATCGGCTGGCACGAGGCGCGGGTGCCTACCATAGTCACCTCGGTACCTCGTGCGGCCTTCGTGGAGTTCACTGCGAAGGTCACCGCACAAGTGAATATTCCGGTCTGCGCATCGAACCGGATCAATATGCCCGAGGTGGCCGAGGAGATCCTCACCCGCGGCGATGCCCAGCTTGTTTCGCTGGCCCGCCCGCTGCTCGCCGATCCGGAGTGGGTGAACAAGGCCGCGCAGGATCGAGTCGACGAGATCAACACCTGTATCGCTTGCAATCAAGCCTGCCTGGACCACGCCTTCCAGCGCAAAACCGTATCCTGCCTGCTCAACCCGCGCGCAGGCCACGAGACGGAGCTGAAACTGCTGCCGACGCGGCGCACCAAGCGCATCGCGGTGGTCGGTGCGGGACCGGCTGGGCTGTCAGCGGCAGTAAATCTCGCCGAACGCGGCCACCACGTCGAGTTGTTCGAAGCCGATGACAAGATCGGCGGCCAATTCGATATCGCCCGCCGTATCCCCGGCAAAGAAGAATTCGACGAGTCCATCCGGTACTACACTCGAAAGCTCGAGCTCACCGGCGTCACCGTGCATCTGAACAAACGGGTCGGCGCCGATGAACTCATCGCAGGACGCTACGACGAGGTCGTGCTCGCCACCGGTGTACAGCCACGTATCCCCGATATCCCTGGCATCGATCACCCCATGGTGCTGTCGTATGCCGAGCTGGTTCGCGAAGAGAAGCCGGTCGGTAAGCGCGTTGCCGTGATCGGTGCGGGTGGCATCGGCTACGACGTGAGCGAATTCCTCACTGTCGAAGGACATCCCACACTCAAACTGGACGAATGGAAAGAGGAGTGGGGCGTCACCGCCGAAGACGAGCAAGCCCCAGGGCAGCTCACCACCCCTCGCCCAGCCCCTGCCACCCGTGAAGTCGTTCTACTACAACGCAAGACAACTTCCTTCGGCAAGGACCTCGGCAAGACCACCGGCTGGGTACACCGTGCCGCGCTGAAGTCCAAGGGCGTAGAACAGATCGGTGGCGTGAACTACGAACGCATCGACGACAACGGCCTGCACATCAGCTTCGGCGAGAAACGCCAACGGCCCCAGCTGATCCCGGTCGACAACGTGGTGATCTGCGCAGGACAGGAATCCGTCCGCGATCTGGAGGCCCCACTGCGAGCCGCCGGTGTCAGCCTGCACCTCATCGGCGGCGCCGAACTCGCCGCCGAGCTCGACGCCAAGCGGGCCATTGATCAGGGCACCAGACTGGCCGCCCGGCTCTGACCGACCCGGCGGCCGGGCAAGAACACTCGGCCGCCGTCTGCGGCGGCAGGCACAACCCTGGCAATACGCCGTATCGCCTAGGCTGCACCAGGTGAGCCTGCCCTCCCCTACCTCAGATAACCGCGCGGTCGTCACCGGAGCCTCTTCCGGCATCGGTACTGCGCTCGCCGCCGAACTCGCCACTCGTGGCTACTCGCTGATCCTCACCGCCCGCCGCGGTGAACTGCTGACCGAGCTCGCGCAGCGACTGACCCTGGCCCACGGCATCACCGCGGAAGTGCGGCCCGTCGACCTGGCCGACCGTACCCAACGTGCCCAGCTGGCAGAGGAACTGACCGCTCGCGATATCGCCGTGCTGTGCAACAACGCGGGCATCGCGACTTTCGGCGCGGTCGCCGAACTCGACCCGGACTACGAGCGTGCGCAGGTGGAGCTCAATACCGTCGCGGTACACGATCTCACATTGGCTGTGCTTCCCGGCATGATCGCCCGCGGCGGCGGAGGGATTCTTATCAGCGGCTCCGCGGCGGGCAACATGCCGATCCCGAACAACGCCACCTACGCTGCGAGCAAGGCATTCGCCAACACGTTCTGCGAGTCACTGCGTGGTGAGCTGAAGGGCTCCGGGGTGCATGTCACCCTGCTGGCTCCTGGCCCGGTCCGCACCGAGATCCCGGACCCCGCTGATGCCTCCATCATCGACCGGATGGTGCCCGACTTCATGTGGGTTTCCTCGGAATACACCGCCAAAGTCTCCATCGACGCTCTCGTACACAATAAAATGCGCGTGGTTCCCGGGCTGATCAGCAAGGGCATGAGCGTGGCGGGGCAATACGGCCCGCGAGTGTTCACCGCGCCCATCGCAGGCGCGTTCTACAAGAAACTCGGCAACTGAGCGACCTGCCGCGAACTACCACAGACCATGCGAAATCAGGCGACGCACCGAAACGGGTGGACCTGGCATAGCACAAGTGTGGCGACGCGATCCGGCTAATGTTGCTCGAGTGAGCGACAAGTACATGGTGTGGATGGATTGCGAGATGACCGGCCTGCGCCTCGACAGCGACAAATTGATCGAGGTGGCCGCACTGGTGACCGACAGCGATCTCAACATCCTCGGAGAGGGCGTGGACATCGTCATCCACGCCGATGAAGAGGCGCTCGCCGCGATGCCCGCGGTGGTCGCCGAAATGCACGCGCGGTCGGGCTTGACCGATGAAGTTCGCCACTCCACCATGAGCTTGGCCGAGGCCGAACAGCGAGTACTCGACTATGTCCGCCAGCACATTCCCACCCCGCGCACCGTGCCGCTGGCGGGCAATTCGATCGCCACCGACCGTGGCTTCATCGCCAGGGACATGCCACTGCTGGATGCTCATCTGCACTACCGGATGATCGATGTGAGCTCGATCAAAGAACTATGCCGCCGCTGGTACCCACGCATCTACTTCGGCCAGCCGGAAAAGGGCCTGAGCCATCGTGCGCTAGCCGATATCCAGGAATCCATTCGCGAACTGAAGTACTACCGACGCACTGCATTCGTTGCCCAGCCCGGCCCCTCCACGACCGACATCGCTGCGGTCGCCGCGGAGGTCAGCACAGAACAGATCGAATCAACCCAGGTCGACGGCTCACCAGAAACTGATTAGGGAGTTAGGGGGGTAACGCGCTACTATCTAGCCCGCCGGTTGTTCACCGGCAATGGTGAGCGTAGTTCAGTTGGTAGAGCACCAGGTTGTGATCCTGGCTGTCGCGGGTTCGAGTCCCGTCGCTCACCCCATAGTGGCCCAGACGCCGGAGAGCCCTCAGCGTCTGGGCCACAGTCCTGTTCAGCCCCCCGCCTGCCCCTTTCCGAGCCCGGCCCGCACTCGTCACAGACACTACAACGCATCAGAGCAGCACGGTGTCCACTGCTCATTGTGATATAGACGAATATCCTCCAGAACCTGATACAACACTCGAACACACTCATAGACTGCATGGGAGGGTGGCGTCGCCAGAGCATCCTCCAAGTTCGACTAGAAAGACACCTCGTGATGCGTTCCGCGGTTATCGCAGCCTTCGTCGGCGCCACTGTTCTGACCGGGTCCACCGGAACCGCGGCCGCGGCCATCGACCTTCCATCGATGCCCGAGTCCGGCTCGGCATCAAGTGGCTCAGCAGCCGGGCTGGTCACTACCGGATCTTCTGGCACCGGTTCGGCGGGCGACAAATTGCTGTGTGCCGCCACCGGCAGCGCATTCGCCCTCATCGGTGATTCCTACCTGAACTGCGACGCACTGAAGCCCTGAGAACCCCGGACGGGCCACCAGATCTCTGGTGGCCCGTCCGGGGTTCTCCTACTTCGACTCAGCGGTTGTCGTCCGCGTTACCGGCCTTCCAGACCTGCCATGGAATATTCCAATCACCCAAGCCGTCCACACCGGACAAAGTGCCGCCCACAGTGTTCTTCACAATCGCGATATCACCGCGTTTGGCATTCTGATACACCCAGCGCGCATTCTCCGGGCTGAGATTCAAGCAGCCATGGCTGGTGTTGCTATAGCCCTGCTGGCCGACCGACCACGGTGCCGAGTGGAAGAAAATGCCGCTGTAAGACATTCTCGTCGCGAAATCCACCGGAATCCGATAGCCGTCCGGTGAATCGACTGCCACGCCATAGGTCGAGGAGTCCATGATGATCTGCTTGTGCCGATCCGAAACGATGTAGATGCCATTATCCGTGGGTGTGCTGTCCTTGCCCATCGAGGTCGGCATGGTTCTGATCACCTGACCGTTCCGCTCGACGGTCACCTGCTTGGTTTTGTCGTCCGCGGTGAAGACCATCGCGTCGCCGATGGTGAAGAACGAATGAATGTCGTCCTGACCGTACAGTCCGTTACCCAGATCTCGCCCATAGACACCCACATCGATAGTGACCTTGGTCCCTGGCGCCCAAAAATGCTCCGGCCGCCAGCGCACCTCACGGTTGTTCAACCAGTAGAACGCGCCCTCCACCGGCGGTTCAGTGGTGATCTTGATCGCATCCTGCGCAGCCCTTCGGTTGGGGATGTTCTCGTCGAACTGGATGGCCACTGGCTGGCCGATGCCGACCACCTCCCCCTCACCCGGAATCAGGTAGGGCTTGGTCTGGTTGTCCGGCGAATTGGTAGTGAAACTCAGCGTCGCGGAATTCGCACCGCCGAGCCCGATAGCATTGGCCTGTAACCGATAGGTCTTGCCGTAACCGAGTACTTCGGTGGTCGCCCACGACCGCCCGTCTGCGGCCAGCTCGCCGCTCACAGCCTTGCCCTGCGGGTTGAGCAAAGTCACGTCCGTGAACTTGCCGTCTTCCACTCTGAAGGACATCGGCATGATCGGAGAGACCCCCACCTCACCGTCCTTGACCGGAGACAACAGCTTGGGCTTGATCAATTCCGTAATAGGGTTGCGGTCGATAGCCACCTCGGCCGCATCCTTGGTGTTGAACGACGAACACCCCGCTAACGCCAATGTGGCAATGACCACCACGATTACCGGCCCTGCGATATCTCGTATCGACCAACCTGCAGCCGACTTGCGCCGACCCCGACCAATGTTCATCTCAACCCCGTTTCAAGTCTCGGCGCCCTGGAACGCACCGATGGCCTCAGATACCAACCGCCACGCTGCCCACCCCTCCGTACCACGCGCGGTCGAGACCATGATCGGACATTCTGCCAGCAGGACACCTCCAGACCAATGTGAACACCACGCCCGTCACTGCAGCGTTACATCCGATAGATCAACTCCCCATGCCCCGCATCACCACCTCAGGGAGAAGTCACATCCACACGGTTCAGAACGCGATTTCCCTTCTTCGGCCTTAGCCTGTTAAGGTTTGTCCCGCGCCAGAACACGGCGCAAGCGCCATTAGCTCAATTGGCAGAGCAGCTGACTCTTAATCAGCGGGTTCGGGGTTCGAGTCCCTGATGGCGCACCATCAGTAGAGCGACAGCACCCGACGGTCACGTAACTCGCGGGGATCCAGCAATGCGCTCTCCACGGCCGATCAAGCGCTTCGTCCCGCTCGGACAAGTTCGGCGGCGAACGGTTTTCGTTCGAACACCGTGTAATCGACGGCCGCACCCGGATAGTCGCGAACGCCAAGAGACCGAACCAGTCATGGAAGAGCTCGTCGGCCGGCATCAGCCACCTGGACTGCCGCTGCAGTAAGGCAGTAGGGACACACCACCGCACCGGACATCAAGTCGAACTTCACTCCGCTGAACAGCATCGGCGAATAGCTACGCCAGGCCCGAAACCAGTGCAGGCCATGGAAACCACAGCGTTCAAGACTACCGGACCTCGGAGTAGCAACTGATGGCCCAACGGGTTCGGCCATAGAACTGACAGAGATACCAACGGGCACCTTCGTCTATGACATCTGCCATGAACGCCGATACCTCGTGGGGCGCCTCCGTAGAGCAATACGGACAAACAGATGGAACCTGCCCCCACATGGCAGCCCATGCCAGTTTTGCAGGTTGCGCAAATGACGGTTCCGGATATGCTGTTGCAGTGCCGTTCCAGCCGGAGCAGCTCGCGGTCACACCCAAACGCCATGCCATTGCAGGGACCTGTTGGGCGAGTGGTCAGGAATCGCCTTTGGCGGTAGATCCGTCCGATTTCACAGTTATCGTCGGCTGGATCATCTGCGCATTCCTCAAAGTTACCCGCGCGCATCCCTCATGAAGAGGGGTGAGTTCTACCTGGACGCGAAAGGACAATCGGTGACGGTGAGCTCCGACCAACAGAACCGTAGCTGGAAGATCGGCAGTGTGCAGTTGGATGCGATTCCCGGTCCTCCGGGGCAATCCGCGATGTTCCGGCTGCTGGATATGGATTCGGCATTGGTGATCGAGCTGCGCGGCTGTCAGCCACGCCGGCTGAATGCTCAGATGTTGACATGGCTTGCCGAGAACGAGCCTCGAGTACGGTCAGCTGAGGAGGTGCTCGGTTTCGCGGGGCAGCTCCAAGACGAGGGTTGCACATGTCGCAATGCGCTGTGCGAGGCGCGGCTCTGATATAACCGCCCCGAACTCGGTGGGTTCTCCACCAGCGCAATCCCGTAGCGGTTCGCCGCCTATACCGGCTCACCGAGGCCATGAGACCAGCAGCGCATACTTCGACACCATTGCACGGCGCACTTGTGGTTCATAACGAGTACGCTGCGGTGATTCAGGACACCGGAATTCTCGTGACCTCAGTGTGTCTTGCACTTTTTCTTATTCAAGACAAATGTATCAATTCGAACATTTACCCCCAGGGGAGATGGGCGCACCCAGTTCTGTAACTAAAAAAAATTGTGCTCAGCAACACGTTTAACAAAGCAGCAAATGCCCTGCACAAGGCACAATTTCGCCTTCACCTGCCAACTGATTCAAGATCACTGGAACTATTTGTTCTATAGCTGTTCACTTTGTGTTAACTATGTGTGACCATTCTGAAACCAGGTCACGGAACGACCTGAGGTTCGGCCGAACCGAAGAGTCGCAAATATCGATTCGGTAACAGCCAGATGGATGGCGGTAGTCAACCACGCGGGCAGCGGAGCAATGAATCCGGCAACGGATCCGCAATCTTGGTCTCTCCGCCCGTCTCTTTCGCATCCACGATGCGAAGCTCCGCGCGACACCGCGGCCGAGGCTACGGACCGGCGAGCCGGCACCACATGCGGAACGTTCGCGCTACGAGGACAGGAGCGTTCTCACAACAGAACCACACAACAGCACATGGCCGTTTCGGCGAACGATCACGAACGTGCGCCGCAGAATCCGTGCTGCCCGAACGCGGCCGGATAGAGCAAGTCCCCGATCAAGGAACCGATTCGCAATGTCCGACAGCCGCATTCCCTCCCACCGCGCCTCCTCCCACCGCGCCCCGTCTCACCGCGCCCCGTCCCACCGCGCCCCGTCCCACCGCGCCGCCCCGTCCTCCCGACGCCCCTCGCTCCGCGGCACCGTCGCCGCGGCAGCTGCGGGCATCGTGGCCGTCGCCGTATCTTCCGCGGTGGCCATGAATGATGACAGCGATTCGTCTCGCATCGCCGTGATGGCCGAACAGCAGCCGGCCACCGCCAAAGCACCGGCCACCACCAAGACACCAGCCACCACCAAAGCACCCGTCGCCAAGCCAGTGGCGGAAGTAGTCGCCGCGCCCGTTTCCTATGGGAACAATCTGGACGGATGGATCCACGAAGCTCTCGACATCATGCGGGCGAACAACATCCCAGGCTCTTACCACAGCATCCACCGCAACATCATGCGTGAGTCCACTGGAAACCCGAGGGCCATCAACCTGTGGGACTCCAACGCCGCGGCAGGAACTCCATCCAAGGGTCTGCTCCAGATGATCGAACCGACCTTCAACGCCTATCACGTCGCGGGAACTTCCTGGAACATCTACGATCCGGTCGCCAACATCGCCGCCGCATGCAATTACGCAGCACATCGCTATGGCTCGATGGACAACGTCAGCAGCGCGTACTGAGCCAGCAGTACCGAACCAGCCTCCCAGCATCGTCGACGGGGAGGCTACGGCGCGCTTCGGTCAGTTCACCCTGAGTTCGGTTAAGGTCGATGCACCCGACCTGTGAGATATGCCATGACCGACTACGCACACAACGCCGCAGCCACCGACAGCCGTGCCGAGAAAGCCCGAAGGCTGGCAGGCTATCTCTGGCACCGCGGCATCACCGGAACCGAGGTGCTCGCGATGCCGACACCCATGCGACGCAAAGTGGCCAAAGCCGCCGCGACCAATCCACCGAGCACCGACGAAACCTGGGTGATGGTGGCGTCATTGCTGGACGAGAAAGACGGCTGGGCCGCACGGCAACCCGCGCATCCGGCAGCACGACGCGAGCACACCGACGAGAAGCTGCTCTGGGTGAAACCTCCGATCAAGCCTTGGTCCTGATCGCCGAGCTCCGGCTGATCAGACTCGAGACTCGGCTGTCTGCCCGACTTCGGCAATTACCTTGTCCGCGAGCGCGCGTAGCGCCCGAGCCTCCGCTGTCGACATCGGCTCGATGAACACGCGGCGGACCAAGTCCGCATGGTTCGGCGCGGCTCGCTCCAATATGGTACGCCCGCTCGATGTGAGCTGAACAATGATGCCTCTGGCATCCTCCGTCGCGGGCCTACGCTCGACCAGCCCACGGGCATCCATTCTGGCCAGGTGCTTGGACAACCGGCTCTTCTCCCAACACACCTCGGTGGCCAGCTCTTTAGCGCGCAGACAGCCATTGGGCGTCGCGGACAATGCCACCATCAACTCGTAATCCGCCAAAGACAGCCCGTCCTCGGCCAGTCCGGCGGAAATCGCACCGTCCAAACGCTGGCGCAGTCGCACATATGCCTGCCAGGTCTTCTGCTCGTCGTCGCGCAACCACTGGACCATGGAGTGAAGTGTAGCCACTTTTGGTTGACACGGAAACAAAAGTTTCAAGAGATTCCACTGGCTCCAGCCTTGTCTGTTGACAAGACAGCGAGCCGTCACAACAGTGGATGCGGCGTCCGGCCGGGCGCCCAATCGCCACAGTAAACATAAACGTACAGAGGGATATATGAACGTTCGCCGACTCACTGTCAGCGTGGTCGCCGCAGGGCTGACCTTTTTGGCCGCACCCGCTGCCTTGGCTGCCCCGCCCGGTACTGGTTCCGCGAGCGGTTCCGCCGGGATCGGTTCCTCGGCCATCCCTCCACCCGGTACCGGTTCCGCCGGGACCGGCTCCTCAGCCATCGACACCGGCTCAGCTATGACCGGATCAGCTGGTCTGACACAATCCGGTTCGGCAGGTGGGACCTTCGCCAACTGTGATGCGGCCCGCGCAGCCGGGCGCGCACCACTGTTTCGCGGAGAACCGGGCTACGGCCCGCACTTGGATCCCGACGGCGATGGCTTCGCCTGCCCGACGGTCTGAATCGAACCCCGAGGGTGGTGTCACCCGGTAGGCAATGCCGCGCCGGGTGACGCTGCTCCCGCTCAGCGGAAGAGCTTGAGCAGCACCAGCCCGACGAACAAGGCGCCACCGCCGATCAAACTGTATTTAACCTTGGGGTCGTTCAACTTCGCGACCACGATCTGCTTGGTGTCATCCGCGATCCGATGTGGATCCGTGCGCACCGCAAGCTCATCGAGTGTGCTCGCCAGCCGAGTGCGGGCAGCTTCGATATCCCGTTCGATCCGCTCGGTATCCCTTGCCACGTTTCAGCCTCCTGTTGTCGATTGCCGCGCCTGGGCCCGCTGATCACGTACATCAGGTAGTCCTCGGAGCGCCAAGGCGCGCGAATGAGTCTATCCACCCTGCCCAGAGGTATGAGGCCGCGCGGCCGACTCCCGATCCGGAGATTCGATTACCGTGCTGAAGATGACCACCAACTATCGACTCTCTCCCGGCGACCTGGCTCCGGAGTTCACGCTGCCCGATTCCGACGGAAAAAGCATCTCGCTCGCCGACTATCGCGACCGTAAAGTGATCGTGTATTTCTACCCTGCGGCGAGCACCCCTGGATGCACAAAGCAAGCCTGTGATTTCCGCGACAACCTGGCCGACCTCGGCGACGCGGGCATCGACGTTATCGGTATCTCGCCGGATAAGCCCGCGAAACTGGCCAAGTTCCGTGACACTGAGAAACTGACCTTCCCGCTGTTGTCGGATCCGGATCGAGCCGTGCTCACCGCATGGGGTGCCTACGGCGAGAAAACCATGTATGGCAAGACAGTTGTCGGCGTCATCCGCTCCACCTTCTTGGTAGACGAACAAGGCAGGATAGAGGTGGCCCAGTACAACGTCCGCGCCACCGGCCACGTCGCCAAACTGCGTCGCGATCTATCGGTGTAGTAAACCCGACGAAAAGCTCGATAGCACAATAACGCCGGGCCGCGCTCGGCCACTACCCTGCGACAGTGCTCAAATCGGCAGCACCTGCTGGATAGCCCACTGCGCCATCAAACGCAGGTGCTCGTCCCACCAGTCCGCGGCCTCAGGGGTGAAGGCGGCGGGGGGCGGGGCTTCACCAGGAAAGAGCAGCGCACCATTAGGCGCGCCCAGCTTAGGGTTAGAAGGAATCCCGGTCCCAGGCACCTGTGGTGCCTGGGTATCCGCATCCGCCTCATTCGCAGTTCCCGCGGCGACCAATGGCACCGGTGCGACCGACGGCACCGGGCCTCTGCCGAAGAAGGCATCCGAACGCTGCCCTGGATACCGCACAGCGGTCGAGGCGGAGCCGGTGCCGGAGTCGAGTGGGCTTGCGATCGGACTGTCCGCCATACTGCGCAGGCTCGAATTCGGCTCTCCCGAGACGGCTCCCACTTCGACTGCCTCGATACTGTCTGCCCTGGCCTCGGCAACAACCACACTCGCCGCCGGATGCGAAGGGCCTTTGAACACATAACCTCCGCCTGCGACCACCCCGCCTGCCAGCACACCGGCCGCCGCGAACAACGCCACCCCACCGCGTGCCCGATACGGCTCGGCTACCGGCTCAATATAGGTCTCTGTTTCCATGCGGACATTCGCCGCGGCACCTGCTGCGGCAGCAAAGGCTGCCAACGTACACGGGAACACCGGCACTCCGAACCCCCCTACCGCAGCCCGCACAGCGGGCTCCCCGGCCTCCGAACCGATCACTGTCACCGCATCCGGTCGTGCCTCGGCCGCATCCAGCTGATCCCATATCGCTGTCATAGTTGTATCCAGTGCTGTCATAGTTGTATCCAGTGACTGCCACGTCGCGCCCACGGCCTGCCCCACCGCCGCGAGCACCCGACGGCGGCCTCGGTCTACCAGGGTGAATGCCTGATATCCTCGAACCACCTCACAGACCAGAAGATTGTCGAAGGCATCGAGCCGAGTCATCATGCCCGCCGCACTCAGGTGAGCCGCCTTCGCCGAAACCATCGAAGCGGTATGCCACGGGCCGGACGCCAACCGAGTCACGATGGCTCGCCGGTGCGCGGTATCCCGGTACGCGACCGCCACACCACCGATCTCCCGATCTGAACCGAGCTGAACAGCCAGTGCGTCCAGCGCGGCCGCTACCGCCGCCGCCACATCTTCCTCGCTGTCCCCAGCTGGTTCCGTTCGATGGGACAGCACCCGCTCGGTCAACTCCTCGCCCTTGGCGAGCGCGACCGCGTGCACGGTGCCGCGTTCGGTGGAAACGCCGAGAGTCACCAAAGATTCAGCTACCACTGCTCACGCCTTCCCTCTGCATATCGACCGGCTCTCCGGCTCGCTATAAGCGGCGATAACACCCCTACTCGGAACACATGTCGAGATAAGCGCATGCTCGATATGTGTTCTATACCACACCTTGTTCGGGTAAGGGGGAAATCGACGCCGCTGGACTCGAAAAGCTGATGCGGGTAACGCAGGCGTGTCCCAGCGGTAGCCTAGATGGGTGGAAGTACGCGCAGAGGCCAGGTCGAAACGCCGTCTGGACCCTGCGTTGGAGCTGCAGGACGACCCGCAAGAGCTCATGCCGCGACGCAGGCCGACGCAGGAACGCAGCAAACGCAAGTTCGACGCCTTACTCCAGGCATCGAGAGAATTGCTCGTCGAGGTGGGGTTCGAATCGTTCACATGCGAAGAAGTGGCGGCCAGAGCCGAGGTGCCGATCGGCACGTTGTATCAGTTCTTCGCCAACAAATACGTCATCGTCTGTGAGCTGAATCGCCAAGATCTGGTTGCTGTTGCCCAGGAGCTAGCCGACTTCCATGGTGAGGTCCCATCCTTGAACTGGCTGCGGCACATGAATCAGTTCGTCGACCACTTGGCCAATCTCTGGATGACCGACCCGTCCCGACGTGAAGTCTGGCTCGCCATGCAGTCCACTCCCTCCACCAGGACAACCGGCGCGATCCATGAGAAACAGTTCGCCGAAGTCGTATCGCAGATGCTGCGACCACTCACCCCACGTACCCCACGGCCTCGGCGCACCATGATGGCCGAAGTGCTGGTGCATGTGGTCTATTCGATGCTGAATTTCTCCGTCCAGAACGGGCAGAGCAACGCGGAAGCGGTCGCCGAACTCAAGCGATTGATGGTGGCCTACTTGCTCGTCGCGGAAAAGGAATCGCGTTCCGGCGAACAGGAGTAGTACGCGATGGTCCCGATGGCAACCGGGACCATCGCGTACTTCAACTGACGCTGTCGCGGCCTTCGATGAGATCGGCCAGCTCGCCCGGATCTTCGAGCACCACCATCGCGGCCGCGATGTCTCCGTCGTGGGTCAGCGACAGGTGCACCCGTACCCGAGGCAGGAATTCGGCGGCGAGGCCGTGCAATTTGATGCTCGGCCTGCCCCATGCGTCATTGATCACCTCGATCAGCGGATAGGGGTTGTCCCCGATCTGTGGGCTGCGGGCGAACCGTGAGGACGCCCATGCCTTCAGCACCGCCTCCTTCGCAGCCCACCGCGCAGCGTAACTGCGCGCCGGGTCGGTCCCTTTACTCTGGCAGTAGCGACGCTCACCTGCTGTGAAACTCTCGCGGAGCATAGTGGTTCCGACGCGATCGAGCTGTTCGGCGAACTCGGAGACAGTCACCAAGTCCAAGCCGATACCGAGAATCGTCATAGGCGGACAGCCTACGATGTGCTCGGCGAGCTGAGAAACGAGCCCCGTGCGGCGAGTTGCCTCGCCGCACCTACGGTTACTCGCATCCCGGCCCACTCGCACGATACGCGCCGTCCTCGGCCAAGTGCGCTTCTGGCGACAGCAGCACATCGGCCTCCAACTGCCGCATCCGTTCGGCCGGTGTGCCTTCTCCACCGAGGCGGCGATCCGTGGGCCGCTCATACAGCGGCGCACCGCCGCACATCGCATCGGCCAACCGCTGCCTGCCCGACAGCTGCCGTTTTTGCGCCCTGCGCTGGTACTCTTCGCGTCGCCCCGGTTCGATGGCCTGAATGAAGGCCTCCGCATGCACCATAGCGAGCAAGCCAGAAACATGTCCGAAGCCGAGCGAGGTCACCAGTCCCGCCTTGAACGGCAACCGGTCGCCGAAGCGCAGCGGCTCACGCACCCACACCAAGTGCGAATACTCGCGCATCTTGTCATCGACGCAATCCAGACTTCGATTCGGAGGCACCACACCGCTTTCCAGCACCTGGCACAATCCGATCAGCTGGAAAGCCGCCGCACCGCCCTTGGAGTGACCGGTCAAGCTCTTCTGCGAGATAACGAACAGCGGGGCGCCATCGGACCGCCCTATCGCGGTGGCCAACCGCTCATGCAGCTCCGCTTCATTCGGATCATTGGCCGCGGTCGCGGTGTCGTGCTTGGAGATCACCGCGATATCGTCGGGCCGCACACCGAGCTTGCGCAGCTCCGTGACCAACCGTGCCTCTGGCCCGCCCCGGCCCGCGCCGAGGGCGCCGAGACCGGGTGCCGGAATCGAGGTATGCACACCATCGGCGAACGATTGGGCATAGGCCACGACACCGAGCACCGGCAGGCCGAGCTCTACCGCGATATCACCACGGGCCAGCAATATCGTGCCACCACCTTGTGATTCCACGAACCCACCACGGCGCCGGTCGTTGGCCCGAGAGAAGTACCGATCACTGATGCCCTTGGCGCTCATAGCCGACGAGTCCGCGGTAGCGGACATATCACTGAAGCCGACAATGCCTTCGATACCGAGATCGTCATAGCCGCCCGCGACCACCAACTCTGCCCTGCCGAGCCGGATCTTGTCGACGCCCTCCTCCACCGACACCGCCGCAGTCGCGCAGGCCGCCACCGGATGCACCATCGCGCCATAGCTACCGACGTAGGATTGCACCACATGCGCCAGCGCCACATTCGGCAGCGCCTCCTGGAGAATGTCGTTCGGACGCGGTTCACCGAGCAGGTTATCGATATACAGTGACCGCATCGAGGACATGCCACCCATACCAGTGCCTTGGGTATTGGCCACCAACGAGGGATGCACCCAGCTCATCAGCTCGGCCGGGCTGAGCCCGGAGCTGATGAACGCGTCCACTGTGCACACGATGTTCCACAACGCGACCCGGTCCACCGAGGCGGCCATATCGGCCGAGATTCCCCACGTCGTCGGATCCCAGCCGGTCGGGATCTGGCCGCCGACAGTACGAGAGAGCTTGGCCCGGCGCGGCACACGGATCTCAGTGCCCGCCTTGCGCATCACGGTCCAATCGCCGGAATCCGCGACCGGCGTGATCACCGTGCGTTCCGGATCAGCGGCATGGAAGGCGCGGGCCTCAGCCTCTCCGCCCACCGTGAACGACAGATCCTGGTCGAGGAAGACCGAGGTCATCAGAGGGATGGAATTGTCGATCATGGCACCGTCGTCCACATAGCGACGCACACCGCAGCGGGCGATCACATCGTCGTGATAACGCTCGGCCAGCTCGTGTTCGGGCACGTAGTCGCCGGAGGCCACGTCGTACCATCCGGGTTTCGGATCGTTCTCCCAAGAGACCATGCCAGTGGTCCAAGCGAGTTCCAGCACACCCGCCGCCGACAGCTCGTCGGAGACCTCCATCTCGAAGCGGGTACGTGCCGAACCGTACGGCCCGAGTTCGCCAGCCCCCACAATGACCACCATATCGGTCAGATCCGCGGTCACCTCGCCCCATTCGGGCATCGGCCGCGCTGAGGTCATGGCAGGCGGTGCGGGCAGTGCCGGGATCGTCTTCTCCGATTCCACTGCGGTCTCGGGCTCCGCCGACGCGGCGGCCTGCTCGGCCAACGCAGGCAGATCCAGCTTCGCCTCGGCCAATCCGCCGGTCAGGTCGATCTTCTGTGGCCCGGTCGCAGTCATGCTCCTGGCCCGTTCGGTGCACCATTTGAGCAGTTCGTCGGCCATCTCGGTGGTAGACCAGGTATGCACGCCCGCCTGCTCGACCGCCGCGACCATCGGGTCGTTGTGGCCCATCAGGCCAGTACCACGCACCCAGCCGATCAACGCATGCACCAGGGTGACTCGACTCGGCCACGACTTCTCCGCCCGCCACTTGGCGACCACCGCGTCCAATGCCGCCTTCGACTCCCCATAGGCGCCGTCTCCGCCGAACATGCCACGGTTGGGCGAGCCGGGCAGCACCACATGCAGTTTCGCGTCCACTTCGTAATCGGCGCCCAGTGCGGACAGACCGCCGATCAGTCGTTCGACCGACCAGAGCAGCACCCGCATCTCCAGCTCCGCACGGGCGCCCGCGTCCGCGAGGTCGCCGGCCACCCTTGGCGCCGCGAACGGAAACATCAGCGTCGGGGACATCGCGTTCTTCACCGTGACCTTCGCCCCGCCCACCTGGTCGACTTGTTCGGTGCCGACCCAGTCGATCAGCGCGTCGACGTCTTGATAGGACGCCATGTTCGCGGGCACGATCCACAGGACCGCGCCATGTCTGGCGTTGTCCCGGTACAACGTCCGGTAGAAGGCGAGTCGGTCGTCGTTCAGCGATGAGGTGGTGACCACCACCGTGGCGCCACCGCTCAGCAGCTTGCCGGTCACCGCCGCGGCAATCGATCCCTTACTCGCGCCGGTGATCACCGCGACTTCAGCAGACCACTGCCCGGGCTCAGCGCCGCTCAGCGCCGCTTCGGCAATGCGCTCATAGTGCCCGGCAAGCATGGATCGCGCCTCGCCCATGGCCCGCTGCCGCCACCATTTCGCTTGCGCGGCAACGGCCTCGCCCGCACCGAGGAATCCTGTGACCGACTCATCTACGCAGATGGCGTCGTCGGCGAGCCAGAGCCGGGCCAGATCCTCACGGGCCGTGGCCCACCGGTCGTCCAGCAACACCGCCTTGCGTGCGTCGAACACCGGTGCGACCAAGCGCGGCCAGTCCGAACCCAATTCAGCCGAGACCAGATCCACCAGCGCGTCGTCAGTCGCCTCCGGCGCGGAAACCTGTTCGGTGAGACCGAGCTGTTCGAGCACGACACGCGCGGCCGTGGCCAGCACACCATCGCGGCCGGTGATCTGATCGGTGAACTCACCGAGGGCAGCCGCGTCGACGGTCGCGCCCCCGCCACCGGCGGCCGTGGGCAGCGACACTGTGACACCGCGACGGGCCGCGACGGCCTGTACCGCGGTATCGATGGCCATGTCGACCGAAGCGGCATCGCTCAGCGCACCAGCAACCAGTCCGCCGAGCTCGCCGCCGCGCACACTCGCGCCTTCCCTGGTGCCCAGCGACACCTCGGCAGTGACGTGGCTGGCCCACCCGTCACCGAGTTCCCAGACTTTGCGCACCCGCTCGGCAATGGCGGCCGGGCGCTTGCCGCTCGGACCGAACACTTTACGCAGATGATCATTGATTGCGTCGGTGAGTACCGAGCCGAATGGTCGATAGGTACGAGCCAATCGCTCTACCGTCACCGACAGCGCCCCCATATCGGCGTCGGCCGCACCGTCGATCGCACCGAGGGAGAGTTCGGAGCCGAGGTCGACGAGCAGCTGATTACGCCGGGAGGAAACGCCGTCGCACAGCCCTTCGATGGTATCCACCAGACCGATCTGGTCCAGCCGCAGCTTGGTCCACAGTGCGATCAGCACGCGAGTGGCATCGGCAGCGGTGAACGCGATGTCTTCCGGACGCGGGCCCGCCGAACTCGGCATCGGCGCGGCGCTCGGCGTGGTGGCGGCAACCGGAGCAGGGACGGCGGGCGCTGACGCCACGGGTTCTTCGGTCGGTTCCTCGGCAGGAGCAGGGTCGGTATCGGTCGAGAACACGATCGCTGCCTCACGCTCGATATTGAGCACCTCGATCGTGGCGCCGCCGAAAGCGGGCAGCTTCAATGTCTGGCTTGCCAGGTTGGCCACCGTCGGTGTCGTACCGAGGCCGATCTCGACGAATCGCTCGACCCCGAGGCCGCCATGCGCGATATCGGTGAACAGCAGATCCTGAGTCTCGATCCAGCGCACCGGACTGGCGAACTGCCAGGCCAACAGCTCGACCAACACCACACGGCACAGCTCGGAGGGACGGGCTGTCCAGCTGTCGAAGTCGGCCAGAATCATTGCGAGCGGTTCGGAGGGCACCAGATCCACGATTTCTTGGATGAATGCCCGATCCAGCGAGAACGCCTTGGGCACCAGGTTCGGTATATAGCGACCGACCAGGATCTCCGGTCGCAGGTCCACGGGCAGCAGTTGCTCGAGCTTGTGCCGGAACTCCGGCACACCCGCGCGCAGCACGGTGGAGTGGAACGGCACGTCGATCCCCGGAACCAGGATGAATGCGCGCTTACCCCCGAATTCCTCTCGGCGCCGATCGATCTCCTCTTCCAGTGCCGCAAGACCCGCCACGGTGCCCGCGATGGCATACTGCGCGCCGCGCAGGTTGAGGTTGACTACCTCGAGGAATTCGCCCGCCCGTGTCGCGACGTCCGCGACGAAATCGATCACCTGATCATCGGGCAGCCCGATCTGCGAAGGGCGGATGGCGGCCATCCGATAGTCACTGCGGCCCTGCGCATCCCGCGGTACCAGCTCATGCATCGCCGAGCCACGCTGGAACACCACTTCGAGCACCGCCTCCAGCGGAAGCACCCCGGCGACGGCCGCGAGCGCGTTGTACTCGCCGACCGAGTGGCCCGCGAGCATCGCACCCTCGACGAACGCTCCGGATTCACGCAGTTCCGCCACCTGGGCGACACCCAGGGTCGCCATGGCGACCTGGGTGAACTGGGTCAGATGCAATACACCGTCCGGATGCCGATGCTCGACGCCGCGCGCCTTCAAATAGGTCGGGTTGTCCCGTACGACGGCGAGGATCGAGAAACCGAGCACCTTGCGGGTGTGCTTGTCTGCACGCTCCCAGACCGCTTTGGCTGCCTTCGATCGGGTAAGGGCGTCCAAGCCCATCCCCTTGCGCTGGATGCCTTGGCCGGGGAACGCGTAAACCGTCTTCGGTGCCGTGGTGCGACCGGTCGCGGTCATCACCAGCTCGCCGCCGCTCCGGCAGGAAACCTCGAGGATCTCACTGCCCGCATCGATCGCGATACGTTCGACGCGCACGTCGATCGGCGTGCCGGGGCGGACCATGCCGAGGAAGCGGGTAGTCCACGCGGTCAATGTCCGTGCGGGAACCGAACTCACCGGATCGACCGCCGATACGACGTGCTGCGCGGCGGCCGACAGCCACATACCGTGCACGATCGGGCTGCCCAGCCCGGCCAGCTTCGCGGCGGAATCGCTGGTGTGGATCGGGTTGTGGTCGCCGGAGACCGCGGCGAAAGCACGCATAGTGCGCGGCGCGATAATACCGACGTCGCGCCGCCGCCTGCGCGGAGTGTCGGTGGCCTTATCGGACACCATGCCCGCGGCACGGGGCGGATCGGTGAGTTCACCCGTGCCGTTGCGTCCGCGGATCGCGAACCGCTCGGTGAGCTCGGCCAGCACCGGCATGGACATACCGGTCTCCGGCTTGTCCAACATAGCGGTGATCCGCACCCGCACCTCGACAACGCGGCCGAGGTCGGTGTCGAGGCTCTGCCCCGCCTCCGCGCGCACCGACAGCACGCTGGTCTCAGCGGGCAGGTCCGCGATGAGCCGGATCTGATGATCGAGGTGCACCAAATCGAGCATGCCCTCGATAACGCTGCCGCCTTCCTCGGTGCGGGCGGCGCCGAGTACCGCGAACACGGCCGGCCAACAAGCACCGACCAGCACGTCGGGCACAATCCGGCCGAGGGTGCTCAGCGTGGCGGGCAGCCCGGAGCCGGTGACGCCGGCGTGATCGGCGATGAGATCCGGTGTCCAGGCCAAGTTCACATGTGCGACCTTGCCCTTGACCTCAGGAAGCTTCTGCCCTGCTGCGACGGCGAGCAGTGCGGCCATGGCCGCGTCGGCATCGGCTTCGGTGATTACCGGAGCGCCGCCTGCGCACACGGAGGCGGGCACAGTGATCCGGATGCGGATCACGTTGCTCGCCGCCAGCGGAACGCTCAGTTCGATGTAAGAGTGCTCCTGCTCGGGTCCGGTGGTTTCGACGAGCGCCGCACCGCTGGGGGGATGCACTGCGGCCTGCCCATCGACGACCCAGTCGGCCGGTTCTCCGAGCCGATGCACCGGATTGATAGTGGTGCGCCCGGCCCACTGGACATCCGGCGCGGCCAGCACGGCATCGATCGGGCCGCTGACAACGCCCGCGGTGCGCCGCGCGTCTACCGAGGTCGGTACCGCGCCTGCGCGCAGCAGCGAGTACGCGGTGTCCTGCTCGAAGCGGTCCAACAGCTCACCGACCGGCTCATCGACCTTGGTGATTCCCGCGACCGAAACCGTGCCGGGGATAACGCACACCTGATCGGCCGAATAGCGCGGATCGTGCGCTTGCCACAGTGAGTCCGAACGCCACCAGCGACGCACATCGCCGTCCACCACCGGTACGAAATTCACTGGCTTGCCCGGGGACTTGCACAGCGATACGAAGAACGAGACATCGGCCGGATGCAGCAGTACCTGCGCCGCGCCCGGATAGCGTTCCTTCAGGGCACACAGCACGGCGACCGGGTTCTCGAAGTCCGCGTCGTCGGCGAACAGCGTGGGGATCTCACCGCGATCGACCGGATGCAGCCGGGACTCGGTGCGGTGCACCATCTCCGCGAATCGCTCGCGCCAGGAAACATCCAGCCACACCGAGCGGGTGGCATCAGCGATGGCATCGCCGAGGTCGCTGCCGCAATCGAAGTCCTTGCGCCGATCCAGGCCGACCGCGAGCTCGATATAGCGCTCCAGCCAGTCTTGGTAGGTCATCGCCGTCAGATCACCGAAATACGGTTTGGCGGTGGCATTCAACGCCGCGATGATCTCGTCCCGACGCGCGGCGACCGCGTCGGCATCTCCGGCCACCTCGTCGAGCAGCCGACCGGTACGCGAAGCGGCGTTATCGATCTCATGGATATCGGCGCCCAGTTGACTACGTCCCGAAGCCATTCCACCGGACGCGGTACCCGCGCCCACCCAATCGGGCGTGCCGGGAGTATCCACCAGCAGCTGCTTGACCTCCGGCGCGGTAGTAGCCTCCAGAGTCGCCATAGCCGCAGTGCCGACCAGCACACCATCCAGCGGCATCATGGGATAGCCGTGCCGCACCGACCATTCACCGGTGAGGTACAGCGTCGCGCGATCGGGGGTTCCGATGCCACCACCGGCACATACCACCACATTGGGGCGGTTGCGCAACTCGGCGTAGGTATCCAACAGCAGGTCGTCCAGGTCTTCCCAAGAGTGGTGTCCACCGGCCCGCCCCCCCTCGATGTGCATGATCACCGGATAGTCCGGAACTTCGTCGGCGATCCGCAGCACAGCACGGATCTGGGCGACGGTGCCCGGCTTGAACGCGATGTGCGAGATACCGACCTCGGTGAGTTCCTCGATCAGAGCGACGGCTTCGGCCAACTCCGGAATACCAGCGGTCACTACAACGCCGTCGAACGGCGCCCCCGCCGAACGGGCCCGCTGCACCAGGCGCTTACCGCCCAGTTGCAGCTTCCACAGATAGGGATCGAGGAACAACGAGTTGAACTGCACCGCCTGCCCAGGGTGCAACAGCTGTTTCAGCTCGGCCACCCGGTCGGTGAAGATCTGCTCGGTCACCTGGCCGCCACCGGCCAGCTCCGCCCAGTGGCCGGCATTGGCCGCGGCGGCGACGATCTTCGCGTCAACCGTGGTAGGGGTCATACCCGCGAGCAGAATCGGCGAACGGCCGGTCAGCTTCGTGAAAGCGGTTTCGACCACGATGCGTCCGGTGGGCAACCGTACTGGCCGCGGCGCGAACGTCGACCACGGAACCGCCTGCTCCGGCGCCGCGCCCGGGGTGAGCAGACTACGCTGCCCGGCCCTGGTCGCGGCGGCGACTATGCCGACTCCGGTGCCTTTCAGCATGCCCGCGGTGACGCGCGACAACAGATCACCCGGTCCCAGGTCCAGCACCCACTGCGCACCAGACTCGATAACGCCCTCGATGGTGTCGACCCAGTCGACCGGATCCACCAGCATCTGCTGCGCCATACGTGCTGCCAGCTCGGCATCCAGACCGCACTGGGCAGCCCAGCCGAATACCAGATCGACGGTATCGGCCAGCGCTGGGTGATGGAACGCCACATCGACAGCCACGTCCTCGAATACCGGAGCGAACACCGCGCCGCCCCGAATCTTCGCGTCCCGTTCCTTCGACTGTTCGTCCTGGATCTGCGCACACCGCTGACGCACCCGCTCCAATTGCGCAGTCGGTCCGGACAACACCACACGCCTGCGACCATTGCGGATCGAAACCACCACGGCCGCATCCGGGTCCACGTCCACACACACCTCGGCCACCACGGCACGCAGCTGCGCGGGATCGACATTCGACACCGCGACCATCGGCGAATGCTTCCCCACCGACATCAACCCACTCCGCCGCGCCACCAAACTCGCTGCCGCACCGACTATCTGAGCAATCGCCAACAACTCCGCATCGCGCGCGCCGCCCGCCTCGACCGCAGCGGTCGCGAGGATTCCCTGCGAATGCCCGATGATCGCGACCGGGGCATGCTCGCCCACATCCAAACCTTGCAGCCGCAACGCCCGCCCGGCCGCTATCTGGGTCAACAACACACCAGGCATGGACACCGCGGCCGAGTACAACATCTGCTCGGACGGCGTCGCAGAAACCCCCTCCGCCTCGGCGAGCTCGTTCTCCAGCATCCAACCGATCGGGTCGAAACCAACAGGGCGCACCACAAGCAATCTTTCCGCAACCGGCTCTAGCAAGGCCTCCGCCTCATTGACCAGTGCGTCCAACTCTGGTTCCAGCGCGCTATCGCGGCCGATCCCCTCCAGCTCGCTCAACCACTGCGCCCCCTGCCCACCGAAGGCAAGCGCATACGGCGCGCCGTCGAGCAGACGATCCAACAGTGGCGACCGCACCTCCTCCGTCGCGGCCTTCCGCGCGGACGCAACCATTTTCGAGCCATGTCCGGCTCCGACTTTGGTGCTCTCGTTGATCGTCAAGACTCTTCGACTTCCTTTTCCGTGCGACATGCCCTGGCGACACGCCGGTCCCTACCAATACGCGGATGATCGCGGATGATCGGCCTGATACAGGCGAGGATGACACAGAATTATGAGGAAATCCTCACGTTTGCCCCTCGATAGCGTCGCTACCGATGAGTATTCAGGTACGAGCGAACCAGAACAATGCGAAACATGACTCTTCCTCATATTCGAACCCGCTGGTCCATCGAGTTACCAACACGTAGGAAACATGAGCTCCCCTCATGTTGCTGGTTTCCAAATTGTTATAAGCCCAGGTGAGGTTACCGACGGGTACGCCACGCCCACCCCATGCTTCGCTATGACCGAAACGCCCGGTAGAGTTTGGACGGTCGTACCATCGAGCGCGAGTGGCGAAAATGGCAGACGCGCCAGATTTAGGTTCTGGTGTCCACGGACGTAGGGGTTCAAGTCCCCTCTCGCGCACAGCTCGGCAACAGGCCCTGCGGGGTGCTGGTTCCGCACCGAACCGCTCCGGATCCGGCACCCACCGGCATCTCTGTCACTGCCTTGTCGCATGGCTCGATGTGCAGCGCATCAAGCGGTTCGTCAGCCCACACCAGACCGAACTCGCCCACATCGATCCCAGCTTCGAAACTGGACTTGCCTGGCCGGTGAACTTTCCTCGCGCAGCCGCACTTCCCTGCGCTTCGGCGCCAAATGGCCGATCAAGCCCGACATCTATATGGTCGGAGCCGGCCCGGCGCGTGGTCTCGTGTGCGGCGGGTCTTCCGTGACGGGCACACCGAAACCTGGTGGGCCGCTGATGCCCAGCTGGGTTGGTGGGAGCCCGACGGGTCGACCCGGCTGGTGGTGGTCACCCGCGACCCGGCCACCCTGCCGGAGAAGTCGACCTGGTACCTGGCCACCGACCTGCCCCGCCCCGGCTCACCCCGCGCGAACGAAAGCGGCTACCCGCCCGCT
This sequence comes from Nocardia sp. TBRC8007, assembly GCF_056629435.1. Taxonomy (NCBI): domain Bacteria; kingdom Bacillati; phylum Actinomycetota; class Actinomycetes; order Mycobacteriales; family Nocardiaceae; genus Nocardia; species Nocardia sp. TBRC8007. Next base: position 21,549 of record NZ_JBWSOR010000001.1, on the reverse strand, counting down.
GTTCTGGCGGAGATCACCCGGATCTACGGATTACGGCACTGGGTGGAACAAAGCTATAAACAGGTCAAAGACGAACTGGGCTGGGCCGATTTCCAGGTCCGCTCCGATATCGCCATCCGCCGCCACCAAACCCTCGTCAACTGCGCGTTCAGCTTCTGCTGGGCACACTGGTTCGACCACCCGGACCCCGCGCACGCCCCGGAGCACACCACATCGGACCGTCCCGGAGAGAGGGGGGCCTCACCCCAGGAGGACCCGAGCACGAATCCTCTGCTGGTCCAAGGCTATCCGAGCAGTCCGCGCCTGGCTGACCCCCTCGCTCACGCTACGACACTGCTGGGCAGCGTGGTCGAACGCGCCCCCACCACCTGAACTACGACAGCTGATCGACACCGTCGACGCAGGCCACGGTCTGCACCTCTACCTCCCAACCTGACCCAACAAACTACCGTTAACTTTAACCAGAGCCAATGCCACCAGCACCGCAATACTTGTCGCTCAGAACCAACTCGTCCCCTTCGCCGGAACAAACCGGGTCTCGAGTAATTTCCGGCTTCACGACCTACCCATACCAACAGCCGAGCTCTACGCACCCGCTCAAGCCAAAGTGCAGCTGCGCATCACACTGCTGCACTTCATCAAACCCGCAGCCTCCCGGCGCGGCTGGAACAGCCGTTAAGCCTACGGCTCGCCACGGACTACGGTTCGTCTTGCGCGGTCCTCTCGAGACTGACGTACAGCATTTCATCGCAAGGGTCAATCAAGAGGCGCGAGATTAGGAAATCGGCGACCGACCACAGAACGGCTCGCGCCATTGGCTGCTCGGCGAAAACAACGCGCGCATGGTTCTCTGCACCAAGACATCTGGGAAGGGTCCGCGGCTGATCTCGCCTAGTGGATCGCATCGCGGTCTATCCTGTCGGGGGCTGATGGAAAAACAACCGCCGCAGCGAGAAGATCAACCAGCCTGTACGCTGTAGCTTCATCATCTCGATCCGCATAAGCACCGAGGTCGACCTCTATACACCGATCGTGGCCAAGATCGCAGTTCCCGCAGCGCTGGGAATCACTCTCCCCTGAGCCAGACGATCGGCGCGTACCGAGGGATTCCGCCGACTACATCTCATCTATCCCGACGACACCTGCGATCAATGCTTCTGCCAGCACATCACGCCCCTCCTCTTCAGCCCGAAGTGCCGTACGTAAAGATACGATGTGCTGTTCGCGTTCTGCCAGCGCGGCAGCGATCGCCCGCTGTTGTTCGATTGGTGGCACAGGAACCTCGAGATCGGCGAGTTCCCGAACGCTCATCGTCGGCGCGACATGCTCCGATGCGGTTGCCTTGATCCGGTCGCCGGTCCGCCGACAGAGCAGGAATTCGAGAAGGTAACCGGAGTCGACCTCGACGTCCTTTCGAACTCGGACACGGGTCAGATTCGAGTCGAACAGCCACTTGTCCATATCTGCGCCGACTATGGCGACATACTGCACCTGCCCGGCTCGAACCGTGAGCAGATCACCAGCGCTCAGGCGGTATTTCGCGAATTCCTGGGCTATTTTCTCGGTGGTGCGGTCGAGAGCGTCGTCGAGGATGCGCCTGGGTTTGAGACTACTGGGTCTGAGCACCGGTACGTCCGCATCATCGCTCGTCAAGATCTGTGATTTGGTGAGTCGGCGCGTGCCCGCCTTGATCTCGCACAGCTCGCCGAGTTTGCGTACTTCCCAATTCGCGGGATACCCGGAAAACAGGGCATCCTCGCGCACGGACAGTAGCTTTACCGGTCGGGGAGCGCGGACCTCCGGAAGCGCCATCTGGGCCGAGTGAGCGGATTCGGTGATCCGCCGGATACTCACTTCGCCAGCGATCTTCTCATCGGCCAGGTAGATGTGTGGTGTCAACCGATAGTTCTGCGCCGCTATTGCGCTGACCGGTACCGCGACCACCCGCGCAGGCCCGATCGCGTGCTCGACTACGACGCTGCGAGATTCCCCTGGAACCAGACCGAAGGGATCCCGCACCAAGGCGGAGATCTGCTCCGCACCTGCGAGCACCGGCCGCTCACGCTCGCGCGTTTTGAACTTCAGCAAGGTCGCATCGACCATCACAATGCGCACCTGGGGTCCTCGACGGCGGGGATGTTCCAGCACCCACACCGTCGTATCTACCGACGACACCGGGAATAGTTCCCTCGGCAGTCTGATGACCGCCCTAACCGCGCCCTGATCCACCAACTCCTTGCGGATCGACTGTTCATGCTCATCCGGTGATATCGCTGCCGACACCGGCATCAACACCGCTGCCCGCCCGTGCTCCGCCGTTGCTTTCAGCGCGACCTGCAGCCAGGCGAAGTTCGCACTGCGCTCCGGCGGCATACCGTAGTCCCAGGTGATAGCGGCTGCTCCCAACTCCTGGTTGAAGGGGGGGTTGACCACCACCGCGTCATTGCGACGCTTCGGAGCCCGCCACCACGGTTCAATGGCGGTGATATTGCTCGAGACCCGATGCCCACGCATGATCAGCGACATCCGTACTCGATGCATCCTGCGCGGATAGTGACCGGACACCTCGACATCGACCCCCTGACCGGAGCAGGCCTCGGCGACAGCACCAACCAGTTCCCCGTGCCGACAATATAGGTCGGCCACCGTCATGGGCGCCCCAGAGAGGGGTATGACGCATCCGGCCATCAATTCCGCCACCGCCTGCGGCGTCGGATAGGTCGACGCATCCCGTCCCTCGGCGGCGGCGAGTTCGCGGTGGATCGCCTCGTATCCCCGCACGCCCAGTTTCGCACAGATGTTCACCAGTCGGCTCATCGCGTCCGGCCGCGCAGGCTCCAGTGCACCCAACACGGTTGCCGCGACTCCGGCGATGCCATGCCTGCGGAGCACCGCGTCGACCTCTGCCACGATAGAAGCCCGTGCGCCCCGGTGCGATTCGATGCGTTCCCATCCGTTCTCATCGACCACCCACACGAAAGTCAACACCAGCACGGCATCCAGCACCGCGACCGAAGCCGTACCGGGGAACCCTCGATAGGCGAGGGCTTTCGCATGCCGCACCGCCGAGGCGGGATCGTCGGGACCGGACCGGAGTGTGACCGGTACGCTCCGGAGCACGAGGTGGCTCCGCAACCGGGCGCCGTACGTGGCTTCGGCATCCCCTTCCACCCGCAGGCTCCGAACCGGAATCGGCCGAGCGTCCAACCAGGTCAACAACTCTCCAACGCTATAGGTCCGAACCCTGCCATAGCGCAGCCCCTCGGGAAAGCCACGACCGCGCCGCCGCCATTTTGCGATAGTGGCCTGGTCGATCTCGATCGCTTCTGCCAGTTCGCTCGCGGTCATCCGCTGGTCGAGTGGAACGTCATTGCTCACCATGGCAACACCGAACGCAGCATCAGCATCGCCACCACCGCGACCGAGGTCAGTGTCGCCGCCAAGAACACCACGAGCAGTGCTTGTTTCCAACCCGCTCGCCCGAACAAGAAGGCGTCAAGGATGGTGCCGATGAGGCCGGGAACAGTGGAGGGACGGTCGGGCCGCGGGGGTTCGAACGGTTCGGTAGACATGATCGCCTCGAAAGTCGTAGTGACGCTGTGTGTCCAAGCCTTCCACGAACACCACACCAGTCTCAATTGGCTAGATGCCTCTTGTATCACAAGAATGCCACGTATGAACTGCTACCAGTAGGGAATTAGTGCAGCTAGATACGCTATCTTCCACGCTTCTGGGCTGTGTAGCTCAACAAATAATCATTTGCGTAGTAATACTACGCAAATGCGGTGCTGGGCCACCTGAACCGTCCGCAACACCAACATCAGCCATCATCGGTCGACCGATCCGAGGTCGCCTACCGCCCAGAACGGGGTCTATCTCGCCGCTGGCCACTCTGGTCGAGCACCGGTGAGCAGAGAGATGAGATACTGGTAGATCCACAATCCCCTGACTGCGGGGATGCGCGGACCCCGGGCGGTGAACAGGGGACGTCACCGGCCTTGGCTAGTGGATACGCCTTGAATCGGGAGTTGACAAAGGATCACCCATGCGCTGTCCTCGTGGCGCCGCCATGCCGTGTCACCCGCGGGCGCAAGGTGACACGAACCGCCCCATGGGTCAACGAGCGCTCGGTCGCCTTTCCCGCCCACAGATATGCTTCGCCAGGCTGAAGACGGGCAAGCTGTTCGGATCGAAGGGTACTGAGGGCAGCGTTGGCCTTTGGATGTGCTTCAGCCAGGCGGGCGAGGTCATCTTGTGCATGATGACGACATCGGAGAGCTCGATAAGTGATGTAGGCACCGACAGCGGGTCCTGGCTGGCCACAAGGATACTCATCCCCTTGTGGCGCATCTCGCGGACGGACGCGACGAGCACATCGACGAGTTCTGGACTGCCGATGTACTTGTGCGCCTCGTCGAAGTCGACCAGCTTGTTGAAGTGCCCGCCATCATCGGTGGCTTGGGCGAAAAGTTGCATGAGCACGACGAAGAGGCCCAGGCTTTCGTCCTTCTCGATGAGTTCGTCACGCAGGTCGACAATGATGAGTCGTCCGGGACGTACATAATCGGAGATGCGCACGGTGTCGTCGATATAGGGCTCGGCAAGCTCGAGCCGCTGCCGGACAAGGTCTTTCATGTTGTCGGCCATGTCCGAGGCGGCGACCGCGTTTCGAATCGTGTCGAGGCTCAGATCGGAGCGGTGTTTCCGAAATATCCGGGTGAGCTGACGGAGATACAGCGACTGGTTGCCGACCGCTCCGAGCAGGAACTTCCAGTGGTTGATCTGCAGTTCACCCGATCCGAAGAGGAGCGGCTGGACATCGATGTCCGGAAACTCGCGGCGACGTATCTCGAGTTGGTCTGTGGGGGGTGAGCAGCAGAATGTCTTCCAACGCAGCCGGTTCGGCGCCATAGCGCTCCCGTAGCTGGGTGATCTGGCTCTCGTGGTCGTTGGCGACGATCATCGAGGTGAATTCGGGAGCATAGTCCCGATCGCTACTGTAGTGGAAGACGATTGTCGCGAGCGAGTGTGGCAGGTGGTTGATATCCGGAGCGGGAAATGTGGCGCCTTCGATGATGGAGCCGAGGGTGTAGCTCTTCCCACCCCCCTGGACGCCGAACAGGCTGAGTGTATGCGTCTCGTTGGGGTCGAGTGCGGTCTTGCGCCCCGGCCGCATCACCCAACACCGCCCATTGCGGCGTGTCTTCTGCGACACCGACGAGGATGTCAGGTGCGGGCGTACCCGATCGACCGCAGCGGGCGCGGACCATCCCCGCGTGCGCGGGGCTGTCAGCGCTCTTCCAATTCCGGGCCGGTTGCGCTCTTTCAAAATCGGCCACTTGATGGTTGTTGGTTAGTCTGCCGTGCCGTCGTTGCGGTGGCTGGGCAGTGTGTCGATTTCGGTGTTTCTCAGTCGATAGCTGTTGCCTTTCAGGGTGAGGACCTCGGCATGGTGGACGATCCGGTCGATCATGGCGGCGGCTACGACGTGGTCGCTGAACACGTCTCCCCAGCGGGAGAACGGCAGGTTGCTGGTCAGGATCAGCGACGAGTGTTCGTATCGGCTTGATACGAGTTGGAAGAACAGGTTCGCCGCGTCCTGCTCGAACGGGATGTAGCCGACCTCGTCCACGATCAGCAGGCTGTAGCGGCGCAGTTTCGCCGACTCCGCGGCGAGGCGGGCTTGTTGGTGGGCGGTTTGCAGGCGGGCGACCCACTCGACCGCGGTCGCGAACAACACCCGGTGACCGTGCTGGGCCGCGGCGATACCGAGCCCGATCGATAGGTGAGTTTTCCCGGTGCCGGGCGGCCCGAGCAGCACGACGTTCTGGGCTTTGTCGATGAACGCGCTGGTCGATAGGTGCGCGATGGTGTCACGTTTAAGCGAGGGCTGGTGGTCGAAGTTGAACTCCTCGATTGCTTTGCGTGCCGGGAACCCGGCTCCGCGGATCCGCATCTCCGCTCCGGAGGACTCCCGTGAGGACACTTCCCGCGACAACACCGCCGCCAGGTATTCCTCATGGGTCCAGCCCGCATCGCGGGCCTGATCGGCCAGCCGGGTAGCGCTGTCACGGATACGAGGGGCTTTCAACGCTGCGGCGTAGTACTCGATCTGTTTAGCGGTGTCTTTCGGTGCGGCCATCACGCAACCCCCTCGGCGTCGAAGTCGACACCGAAACGGACGTCGTAATCGGCCAGATTGCGCACTAAACCCTGTGGGCCGTCGTCGGGCTGTGGGGGTGTGGGATGCCCGTATGCGGCACACAACCGGGCAGCGGTCTCGACATGGGCAGCATCGGTGACGATCCGTCGCCGCGCCCAGACACCCGAGGATGAACCGCGACCAAGGCGCTGGCGCAGTGGGCGGTGACGGTGTCGAGATCGGCGTGGATATCGACCATCCGGCCGATCACACTGGGGTCGATCGAGTAGTCGTTGCCCATCACCCGCAGGTAGTAGTCCCGTGGCAACCGGGTCCGGGTGCTGAACCCGACCGTCGGGGTGATCGGCGGCAACTCGCCCATCGCCGCACGATCCGCGCCGATCAACTCAGCGGGGACCCCGTCGATGCTGCGAACCCGCCGGGAGTTCGCCTTCGGTAGCCACTCACCCAGCTGGGTGTTGAAATCCGCGGGTGAGGCGAACCGGCGACCAGGTAGAAACGAGGTCTCCAGATACTGGTTGGCGTTCGACGATGCCCTTGGACTCCGGATCATACGGACGACACTGCACGATCCGAGTCGCGATCGTCCCGGTGAACCCGACCACCCCGGCCACCAGCCGGCCATGACAACCGATACCGGACTCGTTGTCCCACAACAGCCGTCACGGCACCGCACCCAACTGACCATCGATCAACAACCACATCCCCGCCACCAGATCCGGGGTTTGGCGGGTCGGCAGCATCGTCGCGGTAATGAACCGCGAGAACGACGCCACCATCACCAACACCGGCAGCGCCTCGACCTGCCCACTACCCAACAGGACCTGCGCTGGGGGAAACCACAGATCGCACTGGGCCTGATCACCCGACAGGTAACTCAACCGGTCGGCCGGATCTTTCGGCGCATACTCCGGGCGCAGACCAGCGAACTTCTTCCGAAACCACGATTGTGACCCCACCCACCCGACCCGCTCGGCAATCACCGACGCCGGCATATACGGGAACTCACCCAACAGCTCCCGCACGCGCGCCTGGAACGGCTCGAACGCCGACGGCCCCGACACCCGCGAATACTTCGGCGGCGAATCCGACCGGACCGCCCGAACCACCGTGTCCCGTGAGAAACCCGTCCGCCTCGCGATCGCCCTGATCGACAGGCCCTCGCTCTTGTGGAGATACCGAATCTCCGCCCAGTCCTGCAACTTGATCACCCGACCAATACTGGTTGGGTGGCCTACTTTTCAAAGAGCGCCAATGGCCGGGTTTTGGAAGAGCGCCGACACTCATCCCCGCAGGCGCGGGGAGCACATCGGCATTGTCGACTTCGGCCCCGCAATGCCGGGCTCATCCCCGCGGGCGCGGGGAGCACGTCACGCCGGGGACACCGGGCTGGTTCGAGCAGGGCTCATCCCCGCGGGCGCGGGGAGCACGGGATCTTCATCGGCGTGATGTACTCGCCTACGGGCTCATCCCCGCGGGTGCGGGGAGCACCCGGGTCGGCTGGTCTGGTCGATCTCACGCTCGGGCTCATCCCCGCGGGCGCGGGGAGCACACATCGAGGCGCAGATCCTCGCCGACGCAGAGGGGCTCATCCCCGCGGGCGCGGGGAGCACCGGGGTCAGTCATAGTACCTGCGGGACCCAGTGTGGCTCATCCCCGCGGGCGCGGGGAGCACTCTCGCGGAAGTGGCGAGGCGGGCGTCGAGACGGGCTCATCCCCGCGGGCGCGGGGAGCACCGAAACCGGGTGTTACCCGCGGCGTGTGCATCGGGCTCATCCCCGCGGGCGCGGGGAGCACAGCTGCGCGCGGAGATCGGCGAGTCGTGGGTGCGGGCTCATCCCCGCGGGCGCGGGGAGCACGGTGCTCGGCGCTCATTGCTGACGCTCCTCGAGGGCTCATCCCCGCGGGCGCGGGGAGCACGCCCTCGTGGCCGGCACGGGCGTGTCCATGGTGGGCTCATCCCCGCGGGCGCGGGGAGCACATGGCGATGCGGCATCCGTCGCCGGTGCTGCAGGGCTCATCCCCGCGGGCGCGGGGAGCACGAGGATCGACCACATCCGCAACGTCGCAGGAGGGGCTCATCCCCGCGGGCGCGGGGAGCACCCGCTATGAAATCAGAAACGGAAAGTTCCCGTGGGCTCATCCCCGCGGGCGCGGGGAGCACGTCACGATGGACGGTCAGAATCGCCGCGAGGGGGGCTCATCCCCGCGGGCGCGGGGAGCACACTCCTGTGCGACGATCCACACGCCGGGCTGGTCGGGCTCATCCCCGCGGGCGCGGGGAGCACACTTCCTGAACTGCGGGTTCTTGAGCAGAAGAGTCGATTTTCATTCACTTTCGTTCGGCCGGTCGATGGCTCGTTTTTTGGCTGCTCGGTAGTATCGGCTGGCTTTACTCCATCCGGCGCGGGCTCCTCCTCGCGCGATGTCGCTGGTGTGTGGTCGGCGCATCAGGTGGATTCCGTCGAAGTCGACGGGTTGCCAGTCGTGGCGGTGGACTTTGAAGGCGAGTCTCTGTTCGCCTCTGGTGGAGTGGATCATGATGGCACGGCCATCTTTCGAAAGCTCGGTGACTCGTTGCCAGGCGAGTTCGCGGACGCGGGCGCTGGCGATGCCTACGAATACTCCGGGGCTGATTTCGAGGAACCAGCGGGTGAGGTGGCCGCGGAGGCCTGCGGGACAAGCGCTGAGTACGAGAACTACCACGGCACTTCCTCATCGCTATAGGAGATACCCCCGGCTACAGTGCCTTTGCGATCCCACAACTCCACGATGTCCGTGTCCCATTCCGCAGCGCCTTCCGGTTCGTCGGGCAGCAAGAGTGCGTAGATGTCTGTGCAGCAGCGTTCGAGCAAACGGCCAGAGTGGACTGCGTCTCGGACTGCCCGACGAGTCGCCGCAGGAACGTCGTCACCGCCTTCAGCGGCGGCGTCGAATGCTGCGGGAATGGCGAATTCGGCTTTGTAGAGATCGGCGAGGTCGAATACAAAAGATCGTTCGTGTCCGGTATGGATGAATCCGAGTCCAGGTGCGCAGCCGAGCGCAACGACTACCGCATGGACGATTCCGTACAGGCAGGTGGTGGCCGAGGAGAGGGCTTGGTTGACCGCGTCGCCTGCATCGAAGTCGCTGGGGTCGTAGTGGCGTCGGTTCCATGTCACGCCAGTGCGTTCGGCGTGGAGCCGGTAGAGGCGACGGATACGGGCGCCTTCGCGTCCACGGAGTTGCTGCATCGTCAACCCGGCGACATCCTCACCTGGGAAACGCATTTCGTACATCGCTCGCGCGACGCGCAGCCTGGAGGTCTGGTTGGTGACGGCGACGGCTTGCGCTTCGAGCAGACGAGAGCTTCTGGCCAGGCTACGGCCGTGCGCGTAGTAGCGCACTCCGCGTTCGCCGACCCATACCGCTGTCGATCCGCTCTCGGCCAGCAGCAGCATCGCCTGATGCGTGACCCGGGTTCCTGGGCCGAGCAGTAGCGCTCCGATCGTGGCCGCGGGAATGTGGACGACGCCACGTTCGTCGGTGGCAGTGACAGCGTTGCCATCGCGGTGCACGGTGGCGCGTTCGAGGTAGATGAACGAGAGCCTGTCACGGGCGCGGACCAACTCACCAATGCGGATCGGGCGGCTTGCGGGCTGGTCGGTCATGTGATCGGGGCTAGGGTCATCAGGCCGCAACCGTATCCTTTCGCTCGTCCGATACCGTTGATCAGTGCAGCACGCAATGTGTGTGGATCGGTGACTACGAGGATTCCTTCGTAGGTGGCCGTCGACAGTGTGACGGTCGCGGGGCCGCGCCGGAAACGCAAGGCGGATCGTTGCGTGATCGTGGCATCAGGGATGTTGCCCTGCGGACTTCGACAGATACCGAGCCGGAAGCCGTTGTGGCCTGCTTTCGTTTGTAGCCATGACATTTGATCAGCTGCGGTGAGCCCGGTCGGTTTGCCGCGGGTAAGAGGTCCGTCGCTGGTCCGGTTCATAGCCGCGCGGATGGGGTTGGCGGTCAACCGGAAGTGCCACTGCTGTTCTTCGGTGAGGCCGTCGAGTAACGGGGCGTATTTGCGGGTGGCCCATGCGGTGATAGTCGGCCATCCGGCTTGTTCCACGATATGAGTGAAGTCGGGTTCGTGTGGGCTGACTACATACAGGTCAATGTTGTTGTCGCGGCGGTCGATGCGCCACAGCACTCGTCCGGATCCGTTGTTCGATCCCGCAGAGTGTTCGGGTGGGAAGGCTGCCATGACGGCAGCGTGGCTACTCTGGGGAGAAGACAGGAATTTTCTGGTGCCCGCTCGCGCCGGGTTGAGCGGCACACGTGACAGGAACATCATTCCCCTCCCAATGCCGCTAATGGTTGGTGGCCGTTGCGGCCATCCGGGTTGGTCACTGTGGTGAAGTCCTCTACTACAGTCCGCCATCCGTATTCGCGGCGAACGGGATCGAAGCTCAGCGGCATATCGCGGACCCGTTCACGAAGTTGCCCTTCCGGATCGCCATCCAAGAAATCGCGATAGATCGGCAGGCGCACTCGTGTGTGCTGGGAGCGTCGATACCAGCGCGCGGCTTGCCAATCGGTGTCGTGCAGCGCTTTGCCGAGGGGTTGCTCTGTTGGTTCATCCAAGACAAGCGGTTCGGTGACCGGACAGGAACGACGTCCCAGATACAGCGGGAACTGCGGACGGCGCAGGGCTTCGCGGATGCCTTGGATGAGTTGGTGTTCTCCTTGAACGACGGCGAGGAAGACCGCGTCAGCGAGGTAGTAACGTTGCGACAACGGGAACTGCTGCTTCTTGTCGACACTGAGAGCGACTTGGAAGTCGCGGACGAGCCGCCCCGGCTGGTCGATACGTACTCCGAATGCCAGGCCCTGCAATGCTTGCTCGATGGGATCGGTCCTGCGGCGTCCTTGTGCGGCGGCGATCAGGCCGAGAATTCCGCTTTTGGACGGGTACTGCTGTGTTTCCCGGCGCGCGAACCGGCTGGCCACCCCCCACGACTGCAAAGGAGCAGCCAGCCTCATCAACAATACGGTCACGATGAGACACCCAGGGCCGCTCGCACCCGCTCGGTCACGCCGTCGACGGCTGCGGCGAATGAGACCGGTGCGGCGATCTCGCCGAGTGCGTCGGCGCCGTCGCCAGTGATGACCACGAAATTTGTTGTGTCACCCGCGCCGAACGCGGACTCTATCGCGGAGTATCGGGTGGCGAGTGCTTTGGCAGCGGCGCTAGAGCGCGCGGCGCCGAAAGCTTCGACCGGTTCCTCGAACGCGGTGACTAAGTTGACCGGCTGGTCGGTGCGCACGCTGAACACGACGGCGTCGGGCAGGGTGCGGTTGGCGAAGGTGTTCTGTTTACCGCTGGGCATGCTACACACGAACGCTTTCAAGAAAGTCTCGATGGCGTGCACGGTAGCGGCCCGATCACCGAGATTCTTTTCGAGCATGGCGACGTTCACGGTGGCGTAGCGATAGAGGGTGGAGGAGTTGAATTCAACGACACCGATCATTCCCGCGCCTGCGTTGTCCTCGGGGGCGCGGTCGTCGACGGCAGTGTAGTAGTCGAATTCATTGTTTACCGCGTGGACGCTGATAGCGTGAGCGACTTGCGCGGCGGCATCGACATTGAGATCGGCCGAATCGGCGATCATCCGCCCGAACAGCGCCACATCGATACTGTCGGTGCCGTTCGCGGCGGCTTTGGCGGCACTTTTGTCGATTGCGGCGCCGCCGGCTGCGGCGATGGCAAGCTGCGCGAGCCGGTCGATCTGGGTGGCGCTCAAAAACAGCAGGTACTTGGATTGTTCGGCGTCGTCGGTGACCTTCTTCCCAGCATCATTTTTGCCGGCGCCCTTTTTATCCGCATCCGTTTTGTCAGCGGCCTCTTTGCGTTTTTTCGGCTTCTCCAGAACAATGCCGGCGCTTTTTATCACCTGAGCGGCTGCCACGAACCGGGCATCAACATCCGGGATGGCGCTTTCGATCCGTTCGGCGAGGAGTTCGACGACGCGTTTGGTACGCACACCCAAGCTTGCCGGGTCGACGAGATCGCGAAATGCTGTGCGGGTCGCGCGTTTCCATGCCTGGCTGGACACTCGCGCTCGGCGCACACCGCCATAGACGGCGGTTTTGGGGCTGCCCGTGTCGTCTCGGTTGATATTGCTCGGCGGCACTGTCTGCAGGACGTGGACGTCGATGAACATTCTGCTCACTGCTGGTCTCCTGATTCGGGTGCGTCGTTGTCGGTGTTCGGGGTGGTGACAGGTTTGCGGTGGTAGTCGCGCCCCCATCCCAGCAACACCCAGTCGGCGTAGGTGCCGTCGTCGAGCCGGTAGAGGTCCACCGCGAGCCGGGCGTAATCGAGAGGAATGTCGTAGCCGCGTAGTTGCGAGATCAGGCCGCGCAGGTGAGTCAGTCGGGCATCATGGTCGAGTGCGGTGCCGAGGGCGTGGAATCTGGCGCGCACGGCGTCTGGGGCGCCTGCCCGCACTCCGAGCGTGGCTGTAGCCGTGCCGATCGTGGGTCCGCGGCGGTGCGTACGGTCACTGCGAGATTGTTGATGCAGAGCATGCAGGGTGATCGCGTCGTAGGCCGCGCGCTCCCACACCGTGGCCATACCGTCGCGTTCATCGCGGGACATGACCTCCCGCGCGGTGATGATTTCGGGCATACCGGCCAGAGTCATCTCCCATAGCGCGGGATCTGCTCCTGGCGTGCCACCGACACCGCGGCGCAGTTTTGCCATCGCCGCCAATGCTTCACTATCACGGCGCCGATACCGATCCTGTAATTTCGCGACCTTTTCGTCTACATAGTCGGCGAGCGCGGTTTCTCGTTCACCACGCAAAGTCGGTGCGTTCGCCATCCGTTACTTCCCCTTCCCGAATGCGAATGTGCTCAGTGAAAACCGATGGCAGCAGAGCCCGCAACCGCTTGCGGAAACACATGTCGGCGCGACTGGAATCCATCCAGCGCTCCCGGACCGAACGACCGATCCAAGCCTGCTGCCCGGCCGAGGAGATCAATTCGTCGCCGAGGCGGCGGATGATCGCGTACACACTCTGTTCCCATTGGCAGGCCGATCCGTCGTAGTCGTCAGCTAGCGGGTCGAGACCACGCAACCAATTCCGGTAGGGCGCTTCGAGTGCGAAGAAACCCGCTTCGCGTGCTCGCCCGCACGCACCATCGGGTTCGCCACCGGAAGCCAAGGTGAGATCGGCGGCCAAAGTGCCCAACGCATCAACGGCATTCTCGGCGATCTGGACAGCGTTGACCGCACAGATCCGCAGGCTGGGATCCGTTGCCAGCAACGCCGCGGAGAAACCGATGGCGTCATCGACGACGTCGCCGACGATCGACTGATTATTGATGTAGTGCATTCCGACCGCGTGCAATCGGATCGGATGACGATCCGGCAACACCTCACGGTCGAGGAGCGTGCCTACCCATTCGACTACGCCGGGTGCGATGGCACGCCCGGCCGGCGGCGCGGAATTGGCGACATCACTGAGCAAGGAGCGTAATCCACGCCACAATGACTTCTCCGGATCGTGCAGCAACGGGTAATGCCGCGGCTCTCCCATCTTCTTCGATTGGATCTCGCTGTAGCGCCAACCGGTCATCGGCTCGAGCAGATGCTTGTTGAATGGTTCGAGCGCATCCCCGTTGCACAGCACAACACCGGTCACCGCATCGTCCGAAGCGATCAGGCGCACGCGCCTGCTCTGCCACGTGCACAGATCGACCGGTCCGCTGGGGCCATTGCCTGCGCGGACACCCGGCCCGTCCGGACCCCGTTCCCACGCGGGTAGGTCCCCACTATTGAAGCGAGTACCGTTGGGGTCGGCGAGAACGAGGTTGAGCAGCAGCGTCTCACGCAGATTCGCGCCTTCCAGATACACCCCGCCCAGGGCACCGGCCCAGGCGACGCCGATCGGGTACCCCCTACCGCCTTTCACACGCATGTCGCCCTCAGCGCCGGTCTTGATCCCGGACGGGTCGAAAGCATGCGCATGTACCAGCCACCGGGCCGCCTCGGCAAAACTGATCCGCTCGATCGAGCCCGCGGCGCGGGTGGTGAAATATTTCGCACCGTTGGGGACATCGGCGATGAGCTTGTCCAGCGAGCTCACCGCGTCCTTTCCCGAACGCAGACCGGGAACCTGGAAGAACGGTGCCGCGGGGTGGAAAAGTTGGAAGCGGTCGCGCTGCTCGACCAGATAATCGTCGATGTCCTTGCCCGGCCATTGGTTCCACAACTGCGACCAGATATCAACCGCGGTTCCAGGCCGATGCCGGATACTGCGATGCAAAATCGCCAACAACAGTCTTACGATAGCGAACTCCTGGGTCGGTACCTCACCACCCAGCGCCGCGAACCTGTCCGCGTGAGCGAACACCTCGCGCAAAGATATTTCCCGCGCGACACCGGAATGGTCGATGGCCGTGATCCACGGCTCGTCGAGAAGATCGAAAGCGGGTGCGATTGTGGTCATTGCGCGTCCTGGGTCGATGTCACCAGTAATCCCAATCGGGAGTCGTATTCAAGGTCGTGCCCAGCCACACTCGCACGACGGTCCTCGTTCAGTTCCAGCACCAGTTCCCCGGCTAGCCAGTGCGTGTGCTGCCAGCCCGGGTACCAGGTGTCTTCGAGTGCACGAATCACCTTCTCCCTGCGGCCATACCGCGTCAGAGACGCGGGCAGGCGGATCGTGCAGGCGGCCACTCGTTTAGCCAGTCCCTGCGGTGGCTCGGTCTCGGTCGGCACAGTCCTCCCTCCGATCTCGGGCACGTTGGAAAGAACACGTACATCGTCACCACAGCGTTGGACGACAATCGCTTCGATGGTGTCCTCCGCATCCCGCACCTGCGCCTGCCCACCGGCACCGTCCGCGTCCCCAGGAATCCCTGCCGCCAGCCACCCGTGCAGGGTCTGGTTCTCGCTGTCCGGGGCCGTCAACAGGTACCACTGCGCCCGTCGCCGCTGGTCAGCGACGTGCGCTTGCCAGTCGTCGTCAGCAGTGGCAACCACGGCCGTCCACGCTTCGGGCACCGTGAGGTCATCGTCGTAGGCTTCGGCGACCAGCCTCGGCACATCATCGGGCACAGTCACCGCTGACACCTTGCCTGCTTCGAATACCGCGGCCGATCGAAGGAGACGGGCACGACCGTAGACCGCCTGCGATCCGGGTACCGGTTGCGGCGGTACAGCGTCCCAATCAGCCCCCCGGATCAAGCATCGCGGTGCGGCAACCCACATCGGGCGCTGCTTTCTTCGGTGCCGGTGCAGACGCCCGATCCGCTGGAGCAGCAGATCCATCGGCGCCAGATCGGTCACCAGCAAGTCGACATCGATATCCAGCGACTGTTCGATCACTTGGGTACCCACCACAACGAACCGACCCGGCCGCAAGCTTTTCCCCGGCGGCCCCAGTGCGGACCGCAACCGTGACTCCAGGTCGGACCGATGGGTCGCGACAAAACGTGAGTGCACGAGCAACAACTCGTCATCGGCGAACCCAGCGCGCGACAAAGCTGTGAAAGTATCCTGCGCACGGGCGACGGTATTGCACACCACCCCCACCACCCCTCCGTCCAGAGCCGTTGTCCGCGCGATCATATCGGCCAACTGGCCAGGATCGTCACCGATCCGTTCGATCTCGATTCCTTCGATCACCCGGCCCGACGCCGCCACCGAATTACCGAGTTCCGAGCTGGGCCACAGGGTGATGCGCGGATAGCCGCCACCAACCACACTTACCGTGTCGGCACTGTCCCCGCGCCCGCGACGGTAAGCCCGGAGCAACGATTCCCGCTGCGCGGGCGGCAAGGTCGCGGACAGCAGCACGACAGGAACACCGTAAGCGGCGAGCCACTCCAGACTGCGGCACAAATAGGTGGACATATAACTGTCCGCGGCGTGCACTTCATCGATCACCACGACCTTGTTCGCCATCGCCAAATGTCGTAGCATCACATGCCGCGACTTCAACGCCAACCGCAGTACCTGGTCGATAGTTCCGACGACGACGTTCGCCAATGGGCCTTTCTTCCCGACATACCACGCATGCGCGGTCACGCCACTGTCAGCGCAATCGGTGCCGATCGAATCGAAACCTCTCCGGCGTAACGCGGCGAACTCAGGATTCAATGCCGCACGCCCATGAGCGAGGAACATCGACGATGGCGTATCCGGTAGATTCTCCACCCACTGGCGTACCCGCGTGAACATCGCATCTGATGTGGCCATTGTCGGCAACGCGACGAAAACCCCACCGAAGCCGAACCGCTGCGCCAACACCTCCGCCGCAGCCAACGCCGCCTCGGTCTTCCCCTCCCCCATCGGTGCCTCCACTACCATCAACCCTGGCTCGGGCATCGCCGTGGCAACCCGCACACATTCCAGCTGCAATGGACGCACCACCACCGACGCCGGCCAGCCGAATCGCCGACGCACGAAATCCCCACGGGCCGAATCATCCGAAGTAACCGCTCCGGACGGCTGCCACGGACTCGGTAACCCCAGCAACTTCCATGCGGCGGGCGCCGCGATGCTCGATACTCGTGCCTCATCGAGCGGAAACAGATCCTGGTTGCTCGCGATCCAATCCGTCACAATCACCGCGGCCGTCAACAAACTCTGCTGTGTCAGCGACAACGACACGGCCTGCCAATCGCCCAATCGAGCCGCCGCACCGGTCCGCTCGGTCACGAAGGTCAGCAACTCCTCGCGCGACCTATCCCACTGCCCCGACCCGAACAGGTCTTTCTGAGACCGGGCATTGCGCGCTTCCCGCACAGTGGGCGGCACACCATGATGACTACCAACCACCACCGCATACGTAGCGGCGATCCCACGTTCCCAACCCAGTGCAACGAGAAATTCGATAACAGCAAGCTGACCGGCAAGGCCGTGAGGCAGCACCTTTCGATTTCCCACAGCGCTCGGCATAGGTAGGCCTCGCGCGTGCATGGCATCGGCCAACTCCCGCACCTGACACGCGAAAGCCGGCGTCAGCTTCCCGATATCGTGCACAGTGGCCAGCCAACACAGCAACAACCGCCCATCCCGCTCACCCTCAGGAAGCCCACGGGAGATCACCTCCCGCGTATGCCGTGGTAGCCAGTGATCCCACACCAGCTTCGCAACCTCAGCGGAATCGGCCAAGTGCCTCACCAGGGACAAGCTTCCGCCATCACGATCACTCTTTGCCCATGCGGACAATGTCGCCGAGCTCAGCATCGCCACCCCCACAAGATCAGCTCCTCGACGCACTGGACGATAAACCCCACTACCGACAACTTCGCGTCCCGACTTCGGCACCGAACTGCCTACGCACCGCAAGATAGCAATCTTGACCCATCTTTGCTCCAGTTCAACCATTTTCACAGCTCGCGGTGCCGCTCGGCATGTGGCGGAGACAATCGCACCGCGACGTAGCACGTCTTCGCCCGTGCAGCGCTGCGCGATCCGCAATGGCACTCCCATATCCGAACTGAGCGACTTTCGCCGCGCCCAAACTGCACGACTCGCAGGACCAACCTGTTTACATACCGACCGGTTTACTTTCAATCCTCTTGCAGCTCAACATCTTCGCGATCAGCATGCTGGTGCTGCACACTTCCGCAGGCTATTCTCTGAACAGCTCAATCCAATAGCTTAGATCCACATTAAGGGAGTTCGATTGCAACCCAGTATCTACGTCGATGAGAGCAAGAGCCGTTCTTTCCTCCTGGTCGCAGCCATCATCGCGCCCCAACGGCAATCTGCGGTCAGACGCGCTCTCCGAGCCCTACTGATAAGGGGGCAGCCCCGTGTGCATATGAGCAAGGAGAGGCCGAGGCGCCAGCGAAAAATCGTCAGCACCCTCCTCCGCCTCGGTATGACATGCGAGATCTTCGAGTCCAGCTCCAGATCAGACCTCGACGCTCGGGCGCATTGTCTACTTCAGCTCGCCGAACGCGCGATCGCGCTGAGAGCACGGGTAATCTACATAGAACGGGATGACTCGGTCGTGGCCTTCGACCGCGAACTGTTGGAGTGCGCACTCTCGGGAACCGGCATCGAATACCGGCACCTCCGGGGACGAGAAGATCCCCTGCTCTGGATCGCCGATACCGTCGCCTGGTGCTGGCAGCGCGGCGGTACCTGGCGCCGCCAGGTACAACAGATTGTTTCCCAAGTCCACACCATCGACTCGCAAACGACTGATCACCGAACCCGACAAACGCCCAAGTTACTTGCTGCCGAGCCCTACCCCGTAGTCTCGCTCACGAGAACACCTCCCCGCAACTGCGGGGATGAGCCCAGCTCGATCCGGTAGCTGAAGAACCGGCTCACTTCTTCTCCCCGCGCTTGCGGGGCAAGGGGGAGCAGGGGATATGACCACTATTCATCCCCTGCTAACCCTGCCAGGCCGGACTCTCCCATGAGGCACTCACAGAACCTCCGATCAGCACGAAGAGAAAGCCTCAGCGGCATAGTCTCCTGCTGACCACACGAAACCCGCCCCAACAACCATCCGGGACAGCTGTCCGAGCTCGCGTGCTTGCGTCCGGTACGACAGTGCGCCAGCACCATCAGCGAATGCTGGGGGTGCTGGATATAGGCGGCCTCTCCAAAGTTCAACCAAAGTCCAACGAAGACAAACTCAATCAGCCTGTACACGATCCCGGCGATCGGGGCTTATCCCCGTATACGCGGGGAGCACGACGCTGCATCCACGGTCGAAGTTGCAGGCCAGGGCTCATCCCCGCATACGCGGGGAGCACAACTCCCTGATTTCTGGCCTCTTCTCGGCTGCGGGCTCATCCCCGCATACGCGGGGAGCACGACTTGATCTCTTCCGGCTTGAAGAGGGCGCCGGGCTCATCCCCGCATACGCGGGGAGCACGAGACACCCCTCTGCTACCCCGGGACCTGCGGGGGCTCATCCCCGCATACGCGGGGAGCACCATTTGGCCGCTCAGGCGGTGCAGGCTTCGGCGGGCTCATCCCCGCATACGCGGGGAGCACATCCGGTCAGGAACGAGATAACGGCAACCCCGGGGCTCATCCCCGCATACGCGGGGAGCACTCCGTGCTCGAGCTGCTCGGCATCGTCACCGAGGGCTCATCCCCGCATACGCGGGGAGCACACTTTGCAGTGGAGGGTGACGCTCGCGGTGCCGGGCTCATCCCCGCATACGCGGGGAGCACAAGGGGCGGCCTCCAGATCAGCTTTTGGTGCGGGGCTCATCCCCGCATACGCGGGGAGCACCGTGTGGAATCCGCTGCCCGAGGACTATGACAGGGCTCATCCCCGCATACGCGGGGAGCACAGCCCGGTCACCGGTGCCGTGTCCTGGCTGCCGGGCTCATCCCCGCATACGCGGGGAGCACGCACGAATATGTGACCGCATGGGTGCAACCGAGGGCTCATCCCCGCATACGCGGGAAGCACCCGCCGAACGCGAACCAAACGCGAAGCAAAAGCGGCTCATCCCCGCATACGCGGGGAGCACGCACTCGGCAGCGTCACCGTCATCGAGTACCTGGGCTCATCCCCGCATACGCGGGGAGCACTACAGCAACCCGTTCTTGCCGCCCGAGGTGCAGGGCTCATCCCCGCATACGCGGGGAGCACGCTGCGTCGCAACCTGCCGTGGGCGCGTGCCGGGGCTCATCCCCGCATACGCGGGGAGCACGTCCTGGCCGAAGTCGATGTAGCCGAGCAGTGGGGCTCATCCCCGCATACGCGGGGAGCACTCGGCGTACCGCAGATAGGTCGGGATGGACACGGGCTCATCCCCGCATACGCGGGGAGCACAAGCTCGCAGCGGTGAAGCGGTTGCTCAAGCAGGGCTCATCCCCGCATACGCGGGGAGCACTGCTCGGTGGCCTTGCAGCCGTAGAGCGAACCGGGCTCATCCCCGCATACGCGGGGAGCACATGAGGGCGTTTCAGTACGAGACCAGGACACCGGGCTCATCCCCGCATACGCGGGGAGCACCCCGTTCGCCGGCTCCGCCACGATCACGGCCGGGGCTCATCCCCGCATACGCGGGGAGCACGCACGAATATGTGACCGCATGGGTGCAACCGAGGGCTCATCCCCGCATACGCGGGGAGCACGATAGTGGTGGACCGTCCGGACTTTCCGGATGGGGCTCATCCCCGCATACGCGGGGAGCACTTGTCGGCTACCTCGGCCGCGCCTGCTGCGGCGGGCTCATCCCCGCATACGCGGGGAGCACGACCAACCCAGGCGTTGGGCGCGGCCCACGTCCGGCTCATCCCCGCATACGCGGGGAGCACTGCTCATCACCGATCACCGGATCGACGCGCGCGGGCTCATCCCCGCATACGCGGGGAGCACATTGGCGTACTGCGTCGGTGTCGGCGCTGATCGGGCTCATCCCCGCATACGCGGGGAGCACGGATATGGAGGCCGGCCGTGGGGCCGGCTGAAGGGCTCATCCCCGCATACGCGGGGAGCACGCCTGCTGACTGAGCTTGGTGCGGTGGAACATGGGCTCATCCCCGCATACGCGGGGAGCACACGTTCCCACCCGAATACAGCCAGCCGGGCTGGGGCTCATCCCCGCATACGCGGGGAGCACTTCGAACTCGTAGCCCCAGTCCCTTGTGAAGGGGGCTCATCCCCGCATACGCGGGGAGCACTTCGGAGGCCCCGACCAAGCACAAATCATCGTGGGCTCATCCCCGCATACGCGGGGAGCACACCGACCACGGCAACCGACCCAACGACAATGTGGGCTCATCCCCGCATACGCGGGGAGCACTTGTGCTGTTCGGTGATATTGGAAAACGTCGCGGGCTCATCCCCGCATACGCGGGGAGCACGTCGGGTTTATTGCGCCGAGTACTGGAGGCCGGGGCTCATCCCCGCATACGCGGGGAGCACCAAGCCCTGCAAGACCAATTCGCGAGTCAGCGGGGCTCATCCCCGCATACGCGGGGAGCACGCGGCGCGCACGAGGCGCGAACAACACCGATGGGGCTCATCCCCGCATACGCGGGGAGCACCCCTGGATAGCGCCGTGACCGCCCGCCGCAAGGGGCTCATCCCCGCATACGCGGGGAGCACCATTTGGCCGAGGCGGAGCGGCTGGCCCGCGGGGGCTCATCCCCGCATACGCGGGGAGCACTTGCCAGCCGACGACCTCGTCGGTGTGGTCACGGGCTCATCCCCGCATACGCGGGGAGCACGTCCGAAGGGCCGCGGCGTAAGCCATGATCCGGGGCTCATCCCCGCATACGCGGGGAGCACACTTCTTGACCTGCACTTTCTTCAGCAGATTGCATAGTTTTCATTCACTTTTGTTCGACAGAACGAGGGTACCTCTGTCAATTCGACTGCGGGCAGTTCGCGTCGGAGAGCGAT